>JAZQCT010000001.1:0-1550 GCA_045546475.1 Oscillospiraceae bacterium
GGAAGCCTTCGGCATTCAGCTGACTGCGCGGGGCAATGTCGAGACGGCGGATGGTCCGGACCACTACAGGACAAATGCAGATAAAGTCTTCACCGCAGGAGATATGCACAGGGGCCAGTCCCTGGTGGTCTGGAACATCGTCGAGGGGCGCGGCTGCGCCCGGGCGGCAAACACAAATTATCAAAGGAGTAAGTTATTATGAAAAAAGCACTTATTACGGGTATTACAGGTCAGGATGGTTCCTATCTGGCAGAGCTGCTGCTGGAGAAGGGCTACGAGGTTTACGGTATCTGGAGAAGAAAGGCAACCGTGGACTACGGCAATATTGAGCATCTCAAGGACAAGGTGAAGCTGATCTATGCGGACATGACCGACCCGATCTCCCTCATCAAGGCAATGCAGATCTCCCAGGCGGACGAGGTGTACAACCTCGCGGCACAGTCCTTCGTGGCAACCAGCTGGGATACTCCCCTCGGCACTGCGGATATTGATGCCATCGGTGTAACCAATATGCTCGAAGCCATCCGCACTGTGAAGCCCGAAGCACGCTTCTATCAGGCTTCCACCTCTGAAATGTTCGGTCTTGTGCAGGAAATGCCGCAGACAGAAAAGACCCCGTTCTATCCGAGAAGTCCCTATGGCGTGGCAAAGCTCTATGGTCACTGGATCACCAAGAACTACAGAGAGAGCTATGATATGTACGCCTGCTCCGGTATCCTGTTCAACCATGAGTCCGAGAGAAGAGGTCTGGAGTTTGTTACCCGTAAGATCTCCAATGCTGTTGCACGCATCAAGCTCGGCGTGCAGGACTGCGTGGAGCTGGGCAATATGGATTCCAAGCGTGACTGGGGTCATTCCAAGGACTATGTGAAGGCAATGTGGCTGATGCTCCAGCAGGAGACACCGGATGATTATGTCATTGCCACCAATGAGACCAGAACTGTCCGTGAATTTGTAGAGATCGCATTCCGCACCGCAGGCATTGAAGTTGTCTGGGAGGGCGAGGGTGTGAACGAAGTCGGCAAGGACAAGGCAACCGGCAAGGTGATCGTGAAGGTGAACCCGAAGTTCTTCCGTCCCGCAGAGGTTGACGTTCTGCTCGGCAATCCCGCAAAGGCAGAAGCTGCTCTCGGCTGGAAGCGCGAGATCTCCTTTGCAGAGCTGGTAGAGCGCATGGTGAAGAATGATCTTGCCATCGTGGAAAAGGAAATTAAGGCTTCCAAGCTTGCCTGAAACTGACAGGGGGCTCTGCCCCCTGACCCCCGCCAAAGGGATAACATCCCTTTGGAATCCCATAGCGTTTTCCCATTGCCCCCTACGGGGACAATGGGAAAACGTTAGAATTGCAAGAATGCCATTCTTGGCAGAAATCAGGAAACAGAGTTCCTGCCAGTTCAGAAAAACTGGAAAACTAGGGAGTGTTGACACTAAAATAATACGCAGATTTTCGAGCAGAAATTTCATGCAGACAAGGCGAAAAGGTGCAGGCAGGCTGTCGCCTGTCAAACCTTTTCAACGCAGGATGCGTGAAATTTTGCCGAAAAGATGCG
>JAZQCT010000002.1:0-14484 GCA_045546475.1 Oscillospiraceae bacterium
ATCGCTATGAGGGCTTCCCCAGCTTATACCGCAAGGAGATCTTCGAAATGGAGGTCGATGGAAAGGTGCGAGAATGTATGGCTTATGTCATGAACCGAGGTGAAATCGCCCCACCAAGCCAGCAATATTACCGGACGATTCAGAATGGTTATCGGGCGAATGGTATGGACGAGCGTTATCTGGAACGTGCTTTGACACAGGCGTTGACGGAGCAGGAGGAGCGTATCCGGCAGGAGGAACTGGACGAGGAAGAAGATTTTGTCATGGGATTGGAGTGAAGAAAATGAAGTATCGTGGATTTTATGTGAAGATTTCGCAGGAATCTGTTGTTCGCCATGATAAGGACGGCAACGAGTTGCAGTGTGCAGGGTTTTTGATTGAGATATTCGAGAACGAACAGTCCGCCATTCCGCTGGACAGGATTTCGGCGGCGGTGGATTTTGAGCTGCTCGAACCCAGTGTGGAGGAGGCGGAGCAGTTTGTGAAGGATTATATTGATAGTGAGAGGAAGAAATTGATTGGAACTGCGTCTGCTACTTGATTTATTCCCGAAAACATGATATAATAAAAGCAAGAAAAAATCCGGAAGGAGGCTGAGAGCATGGGAATTTATTTGAATCCGGATAATGCTGCGTTCCAAGAAGCAGTGGATTCCGAAATTTATGTGGATAAAAGTATGTTGATCGCATTCACAAACAAAAATATTCGGACACTGCAAAAAAATATTTGTGTCAGCCGTCCGAGAAGATTCGGCAAATCTATGGCGGCAGAAATGCTCGTTGCATATTATAGCCGTGGCTGTGATTCCAGAGAACTGTTTCAGAATCTCAAAATTGCACAGCATTCGAGTTTTGAGAAGCATCTGAACAAATATCATGTCATTCATCTTAATATCCAGCGATTTATGAATCGAACTGATGATATTCGGACAATGCTTGCTGCCCTTGAGAGTAAGGTGATCCGTGAACTCAAGCATGAATTTACGGATATAGAATTTTGTGACAATCAGTTGGTATCTATTATGGAGGAGATCTACTCCCAGTGCAGAGCAAGATTCGTCTTTATCATTGATGAGTGGGACTGCGTATTCCGTATGCGGAACGCTGACTGGAACTTGCAGAAGGAATACCTCGATTTTCTGCGGGATCTGCTGAAAAATCAGCCCTATGTCGCACTTGCCTACATGACAGGCATCCTTCCGATCAAAAAGTATGGAGAGCATTCTGCACTGAATATGTTTGATGAATTCTCCATGACCAACGCTGACCCAATTGCTGAATTTACGGGTTTTACAGAGATGGAAGTCAAGGAACTCTGTGAAACTTATCACATGGATTTTGCTGAAGCGAAAAAATGGTATGATGGTTATAGCTTGAATGAGCATTCTATTTATAATCCCAAGTCAGTGGTTGAAGCGATGGTGCGGCAAAAATTTGATAACTACTGGACAAAAACTGAAACCTATGAATCCATCCGCACCTACATTGACATGAATTATGATGGATTGCGGGACACGATCACACAGATGATCGCAGGAGAGCGAAAGGTAATCGACACCAGCACATTTACGAATGACATGGTTACATTTCAAGTGCAGGACGATGTGCTGACGCTGCTGATCCATCTGGGGTATCTTGCGTATGATTTTGACACGAAAGAAATTTTCATCCCGAACTATGAAATTCGAGAACAGTTTATCAGCACTGTCAGAGTGTTGGGTTGGAGTGATGTGATCAAGTCTATTCAGCTTTCGGATGAACTGCTTGAATCTACCTTGCAGGGAGATACTGATAGAGTTGCTGAAATCATTGAGCAGGTACATGATGAAAACACTTCTATCCTGCAATACAACAACGAAAATTCCTTGTCCTGTATTCTGTCCCTTGCATACTATTCCGCACGGAAGAATTATACGCTCCATCGAGAATTAGCAGGCGGCAAGGGCTTTGCTGATCTGGTCTTTGTTCCCCGAACAGGCTGTCAGACTCCGGCGATGATCGTAGAACTGAAATGGAACATTTCAGCAGAAGCGGCGATTGATCAGATCAAGAAAAAGCAGTATGTGAAATGCCTGAAGGACTACTCCGGTGAGATCTTGCTGGTTGGCATCAGTTATGACAAGGATGCGGAGAAGCGGCATACTTGTATGATTGAGAAGATACAAAAATAAAAAAATCTGACTGGGAGAGGTCGAAGTCAAGGTAAAAACAATGTCATCTATTTCGTTACACCTTGACAGGCGCGGAGCCCGCGCGGGCGATACGCGTATGAAAGCTTCCCTTTTTGGGAAGCTTTCTTTTTTCGCGATATAGTTTTATTTACCGCATGATTCCTTATGCACTTCGTGCAAGCGGAATCATAGCTGCCGGAAGTTTTGAAACTGGAAAGTATGTCATCTATTTTGTCACACCCTTACAGGCGCGGAACCCGCGCAGTCAAACGTGCTTGAAAGTTTCCCTTCTTGGAAGGCTTTCTTTTTTTGTTCATACAAAGAATGACAGCTTGTATGATTCGTGAAGAGATCTACAAAAAACGGAGGGGTCATAGCAAATCTTATGAAAAAGAAAACCAAAACAAAACTGATCGTTTTATCCGTGCTTGTACTGCTGAATATCGTAATGATTGCGTTCGGAAACAGGCTTCAAACTGAACGTTACATTCTTAGTTCGGACAAGCTCACTGAACCTGTGCGGATTGTTTTCATCTCCGACCTGCACAACTGCACCTACGGTGGGGATGATCAATCCGGGATATGGTCGGAAATTCAGGCAGAACAGCCGGATATCGTCCTGTTCGGCGGCGATGTCATAGACTTTCAAGGCGGAACAGAACACGCACTGCAGCTTATGGAAATGACAAAGGAAGCTTATCCATGCGCCTATGCTTCCGGAAATCATGAGGAAATGCGCAAGGATACTGAAGCATTTTATGAAGAAGTAAAGGCTCTCGGCATCCCCGTACTTCACGGGGAATACCTTGATATTACGGTGAATGATCAGGAGCTTCGGATCTGCGGAATGATTCATGCATACGATAATCCTGACCAGCTCGAAACATGCTGTCAATCATTGGATGAAGAAAAATACAATATCCTTCTCGCACATCAGCCGGAACAGTTTGAAACGCTCCTCGACGAGTGTGCGAATTGCGAAACAGGCATTGACCTTGTGCTGTCAGGTCATGCGCACGGTGGTCAGTGGCGTATCCCCAAGCTGCTTGAACATGGGCTTTATGCGCCAGAACAAGGTATATTTCCGGAATTTACCTGTGGTCAGCGTGAACAAGGCGGCACGATACAAATCGTCAGCCGCGGTTTAGCCAAGCCGCTCAGAATGATATTTATCCCGCGCATTTTCAATCGTCCTGAGTTGTCGGTGGTGGAGGTATTGCCGGAAGAATAAACCATTTTCGTATAGATCGGTTTGGGCGAGGGCGTGTTGGTATAGGATTTTAGCCGACAGCTGTAAAATGGCACGAAACAGCATCACTTTAGTTTGATAGTGAGTTAGAGCCTCCGGGAAGCCGGAGGTTTCTTTTTTGATTGACATATCCCCTGAAACATGTTATAATGAAAAAAACACATCAGGAGTATTGATATGAACGCAAACAAACGATTCAGCATACTGTTCCCCTATTACGAAAATACAGAATACAAGCAGCTCTCTGAAGCTGCCTGTCATGACCTCGGTCTTGAAACGATCTGCCAGCATCTTACGGATAATAAAAAAGAACAGAATCTCATTATGGGCATTCTCTCCAATATAACCGCCGATCCGAGAGTGGCTGCATACAGGCAGAAGGTCTTTGTGGATATACTGCATCATCCAGATTTGCGGAAACGCATGACAGAGCTTTTTGATAAGCTTGAATTTATCCGGAATTTCAGCAGCATTCACAAAGAGTCGGACGAAAAACTCGGTCTGTGGCATCTTCTGCACCGGCTTGATGAGCTGAACGACTATATTCAATGTGTTGAAGCCATGCAGAGCTGTCTTTCCGATGCAGGAATCGAATCAGAAGGACTTGTGGGCTTCAGAAATTTCATTAATGAGCTTTACCACGAAGCCTGCTTTGCGGAGATGAAAAAGGATATTGCTGAGTTAAAATTGAAATCCTCTGCAATACAGAGCGTCACACTCGGAATCAATGTCAATGAACGTTTTGAAGCCGTCAGTGTGGGATTGGTTTCGGTCAACAACAAGCCATTCAGAAAATCGGGCATTGTTACCAGCTTCGCCGATGCGCTTGCTTCCAAAAATAAAATTCATGAGGGCACGGAATGGGACGGTGATATGCATTATCATCAGATCGAAAAGCAGCATGACAGTAAGCTCTATTCATTGATAGAAAAGACTGCAGGTATTTCTCTTGCACAGAGCGCACCGTATATTGAAAACCGCATGATCTCCACGATCGTAAATATCCCTGAAGATGACGGGGCAGGGCATTCTACATTTTATCTTGACAAGATGCTGAATAAAATGCTTGATTCCCTTGTGAAGAAACTTCGCGATACCCTTACCAGATATGCAAGCATTGCCATTGTGAATATTTCGCACATCATTCCGGAATTTGTGTATTACATCAGATTTGCAGAATTTATCAGCACAAATATGGAACGAGGGTTCAGATTCTGTGAGGCACAGCTTATGGAAAACGATGCTGTTTCCATGGATGCAAAGGATCTCTACAATCTCAAGCTTGCGATCAGCATGGAAAATACAAACGAGATCGTTTACAATGATCTGAAGTTTGACAGCGAACATGCAATATACATTCTCACTGGTGCAAATCGCGGCGGAAAAACAACCATCACACAGGCTGTCGGGCTTCTGTTCGTGCTTGCACAGGGCGGTATCTATGTACCGGCATCCGCCTTTGGTTACAGACCTGTTGACTGCATCTACACGCACTTCCCTGCAGACGAGGACAAAACAATGGATCTCGGAAGACTCGGCGAAGAATGTGTGCGCTTCAAGGAGATCTACTTCAGCTGTACGAAAGATAGTCTGCTCCTGCTCAATGAAACCTTTTCAACCACGTCATTTGAAGAGGGGTACTATATTGCAAAGGATTCTGTACGGGCACTTCTGAAAAAACAGGTAAGGACCATTTATAATACACACATGCACAAGCTCGCAGCGGATGTAGATGAGATCAACAGAGAAAACAGCAGTATCAAGGCATCCTCGCTTATCATGAAGAATGACGGCGGCAAGCGTTCCTTTAAAGTTGAGATCGCTCATCCGGAAGGACTGTCCTATGCAAGGGACATTGCTGAAAAATATGGTGTCACCTATGAAATGCTTACCAGTTAAAAGGGGCATGGGAATCCTGACTGAAATTTTACCTTGAAAGCATTCCCGCTTACAGCTGCCCTCTTCTACGCGGAATGAATGGAGATGAGTTCCATTTTTGAACAAATCATAAGAAATATCGCCGAAAACAAATCGAATGTATCATTCGGCGCGAGTATTTTTCTGTACTTTTTCATTGGCGTGACAGTATATCTTCTGTTTTTCAGGGTATTTCTGCTTAGCAGGATCATTTCCAGGAAGTCCGTTCCGCGCCGCAAAAAAAGGAGGCGCGGAAAATCAATTCCCGCAGAATACGATAAGCGTCCCCTGTTTCGGCAGCTGCTCCAATGGCTGGTTTTTGCTGTCTATAAAAACAACGACAGGTGCATCATCCTGCACCCCAGGTGCTTCACATTGGCATACTGGTTCAATTGGCTGTACCTGTTCTATCTTGCTGTGCATCCCGTTGTGATACTAACCGGCTTCTTTCTGCAGACGTTCAGGGAGGTGAGCATTACCCTCTTCTATGTGAATGTGTATTTTCTGGTAATGCCGATCACTGCCGCGTTATTTGTATTGATGGTATATGATAAATTTGCCAAATGATGAAAAGCCTCCCTGCATGAACAGGGAGGCTTTGAAAACAATGTTGTAGGGTTCCGAAAAACTGCGTAAATACGCTGTAAAACGGAGGGTACTTATCTCTTGGAGAACTGCGGTGCGCGACGAGCAGCCTTGAGACCGTACTTCTTTCTTTCCTTCATTCTGGGGTCGCGGGTCAGGAAACCAGCAGCCTTCAGAGCCGGACGCAGCTCAGCGTCGAACTGGAGCAGTGCGCGGGAAATGCCGTGACGGATCGCACCAGCCTGACCGGTAACGCCACCGCCCTCAACTGTGCATACAACGTCAAACTTTTCCATTGTATCTGTCAGTGCCAGAGGCTGACGAACGATGAGCTTCAGAGTCTCAAGACCGAAGTAATCGTCGATGCTTCTGCCGTTGATTGTGATATTGCCAGTACCCGGAACGAGTCTTACTCTGGATACGGAATGCTTTCTTCTGCCTGTACCATAGTGGTATGCTACCTTAGGTTCGTACATATCGTGCTGCCTCCTTGATTAAAATTCAACAACTTCGGGCTTCTGTGCTGCATGGTTGTGCTCTGCACCCTTGAAGGTACGCAGACGCTTCAGCTGTGCGCTGCCCTGTGCTGTGTGGGGGATCATACCTGTAACTGCAATTGTCATTGCCTTCTCCGGTCTCTCAGCCATCAGCTTCTTGTAGGATACTTCCTTCAGACCGCCGATCCAGCCGGTGTGCCAGTAGTACTTCTTCTGCTCCAGCTTCTTGCCGGTCAGAATAGCCTTCTCGCAGTTGATGATGATAACATGATCGCCGCAGTCAACGTGCGGTACGAATGTGGGCTTGTGCTTGCCTCTCAGAAGATGTGCAGCCTTTGCAGCTACGCGGCCGAGCGGCTTGTCCGCTGCATCTAAAATATACCAGTTACGGCTGACTTCGCCAGCCTTAGGCATGGTTGTAGACATAATCAATTCCTCCGTTTTCATTTTAGGTATTCCATTCACCGTGTACTGCGGATGGCAAGGAACGGGGATCCCTCATCGGTTTTGCAGGACAGCTGAACGGGTCATCCGCAGGCGGTTACTCTGCTTATGACCATACAATCGTTATTATACTATATTTCGGCGGTTTTGTCAAGGTGTTTTTTCATGTTTTTTCATGTTTTTTTCGTCCCTTGGAATTTCGGCGTTTTGTACAGAATCCATTGCTTCCGCGATGGTTTTATGCTATAATATTGTTGCTGCGGCAATTATTACTCCGGCAATTAAATATAGATACTTTATTTTGGGGTCAGCACACCCAAACTGCCCCATCCCCTCCCCCAGAGAGGGAGGGGCTATATTGCGAAGGTACTGCGTACCCTCAAACCCGCCAAAGGACTCCGTCCTTTGAATCTGATAAGGTTTTTTCGACAGACTGAAGCCGCCGCATGTATGAAATGCGGCGGCTTTGGGGATCGGTGTTATTCCTCCGTACCCGCTGCGAACTGGCTCTCATGACGTGTGAAGAAGTCGGTTCTCGGCGGCAGGAACTTCAGCTGGTGATTCTCACCGACAAAGTAATTGATCGGTTCAAGGATGGTTTCCCAGCTCCAGATTCTGTCATCCACCTGCAGATATTCCTGCAGCTTTTCCGTACCGATGGGAGCCATCGGATGGAGCAGAATGCCGGTGATGCGGATCATATAGAACAGGTTTGCAAGTGCCTGTTTGCGTTCCTCGGGGGACGCGCTCTCGTTGTTCAGTGCCTTTGCCATGTACTTGCTGCCGTTTCTGATATAGCTGTCGAGTACATAGGTACACTGGTGGAATGCGAACTTGGACATGTGACGCTCATATTCCAGAACTGCCTTTTTCGCTTCCGCAAGGAATTTTTCTTCCGGCTGCACATCCGGCAGAATACCGTCAAATTCCTTCTGTGTGGTGTAGAATGCAGTACGGATCATGCGGTTGTAAACATTGGACAGAAGCAGACCGTCCTTGACAACAGGATCTGCATCCTCCGGCTTTGCATCCGGATTGTAGGGCTTGGGCATGAAGCTGACAGAACGCTGTCCCAGACCCAGACCCAGCCAGTGCATACGCAGCTGTTCGGGGGTGTAGTGATTCAGGAGATCATCCGCCATCGGGGGCTTGACAGCACCGGAGCTGGATGCCTTCTTGTCGAGGAAGAGGATGTGGTGATTTGCCACGATGGTCGGCAGCTGAAGCTCACCGTCCGCCGGGTCGGCAGTCTTTTCCGCCGCTGCCTGCTGTGCGATCCACATCGCCGGCTCTGCGATGCCGTAGAAGTAGATATTATCCTGTCCGATGAACTGGTATACCTTGGATTCCTTGCTGCACCAGTAGGACTTCCATGCGTCCGCATCCGCGCCCTGTTCTTCAAGATAAGTCTTGGTAAAGGAGATCGGTGCCCAGAGGGATTCGGGCCATACCCATACGGTCAGATCTTCGCCGTCCGCTTCAAATTTCGGTGCAGGTACGCCCCATTCGATATTGCCGGTCAGACGGAACGGAACGAGGGTCTTGCCGGTACGGTAGCGGATGCCGTTCTGTGTGAGAATGCGGCAGGCTTCGTCGCAGTCGGGCAGATTGGTAAATTCAATGGTGAAGGAAGGCTTTTTCTTTTCCTCCAGATAATTATGCGCCGGCATGGAATCCTTGAGGGAGAAATAAGTTTCCTCAAATTCACGCTTGATATAGATCACCGGCGGCTTCAGAAATTCAGAAATGGTCTTATGCACGACCGGACGGATGGACTTGTCCTTCTGCATCACAGCGACCCAGTCCTGCAGGAGCTTCTCATAATCGCGGAGCTTGAAGTACCAATTGACAACGGGCTTCATCACGGGTGTTTCACCGGTGAGTGTGCTGACGGGATTGAGCAGATTTTCGGGCATGTACTGGTGTCCGAGGTCGCATTCATCCGCATAGCCCTTCTCAGAGCAGCAGCCTTCCACAGGGCATTTGCCAACGACCTGTCTGCCGTTGAGGAATACGCCTGCCTTTTCATCGAAGAACTGCATGGTGGTGATCTTTTCGAGCTGTCCCTTTTCATACAGGGCATTCAGAAATTCAAGAGTATATTCCGCATGGATCTCCTTGGAACGGCCGATGCCGGAAGCAGCAAAGAGATTCGGAGAGATGGCATAATCCTTGAGGGTTGCCTTCTGCTTTTCGTGGTTTCTGGTGACGAAATCCACCAGAGAACCTTCAAATTCGCCGTCTGCAACCTTCTTGCGCCAGCCCTCTGCAATGGGAGAACCGTAGCAGTCGGTACCGCTGACGAATACGACATTTTCCTTGCCGATACGGTCACGCAGGAATCTTGCATAGGTATCCGCAAACACCATCATACCGCCCACATGTCCGAAATGCAGTTCCTTATTGCCGTAGGGCATACCTGCGGTCACAACTGCACGCTTGGGAAATTCAGGGCGGGGAATTTCAAAGGGCTTCTTCTTTCCCTCGGAGGCTGTATTTTTATCTGACATAATTTCAAGTCCTTTCAAAGTCATAATATCTTTTCTATTATAGCACAAAACACTGGAGAATGCAAGTACTTTGGAGCAAAAACACGCAAATCAGTTTTTCTTTATCGGGGCTTACCTAAATTGCCCCACCCCGTGGGGAGTCGCCGCTTCCGCCAAAGGCTACCGCCTTTTGAAACCGATTTCTTTAAATTGTTGACATTGCGTGGGAAATGTGGTATGCTTGAAGTATAATGCCGCTGTGAATACAACAGCAAATGATATTGGAAAGGAAAATTGCTATGTTTCATCATGATAAATTAACAGAACTGCTTGCAGAAGCAGCAGAAAAGGCATTCACTGCACTCTTTACAGCGCACCCGGAGCATTTCTATTACTGCACACTGGTTACAATGGAGGGAAATTCCCCCTTTATTTCGGCAATTTCCGAAGAAGCACTGGATCGTATTCTTGCAGAAAACGACTGTGCGGATGATGAAGACGCAAGGCTGGATTTCAAGTGGTCCTATGCAGATTCCCCATACTGTGCCTATGGAGAAGAATATTTCACAGAAGTGGATGACTACATGGAAGAATGGGATATTTTCGAGCTGGATGACCGTGCATTCGATAAGGCAATGAAAAAACTCCTTTCATCCATGGAAAAAGCGATGAAGCAACTTGATAAGAAAGGTCTCTTCGGAACTGGCGCGGATCGGAAGCAAGTCTTTATCAATGCAGAGATCATGCCGCCGGATTACACCAATACCATGAGAGCAAAGCGGCTCAACCCTCCGGAAGCGATGACGGAGTGGCTGGAAGAAGCTGCCGAAACGGAGGAATAACATGGATCAGGTTCAGCCCCGCAGAATTCTCGCTTCCTACACGGACGATACGATCCGTGTCTATCAGGCGTACAATCGCCATATTGCGGAGGAAGCTGTAAGGCTCGGAACATTCGGGAGCCGATTCGGAATGCACCGCATGACATGGATCAAGCCCTCCTTTCTGTGGATGATGTACCGCTGCGGATGGGCAGAAAAGGACAGCAATCAGGAATGCGTCCTTGCGATTGATTTGACCCGTGAGGGGTTTGATACGATTCTTCGGAATGCTGTTCTTTCATCGTTTCATGAGGAAGTCTACGGCACGCAGGCACAATGGCAGGAACGCCGGAATGCGGCGGAAATCATCTGCCAGTGGGATCCCGACCGTGATTCGTTCGGCATTCCCCTTCCCCGCAGAGCCATCCAGCTCGGACTGCGTGGAGGGATGGTACAGCATTATGTGCAGGACTGGATCTGCGGCGTGACGGACATCACCGCACAGGTGAAAGCATGGAAGCTCCGGCGTGATGCCGGAAAAGATCTGCATCTGCCGGAGGAACGTGAATATCCTGTCAGCGATGAGATCCGGAAGCTTCTGGGAATGCAATAATAGCTATTAAAGAGGTATAGTATGACGATACAAACAGAACGCCTGACGCTTCAGCCGCTTGGAACGAGGGATTTTGCGGGATTTCACAGATATGCATCCGATCCGGACAACACCCGGATGATGCTGTTCATGCCGATGGCAGATGAAGCGGATTCCATGCAGTATCTCAGAGAACGGGAAATGCAGTGGCAGTCAGAAAACCAGCTCATCTATGAATTTGCAGTCATGATGGATGGCATACTCATCGGCAATGTCAGTCTGGATCTGCTGCCGGAGCAGAATGGTGAGCTTGGGTGGATCCTGGATCGGCGGTACTGGGGACAGGGCTATGCAGCGGAGGCGGCGAAAGCTCTGGTACAACTTGCCGGTCGGCTTGGCATCAAGCGGTTGATCGCCCACTGTGACAGCGAAAACACAGCATCCCGCCGCGTGATGGAAAAGATCGGCATGGTGCTTGTCAGCATCACATCAGGACGAAAGAACCGCAGTTCGGAGGAAATACGGCAGGAATGCCTTTACGAAATGCATATCGGATCGGAGGAACCTCATGAATAGTAAACGTAAACTCGCCCTCCTCGGCGCAATTGCACTTTCCCTCTCCTGCACTGCCTGCGGCGGTGAGGAGATCACGATAACAGTCCGGAATCTCACAGAAGCCGGTATTTCCGAAATTCAGGTATCCCCCGAATCGGACAAATCCGATCTGCATAACATACTCAAGGAAACGCTGGAAGCCGGCGAGGACATCGCCGTTTCATTCGGAAGCTATACGCCGGAGGAATTGCAGGACGGCTTCTTTCTGGACGTGTACAATGCTGAGGACGGCACGAACGGCACGTTCAATATGCTCATGCTCTCGGACGGCGACCGGATCACACTCTATGTCGATGACTGGGGTCTTGCTGTCGGCGTGAATATGACGGATGCGGAGATCGCAGAGCAGAAAGAACGTGACCATCAATCTTATCTCGAAATGGAAGCGGAGGAATCCGCTGAATAACAGCAACATTCACAGAAAGGAACATCCATTATGAAACAACAAGTCTACAATCCATTCCTGCCCCTGCATGAATGCATTCCGGACGGTGAACCGCATGTGTTCGGGGACAGGGTCTATCTGTTCGGCTCGCATGATATGGAGGGCGGCTGGACATTCTGCATGCTCGATTATGTGACCTATTCCGCACCGGTGGACGATCTTTCCGACTGGCGGTATGAGGGCGTGATCTACAGCGCAAAGCAGGATCCCCTGTACAGCGAGGATCGCCCCCACATGTACGCTCCCGATGTGGTGCGGGGCAATGACGGCAGATATTATCTCTACTACTGTCTCTCCGGCAATTACGGCGTGGGCGGCTATCACGGACCGATCAGCGTGGCTGTCTGCGATACCCCCGGCGGAAAGTATGAATTCCACGGACATGTCCGCTGGCAGGACGGCTCACTGATGAAAAAGTACGTCTGCTTCGATCCCGGTGTCATCAACGACAACGGCACGATCCGCATTTATTACGGCACGCAGTATCCGTATGAGGAAGAAGATGGCTTCACCGAAAACGAAGCACAGATCCGGAACGAAATGCAGATGTTCGACAAATCCCGTGAGGAGATCCTCGGCACGCCGGACAGCGTGATGGGTGCAGTCATGGCAGTTGTCGGCGATGATATGCTGACAGTTGTCGGCGAACCCTGCCACATCATCCCCTATCGGGTGAAAGGCACAAGCTTTGAGGAACACCCGTTCTTCGAGGCAAGCTCCATGCGGAAGATCGGGGACACCTACTATTTCGTCTATTCCTCCCAGCAGAACCACGAGCTTTGCTATGCAACAAGCAAGTATCCCGACAGGGATTTTGTCTTCGGCGGCACGATCGTCTCCAACGGCGATGTGGGCTTAAACGGCAGAACGGAAGCTGACCGCCTGAATATGACGGGCACTACCCACGGCAGTATTGAGAATATCAATGGCGAATGGTATGTGTTCTATCATCGTCTCACCCACAAATCCGACTACAGCCGTCAGGCATGTGCGGAGAAGATCACCATTCTGGAGGATGGCAGCATTCCGCAGGCAGAGATCACCTCCTGCGGTCTGAACGGAACGCCGCTGAAGGCAGAGGGAACCTATCCGGCAGTCATCGCCTGCAATATCACGAACGGACATATGCCGCACGGGTCAAACTCCATCTATGAAACGAGCTTTCCGAATGTAAATCATGCCGGTGAGGAACGATTCATTGCGGAGATCGCAGACGGCACGCTCATGGGCTGGAAGTATTTTGATTTTCAGGATGTCACAGCTCTGCATGTCACACTGCGCGGTAATGCAAAGGGTGTGCTTTCGGCATACACGGAAATGGACGGCACGGCAGCGGGCAGCGTTGCGGTCAGTGCCTGTGAAGTATGGACGGAGCTGGAGATACCGCTTTCTGTGGAGAACGGCACACACGCACTCTATCTGCGGTTTGCGGGTGAGGGGATGCTGGATCTGATGGAGATCCGGTTTTCCAGATAGGAGACAATATGGCAAAGCATTATTGCAGACACTGCCGGGAAGAGTGGAACGAGGGGGATCGCTGTCCGAAATGCGGAATGCCGGAGGAAAACTACGCGTTTTTCATTATTTCGATCGTGCTCGGTGTCCTGCTTTTTCTCGCTGTGCTGCTCTTTATGGCAAATGAACTCTTTTTCCCCGCTCTCGTTCGGAAGCTTGAAGCAAATCTGTTTGAACAGGACTATGAAAGCTCCGCAGAACCGGAAGAAACACAGCAGCATCTGGAAGCACAGACGCGCCCTGCTCCCACGGAGCCGCCCGTGCAAGAGGTCTGGATCGATGGGCTGTATGCGGTAGGTGCGGATATTCCGGCAGGAGAATATGTGGTCATGCCGGACGGCGCACTGGAATCGGAGATCGGTGCAAGCTTCCATATAAGCGTATTCAATGACAGCAGTCTCGATGATAATGACCGCGCCTTCGGCGGCTGGGTACAAAACAACGCGATCCTCCGGGTGGAAGAAGGGCAGTTTGTAGAGCTGTTACACGCAGTCATGTACAGCGCGGATGAAGAAAGCCGGCTTGATCCCTTTTCAGAGCCGGGCATATTCTGCGTCGGCAGGGATATTCCGGCTGGTACCTATTCCGTCAGAAGCTGCCACGAGCAATACTCAGCTTCCTGCATGGTCGGTACCGACCCGATGACAGTGCTTGAACAGATCCATCCGGATCTGCATATCCCGCTCGGCGAAACGGAAACGATCACACTGCAGGAGGGAGAATACCTCAAAATGGAGTTCTGCCATTTGCTCAGTACAGGCGGTGCATTCATCTCCTACGGTGATGAGGATTTTACAGAATAATGAACACAGGGCTGCTGCACGATTGGTGCAGCAGCCCTCAGCTTGTCAAAAAAGTCTTTTTTCTGGGGTTGACACCCCAAGGCTGCCCCACCCCAGCCCCTCCCCTCGGGGAGGGGCTATTTTTCGGGGACTTCGTCCCCGAACCCCTTTTGCGGAGCCGGCGCTCCGCATTTGATTTTTAATTTTTCGACAGCCCTGTACAATTAGGTCGTGTTGACACTAAGCCTAACAACGCATCTTTTCGGCAAAATTTCACGCATCCTGCGTTGAAAAGGTTTGACAGGCGACAGCCTGCCTGCACCTTTTCGCCTTGTCTGCATGAAATTTCTGCTCGAAAATCTG
>JAZQCT010000003.1:0-11723 GCA_045546475.1 Oscillospiraceae bacterium
CCCTTGGAACCCTGCTTGGGGACTTCGTCCCCTTCCCCCTGCTGAAGTTGTTGACATTGATTTGCTGAGGAGGATTCAGAATGAAACAGAAGTCGGAGGCCAAGCGGTCTTAGGAAGACAACACTTAGCTACAACTCCTTGGCTCACAGAACGACATGGCTACGATCCGACTTCCCTTGGAACCCTGCTTGGGGACTTCGTCCCCTTCCCCCTGCTGAAGTTGTTGACATTGATTTGCTGAGGAGGATTCAGAATGAAACAGACAGTACAGACGCTGCAGGCAAAAAAAGCACGCGGTGAAAAGATCGCCATGCTCACCTGCTATGACTATTCCACGGCGAAGCTGATGGACGAAGCCGGCATAGATATGCTGCTGGTCGGGGATTCGCTGGGCAATGTGATCCTCGGCTATGAGGATACGATTTCCGTCACGATGGAGGATATGCTCCACCACTCTGCCGCCGTTGCAAGAGGTGCAAAAAACGCCCTTGTTGTGACGGATATGCCCTTTATGTCCTACCAGACCTCGGTATATGACGCTGTGGTCAATGCCGGCAGGCTCATGAAAGAGGGGCGCGCAGGAGCTGTGAAGCTCGAAGGCGGACAGAAAGTCTGCGACCGCATCCGCGCCATCGTGGATGCCTCCATTCCCGTTGTCGCACACCTCGGCATGACCCCGCAGTCGGTCAATACGCTCGGCGGCTTCAGAGTGCAGGCAAAAACACTGGAAGCGGCGCGGACGCTCCTCGCCGATGCACTGGCAGTACAGGAGGCAGGGGCATTTGCAGTGGTATTCGAGTGCGTACCCGCAAAGCTTGCCGCGCTGATCTCGCAGAAGCTCACTATTCCGACCATCGGCATCGGTGCCGGGGCGGGCTGTGACGGACAGGTGCTTGTCTATCAGGACATGCTCGGCATGTTCTCCGACTATACACCGAAATTCGTCCGCCGCTTTGCGGATGCGGGCACACTGATGCGGGACGCGTTTGCACTCTATCAGGAAGAAATACAGACGGAGCACTTTCCGGCGGAGGAACACAGCTTTTCCATCCCCGATGAGGTTATGACACAGCTGAAACAGGAGGTTTTATCATGAAGATCGTAGAAACGATTGCGGAAGTCCGCGCACAGGTGAAGAAGTGGAAGCAGGAGGGGCTGACGGTTGGCTTCGTGCCGACCATGGGCTATCTCCACGAGGGGCATCTGAGCCTGATCGAACGCGCGCGCAAAGAAAATGACCGCGTGGCAGTCAGCATTTTTGTCAATCCCACACAGTTCGGCCCCAATGAGGATCTTGCAAGCTATCCGCGCGACCTGGAGCGTGACGCGGCACTCTGCGAGGGTGCGGGGACGGATCTGATCTTCCATCCGGAGCCGGCTGAAATGTATCCGGAGGGCTTTTGCAGCTATGTGGATATGGACGTGCTGACGCAGGAGCTTTGCGGACTGAGCAGACCGGTGCATTTCCGGGGTGTCTGCACTGTGGTTTCCAAACTGTTCCACATCGTACAGCCCGACCGCGCCTACTTCGGGGAAAAGGATGCCCAGCAGCTTGCGGTCATCAAGAGAATGGTGCGTGATCTGAACATGGATCTGGAGATCATCGGCTGTCCCATCGTCCGCGAGGAGGACGGACTTGCGAAAAGCTCCCGCAATACCTATCTTTCTCCTGAGGAACGACAGGCGGCACTCGTCCTGAGCCGGAGCATTGCACACGGCAGAAAACTGGCAGAACAGGGCGAGACCGACGCACAGAAGCTGGTACAGGCAATGACTGCTGTGATCGAAGCAGAACCGCTGGCAAGGATCGACTATGTGAAGGTCGTGGATCTTCTGACCATGCAGCAGATCGAAACGCTTGACCGTCCGTTCCTGGCGGCAATGGCGGTGTACATCGGCAAAACGCGCCTGATCGACAACTTCATGATGGAAGCAGGAGGTGCAGGATGCTGCTGAGAATGCTCAAGGGCAAGATCCACCGTGCTGTAGTAACGCAGGCAGAGCTGCATTATGTGGGCAGCATCACGGTGGATGCCGATCTGCTGGAGGCTGCGGGGATCCTGGAATATGAGGAGGTGCAGGTGGTGAATGTGGACAACGGGAACCGCTTCACGACCTATACCATTGCCGGCGAGCGCGGCAGCGGTGTGATCTGCCTGAACGGCGCGGCGGCACGGCAGGCGCAGACGGGTGACAAGGTGATCCTGATGGCATATGCACAGGTGACACCCGAAGAAGCCGCACAGCTCCGCCCGAATGTGGTGCTGGTGGATGAACAGAACGCCATCCGGCAGGTGTGTCATTATGAGACGCATGGGGAATTGATATAGGGAAAGAGACGGGCTGCTGCACAGCATAATGTGCAGCAGCCCTGTTTGTTTATTCTTCATCCCGCACAAATTCCAGCAGATCCCCCGGCTGGCAGTCGAGGACATCACAGATGGCATTCAGGGTTTCAAACCGGATGCCTTTCATTTTGCCCGTTTTGAGGTTGGATACGTTCACATTGGACATGTCCAGCCGTTCGGCAAGCTCATTGACGGAGATCTTCCTGTCCGCCATCATGCGGTCAAGTCGGATGATAATTGCCATAAACAGCCCTCCTTATGCGATCGAATCGGAATCTTCCTGCACGGCAATACCATAACGGAAGATCTCTGCGATCATGCCCACTGCCAGCGCAAGAGCCATCATGTAGAATTCCACTGTGTCAATTTGTGTCGCTGCACTGCCGGTCAGCGAAGCACGGATATTGGTGCCGATCCACTCCGGAACAAGTGCCAGACACAGCGTCAGAACGGCGATGATGCGCAGGAAAATCACGGAACGCATATTGAACGGGGATTTTCCCTTGCTGTAGCCGCAGGACATCACAAAGAGCAGTACCAGAATTGCCAGAATGATCACGTCTTTTCCCAGCTCCACGCCCTGATCGATCATCAGATGCTCTTTGTACACAGTCTTGCCGTCCGGTCGTGTTGTATAGTCGTAAGCATCAATGGGGACGTGACGTTCCCCGTCGAGCATCAGCCATGTGCTTTCCGTGCCGTTGTAGTTTTCCAGCTGTGCGATTGTAAATGCCGACTCGTCCATTCCGGCATAATGCATCAGCTTGTAAGTGGTCAAACCCGTGATCCAGCAGGTCAGCAGGATGAATCCCAGCAGCAGAATGCGTGTCACGATGAGTCCCTTGCTCAGTTTGTTCAGATTGTTTTTCATGTCATTTCCCTCCATAATTTTTGTTTGATTCGGATGTGCTGTAATATATTACAATTACAGTATACCACAGAATTTTCCGTTTGTCAATACTATTTTTAAAGTTTTAGTTTAAATTTATATGTTCGGACTTTATATTTACAAACTAATGCTTTGTTTCAAAGCGGTGTGCTCGGGTATTTCAATGCACTGCTGTGTGAAAATCAAGTAAAATTTACTGAAAAGCTATTCCATTTTATAAAAATTTGTGATATAATGTGTAATGGAGAAGTATTTTCTGTTGCAGACAGAATACAAATATATCCAGACCGGAGGTCGGTGTTTATGCCGAAGCCCTATTATGAAAACCGTGAGCTTTCCTGGATCAGGTTCAATACCCGCGTTCTTGAGGAAGCCGAAGACCCCGCTGTGCCGCTTTTGGAGCAGCTCAGCTTTTCCGCGATCTACCAGAGCAATCTTGACGAATTTGTCATGGTGCGCGTTGGTACGATGCTCGACCGGATGCAGGACATGCCCAAAAAGAAGGATTCCCGCACCGGCATGACTCCCAAGCAGCAGCTGAATGCCATGCTGCAGGAGATCACCGCGCTCCTGCCGCGCAAGGACGCTGCTTACTTCCGTACAATGGAACAGCTGCGCCCCCACGGCATCGAGCATGTCAGCTTCTCGGATACCTCTGCGGAGGAACGCGCATTTCTGGAGCTTTACTTCAAGCGCGAGATCAAGCCGCTCCTCTCCCCCGTCATCATTGACAAGCGGCAGCCCTTCCCGTTCCTGCGCAATAAGGAGATCTACATTGTGGTGCATTTGCAGTCGAAATCCGGCATCAAGCTCGGTGTGATTCCGTCCGCCGGCTTCCATGACCGTGTGATCCGGCTGAACAAAAACGGCAGGTTCATTCTGCTGGAGGATCTGCTCCTGCACTTTGCGCCGGCAGCCTTCAAGAACTATAAGGTGCTGGATGCCGCTGTGATGCGTGTCACGAGAAACGCGGACATCCGCTTCGGCAGTGCGGCGGCGGACGAGGAAAATGATTTCCGTGATACGATGGAAGCCCTCCTCCTGAAGCGCAAAAAGCGCGAGGTGGTGCGCCTGCAGATGAATTCCAGCCTGGATGCGGACGCGATGGAGTACCTGCTCAGCCGTCTGCATCTGAAGAAGAAGTTCCTGTTCTTTGAGGAAACACCGCTGGATCTGTCCTTCGTGTACAAGCTGGGCGACTTCAACGCAGATCCCGCCCTGCGCTTTGCGCCGCACAAGCCGCAGAACCGCCCGGATATTTCCACACGACAGGATATGCTGTCTCAGATCGCAGAGCGTGACATTCTGCTGTCCTATCCCTATGAGACCATTACCCCCTTCCTGCGGCTCCTGCATGAGGCGGCACTGGATCCGGATGTAGTTTCTATCCGGATCACCCTCTATCGTCTTGCCTCCAACAGCCGCGTGATCGAGTCGCTCTGCCAGGCGGCGGAGAACGGCAAAGAGGTGCTGGTCATGGTCGAGCTGCGTGCGCGGTTCGACGAGGAAAACAACATCCACTGGGCAGAACGCCTGATGGATGCCGGATGTACGGTCATCTACGGACCGCACAACATGAAGGTGCATTCCAAGCTCCTGCTGATCTCCCGCAGAACGGAGGACGGCATTCAGAATTTCGTGCAGATCGGCACGGGCAACTACAACGAAAAGACCTCACGCCTGTACACCGACCTGTCCCTCATGACGGCAAACCCCGACATTGCGGAGGATGCACGGCATGTCTTTGACGCACTCTCGACGGATTCCCTCGTGGAGGAGACCAGAGCACTGCTCGTCGCCCCCCTCTGCCTGCGCAGCAGACTGCTGGAAATGCTTGACGAGGAGATCGAACATGCACAAAACGGGGAGCCGGCGTATTTTGCCGCAAAGGTGAACTCCATCTCCGATCGTGTCGTGATGGACAAGCTCTCAGAGGCATCCCAGGCGGGCGTAAAGATCGAGCTTGTGGTGCGCGGCATCTGCTGTCTGAAGCCCGGTGTGGAGGGATATACGGAAAATATCCGCATTGTCAGCATCGTGGGCAGATACCTGGAGCACAGCCGCATTTATATTGCAGGAACACCGGAACGCCGGAAGCTCTATATCAGCTCGGCGGACTTCATGACCCGCAATACCATCCATCGTGTGGAGGTGGCTGCACCGATCCTGGATGAACAGCTGAAGACGCAGGTGTTCGATATGGTACAGCTCTGTCTGCATGACAATGTGAAAGCCCGCAGCGGACAGCCGGACGGAACCTTTGTCCATCTGCATCCTGCCGCCGCCCAAACCCCGATCAATGCACAGGAAATGCAGTATGATGCCGCTGTGCAGAATGCTGCTGTGCAGTAACAGAAAGGAGAAACAACGTGCCTGAACCATTTATCCCGCCAAGCAATGAGGACTGGCAGTCCCATGCCAGAAAATCCATCTGGACATTCCTGACAATCGCCGCAGCGATCCTGTTCTTCTATATTATTCAGTATTTAGGGCAGATCTCATCTTTTTTCGGGTCAGTACTCAGCGGTCTCGGACCGATCTTCTGCGGTCTCGTCATTGCCTATCTGCTCGATCCTGTTGCGCTTTTCTATGAAAAGACGGTCAAGGGGATTCTTTCCGAAAAGAAAGGTGTTTCGGAAACGACGGCAAAAACCTCCCGTGTGATTGCAGCGTTTCTGACATTATTCTCCGCCATTGGCTTTATTGCGCTGCTTCTGTGGCTGATCGTGCCACATATCACATCGAGCGTCAGGGGCATTGTGACGGAAATGCCGGAACAGATTGACGACCTGATGAATCAGCTGCAGTCGAGGAGCTTTTTCGACAACAACACCGCATTCGGTGCATTTGCCAATCAGAAGTTGATCGACGGACTTGTGTATCTGGAAGACTGGCTGATGTCCGATCTGCTGTCACAGGCGGAGACGATGTTCGGCTATGTATATACCGGTGTCAAGGGCGTTTTCAACGTGCTGTACAATCTTCTCATCGGTCTGATTCTGTCGGTGTACATCACCATTGACAAGGATCGTCTGCTGCGGCAGGTAAAGCAAATGACCTATAGTATTTTCCCGACTCAGACCGCTGCAAGACTGCGCCGTGTACTTGGACAGGGCAACAGGAAATTCAGCGGTGCGATCCGCGGCAAGATGCTGGACTCCCTGATCATCGGTCTGATCTGCTTTGTGGTGCTGACACTCCTGAACATGCTGCCGTTCCTGGAATTTCCGTATCCGGTACTGCTCTCGGTGATCGTGGGCGTGACGAATGTGGTACCGTTCTTCGGTCCGTTCGTGGGTGCATTCATCACGGGCGTGCTGGTACTCTTTGACAATCCCTCGATGGTGATTCCCTATCTGCTGTGGATTCTGGTACTCCAGCAGTTTGACTGCAACTACCTCGATCCGCATATCGTGGGCGACTCCATTGGTCTGCGTCCGTTCTGGTCGATCTTCGCCTGCCTGCTGGGCAGCAGTCTGTTCGGCATTCCGGGCTTTGTGATCGGTCAGCCGATGTTCGCGTTCATCTATGAGATCATCAGCGAATGGTCGGAGGATCGTCTGCGTGCCAAGCATCTGGAGGAGCAGTTCGACATCCCGCCGGAGGAGGATTTTGAGGACTTTGCCGAGAAGGACGAACCCTTCACAGGCAGTCTGCTCCATGAAGAAACGACGGAGGAGCTGGATGAGCTTCGCCGCGAGCAGGAACGCGAGCAGCGCGCCCGCGAACGCCGCGAGAAGATCCGGCAGACGATACAGAAGCGGAAAAAGAGCTGATATAGCAAGAATCCCTCGGACTGTATGCTGTGTTACAGTCCGAGGGATCGTTTCATGTTTGGATGTTATGCTAATCTCCTTAATCACAATAGATAACTTTAATTTGCCCCCGCCCCGTGGGGAGTCGCCCTTCACCCGCCAAAGGCTATCGCCTTTTGAATCCAATTTTGTCTGCCATAGTTCGGATATTACTCCTTCCCCCGTATCAGCTCAGCCCAGCTGACGGTCTCACCGCTGCCGGCACGGGCGGCATAGAGCAGGATCATGCTGGCATCGGAGGCGTTGAGGATATTGTCGCGGTTGGTGTCGCCGGCATTGATCTGCTGCTCCAGATAGGGCTTTTCCTGCCCTACACCCTGCTCGGCGGCATATTTCAGCACCTCGGCAGCGTCCTGCGCATCCACACGGCGATCCAGATTCCAATCGCCGATCCCCTTCCAGACCGAAGCACCGTCGCACTTGCGTTTTGTGGAGTCGATCGTGAAATCCAGCCTGCACTGCACATCCTCCGATTCATTGTAGAGTGCCAGGATCTCGGCGGCATATGTCTCGCCGGCAAGTGCCGCCTCGTGATCCGTCAGAAGCCCTGCCGCCTGCCGGGCTGCCTTGTAGGCGGCAGGCGACATGCGCTTCTCCCCAAGGCTCTCCTCCCAGGCGGTGACGGCGGAATGCCATTCCTCCTGAAAGGCGGCGGCACGGGCTTCGACCGCAAGCTGCTGAGAAAGCTGCTGCGCATCCGGGCTTATGCCGGCGGGAAAGGCTGTCGAAAAGCTGCCGTTCCAGTATCCATAGCCATAATCCGCATAATCCATCCAGACGGCATCCAGTGCGCCGTCAATATGAACACTGAAATCCTGTCCGTACTCAAGCAGGATCTCCATATAGGCGGGCTTGATCGTCACAAGCCACAGGCGCACATGGACACCGTAGCCGCTGTAGCAAGCCGCGATTTCTTCGGAAAATTCGTGCTGCCTGTACAGATCGCCGTCCAGCGGGGCGGCTTCATATACGCCCTTGACTTCTTCGATCGCCTCCTGCGTCACGCTTTCATCCGTAATGAGGATGAAGCCCTGGAAACGCCCCTCGCGGAGCTGGAAGCTCACGCCGCCGCTGTCCGTTTCGGTATAGTCCGCGGCGCGGACAGACAGCGGAAGCGGCAGAAGAAGGGTAAGTGCAGTAACTAATGCAGGGATCCGTTGTTTCATAGTGAAGGTCTCCTTTGTGTTGTTGCTTCAGCAATTAAATATATGTGTTTTTTCTGAGGTGAGCTTCCCAAGACTGCCCACCCCCTGCCCCCTCCCAAAGGGAGGGGGATTGGAGGCGGGGGCTATCGCCTTTTGAATCCATCATTCACTTTTTATTGCTGGATTAGGGAGTGTTGACGCTAAAATAATACGCAGATTTTCGAGCAGAAATTTCATGCAGACAAGGCGAAAAGGTGCAGGCAGGCTGTCGCCTGTCAAACCTTTTCAACGCAGGATGCGGGAAATTTTGCCGAAAAGATGCGGTGTTAGGCTTAGTGTCAACACGACCTAATAATCTCACTTATATAACAACGTTCCTGTCAAAAAATTGGATATGGTTTCGGAAAAAACAAGAACCCCCGGGATCGGGGGTTCACATGTTATGTATATCGGAATCAGAAGGATGCGGAATAGTTCGGGGCTTCCTTGGTGATGTAGATGTCGTGCGGATGGCTTTCCTTCAGACCAGCACCGGTGATGCGGACGAACTGTGCCTTTGCCCACAGCTCCGGAATTGTCTCACAGCCGCAGTAACCCATACCGGAACGGATGCCGCCGATCAGCTGGAAGATGGTATCAGCCACAGCACCCTTGTACGGTACTCTGCCCTCTACGCCCTCGGGAACGAGCTTCTTTGCGTTCTCCTGGAAGTATCTGTCCTTGGAGCCGCAAGCCATTGCGCCCAGGCTGCCCATGCCGCGGTATACCTTGAACTGTCTGCCCTGGTAGATCTCAGTGTCACCAGGAGCCTCCTCACAGCCAGCCAGCAGACTGCCGAGCATTACCACATCCGCACCGGCTGCCAGAGCCTTTACGATGTCGCCGGAGTACTTGATGCCGCCGTCAGCGATCACGGGAATATCATACTTCTTTGCAACCTTTGCCACATCATAAACAGCAGTGATCTGCGGTACGCCGATACCTGCAACGACTCTTGTAGTGCAGATGGAGCCGGGTCCGATGCCGACCTTCAGACAGTCTGCGCCAGCCTTGATCAGATCCTCTGCTGCCTCTGCAGTTGCAATATTACCTGCGATGACCGGAATATCCGGGAATGCTGCCTTGATCTTCTTCAGTGCGTTGATGATGTTTGCACTGTGACCATGTGCGGAGTCGAGAACCAGCACGTCAACCTGTGCCTTGATCAGAGCCTCTGCGCGCTCCATCATATTTGCAGTCATGCCGATGCCGGCACCGCAGAGCAGTCTGCCGCGTGCGTCTCTTGCGGAGTTCGGGAACTTGACTGCCTTCTCAATGTCCTTGATGGTGATCAGACCCTTGAGGTAGCCGTTATCATCCACGATCGGGAGCTTCTCGATCTTGTGCTTGCGCAGGATCTCCTGTGCCTGTTCCATGGTCGTGCCGACGGGAGCTGTGATCAGGTTGTCCTTGGTCATTACCTCGCCGATCTTTGCACTGTAATCAGTCATGAAGCGCATGTCGCGGTTGGTGATGATACCCACGAGCTTGCCTGCGCCGTCCACAATCGGAACGCCGGAGATCTTGAACTTGCCCATCAGCTCATCCGCATCAGAAACGAGCTTATCCTCAGTCAGGGAGAAAGGATTTACGATAACGCCGTTCTCAGAACGCTTTACCTTGTCCACTTCATCAGCCTGCTGTTCAATGGACATATTCTT
Organism: Oscillospiraceae bacterium; assembly: GCA_045546475.1. Taxonomy (GTDB): domain Bacteria; phylum Bacillota; class Clostridia; order Oscillospirales; family Ruminococcaceae; genus UBA3855. The sequence continues at coordinate 9,898 of JAZQCT010000003.1, forward strand.
ATGTATGATGCCGATACCGCCCTCTCTTGCGATCGCGATCGCCATGCGGGAATCGGTTACGGTGTCCATTGCGGCGGTCATGATGGGTGTATTCAGGCGGATATTGCCCGCAAGTCTGGTACCCAGGTTTACCATATTGGGGGTAATATCGGACTTTGCCGGGATCAGCAGCACGTCATCAAAGGTCAGTCCCTCTTTCAAGAATTTGTTTTCGTTCATCTGCATTGCAATTCATCCTTTCCGTAAAGCATGTGATACCATTAAGATATTATTTTTATGATACCCTTTTTTCATTAAAAAGTCAATACTTTCAGGACGGGGACAAGGCACAAAAAATATATCAAATTTGATTCAGTGCGTTGTGCATTTTTCACAATCTTAAAAATTTTTTCGGCGTTCAAAGTGCAGAAAACGTGTTTATCCTCAATATTGCGTTGTTTTTATTGATTTTTTAGAAAAAATATTTTTTTCAGAAAACGCTTGACAAACTGAAAAATATGTGGTATAATAAACAAGTCGTCAGGCAAGAGTGCTGAAAACGACAAACTGAATAGCAAGCATAACATGAAGTGCTGGTGTAGCTCAGTTGGTAGAGCAGCTGATTTGTAATCAGCAGGTCGGGGGTTCGAGTCCGTCCACCAGCTCCAGTTATGCATGGGAGAGTTCCCGAGTGGCCAAAGGGGGCAGACTGTAAATCTGTTGCAACTTGCTTCGATGTTTCGAATCCGTCCTCTCCCACCAAAAAAGCAGATTTGTCATTTGACAAGTCTGCTTTTGTTTTTTTCGTTCCATTGACATATCCCCTGCAATTTGCTATAATAATAAGGTAAAGCGGCCCAAAACCGGAGGTGACCCATGCACCGCTGCAAAACCAGATATCCCATCCTGCTTCTGCACGGCATGGGCTTCCACGATCGCCTGCCCATCCATGCGTACTGGGGCAGAATCCCGAAAATGCTGCGCCGCCACGGTGCGCAGGTTTATTTCGGCGGTCAGGATGGCAATGCGACCATCCTCTATAACGCAAGACAGCTCGTCCCCGTGATCCATCGGATCCTGCGTGAAACAGAAGCGGAGAAGATCAATATTATCGCCCATTCCAAGGGCGGACTGGAGGCACGCTACCTCGTTTCCACACTCGGCATGGGGGATGTGATCGCTTCGGTGACAACGCTCGCCACGCCCCATAATGGCTCTCTTGCCATCGACCGCCTGCTCAAAGGCATACCGCATCTGATCTTCCTCGGTTCCGCAGTGACGGATCTTGGCAGACGATGCCTCGGTGACCATAATCCACGCACCTATGACTGTATCCGCTGCTTCACAACGGATTATATGCGCCGATTCAACCGGCGCAATCCCGATGATCCACGGGTTTTCTACCAGAGCTACGCCTTTCTGATGGAGCATGCATGGAGCGATCCGGTGATGTCCGTCCCCTATCTGCTCAATCTCCTGTTTGACGGCGAAAGCGATGGACTGGTCACGCCGCAGAATGCGAAATGGACGAATTTCCGTGGAATTTACACCGGAACGGGCGGCAGGGGCATTTCCCACCCCGATGAAACCGATTACCGCCGCCGTCCCTTTGCCAAGGGAACGCCTGCACAGGCGCATGCCATCTCGGACATGGCGGAGTTCTATCTGCGCATCGCAGAGGATCTGAAAAGGAGAGGATTTTGATGACTGTGGTATCGTACACACCGCAAATGCTGCTGGTCGGCGCAGCAATTGTTCTGGGAGTTTACGCTTTGATGAGCCTGATTGCGTTCATCGCCTATGCAGCCGACAAGAAAAAAGCGAAACAGGGCGCATGGCGCATTCCG
>JAZQCT010000004.1:0-2999 GCA_045546475.1 Oscillospiraceae bacterium
AAGCAGCGTCTGTCTCTGACACTGCTGTTCACAGGGCTGGTTTTTGTGTTTTTGCTGATTACGATGGTGTTTGTCGGCCTGATCATTGTCCTGCTGGTTCACATGGATTTGCTTCGTACAGGGAATGGAGCGCTGCGTACCGGCACGTTTATTTTCATTATCGGTTTGGCCAGCATTGTGATCGGCACCGTGCTGAGTGCTACTGTCGGAAGATACCCGCTGCGCCCGCTCAATGCGATCATCAATGCCATGAACCGACTGGCTGACGGAGATTATCAGGCACGTCTGGAGTATCGGGGGAAACTCGGGAGGCTTCCGGTCGTCCGCGAGGTCGCTGACAGCTTCAACAAAATGGCTGCTGAGCTGGAAAACACAGAGTTGCTCCGGTCTGACTTTATCAACAATTTCTCCCATGAGTTCAAGACGCCGATCGTCTCCATCGCGGGCTTTGCCAAGCTTCTGCGAAAAGGGGATCTGAGCGCCCAGGAGCAGGAGGAGTATCTGGGTATCATCGAAGCTGAGGCACTGCGTTTGAGCGCGATGGCGACGAATGTGCTGAACTTGTCACGCGTGGAAACTCAGACAATTCTGACCGACGTGACCGAATATAATCTCTCTGAGCAGCTGCGAAACTGTGTTCTGCTTTTGGAAAATAAGTGGAGTCCAAAGCACCTGGAACTGCTGCTGGATTTTCATGAGCAAACGATCGCAGCAAACGAGGAGCTTATGAAACAGGTTTGGGTCAACCTGCTGGATAATGCCGTCAAGTTTACGCCGGATTACGGCGTGATTGAGATTACTGTGGCTGACGATGCAGAGCACACCTCTGTCTCGGTCATCAACTCCGGCAGCGAGATTCCGGACGCGAGCCTGGAGCGGATCTTCCAGAAATTCTATCAGGCCGATGAATCCCACTCCGGCGAGGGTAACGGCATCGGCCTGGCGGTTGTACAGAAGATTATAGAACTCCACGGGGGAGATGTGTCGGTGGAGAGCGCGGAAGGCAAAACGACTTTCACGGTGACGCTGCCCCACGCGGAGGTGAAATTGCCATGACCGCGGGTGGACAACGGCTGAGAAGCATCCTGTCACAACAGTGGAAACACAATCGGGCTGCTTTCGTGACCTGGGTGGTGCTGCGGCTGCTGGTGGTACTGATTCTGATTCGCTCCGCCATGAACGGCCTGTGGGAAAATGTGTTCATCTGCCTGCTGGTATTGTTTCTGTTCCTGCTTCCGTCGCTTCTGTCAAACCGATTCGGGATCTCATTTCCTTCCGGGCTGCAGATCGTGATCCTAATCCACATTTTTGCATGTGAGATCCTGGGCGAACTGGGTTGCTACTATGTGCGCTATCCCCACTGGGACACCATCACCCATACCGTATGGGGCTTCCTCTGTGCCGCCATCGGTTATGCTATGGTTGATCTTCTGAACCGTAATGATCGAACGCATTTCCAGCTCTCACCGGCATTTCTGGCCGTGGTCGCGTTTTGCTTTTCCATGACCATCGGCGTGTTCTGGGAGTTCTTTGAATTTGCGGCTGATCGCATGCTGCTTTGGGATATGCAAAAGGACACCGTCATAACGCAGTTTTCCAGCGCCCTGCTCGATCCGACTAACAGCAATGTCCCTGTCCGGCTCAGCGGCATTACGGACGTGGCAGTTAACGGTACGAGCCTCGGGCTGAACGGTTATCTGGATATCGGCCTTTGCGATACGATGGAGGATCTGGCCGTGAATATGATCGGCGCGTTCGTCTTTTCCGTGATCGGGTATTTCCGCTCCCGCAGCCGGCGCGCAGAGCAGATCGTTGAAGAGCTCGTACCTCGCCCTGTGCAGATAATAACAGATCCCGAGAGACAAGCCTCTGAGGTCTGAGCAGGGAAAATTCAGTTCAAATGCGTGTGAACGGCAGAGCACAGATATGCTCTGCCGTTCTTCTTTTACATATCCCGGTATTTTGCCATCATCTCCCGGAAGAGTTCCTTTGTTGATGGCGGTGTGAAGGTAATGGCGTTTGCACCTGCTTCTATTGTTGCACGGATGGATTTCTCCGTATTTCCGCCGGTGGCGATGATTGGCACAGTGGGATGCTGCTCACGAATCCAGCGAACCAGCTGCGTTGTCTCACTGCCGCCTGCAACATTCAGGATGGATGCCCCTGCCTCCAGGCGACGCTGGATATCAGTCCTGTTATTCGTTACAGTAATCACAACAGGAATGTCCACGGCGCGCGCCACTGCCGCCAGATTCAGATCAGAGACCGGCGCATTCAGCACCACGCCCATCGCGCCCTGACTCTCCACATCCTTTGCCAGGCCAACGGTGCGCAGCCCTTTGGTCGTGCCGCCGCCAACGCCGCAGAATACAGGAACATAAGAGCCCTTGATGATTGCGTCGCTGATCGCCTGCTGGGGCGTGAACGGATAGACGGCAAAAACCGCATCGGCGTCACAATTTCGAATGATGGCAAGATCCGTGGTGAACACAAAGGATTTGATTCGACGGCCATTGACGACAATTCCTGTCGCGTCATACGTTGCCTCCGGCACACGCAAGATCCCGTGGCGCAATCTGCCTTCAATATTCGGCGCAGGATTTCGATGCTCATTCATACTGGCCATTCCTTTCTGAAATCAGATGTCGAATCGCGGATAGCGTGTGGTTGTTTGCCGGCGCTCGCAGCCGCGGGAAGGCAGAGAGAATCCGGCGCTGCTGGGTGTTCATGCGTTCATAAGCCGCGTGAATCCGTTCCGCCGCAGGCAGCTGCTCCAGCCCGGATTCGAGTATTGCCGCAAGCTGTTCCAACTGGCGGCTGAAGCCCATGACGCCCAGAATCGTGATCGCAGAATCGGTGCCAAAGCCAATCAACGCCGCGGCGGCAGCCATGTCTACCAAAGCCGGAGGCAGTGCATTGATCTTCTCTCGGAGCTTCGGATCCAGACGGTCAACCAAAAGCGATGCTGCAGCGCCAAAGGCGAGAAATCCGTTGAGATA
>JAZQCT010000005.1:0-2040 GCA_045546475.1 Oscillospiraceae bacterium
TGCTCTCTGCCAAGATCGATGCATTCCTTAGTGATGACCGTGCCGCCAAAATTCACGCCCACTCTGTGTTCCAGAGAAACAAAATTCGCACCATAATCGGAATGCCGCAGCTGATAGCAGTGCAGTCCCATCGGGATTTCCGCATCAATATAGCGGTTTTCGGTAAAAAGTGCGATCTGTCCCGCCACCTCGATCACCTCAAATTCTTCCTCCGGTAGATATACAAAGCCTGTATTGGATGCATTAAGAAAAAGCCCATAATCCTCCGTATCCACCTCAAGCACCTCCGCTGCAAAGCGGATGCGGTCAAATTCGCTTTCGGGATAGTATTCCTCCGTGCGTTCTCCGCCGAAATAATTGTGCTTTCCGCAGTTGCGACCGATGTCCTCATCAGCCCACTGGTGCTTGAACTCAATTTCGGGATACATTTCCGAGAGTCTTTGCAGAATGACATGGGGAGCAGACCATGCGGTCTGAAACCACAGGCGGTTGTTTTGGCTGTAATCCGTGCTTTTGTCATAGCCATACGCATTCCATTTCGTTCCCCAATTACCGAGTGACCAGTCGTACCAATTATTTTTGCCGTACTGCTTCATTTCCTTTTCACCCAGCGGACCTCGAAAAATGTCCGCAGGCATGGGGATGATTTTGTTAAAATCCAGCGTTCCGATGCCGAATTCATCCGCCTTGATGGCTTCAAGCATTTCTGCGATCTGCTTTCTGTCACCCTCGTAGGTGATGATATTTGTTACATGGTTTGGCATATCTGAGCCTCCTCTCCTTCGTCCGGATACAAAAAAACGGCTGAGTTTCACTAAAAACTCAGCCGTTCATTGTCATATCCATTTCTTCTGTTTGCTCATTCTCCACATCAAATGATTCTTCCTCCTCAAAGCCGACATGTGGACTAGACTCCTGCATTTCTGTCTGAATCTTCCAGTCATCGCTGTCATCCCAGAAATGCACCAGAATTCCGCCAAATTCAGCCGTTTCAATTACCCTCTGCTCCAGAGACTCTCCAACGCCGTCTGCTGCCTGACCTTCCCACCAGCTACAGAATTCCTCAAGCTCTGCCTCGGTGAGATCTGCGGCAATCCGGCAGCACAGTACTCCCATCAACACACCGTCCTTTTCCTCGACCATCGGGAACGCCGAAACCACCTTTTCATCAATGCTTGCCGTACCATTGAAATATACCATCAAGCCACGGTTTTCTTCCTCCGGTTCTGCAAATTCCTCAATGAATCGGTTGATTTCATCCTTGCAGGCGAGCATTTCTGCGGCATTCAACTCCTCATAGTCCATCTCCGAAATCGGCTCGTCCCACGAATATGCCGCTGCATCCGGCTCATGGACAATGTGCAGAGGGGAGAAGAATTTCATTTCCCGTGTGGGCTTGGCTTTCACTCTCAGATCGGGCTGACAGGGGACGTTCAGCACAGAAAAGTCCGCCATCTCGATGTCCTCACGCTGCCGCAGCACAGCTGTCACCGCCGTCATGAGCAGAGCATTCACATCCGTTTCCGTGTGCATCAGAAGGTCACTAAGCTGAAAATCCTCCTCACCCTTATGGGCAAGCTCGGCGGCTCTGTCTGCCATTGCCATGATCGTCCTGTGCAGCTGTCGCTCCTCGTTGGTGATTTCATTGTTTTCCAGAATCGCCTTTGCATTCGGAACGAAATGCGAATTCCGAGCATAGTCATAGCCCTCCGCCTCGACCAGCAGTCCATCGCCGGTTTTGGAATCGATGAACAGCAGACAGTGTGCCACGCCCTCCGCCATGTACATCAGATCCTTGTGCTGGGCAATCTCCGGACAGTCCTCCAGCGGGTGATCCCGCATCTGCTGGAAGCGGCTGCCGTACAGCGTGATGACCTTTTCGACCTCGATCTGCACCGCATCATGGCTGTACGCCTTATGGTGCAGGGGACAGTTGAGTTTCAGTTTCTTCATATGCATCTCTCCTTTCTCTGGGCAACAAAAAAAGCTGACTTTCTTGGCATCTCATCATTGTGAGATACCAACAAAATCAGCTTACAA
>JAZQCT010000006.1:0-24497 GCA_045546475.1 Oscillospiraceae bacterium
CCCCTCCCGAAGGGAGGGGGGATTAGGGCGGGGGCTGCGCCCCCGCGACCCGCCAAAGGCTATCGCCTTTTGAAACCGATTTTGTCTATTATGGTTTTGGGGATTAGTATTATCATATCCCAAAATGTATTACCCATTTCCCCTCAGCACACGCCGTTTCCAGAAGCATACGCAATTCATCCAGTTCCGGATTTTCCGGCAGCACCTCCAGTATTTCACGGCTGGCATCGGGCGGAATGAGTGTGATGCCGCAGTAGGCAAGCCCCTTGCCGGGAACATCGGTTGTATGCCAGAACATGGGGATTTCACAGAACAGGGGATCGACTGTTTCAATGATGTCATCATCCACTGCAATGCAGTGGTAACGCTTGGGTTCGTACTCATCGTAGCGCACACCGTTTTCCGGTGCCAGCGGCATCATGCCGAATTCATGTTTTGCCATGATATATCATCCTTTCTAAATCAGCCCCTGTGCATTCCAGAGCATTACTGTACTGATGATTGCGGCGATCACCGAAATCACAAGTCCGCCGATGCCAAAGCCTTTCAGCCGTCCGGCGGATTTGTTCAGTACTGCATAGCACAGGATGCAGAAAAATACAGCAGCACTGATAAAAGCGAAAATGCCAATAAGTTCAATCCATGATTTCATTGCGGTGTTCCTCTCAGAGTGGGTTATTTGTATTATACACCCGATGGCAGGAAATGTCAAGAAAATCCCTCCCATATATTTCAATGGAAGGGATGAACTTTATTTAGATAAAAATCTAACTATCGGTTTTGTATCAGCTTGCACCGCATGTGGTACATTCACAATTGAAAAGAAATCCGGTGTGCGTAATGTCGGCACGGACACCGTGCTTACTTGTAGAGAGGACCATATGCACCGCAAGCCCGATAATCCGCACCTTCAAGATCCTTTGTGCCGAATGCAGACCATGCGTGCGGACGGTACAGTTCCTCATCCGGTACATTGTGCATGGAAACCGGAATGCGCAGCATACTTGCCAGCGTGATCAGATCCTTACCGATATGTCCATAGGTCAGAGAACCGTGATTTGCACCCCAGTTTGCCATCACGCTGTAAACATCACGGAATGCGTCCGTTCCGGTCAGGCGGGGTACGAACCATGTGGTCGGCCATGTCGGATCGGTTCTCTTGTCCAGCATTTCATGTACGCCATCCGGAAGAACCGTTGTCCAGCCCTCTGCGATTTGCAGAACCGGCTGTGAACCGTTGATGATGTTCACTCGCATCATTGTCACCGGCATCTCTGCCTGTGTGCGGAAATGAGAGGAGAAGCCGCCGCCGCGGAAATAGCCCAGATTTGCCGGGCACCAGTCCACCTTATCCGTGATCGCATCAATATCCTCCTGTGTCATATCCCACCACTGCTTCATGACTGCATTGCCGTTTTCATCCTTTGCCATGCCGGTTGCATCCAGTGCCGCAGAACCGGAGTTGATCAGGTGAATGAAACCATTCTCCGCAAGACCTGTCGGTCGGACACCTGTCACTCTCTCCACTGCATCCGGACTCCAGTAGGTACGAACATCTGCAAAGATGGATGCTCTGCCGGAGAGCAGGTTGCCGAACAGCATTGCTGTGCCGTTCAGACCGTCGTTTTCTGTAGCAAGCAGAGTCGGCTGCTTCTTGCCGTTCCAGTCAAATGTGGAATTGAGGATCGCTTCGGAGAAGTCGCCGTTCGGCAGCCAGTCCGTCCACTGACGCTGACCCTGGAATCCGCCGACAATTGCATTTCTGCCGCGGCTTTCCTCCAGCCAGTTCATATCTGCAAGCACCGGATTGCCCAGCAGAATATCCTTGAGAACGAGAGTCATCTTCACACAGAATTCCCAGTTTTCTTCCTGATGCTCTGCCGGAAGCGGTTCTTCATTCACATCGAAGCCCATCGGGCAGTTGTCCATTGTCCACTTGTATGCCTTTTCAAATTCCGCATGATCATAGATTTCCAGATTGATGCGGCGCAGAATTTCGGACATATCCACCCATTCCGTGCGCATATCAAGATAATTCTGGAAGAAATCCGCATTGCACTGCGAACCTGCAATACCCATCGACACGCCGCCGATGTTCACATAGCTCTTGTTGCGCATCAGACCGACTGCCAGACCGCATCTTGCAAAGCGCAGGAGCTTTTCTGCCACATCCGCCGGAATGCTGGTATCATCCTTATCCTGCACATCTCTGCCATAAATCGCAAATGCCGGAAGTCCCTTCTGTGCATGTGCCGCCATTGCAGCTGCGAGATAGACCGCACCCGGACGCTCCGTGCCGTTGAAGCCCCACACTGCCTTGATGGTCAGGGGATTGAGGTCCATGGTTTCGCTGCCGTAGCACCAGCAGGGAGTCACGGACAGGGTTGCGCAGACATTCTGTGTGGAGAAAAATTCCTCGCACTGATATGCCTCTGCCACGCCGCCGATCGTGGACGGTGCGATCACGCATTCCACCGGAGTGCCATCCGGATAACGCAGCTCGGACTCGATCAGAGCCTTTGCTGCCTTTGCCATGTTCATGGTCTGGTCTTCCAGACTCTCACGGATGCCAAGCTGTCTGCCGTCGATGACGGGACGAATACCAATTTTCGGATACATGTTGATCACTCTCATTTCTTGTTAATTGAAGATTTTTTTGTAATTATCATAAATATACGCATTCTGTGGATCGGGCGTATATTCCTTGACCGTAACGGAACGTGAGATCAATGCCCTTGCCGCTGCAAGATCCTCCACTGTGCCATCCGCGATGAGCTGGATCGCCGCATTGCCGTATGCCGTCGCTTCGTTCGGCCCCGTCAGCACAGGAATACCGCAGACATCCGCCGTCAGCTGGCAGAGAAGCGCGTCCTTTACCCCACCGCCGAGCATGTAGATATAGCTGTAATGCTGCCCCGTGCAGGAATGGATCTCCTCCAGCGCGTCACGGAATTTGCAGGCAAGGCTCTCGTAAATACAGCGGAGTGCGTCTGCAAGATCCGCAGGCTCCGGCTGTCCGCTTTCCAGACACCAGTCACGCACGCGCTTGGGCATGTCACCGGATACCCCGAATGCCGGCGCATCCGTATCAATGAACCGCAGACCGGAGGGCGCGTCAGCCGCAAGCTTTTCCAGCTCTGCATAGGTATAATTCCTGCCCTGAGCTGCAAGCATCCGCCGGATCTCCTGGATGAGCCACAGTCCGGTGATATTCTTGAGGAAGGTGACAGTATCTCCATAGCCGACCTCGTTGGTGAGATTGCAGGCAGCGGACTGCGCATCCACGATCGTTTCATGCAGCTCCGTACCGAACAAAGCCCATGTTCCGCAGCTGATGAAGATGAACGGAACACCGTCCGTGCTGGGAACTGCCGCCGCCGCACACTGCGTATCATGTCCGCAGACCGCATAGACCGGAACAGAGGGGATCCCCAATTCCTCGCAGATCGCCTCACACAGCATTCCCTTGATCGTACCCGTCTGCATGACAGGCGGGAAAATATGCTCCGGAAGTCCCAGTGCTTCCACTGCCTTTGCGGACCATCCGCCCGTGGCAGCGTCGAACAGCTGCGTCGTGCCTGCAATGCTCCGTTCCGCAGAAATGTCCCCGGTCAGAAAATACGCCAGCAGATCCGGCATGAGCAGGAAGCACTGCGCCTGTGCCAGAAGCTCCGGCGCATGAAGCTGATGATCGAGCAGCTGGAATGCCGTATTGATGGGCATGATCTGGTTGCCGGTGAGCGCGTACAGCTCCTCCATGGAGATGTATTCTTCCGCCTTTTTCACCATATCATCCGTGCGCCTGTCACGGTAGTGCAGGGGATTGGCAAGCAGATCGCCGCGCTTGTCCAGCAGACCGTAATCCACGCCCCATGTATCAATGCCAACGCTGTCAAAGCCGCCCATTTCATGCGCTTTTTTCAGACCGATCTTGATCTCGTGCAGAAGCCGGAGTACATCCCAGTACAGATGTCCGCCGCAGTAGACCGGCTCATTGACAAAGAGGTGTACCTCCTTCAGCTTCAGCTGGCTGCCGTCATAACAGCCCAGCACCGCGCGTCCTCCGGATGCACCCAGATCGAATGCAAGGACTTGTTTTTTCATAGGTTCAGCCCCTTACTGATTATATTTCTTGTAGCCCGGATGCTTGCCGGTCACGCCGTACTGTGCACGCATACCGCAGAGACGTTCAATATTATCTCTGGAGATCTCCTGCGCACCGCCCAGCAGATGTGCGGTCAGGCTGATCTTGGCAAACAGCTCCAGTGTTTCCATGCGGTAGTATGCCGTGATCAGATCAGCCCCCACAGTCAGCGCACCATGGTTCTGGAGAAGCATCACATCATGCTCCTGCAGATAGGGCTTGATCGCTTCTGGGACTTCGTTCGTGGACGGTGTGCCGTAGGGAGTGACCGGAACACTGCCGATGGCAATGACGGATTCGATCATGGAATATTCGTCCAGTGCCTTGTTTGCCACCGCATAACCCGTTGCCGTCGGGGGATGCGCATGAACGACCGCGCCCACATCCGGACGCTCACGGTAGCAGCAAAGATGCATTTTGATCTCTGAGGACGGACGCGCGCCCGCGGGTCCCTCCAGTACTGTGCCGGCTGCGTCAATGCGTACCAGCTTTTCCGGTGTGATAAAGCTCTTGCTGATGCCCGTGGGCGTGGCAAGAAATGTGCCGTCCTCCAGCTTTACCGAAACATTGCCGTCATTCGCTGCGACCCATCCGAGCTGCCACATCTTATGGCAGACATCACAGATCTCGTCTTTGATCTCATTCAGATTCATAGATAGCCCTCCTGCAATTTGTATAAAACTATTTCTCTTATTATACACTATTTTCGTGGAGTTGTCCAGTCCTTTTTCAATATTTTCCTATTTCGTCAATATAATGCTGATTGCAAATGCGATGCACAGAATTGTTTTTTTCGAAAAAAATGCACAGAGCTATTGACGGATGGAATGAAATTCGGTATAATAGAATAAGAACGGATAAAAGCATTTGTCCTCAGTCAGTCAAAAAACGTAAAGTCGAACGCGGAGTGATTGCTCCGCAAAGGGGGTGCGGGGACGAAGTCCCCGAAACATAGCCCCTCTCCCGTTGGGGGAGGGGATGGGGGCAGCTTTGATATGCCTTCCCCAGAAAAAAGACTTTTTTACAAGCTGAGAACGGACAAAAGCATCTGTTCCTGAAAGGAATGTACGCATACAACCGTGCATCCCGCTTTTTGTAAACCGTCCGCCGGGAGACCAGCGGGCAGTATTGGAGGTAGCAAATGAACAATCTGATTTCAGCATCCATCCTGAATGCAGATCTTCTGCATCTGGAGGATGTGATTCATAAACTGGAAGCCGCCGGTGCAGATATGCTGCACTTTGATGTTATGGACGGCGTATTTGTCAATAATATTTCCTTTGGTATCCCGGTTCTGGGAGCGATCAGCAATGCGTCCGATCTGTTCATGGACGTGCATCTGATGATCACTGATCCTTTGAAGTATGTACAGGCATTTGCAGAAGCCGGTGCGGATCTCATCACCTTCCATCTGGAAAGCGAGAGCGACCCCGACGCTGTGATCAATGCCATCCACGCCGCAGGCTGCAAGGCTGGCATTTCCATCAAGCCAGGAACGTCCGCAGAGGCAGTCCTGCCATATCTTGACAGGGTGGAGCTTGTACTTGTAATGACCGTGGAACCTGGTTTCGGCGGTCAGGGCTTCATGCATGACATGATGGACAAGGTCTCTGTACTGCGCCAGGAGATTTCCAGGTGCGGCAGGGAGATCATGCTGGAGGTGGACGGCGGCATCAACGCCGAAACAGCTCCCATTGCATGTGCCGCCGGTGCGGATGTGCATGTTGTCGGCAGCTACCTGTTCAGACAGGCTGATCTGACCGCGGCAGTTTCCGGACTCCGTCATCCTGTCAGTGGAGTGACAAAAGCTTGAATACGATAATGCAGGAGCGTCGGACGCGCAGACCGGAATACTGGATCGTCCTTGCTTCCGTCTGCATGATCGCCATTTTTTACTATGGCATCCGCGCCGCCGCTGTGATGGGGCTTGCCGCAGTGACAGCAGTTCTGACGGATTTTTTCTGTCTGTTTCTGCAGGGCAGAGCCTACCGCACTGCCGATCTGTCCAATGCTGCCTCGGCGGTGATCCTGGTGCTGATGTTTCCGGCAACCATCCCGTATTCCATCGTGATACTCAGTACGGTCTTTATGACCGCTGTCGGTATCCATGCATTCGGCAGCCGCGGGCATTACCTGTTCCCGCCGGCGGCAGTCGGCTATCTGTTCGCCCTGCTTTGCTGGCGGCATGAGGTCCTGCAGTTCCCCGCAGCCGGGGAGCCGCTTGCATTATTCGGCAATGAAGCCGCAGTGCAGCCCTCACTCAGCTCCGTACTGCTCACAGAGCGGATGCTGAAAACGGACATGCTCGATCTCCTGCTCGGTGCAGTGCCGACCCCCATGGGTACGGGCTGTATCCTCCTGCTGACTGTAGGGCTGCTCGTTCTGCTGATGCGCCGCTGTATTTCCTACTGGGCGTTCCTCGGCTTTATGCTTGCCATGACCATCTGTTCCATATTCGGACAGATCCCGATGGCACTGCCCCTTACCGCAAACATGCTTGTATTCTCCATGATGTTCCTTGTCAGCGACATGGCTGCGCCCCTTCAGGGAAGTTTTTCCGTCCTGGCAGGCAGCTTTATCACCGGAGTAATGACTTGGTTCCTGCTGGAGCAGTATCAGCTGGAATACGCTGTGATCCCTGCCATCATGCTGACCTGTCCTGTCTGGCAGCTCCTGGCTTTAGCAGAAGCCTCCGCACAGCGGAGAAGGGAAGCGCGCAGAGCTGCCGCTTCACAAAAGGCAGCATCAGCGGAGGAGGAAGCATGAAACACACAAAATTTTCTGTTTTTGACGGTCTGCTCCGCAGAAATGCCGTCCTTGCAGAGGGCATGGTCATCGCCCCCATTGTGGTCTGCTGTGATACGCTTCCGCGAGCAATGATCCTGTCGCTTGCCTTTGCATGTATGACATTCCTGAGCGTACTGCTCTCGTCATGTTATCCGCAGAAGCTGCCCTATGCCATCAAGATCGTACTTTATGCCCTGACGGCAGCTCTTGCGTACATTCCGGTATCGCTTCTCTGCGATTACCTCAACTATGCCTCCATCGGCATCTATTTGCCGCTGCTTGCAGTCAATTCCATGATCGTCCTGCATTCCGAGCTGTTTTTTTACAAGCTCTGCAAGCGTGTCATGGTGCCGGCACTTCTGTTCCATATTGCCGGCTTCTGCCTGACCGCCCTGCTTGTGGGGCTGGTGCGCGAGATCCTCGCATACGGCACGATCTGCGGCAGTGCTGTTGACATGCCGCTGCTGCTCCACGGCGTTTCCGCGCCCTGGGGAGGCTTCATCCTGCTCGGCGTGCTCTGTGCGCTGCACAGGAAAATTTTCCCGAAGAAATAAGGTGAATTGTGAATGTGGATCCTGTCATCCCTGCTCTCGCTTCTGGCGGATAATCTGATCTTTACAAGGGCACTCGGTACAAGTACGCTCATGACCGCGTCCAAAAACCGCTCCAACCTTGCGGTGCTGTCGCTCATGATGACTCTTTTTTCCGTGCTCGGCTGCTTTGTGACAAGTACCCTGTACCTGCTGTTCCCACAGCTGGCAGGTCTGATGGTATTTCCGCTTGACGTGTTCCAGCCCCTGCTGTACGCGGCAGTGATCTCCGGGATCTATCTCCTCACGCTGCTGGCAGTGTATGCTATCGGCAGGGAGAAAACAAGAAGGATCCGCAGATACATTCATTTATCCGCATTCAACTGTGCTGTGACAGGAACGCTGTACCTTGGCTTTGCGCCGGAGCTGTTCGCCCGCAGTGCAGTCACACCGGCGGAATTTTTAGGTATGCAGATCTATTCCGGGCATCGTCTGGGGCTTCTTGGCTCCGCATTGTTCGGACTGCAGACCGGACTTGGTTTTATGCTGGCATCCCTCATGCTGCTCGCTGTGCGCAGACGCTTGTACAGCGATGACGTTCCGGCAGCGTTCCGGGGATTTCCGGCTGTTCTGATATATATCGGACTGATTTCTATGGCAGTCCACGCGATTGCTGTGTGACCGCAGAAACAGAAAGGCACACGGCATCCTGAGAGAGGAGCATACAATTTCATATGAAACTCAAACCGAAAGGACGAAAGATCTACCGCTATAAGACGCGTTTTCAGCGTCTGAAGGAGTTTTTCCGCAATTCCGGTGCTGTTGTCATGACCGCAGCAGGAATTGCAGTACTTGTTTTCGTCGGGTATAGTGCCGGCGGTCCCATCGTGGAGTTTCTCGAGGAGCAGGAGATCATTGCGCCTGCTACCGAGCCGGCGGCTGATCTGACGGAGCCGCAGGAAACCGCCTCCATGCCCGCCGCGTCCGTGGAGGAGACCGCCATTCCCGAAGAGACCGAGCCGCCTGCAAAGCAGGATACCATGCAGGGATACCGCCTTGCCGTATCCGCGCTCTCCACAGAGCAGGCTCTACGTGACGCGCTTGCCGCCGTCCCCGCAGGCACCACCCATGTATTTGTACCGCTGAAGGAAAGGGGCGGTGCGCTGTATTATGCCACTGCACAGCAGGATGCTGCTGCATCCGGCGCAGTAAAGGCTGCCATGCCGCTGGAAACGATCCATTCTGTCATTTCCGAAGCGGATTTTATCCCCGCTGCAGTGCTCAGCACACTGGAGGATCACATCTATCCCCAGACCTTTGCGGAAGCCGGCTACACCATCAGCGGTTCCTCGGAACGCTGGCTCGATGCCGCGCCGGAGGAGGAGGGAAAGCCCTGGCTTTCTCCCTTCAGCCCCATTGCCGAGGATTACCTCTGCTGCCTGACCGCCGAGATCGCGGATGCAGGCTTCACAGTCATCCTCTGCGAGGATATGGTATTTCCGGAATTTTCCGAAAGCGATCTCGAAATGCTGGATCCCCGTGCCGGTGCAGCGGACCGCGGTACCTCGCTTGCACAGCTGTTCAGCAGACTTCAGGAGTCCGCAGGTGATTCTGCACTCTATCTTGGTCTGGATGGCGCACAGGTGCTGGCAGGCGATGCGGATATCCTGCATTCCGGAGCTGCTATTGCCCCGGATGCCGCAGTGATCTCCATGCCTTCCGGAATGCTGGCACAGCTCCCCGCAGTACTGACAGAGCTTGGCAGTATTCCCGGCATCCCGCAGTGGGAGGACACCGCACAGCCGCTGGCGGACGGCAGCTGCCTCATCCTGCAGGAGACCGGACAAACTACAGAACCGACAGAAGAAACAACTGACCAGACAGAACCAACAGAAACCACAGCATCTGAAGCTGCCGCGGAATAATTGCGCAGCAGCAGAATATATTAAGAAGGAGTGAAACACTATGGCAGAAAAATTCACCATAGCACTGAAGAAGATCATTGATGAATTTAAGCTTGAGGTGATCTACATGCCCAAGCCCCCGGAGGAGATCCTCATTGATGAGAATGATGTCAATCGTCCGGGACTCCAGCTGATGGGCTTCTACGAATACTTCAATCCGGAGCGCATCCAGATCATCGGCAAAATGGAGTTTGCCTATCTTTCCACAGTGGACGAAAAGACACGCCACGAACGTCTGGAGCTTCTGATCTCCCAGAAGCTTCCGGCACTGGTCATCACCCGCGAGCTGCCCTATTTTGCAGAAATGCTGGAGCTTGCGAAGAAGTATGAGATGCCGCTGCTGCGCAGCAAGGAAAGCACCTCCAACTTCATGTCCGGTCTGATCGCTTTTCTGAACCTCAACCTTGCTCCCCGCATCACCCGCCACGGCGTTCTCATTGAGATTTACGGCGAGGGTGTGTTCATCACCGGCGAAAGCGGTGTTGGTAAGAGCGAGACTGCCATTGAGCTTGTTAAGCGCGGTCATCGTCTGATCGCGGATGACGCGGTAGAGATCCGCAAGGTCTCCAATATCAGCCTGGTCGGCAGCTCTCCTGACAATATCCGCCACTTTATGGAACTGCGCGGCATCGGCATCATCAACGCCCGCCGTCTGTTCGGTATGGGTGCGGTCAAGATGACGGAGAAGATCAGCCTCATGGTAGAGATGGAGCTGTGGAATCCGGAGAAGATCTACGACCGTATGGGTATGGATGTGCAGTACGCCTCCCTGCTCGGTGTCAAGGTGCCGTCTCTGACCATTCCGGTCAAGCCTGGCAGAAACCTCGCTGTCATCCTGGAGGTCGCTGCAATGAACAACCGCCAGAAGGAAATGGGCTACAACGCGGCGGCAGAACTGATGAACCGTCTCGGTATGCAGGCGGACCCCAATGAGTCAGTCAAGAATTTTGATGTGTTTTAAAACCAGTTCATACTATTACTACAGCAATAAAAGGTAGATAACGGATTCAAAAGGCGATAGCCTTTGGCGGCGGCGGTGCGCAGCACCGCCACTAAATCCCCCTCCCCAAGGGGAGGAGGCAGGGGGTGGGGCAATCTTGGAATGCTAACCTTAGAAAAATTATCTATATTTAATTGCCGGAGTAATAATTACTGGAGCAATAGCATTATGTGAACCGGCTTTGATACCCGACAGCAATTTTGGAGGAACATTATGAAAGAACAACTGCACCAGCTTTGTGAACAGTACGGCTGCCGTCTGGAAACGGATGTAAAGCTCTCACAGCACACGACCTTCCGGATCGGCGGTACTGCCGACTACTGGGCGGAGATCACGAATGTACAGGGACTGCAGGCATTGCTGCAATTCTGCCGCAGCAGGCAGATCCCGTATTTCATCCTGGGTAAGGGCAGCAACATCCTGGCATCCGATGACGGCTTTCGTGGTGTGATCCTGCACCTTGGAAGCGGCTTTTCTGCAATGCAGATCAGCGGCAGTACAATGACCTGCCAGGCAGGTGCGGGGCTTGGTGCAGCCTCACGCGCGGCAGCAGAACAGGGCTTATCCGGCATGGAATGTCTCAGCGGCATTCCCGGCACGATCGGCGGCGCATTATATATGAACGCCGGTGCCTACGGCGGCGAGATGAAGGATGTTGTCACGAGCTGTGAATACCTGACAGCCGACGGCGAGCTTCGCACCATGACGCTGGCGGAGATGGAGCTTTCCTACCGCCATAGTGTCTTTACTGGAAACAATGCGGTCATCCTGAGTGTGACGTTCCAGCTCACACCGGGCGACCGTGAAGCCATTCTTGCCCGGATGGAGGAACTCAACACCCAGCGAAAAACCAAGCAGCCGCTGGAATACCCCAGTGCAGGCAGCACCTTCAAGCGTCCGGAGGGAAGCTATGCCTCTCTGCTGATCGACCAGTGCGGTCTCAGAGGCAGATCCGTCGGGGATGCGCAGGTCAGTGAAAAGCACTGCGGCTTTGTGGTGAACAAGGGCAGTGCGAGCTGTGCGCAGGTGCTTCAGCTCTGTGAGGAGATCCGCACCGAGGTACAGCAGAAAACAGGTTATGTACTTGAGCTTGAGCCGATCCTGCTCGGCTTGTAAAGACAGGCTCTGAATGATTGCACCGCATTGCCCCGCAATGCGGTGTTTCTTAGAAAGGAGTGTACGCTTATGCAGTTAGTCATCATCACCGGTATGTCCGGTTCCGGCAAGAGCATGATCATGCAGGTCATGGAGGACATCGGCTACTATTGTATTGACAATCTTCCGCCCCAGCTGATTTCCACTTTTGTGGACATCTGTGAGCGTTCCGAGGGCAGCCTGAACAAGGTAGCCATTGCTGTGGACATCCGTTCCGGTGAAATGTTTGCCGAGATCCGCCAGTGCTGGCGTGAGCTGAAGCAGAAGCCGCGCCTTGATATCAAGGTGATCTTCACCGAGGCATCCGACGAGGTGCTTCTGACCCGCTACAAGGAGACCCGCCGCAAGCATCCCCTGGATGAAAAATGCGGTTCCCTGCAGGAGGCGATCACCTATGAGCGCGAGCAGCTCCAGCAGCTTCGCCCCATTGCGGATTACTACTTCGATACCTCCCACTTGAGCGCGGCACAGCTCAAGCAGGAAATCAAGACCATGTTCCTGGAGAAGAAAACAGATTCCATCCTTGTCAAGGTCATGTCCTTCGGCTACAAATACGGCGTATCCACGGAGTCGGATCTTGTATTCGATGTCAGATGTCTTCCCAACCCCTTCTATATCCCGGAGCTGAAATCCCATACCGGCTGTGAAAGCTGTGTCCGTGATTATGTGATGCAGTACCCGCAGTCCAAGGAGCTGTTTGATAAGATACTGGATCTGCTGGAATTTCTGCTGCCGCTGTATATTTCCGAGGGAAAGAGCCAGCTTGTGATCGGCTTCGGCTGCACGGGCGGCAAGCATCGCTCCATTACCTTTGCAGAGCTGATCGGGGATGCACTCCGCGAGAAGGGCTACCGTGTGCATAAGATGCACCGTGATATTGCCAAGGACAGGGGATGACGGAGGTGATGCAGAATGACATTTGCGGATAATGTAAGACAGAGCATCCGCAGTACGATCAATGATCACGACAAGCGTTTTGCCTGTTTGTATGCCATGCTGCTGTACTGCCGGACGCTGACAAAAGATGAGATCTGCGTCAAAAGTGAAAGCGAGGTCTTTGATTCCGTGTTCCCGATCCTGATGAAGACTGTATTCGGTGCCTCCGTGCCGCTGGAGATCACCCGCAAGCCCCGCTGCGACGGCGGAATGCTGCATATCTACCGGATCACCGGCAGGGAAGCGGTCACAAGGATCCGCTCCACCTTCCACATCCACGAGCTTCGCCGCATCGACATGCGGAACCTGCCGACCAACAGCCTCGGCATGTTCCTCGGCGGCGTGTTCCTGACCTGCGGCAGCATGACCGATCCGAACAAGGATTATCATCTGGAATTTACTGCCCCCACACAGGAGCTTTGCGATGACCTCTGTGATCTGCTTCTCAGCGTCGGTGTGCATCCGAATACGACGAAACGCAGGTATGCCTATTCTGCCTATCTGAAGGTGAGCGAGGAGATCGGTGATCTTCTGACCTTCATGGGCGCGCAGAAATGCACGCTTGACCTGATCAATATCAAGATCGACAAGGAGGTCAAGAACAACGTCAACCGCCTGAACAACTGCGATCTTGCCAATATCGACAAGGTGATCTCCGCTGCTGAAAAGCAGCGTGATGATATCGAGGTCATCATCCGCCATGACGGAATGCGCAAGCTTTCCGACGAGCTTCGCGAGCTTGCGGAGCTGCGGCTGGAAAATCTCCACCTGAGCCTGCAGGATCTCGGCGAGATGCTGGACAAGCCCATCAGCCGTTCCGGTGTCAATCACCGGTTCCGCCGCCTTGCCGCGATCGCACAGCAGTACAGAGAGGAGGAAGCGAATGGCAGCACCTGAAGAATTTGTACACCTGCATGTACACAGTGAATACAGCCTGCTTGACGGAGCCTGCCGCCTGGAACAGCTTGCCGAACGGGTAAAGGAGAACGGACAAACCGCAGTGGCAGTGACAGATCACGGCAATCTGTACGCCGCCGTTCTGTTCTATGACGCTGCCACTGCCCGCGGCATCCGTCCCATCATCGGCTGCGAGGTCTATCTGGCACAGCGCACACGCTTCGACCGCGAACCGCACCTGGATGGAAAAAGCTATCATCTCCTCCTGCTGTGTGAGAACAACGAAGGCTACCAGAATCTGGTGAAGCTTGTTTCCCATGCCAACCTGGAGGGATTTTATAAAAAACCAAGAGTGGATCTGGAGCTGCTCCGGAAATACCACCATGGACTGATCTGCCTTTCTGCCTGTATCGCCGGAGAAATTCCGCGCCTTCTGCTGGAGGGCAGTTATGCTTCTGCGCGGGAGGCAGCACTGCGCTATCAGGAGATCTTCGGCAGAGAAAACTTTTTCCTTGAGATCCAGAACCACGGCATCCCGGAGGAACGGCAGGTCCTGCCGCAGCTCCTGCGGCTCTCGCGTGAGCTTGCTATCCCTATTGCCGCCACCAACGATGTCCACTATCTGACGCGCAGTGATGCCGAAATGCAGAAGGCACTGCTCTGCATCCAGACCGGCAAGACCATGGATGAGCCGAACGGCATGGGCTTTTCCACCAATGAATTTTATCTGAAGACCACGGAGGAAATGGAGACTCTGTTCCCGAATCTCCCCGAAGCCATCCGCAACACCCGCCGGATCGCCGACCGCTGTCAGGTGACCTTCGCTTTCGGAGAACGCAAGCTTCCCCATTTTGTCAAGGAGGGAGTCACAGATAATACCGCCTATTTCCGCGCGCTCTGCACCAAGGGCATGTACATGCGCTACGGCAATGCCCCCTCCGAGGAGGTAAAGCAGAGGCTCCTGCATGAGCTGCGTATTATTGAAGAAATGGGCTTTGTAGATTACTTTCTCATCGTCTGGGATTTCATCCGCTACGCAAGAAGCCGCAGCATTCCCGTAGGTCCCGGCAGAGGATCGGGCGCGGGCAGTCTGTGCGCCTACTGCATCGGCATCACGGGCATTGACCCCATTGCCGGCAGCCTGCTGTTTGAACGCTTTCTCAATCCGGAGCGTGTGAGTATGCCGGATTTTGATATAGACTTCTGCATCGAAGGCAGACAAGCCGTCAAGGATTATGTCGTTTCGCGCTACGGTACGGATCGCGTAGCGGAGATCATCGCATTTGACACCATGAAGGCACGCGCCGCCGTGCGGGATATGGCGCGTGTGATGCAGATCCCCTATGCGGCGGCGGACAAAACTGCCAAGCTGATCGACAGCCGCCAGACCATTGCGGAATCACTCAGCCAGAACAAGGAACTGAAGGCTCTGTACGAGAGCGATGAACAGATCCGCCGCCTGCTGGATATGGCAGCGCGCGTGGAGGGAATGCCGCGCCATGTCAGCACGCACGCCGCCGGTGTGGTCATCGCCGCAACGCCTGTCAGCGATTACGTACCCCTTCAAAAGAATGACGAGACCATTGTCACCCAGTATGCCAAGAACGAGCTGGAGCGGCTCGGACTTCTGAAAATGGATTTCCTCGGTCTGCGCAATCTGACCATCATCCGAGACTGCGTGAATGCGGTGAAGAAGCGCGAGCCGGAGTTTTCCATCGACCATATCCCGCTGGATGATCCGGAAGTCTATCGGCTGATCTCCGAGGGCAACACCTCCGGTGTGTTCCAGCTGGAAAGCACCGGCATCCGCCAGGTACTCATGCGCCTCAGACCGCAGAACATGGAGGATGTGATCGCCGTCCTTGCACTCTACCGCCCGGGTCCCATGGACTCCATCCCGACCTACATCCATAACCGGCATCATCCGGAGGATGTACACTATCTTCACCCCATGCTGGAGGAGATCCTGGATGTGACCTATGGATGTATTGTATACCAGGAGCAGGTCATGCAGATCTGCCGCCGTCTTGCCGGCTATTCCTACGGCAGGGCGGATCTTGTGCGCCGCGCCATGGCGAAGAAAAAAGCAGGCGAAATGGCAAAGGAAAGAGATACCTTTATTTATGGTTCCGGTGAGGATGACGGCTGTACCGGTGCGATCGCGCACGGTGTGCCGGAAGAGATTGCCGAGCAGATCTTTGACCAGATGGAAAGCTTTGCGTCCTATGCCTTCAACAAATCCCATGCCGCCGCCTATGGACTGCTTGCCTATCAGACCGCATATCTGAAATGTCACTATTTTGCGGATTACATGGCAGCACTCATGACCAGCGTGATCTCCGATACCCCGAAGCTCATGAGCTATCTGGAAGAATGCCGCGCTGCCGGCGTGACGATCTGCCCGCCCGATGTCAATTCCGGAGAATGGGGCTTTTCCTGTGATGAGGGAACTATGCATTTCGGGCTGCTTGCCATCCGCGGACTCGGCAAGGGCATGATCGACAAAATGACAGCGGAACGCCGCGAGCATGGCAGCTTCACGGGCTTTGTGGATTTCTGCCGGCGCATGTCACAGCACGGTATGAACAAGCGCGCGCTGGAATCCCTCATCCAGTCCGGCGCACTTGACAGATTGGACTGCAACCGCCGTCAGATGCTTCTGCATTACGAGCAGGTCATGGATGCCGTAAACAGCGGCGAACAGGCGATGGAAGGACAGATGAGCCTGTTCGGCGAGGGAGAAATGCCCGCCGCCGATCTTCACATTCCTTCCATGCCGGAATTTGATCTCACCGCGCGGCTCCAGATGGAAAAGGCAGCGGCAGGCATGTACCTGTCCGGTCATCCGCTGGAGGGCCTGCGCTATGCAAAGGAACTGCTGCACTGCACGGACATCGGCGTTCTGACCGACACCAGCGGGGAAACCATGCCGGACAAGCAGGATGTGCGGATCCTCTGTACCGTTCTGAGCGTCAAGAAGCACCGGACGCGCAGCGGCGAGGAAATGTGCTTTGTGACTGCGGAAGACATCAGCGGCACTATTGATATTATCGTATTCCCAAGGCTCTATACTGTGACCGTCCAACGTCTGCAGCCGGATGCCATCGTGTATATCAGCGGCAGGATCTCCCGCCGTGAAGATGAGGTTTCTGTCCTTGCCGACAGCATCCGCACACAGGAGGAGCTGCCCCTGATGTTCCAGCAGATGCAGCTCTGCCTGAAGCTCGAAAGCAGTCAGCTGTCCGTCCTGGATCCCATCGCCCGTCTTTGCGCAGCCCATCGCGGCGACACGGAGCTGATCGTTTACCTTATGGATCAGAAGAAATATATTTTCCCCAGGCAGCGTCTTGCAGCAGAGATTACAGAAGCCTTCACAGAGAAGCTTACCGAAATACTCCCGCCCGCACAGATCGGCTGCATTCCGGCGATTCATAGGAAGAACTGAGGCTTTTGAAAATTTGCAGGGCTACGATAGAAAATGGATTCAAAAGACGATAGCCTTTGGCGGGTCGCGGGGGCGCAGCCCCCGCCCTAAAGCCCCCTCCCTCTGGGAGGGGGCAGGGGGTGGGCAAGCTTTGCACAACTTTCCTAAAGTTGACGACATTGATGAGGGAGAGACGGCACGAAGTGACAGATGGGACAAATTTTGCATGACCATCGTCAGATAGTTTAATCTGACAACATCGCTTCCTCTGTCGCCGATCGCCCCCTTTATATTGTATGAAAACCCCAAAGCCCCCCCATTTTTCCGGAAAAACATGGTGATAAAACAGAAAGAACGCGAAATCGGAGGAAGGAAAACAAAAAAGGGCTTGACATAAGTGCATAAATGTTGTAAAATAGAAGTGTAATTAAATTTTTGCGATTGCAGAATGGAGAATGTATTGCTATGAGAAAAATCGGTGTTTTAACCAGCGGCGGCGACGCGCCGGGTATGAACGCAGCTGTCAGAGCTGTTGCCCGTACAGCACTGGCAAAGGGCATGGAAGTAGTTGGTATTCAGAAGGGTTATGTGGGTCTTCTGGAACGTGAATACTTTGAAATGACCGCAAGAAGCGTTTCCGGTATCATCCAGAGAGGCGGTACCTGTCTGTATACCGCAAGATGCCCTGAATTCCGTAATATGGAAGGTGTTCTGAAGGGCAAGGAGGTATGTGAGGAGATCGGTATCGAGGGTCTGGTAGTCATCGGCGGCGACGGTTCCTTCCGCGGCGCAGGCGACCTGTCTTCCGTTGGCATCCCCTGTATCGGCATCCCCGGTACTATCGACAATGATATCCAGTGCACAGAATACACCATCGGTTATGATACTGCTATGAATACCGCAATGGAAATGATCGACAAGCTGCGTGATACCACACAGTCCCACGCTCGCTGTTCCGTTGTTGAGGTAATGGGCAGACGCGCAGGCTTCCTCGCTGTCAATGTAGCAATGGCTGTCGGCGCAGAAGCAGCTCTGACTCTGGAGCGTGAGTATGATCTGGATCAGCTTGCTGCTAAGATGATCCGCACCCGCGATTCCAAGGGCAAGAACCACTTCATCATCGTAGTTTCTGAAGGCGTTGGTCAGGTAGAGAACATTGCAAGAACAATTCAGGAAATGACCGGTATTGAGTCCAGAGCTACTGTTCTGGGTCATGTACAGCGCGGCGGTTCTCCGACCATCCGCGACCGCGTTATGGCTACCGAAATGGGCTATCACGCAGTAGAGCTGCTGGAGCAGGGCATCGGCAACAGAATCGTTGGTCTGAAGGACGGCAAGGTATACGATATTGATCTGCAGGAAGGTCTGGCAATGAAGAAGCCCTTCATTGATGCACGTTATGACATCCTGATGAATACTGCATATTGATTCAAAACATAAAATAACAGATCCGCCCGCATCCGCGGGCGGATACTGATGATCATACAGAGTAGAGATCTGTGCGTTAAGTGCTGACCGGACGGGGAGTTGCCGGTTGGACGAAAAGGCGTTCCTTGCGGTACAGATTTCGCATCCCGCTGAATGTATAATTTGAAGCTCTCATATAGCCTTGAATTATGCACGAAGCTATTATGGCTCGCATAAAAGGAGGTTATTATTATGAAGAGCTTTTTTTCTATGTTCACGGAATCTGCCCGTGAATTTACCCGTGTGCGCTCCATGTGCGTGACGGCAGTGTTCATTGCCGTATCCATGGTACTGGAGCTGTTCTCGATCGACATCGGCTTTGCGAAGATTAATTTTGCCTTCCTCGCTATTGCTGTGATCGGAATGCTGTTCGGCCCGACCGTCGGCTTCGCAGCTGGACTTGCCTGCGATATTGTCGGCTTTATGGTGCATCCCACCGGTGCATTTCTGCCCATTTATACATTGGTAGCCGGTTTGCAGGGCGTGATCTACGGTGTATGCCTTTATCCGAAGTGTAACGGACTTGCATCGACCACCGCGACGCGCCGCGGCAAGGAAACGGATGTGATGCTCCTTCTGCGCGCTGCGATCGCAAGACTGCTTGACGTTGTCATCATCAATCTGGTACTCAATACTGCGCTGAATCTGCATTACGGCTTTATCCCGCAGGAATCGCTGCATGTGGCGATCGGAATGCGCCTTGCCAAGAATCTTGGCTGCCTTGTGGCAGATCTCCCCATCCTGTTTGTGATGCTCCCGGTCGCACTTGCTGCCTATCAGCGTATGGGTATGATCGGTTCTGCACAGCGAAAAGCGTAGTACTGTAAAGTTTCATAAAAAAATGCTTGCTTTTTTATGCACCTTGTTGTATAATAGAAGTAAGCATTTTTTATTTGGAAAGGATCTGATCTGAAATGACAACAGTCGGTTTTATCGGCGCAGGGAATATGGGATTTGCGATTATGAAGGGTGCTGCGGAAAGTCCGCTTGCTTCCACTATGAAGATTTCAGCATTCGATACCGATGCGGATAAGCTGGAACGCCTCGCACAGTTTGGGATTGCAGCATGTGCATCCGGCAGGGAAGTACTGGAGACCTGCAAGTATGTTTTCCTTGCAGTCAAGCCCCAGATGTTTGATACCGTGCTGGAAGACCTTGCCCCCGCTGTGACAAAGGACACCGTTCTTGTTTCTATCGCTGCCGGCATTACTGCGGACTATATCCGCAGCAAGACCATCCCGGATGCCAAGGTGGTGCTGGTCATGCCGAATACCCCGCTTCTGCTCGGCGCAGGTGCTTCCGCGCTGGCGAGATCTGCCCCCACGACCGAGGAGGAATTTTCCTTTGTCCGTGCGATCTTTGATGCCTGCGGCGCAACTGCCGTGCTGCCTGAGAACAAGATGAAGGAGATCATCGCCGTCAATGGCTCCAGCCCTGCATTCATTTACCTGTTTGCAAAGGCATTTGTAGATTATGCGGAAAAGGAAGGCATTGCAAAGGAGACCGCACTCCCGCTGTTTGCCCAGAGCCTGATCGGTTCTGCAAAGATGCTCACGGATTCCGGCTATACCATTGAAGAGCTCATCCGCATGGTGTCCTCTCCCGGCGGCACCACACTGGCAGGTCTTGACCAGCTCTATGCCGGAAAGCTGGAGGAAACCGTCGATGCGGCATGTACTGCCTGCACGAAGAGAGCCTACGAGCTGTCAAAATAAAACATAACTCCACGGACATGCACATATACTGCACCAAGGAGTTGATGTGCATGAAGCAGGAATTATCCAATCCATCCCGGAATACGATTATGTGGCTTGCACTGTTCACCGGCACCGCCGCTGGCAGTGTGCTGCGGGTGCTGTTCCCGGATACAGAACTGTGGCAGAACCCCCTGCTCCGGCAGGGGATCGGAACGGAAATGGCAGCATTTGAAATGCCTGCTATTTTGTGGGAGCTGTGCGGTGTTCCGCTTGTCTGGCTCATTTTTATGGCAGTGCTCGGCACATCACTTTGCGGCAAACCAGCCGCCTGTGTGCTGCTCCTGTTCCGCGGTGCTGCAATTGGTGCAGTACTCTGCGGGATCTATCACACACAGGGCGCGGCTGGCATTCTGACTGCCTGTCTGTTTGTGATCCCGTTTGCCCTGACAGGCATCTGCCTGTTCCTGCTTGCCGCACGCGAAGCCACCCGCTTTTCGATGGCATTATGCGCATGTGTACTGCACGACAGTGCGGAAAAGCCTGTGATCCGTGCGTATCTTCTGCGCTTTCTGGTACTCGCCGGAGGACTGCTTCTGTCCGGTACTGTTCAGACCCTCTGGCTGCAGTACGGTTATCCGCTGTATCTCGACCTGATGGCGGGGATGTGATCTGCTTTGAAAATTAAAATGAAAGGAAGAATCCCGATGGGACTGTTTGGAAATTATGAAAACGCGGGTGTCGGCATTGCCAAGGATGCCCCGAAAAAGAAACCGTTTTTCCGTTTTATGGAGCTGACAGGACGAAAATTCTGGAAGCTCATCGAGCTGAACATGCTCCTGATGACTCTGTGTCTCCTGCCGATCGCAGCGGCGCTGGCACTGTATTTTCTCATTCAGGTAAATGCAGGACTTGCGTTTGCGGCAGCTGCCGTACTCATGATTGCGTTCGCCGTACTGCTCGGACCGTACCTTGCCGGATGCACGAAGATCCTGCGTAATTTCACGTTGGAAAAACCGCTGTTCCTGCTTGACACTTTTCGCAAGACCTTCCGCAGCTGCTTCAGGCAGGCGTGTATTATGGGACTGATCGACTCGCTGATCGCCCTTTCCGTCGGCACCGGCGTATATGTCTATCCGCTGATGATCGAGAGCGCGAAGAGCGCAGGTGCATCCCCGACAATGTACTACGTCCTCTTTGTTGCCAGCCTCAGCGTAGCGATCGCAGTGCTGCTGATGAGCTTCTATGCCTACCTGATGATCGTTTCTACCGACCTGAGCATGAAGAATATCCTGAAAAACGCGCTTGCTCTGAGCTGCATTGCGCTGAAAACCAATCTTCTCACGCTTGTGATCGCGGCACTGATCCTCGGTGTATTCATCCTGCTGACAATCCAGTTTCCGGCGGTGCTGGCATTCGTCTGGCCCTTTATGCCGCTGTCCTTCATCGGCTTTCTGATTGTATTCAACTGCTATCCTGTGATCCAGAAATATGTCATCACCCCCTACTACGCACAGCGCGGAGAGGTCAACCCTGAAATGCTCCACAGCATGAGCCAGGGAGAAAATGTCTTCGAGGATCAGGGCGGCAAGGAAAAACCCGTAGAGGCAAAGAAGCAGAAGAAGGGAAGCGGCAAGGTCATTTCCTGATTGTGCGTCTGAAAAAAACTTTTTGAAAAAATGAAAAAAACTCTTTACAAACCAAAAGTTTTGTGATATAATAGTAATGTTCCGTGTACTTGGACTGGGGGTTACGCCCGCATCCGGGATTTTTACCTGCCCCACTCTATGTTGCGGAAAAATACATGTTAAAGAGGTGAAACCAAATGCTGCGTAAGGAAGAAAAGACAGCTGTCATCGAAGCAAATCGTACAAGCGAGGTAGACACAGGTTCTCCCGAGGTACAGATCGCGATCCTGACACGTCGCATCAATGACCTGACTGAACACCTGAAGGTGCACAAGAAGGATCATCATTCCAGAAGAGGTATGCTGAAGATGATCGGCCGCAGAAGAAACCTGCTGGCTTATCTGAAGAAGAAGGACATCGAAAGATACCGTGCAATTATTGCAAAGCTGGGTATCCGTAAGTAATTGCGGATCAGGAAGGCAGTGGGGTATCCCCTCTGCCTTTCCTTATAAGTAAATTCACAAAATTGCGTCAGCAGCGGTCTATTAGCATCTGACCGTACCTCCGCAGCTGCGGGGGCAGGGTTTTTTGCTAAAAAACGCTGTCTGGCACAGAAGGAGGATCATTTCTATGTTTGAAAATTACAGAACGTTTGAAACTACCTATGCAGGCAGACCGCTGATCGTGGAGACAGGCAAGACCTGCGGACTGTCCAACGGTTCCTGCTGGGTACGTTATGGTGAGACTGTGGTAATGGCAAATGTTACCGCATCTGCAAAGCCCCGTGACGGCATTGATTTCTTCCCGCTGTCCGTGGACTATGAGGAAAGACTCTACTCTGTCGGCAGAATCCCCGGTTCCTTCACCAAGCGTGAGGGCAAGCCGTCCGAGAAGGCGATCCTGACTTCCAGAATGGTTGATAGACCCATCCGCCCGCTGTTCCCGAAGGACATGCGCAACGATGTATCCGTTGTCATGACAGTTCTGGCAGTGGATCCTGACTGCTCTCCTGAGATCGCCGGCATGGTTGCAACCTCCATTGCCATTTCCATTTCCGATATTCC
Organism: Oscillospiraceae bacterium; assembly: GCA_045546475.1. Classification (GTDB taxonomy): domain Bacteria; phylum Bacillota; class Clostridia; order Oscillospirales; family Ruminococcaceae; genus UBA3855. The sequence goes on from JAZQCT010000006.1 coordinate 22,691, forward strand.
GTGGAACGGCCCGATCGCCGGCATCAGCGTAGGTCTGGTGGATGGTGAGATCGTCCTGAACCCCACACAGGAACAGCGCGCTGTGACTGATCTGAACTTGACCGTTGCAGGCTCTGCTGAAAAGATCGTTATGATCGAAGCAGGCGCAAACGAGGTTGACGAAAAGACCATGCTCGATGCCATCCTGACAGGTCACGAGGAGATCAAGAAGATGGTCGCTTTCATCAGCGGCATTCAGGCAGAGATCGGCAAGCCGAAGTTCACCTTTGAGTCCCAGGAAGTACCGCACGATATGTTCGATGCAGTAGAGGCTCTCTGCAGCGAAAAGGTAAAGTTTGCGCTGGATACCGATGATAAGAACGTTCGTGAGGAGCGTCTGAAGCCCATCGTTGATGAGATGCACGCAGCACTCGATGAGCAGTATCCGGATGATATTGCAAAGCTCGACGAGTGCATGTACAAGCTTCAGAAGAAGATCGTCCGCGCATGGCTCTATGAGGGCAAGCGTGTGGATGGCAGAGGCATTGATGAGATCCGTCCGCTGGCTTCTGAAGCAGGTGTTCTGCCGAGAGTACACGGCTCCGGTCTGTTCACAAGAGGTCAGACACAGGTACTGACCATTGCAACTCTGGGCCCGGTAAGTGATTCCCAGAAGATCGACGGTCTGGACGAAGAAACCTCCAAGCGTTATATGCACCACTACAATTTCCCGTCCTACTCCGTAGGCGAGACCAAGCCCTCCAGAGGTCCGGGCAGACGTGAGATCGGTCACGGCGCACTGGCTGAAAAGGCTCTGGTTCCGGTTCTGCCGTCCGTTGAGGAGTTCCCCTATGCGATCCGTACCGTATCCGAGGTCCTGTCCTCCAACGGTTCTACTTCCCAGGGTTCCATCTGCGGTCCCACACTGGCTCTGATGGATGCCGGCGTTCCGATCAAGGCACCGGTTGCAGGTATCTCCTGCGGTCTGATCACACTGCCCGACAGCGATGATTTCATGACCATGGTAGACATCCAGGGTCTGGAAGACTTCTTCGGCGATATGGACTTCAAGGTTGGCGGTACACACAAGGGTATCACTGCCATCCAGGTGGATATCAAGGTTGACGGTCTGACACCGGCGATCATTGCAGAAGCCTTTGAAAAGACCAGAAAGGGTCGTCTGTATATCCTCGATGAGATCATGCTCAAGGCAATTCCGGCTCCGAGAGAGACCGTAAACACCTATGCACCCAAGATGCTCCAGACCAAGGTTCCGGTGGACAAGATCCGTGAGGTAATCGGTCAGGGCGGTAAGGTGATCCAGAAGATCTGCGCTGAGTGCGATGTAAAGATCGACATCAACGAAGAGGGTAATGTATTTGTCAGCGGCATCAACATGGAGAACGCAAAGAAGGCGATCCAGATCGTTGAGACCATTGCAAATGATCCGGAGGTTGGCGCAATCTACAAGGGTAAGGTCGTTCGTCTGATGAACTTCGGTGCATTCGTTGAGATCGCTCCCGGCAAGGATGGTCTGGTACACATCTCCCAGCTGGATAACCGCCGTGTTGAGAAGGTGGAGGATGTCGTTGCCATCGGTGATGAGGTCGTTGTCAAGGTCGTTGAGATCGACAAGCAGGGCAGAATCAATCTCTCCCGCAAGGAAGCGCTGGCTGATATCGCTGCAAAGAAGAATCAGAACTAAGTATTTGCCGCTTATTTTAAATGATGATAGACAAAGCCGCTGTTCGCATGAGCAGCGGCTTGTCGGTTTTGCAGAAAGGAGGACAGGATGAAAATTGTGATTATGGGTTACAGTGGTTCGGGT
>JAZQCT010000007.1:0-7867 GCA_045546475.1 Oscillospiraceae bacterium
ACACCTCCTTGGCTCACAGAACGACATGGCTACGATCCGACTTGATGATAAAAAACCTCGAAGCATGGCGAAAAAACCGCAGATTGAAAGAAGAATAGTGAAGAGGGCGAATGAGCTGAAGGGAACGAAAAAAGTCGGATCGTAGCCATGTCGTTCTGTGAGCCAAGGAGTTGTAGCTAAGTGTTGTCTTCCTAAGACCGCTTGGCCTCCGACTTGGTCTTTGTGACCGCTGCAACTTCTTTATTATACCACATTTTTTAAAGTTTGTCAAGAGGTTTTTCAAAACTTTTTGAAGTTTTTCTTTGCTTCATTTGACTAACCCGCTTGCAGTGTTCGACTCCCAGTCGCTTTTCTCTGCTCGCTGTTTTCGTTCCCTTCAGCTCATTTACCCTCTTCACTATTCTTCTTTCAATCTGCGGTTTTTTCGCCATGCTTCGAGGTTTTTTATCATCTCGGTGCCTCTCGCCTGACGACTTTATTATTATAGCATACTTTTCTCGCTTTGTCAATCCTTTTTGATGTAGAAGGATATAGAAAATATGAGAACGTTTTTGTTCATTTTGCCATGTGGTTCATTCCTACAATTTCTCCAGCAGCATACCGAGCGACAGCATCAGGAATATTACCAAAAGTGCCGCTAGCCGCATAAGAGTTGGCAGGTTCTTTTCCTGAAAAAGCATTTCAAGAAATTCGTTCGTTCCGCTCTCCGGTTCCTCTTCCTTTTGATCGCCGGAATATGCCGTCAGGATCGGCAGTGTTTCCCATCTGGTAACATACGCCCCGCAATAGCCGCACTCATCATTCTGCTCCGTGCGTTCCGTACCGCAGGAAGGACAATATTCTGCCATACATTTCTCCTTTATATATACAGCTTCTTTAATACTTTTTCAGCTTCTTCTGTAATCGCCCGCCATTCCGCCGCTTTCCGGATCGACGCTACATTCATATCCTCTTCTATCGCCGCAGTCACTCTTTCACGCAGTTGTGTAATCTTGACCGCAATCTCAGGATAAATGTAATTGCTTTCAAGCAGAATTTCCAGATTTGCATCACATAGATCACACAGAGCATCAATCACCAGCTCATCATACACAAGCCGGAGCAATTCCTCGTCCAATTCCGTTTCCAGAATCCCGGCGCATCGTTCCAGCGTACACTTCATTCTCTCATAGTAACTCGCAATCAATTTCTCGTATTTATCCATCACTACTCCCCGCAGTCTTGCATATAAAATGAAAACGCCCAAAGCATTTGCTTTAGGCGTTTCATGCATACCGAGAATATTTCCCCGATACGAGTGGAGCGGATTACGAGGCTCGAACTCGCTACCTCCACCTTGGCAAGGTGGCGCTCTACCAGATGAGCTAAATCCGCATTAAATTGGTGCTTCCGGGCGGAATCGAACCGTCGACACATGGATTTTCAGTCCATTGCTCTACCGACTGAGCTACAGAAGCATCAATTGGCGACCTGGATGGGACTCGAACCCACGACCTCCGCCGTGACAGGGCGGCGTTCTAACCAACTGAACTACCAGGCCAGATTTATGGTGGGAGCTACAGGGCTCGAACCTGTGACCCTCTGCTTGTAAGGCAGATGCTCTCCCAGCTGAGCTAAGCTCCCACCGAGGCCGTGTCTTTCAGGAGTTTTCGTTTCGTTCTCCCTGCGACTATTATAGTATACCACACCTTTGCCGAAATGTCAACACCTTTTTTCAATTTTTTTCGAGTTTGTGGAAAGGGCAGCAGAAACCGTTTTATTCAACGTTGAAAATTAGTGATTGATGTTGATTTTGGGGTGGAATGTGGGGTTGTGGAGGCTATGCGGATGGTTTTTGCTTTCTATTATTGGGCTTGTATAACTGCCTGTTGTCAACTTTAGGAAAGTTGGGCAAAGCTTCCCCTCCCCCTGCCCCCTCCCAAAGGGAGGGGGGATTAAAGCGGGGGCTGCGCCCCCGCACCCCGCTTCCGCCTACGGCGGTTTTGGGGGCTGTCACCCCATGGAACCAAATGTGTACAGCTCAGTTCAGACCATTCTCCCCGTTCTGTGCAAACAGGCGGAGGATGTCCATGTAGAGGGCGTGGTGTTCCTCTTGGGTCAGGAGGGGATCTTTCTGCAGGATGCTGTCCGCTGCCTGCTGGACATCACGGAGCATGGTGCCATCCGTCAGGCTGGCAAGCTTCAGCGGCGGCAGACCGTGCTGCATTCTGCCGAAGAAGTCACCCGGTCCGCGCAGCTGCAGATCTGCTTCAGCAACCTGAAAGCCGTCGGTCGTACTGCTGAGCAGGCGCAGACGCTGCTTATTATCCTCGTTGGCATGGTCGGTGATGAGGATGCAGTGGCTCTGGTGGCTGCCGCGTCCGACGCGGCCGCGCAGCTGGTGGAGCTGGGACAGCCCGAAGCGTTCGGCATCCTCAATCATCATGATCGTGGCGTTGGGAACATCCACGCCGACCTCCACCACGGTCGTACAGATCAGCACATCCAGCTCATGTGCACGGAATTTCTCCATTGCTTCATCCTTTTCCTGCGCTGTCATCTGCCCGTGCAGGATACCCGTGCGCCAGTCTTTGAGCAGAGTCCGCTGCATCTCCTCCGCGTAAACTGTTACGGCACGGAGATCGGTTTCCCCCTCCTCGATCGCAGGGCAGACGATATACGCCTGTCTTCCCTGGCGAAGCTCACCGATGAGGAAGTTCACCGCACGTTCGCGGAGCTTGCCGGTGACGGCATAGGTCTTCACCGGTTTTCTGCCATTCGGCATGACATCGAGGACGGACACATCCAGGTCGCCGTAGACCATGAGGGCGAGCGTTCTGGGGATGGGAGTTGCGGACATGACGAGCTTATGCGGTACGCCGCCCTTTTCTGCAAGGGCGGTTCGCTGTGCCACGCCGAAGCGGTGCTGTTCATCGGTGATGACAAGCCCCAATTTCTGATATGTCACCGCCTTCTGCATGATGGCATGGGTACCGACGATCACCTGCGCGGTGCCGTCCGCGATCCTTGCATGGCATTCCCGCTTCTGCTTCGCAGTCAAGGAACCGGTCAGCAGGCAGACCTCGATGCCGAGGGGGGCAAGGAAGCCGTGCAGGGTCTGAAAATGCTGCCCGGCGAGAATTTCAGTCGGTGCCATGAGGGCGCACTGGCAGCCGTTCTGGACGCAGAAATAACACGCCGCCGCCGCAACTGCCGTTTTGCCGCTGCCCACATCGCCCTGCAGCAGACGGTTCATGGGGCTTTCGCCGGAAAGGTCGGCGCAGATCTCCCCTACAGCACGCTTCTGGGCATCCGTCAGCGTAAAGGGCAGGCTATGATAGTAGGGCGTTAGATCGGTGGCGGGATCCATGGGATATTCACTTTTCTTTTCGGCGCGTTTTTTCAGGAGGCGCAGACCGATCTGCAGGCGGAGCATTTCCTCAAAGGCAAGACGGCGGCGCGCCTGCTCCGTATCCTCCGGCGCATCCGGCAGGTGTACGGTACGCAGAGCCTGTGCAAGCGGCATGAGGGAGTATTCTTCCAGAATATCGGCGGGGAGCGTTTCAAATGGTGCTTCCTCCAGGATGGAAAGGCATTCGCGGATGTTGGTGCGCACCATGGCACTGGTCAGCCCCGTGATCTGGGGATAGACTGCCTCAACGGGATGCTCCGAATCCTTATGGATCTGGGGGGACTGGATCTCACGTTCCAGGAGCGTTCCGCCGATCTTCCCAGCCATCGTATAGGTTTTGCCGATCTCCAGAGCCTGGTAGCCGTACACATTATTGAAAATAACGATCCCCAGCTCCGTGCCGTCCTCGTCCGCCGCATCCAGCCGGTAGATCAGCGTTCCGCTGCGCGAGGGCATGGGGCGGTGCTTATTGGTGATGGTCACGCGGACAACGGACACCTCGTCCATGGGGGCTTCAAACACGGGAACGGGACTGCGGTAGTCGCGGTAGGTGCGCGGGAAATAATAGAGCAGGTCATAGGGCGTGGCAATACCGATTTTCTGGTACAGCTCAAAGCGTTTTTTGCCAACGCCCTTCAGTTTGCTGATGGATAGGAATAATCTGGTCATGTTATCACCTATAATAGATGCCATTCCGCAAAAGGGAATGGCATGGGTGTGCTTGCATGTAATATAAAAGCGGGATGGGGATACAATGTTATCAGCTTTAGGAAAGTTGTGCAAAGCTTGCCCCACCCCAACCCCTCCCGGAGGGAGGAGGATTTAAAGCGGGGGCTGCGCCCCCGCCCTCGCTTATTCAACAGAAATGATATAATAGTATACCGGCTGTCCGCCGTTTACCAGCATGACTTCGATCCTGTCGCCGAACTTATCCTGGAGCTTGGAAACGAGCCGTTCTGCGGTTTCCTCATCGACATCCGCGCCGTGCATCACGGTGATGAAGCCGGTATCGCTGTTCACCATGCGCTTGGTCAGACGGTATGCGGCATGATTGAGATCCTTGTCGGTGAAGGAGAGCTTGCCGTTGTCCAGAGCCATGACCTCGCCCTTCTTGATGGGCGTGCCGTCCAGCTCGGAGTCACGGGCGGCAAAGGTAATCTGTCCTGTGGACACCTTTTCAAATGCCTTGGTCATGGCAATGCGGTTGCCCTCGGCATCCAGACTCTCGTCAAATGCCATCATTGCAGTCATGCCCTGCGGGATGGTTCTGGTCTGGAGGACGCAGACATTTCTGTCCGCGAGGGACACTGCCTGCTCGGCTGCCATGATGATATTCTTATTATTCGGGAGTACAAACACATTCTTTGCCGGTGTGGCATGGATCGCACGGAGGATGTCATCCGTGGAGGGGTTCATAGTCTGACCGCCTCTTACGACCTGATCCACGCCCAGGTCGAGGAACATATTCTCCAGACCCTCGCCTGCGGCAACTGCCACAAAGCCGAACGGCTTCTCCGGCTCTGCGCGGACATAGGTCTCATCCTGTGCGGCGTTCTGTGCTTCACGCACTCTGCCGGCGTGCTGGATGCGCATATTTTCGATCTTGGGCTTGGGGTCATTGATGAAATGACCAAATTCCAGAGCCTTCTGGAGCGCAAGTCCGGGGGTATCGGTATGCACATGCACCTTGATGATCTCATCGTCATCGACCACAACAACGCAGTCGCCGATGGTTTCGAGATACGCACGGAGCTTGAACGGATCGGGGCAGTCCTTGCTCTTTTCCACAATGAACTCGGTGCAGTAGGTGAAGTTGATCTCCTCCTCTAGATCCACTCTGCCGATGGCAGATACGGGAGCTTCGGGCTTTTCGGGGGCTTCGGTCTCTGCGGGGGCTTCACCGCGCATCACAGCGAGCATTGCCTCCCAGACAACAAGCAGACCCTTGCCGCCGGCATCGACAACACCGGCTTTCTTGAGGATCGGGAGCATTTCGGGGGTCTGTTCCAGTGCTTCGGCAGCGGCGCGGCAAGTTTCCTCCCAGACAGCAACGACATCATTGTTCTCACGCGCGGTGAGCTGTGCCTGCTGTGCGCCGAGTCTTGCAACGGTCAGGATCGTACCCTCGGTGGGCTTCATGACGGATTTATAGGCAGCCTGCACACCGATCTCCAGTGCATTCGCAATATCCGCGCCCTCTGCGGTCTCCATGCCTGCCAGTCCTCTGGAAAATCCGCGGAACAGCAGGGAGAGGATGACACCGGAGTTGCCTCTTGCGCCTCTGAGCATGGCAGAAGCGGCGCGGTCTGCGACCTCGGAAACGGTGGCATCATCGGACATGACCATCAGCTCACGTCTTGCGGCGGAGAGGGTCATGGACATATTGGTGCCGGTATCGCCGTCGGGGACGGGATATACATTCAGTTCGTCAACGGCTTTTCTGTTCTTTTCGAGTGTAACGGCTGCGGAACAGAGCGCGGCCTTCAAAAGCTTACCATTCATGTTGTCCTAACTCCTTACTACGGCTCTACGACCTCATCCACATAGACGCGGACGAGGGAAACGGGAATGCGCACGGCATCCTCGATGACAAATTCGATCTTATGCATCAGACTGCGCACAACGGCGGGGATATTCACGCCATACATGATTTTCACATGGATGGAAACCACGAGCTTCTGGTTCTTGGTTTCAATCTCGACTGCACTGTTTCTGCCCTCGAACAGGCGGTCAGTCAGCCGGACATCCGCAAGACCGGCAACGCCGAAGCACTGCAGAACGGTCTGCTCTGTCAATTCACGCAAATAGGCATCGGAAATGGTGATCTTTCCGATATGGTTTTCCATATACAACATATCTGCCATCCTCTCTGTCACGCACGGGAACCGTGCGAATCATATATACTCCATACTATTATACCACATCTTTTTTCAGAATACAAGACCAATTTCTTGGGGTTTGTGAATAATCTTGAAATTTTGGGTAAGATATGGAAAAAGAACGGTGATGGTACGCTGTCCCTGTCCTGAAAAATGGTTTCAAAAGGCAATAGCCTTTGGCGGGTTGCGGGGGCGCAGCCCCCGCCCAAATCCCCTCCCTCCGGGAGGGGGCAGGGGTGGGAAAGCTATAGCAGATTAACCCTGGAAGAAGACTTCTCAACAAACTAAAGGACGATGCCGAAACACCGTCCTTCTTCATTGATTTAAGAAAAAATATCCTTCAGCTTATCAAAGAACCCCTTCCGCTTTGCGTAGTTCTTCTCATTAAGCGAATCCTCAAATTCCTTGAGCAGCTCTTTCTGCTTCTTGGAAAGATTCTTGGGAACTTCAATATACAGCTTGACATACTGGTCACCCCTGACATCACGCTGGAGGTGCTTGATGCCCTTGCCCTTGAGTCGGGTGCGGGTGCCGTTCTGAGTCCCCTCGGAAATGTTGAATTTCACATTGCCGTCAATGGTCGGCACGGTGATCTCATCGCCCATGACTGCCTGTGCATAGGTGATCGGAATTTCACAATGCACATCATAGCCGTCACGCGTGAAGATGGGATGCGGGCGCACGGAAACATTGACATTCAGATTGCCGGCAGGACCGCCGTTGATGCCGCAGTCACCCTCGCCGGATACGCGCAGCGTCTGACCGTCGTCGATACCTGCGGGAACTGTGAGGTTGACCTTTTTCTGAACGCGCAGTCTGCCTGCACCGCGGCACTTCTGGCAGGGGTGCTTGATGATGGTACCCTTGCCGCTGCAGTGCGGACAGGGCTTGGACTGGGAAACCACGCCGAACGGTGTCTGCTGTGTTACCTTGATGGTGCCTCTGCCGTGACAGTCCGGACATGCCTCGGTCGTGGTGTTTTCCTCCGCGCCGGAGCCGCCGCAAGCCGGGCATTTCTCCATATGACCGATGCTGATCTCCTGGGTCTTGCCGGTACATGCTTCCATGAAGCTGATGTTGATGCCGGTGTTGATGTCTCTGCCGCGTCTGGGAGCGTTCGCAGAGCTAGCGCGCGCGGAAGTGCCGCCGCCGAAGATGCCGCCGAACAGATTCTCCAGAATATCGCTCATGTCGCCATAACCGCCGGTGAATCCGCCCATGCCGCCCATTCCGCCCATGCCGTCAGCACCGCCTACGGCATCATGACCGAACTGGTCATAACGCTGACGCTTCTCAGGATCGGACAGGACGGAGTACGCCTCGTTGATGTCCTTCATCTTTTCTTCGCATTCTTCGCGGTTCTCCGGATGCAGGTCGGGATGGTTCTCTCGTGCCGCCTTCTTGTATGCCTTCTTGATCTCATCCTCGCCGGCACCCTTCTGTATGCCTAAAATCTCATAATAATCACGTTTTTCAGCCATAGTTATCCACCTTTCGACCTTTGTGTATCTGGGGGACGCTGTCCCCCAGACCCCCTGCCAAAGGGATGTGATCCCTTTGGAATCCCAAAGCGTATTGCCATTGCTCCCCCTGTGGG
>JAZQCT010000008.1:0-59507 GCA_045546475.1 Oscillospiraceae bacterium
GCCCAAGCGGTCTTAGGAAGACAACACTTAGCTACAACTCCTTGGCTCACAGAACGACATGGCTACGATCCGACTTCGCCCCATTTTTAGTTTTTTCGACAGCTGCCCTTTTTTGATCTTCCTGTACAGAATAATGCGAATCGCTTCATTTTATCCACCAAATCTTCAAAAAATCAGTTGAAAATGTGAAGCAAATGATGTTATAATATTACTAAACAATGAACATCACAAAGGCGGTGCTTGATATGAATTTTAAAAAATATGGTATGCGGTTTCTCCTTGGCTTGACAGCGGCGGCAATGACTGTTTCAGCAGCTGCATTTGATCCGCAGATGCAGAGTGAAGCGGCACAGACCACGACTATCTCCAATCCGGTCATCTGGGCGGATGTCCCCGATGTAGATGTCATCCGTGTGGGCGATACCTATTATATGGTCAGCACGACGATGTACTTCTCCCCCGGTGCGCCCATCATGAAATCAAAAGATCTGGTTTCGTGGGAAATCTGCAACTATGTATTTGATACCTATGCCGACGGTGATGTGCAGAATCTGACAAATGGCAAGCACGACTATGCGCATGGTCAGTGGGCATCGAGCCTGCGTTATCATGACGGTGTGTACTATGTGTTCTTCGGCAGCTACGGTTCGGGGAAATCCTATATCTACAAGACCACGGACATCGAGAACGGCACATGGACACGCAGCGAGCTGAACGGCATGTACCACGATGCCTCCCTGTTCTTTGACGATGACGGCAGAAACTACCTCATCTACGGCGGCGGCGGCAACATTGAAATCAAGGAACTCAACGCCGAAATGACCGGATTCAAAGAGGGCGGTGCAGCAAAACGGCTGTTCTCCACGGGACTCGATAACCTCGCCGGTGAGGGTGCACATGTCCATAAGATCGGGGACTATTACTATGTGTTCATCATTGCATGGCCCTCCACCAGCGGCAGAATCGAGCTTTGCTACCGCAGCAAGGATCTGCTTGGCACATACGAGGGAAAGACCGTTCTCAATTCCGGTGTCGGCAGCTATGGCAGCGGTGTTGCGCAGGGCGGTATCGTAGATACGCCGGACGGAAAATGGTACGGTATGCTGTTCCAGGATCATGGATCCGTCGGCAGAATCCCGGTGCTTGTCCCTGTGACATGGGAGGACGGCTGGCCGATGATGGGCGTGAACGGCAAAGCCCCCATTACACTGACAGTCGATGGTACTTCCACCGGAACGGCTCTTGCAAAGGATGATGATTTCAGTTATGCTTCCAACGATGATCTTGCACTGGAATGGCAGTGGAATCACAATCCTGACAATTCCGCATGGTCGGTCACGGAGCGTGAGGGCTATCTGCGTCTGACGAACAAAAGCCTTGCAACCAATCTCATGAATGCCCGCAACACGCTCACCATGCGCACGGAAGGTCCTGCGTGCAGCAGTGCGATCAAGCTGGATACCTCCGGCATGAAAATCGGCGACTACGCCGGACTCTCGGCGTTCCAGTTCAAGTACGGCAATGTCGGTGTCTATGTGGCAGATGACGGCTCGAAGAAGATCTACATGGCAAATAACGGCGGTTACTCCGGATCGTCCGCAGTCACGGACAGCCGTGATAATATCGTGGAACAGGTGAATCTCAGCGGAAATGAGATCTGGCTGAAGGCGGATTTCCTGTTCAATACCATCACGGATGACGGCAGCAGCTCCAATAACATTGATAAGGTGAACTTCTATTATTCCTATGACGGCAATAACTGGACGAAGATCGGCGAAGAGCTGGGGATGGTTTACGACCTCAAGCTGTTCACCGGCTACCGCAGTGCGATCTACAGTTATGCAACAAAGAACACCGGCGGCTATGCGGATATTGACGTATTCGACTATGAGCGCACCCCGTGGAATGCTCCCACGATCATCGAACCCGATGCAAACGGCTGGTATTTCCATTCCACCTTTGAGGGCGATCTGGACGAATGGACGGGCAGAGGCGCAGCCACTGTCATGACCTCTGGCAGAACGGCATATGCCGGCAGCGAAGCCATGCTGGTACAGGAACGCACCGCAGCATGGAACGGCGCATACCGCACATTGCATCCGGCAGCATTCAAGCCGGGCGAAACCTACAGCTTCAGTGCGGATGTGCAGTTCTTTGACGGCGGCGCAACCGATACATTCTACATGAAACTCCAGTACACCGACGCAAACGGCGATACACAGTATTCTACCATTGCCGAGGCTACCGCAGTCAAGGGCGAATGGGTACAGCTTGCCAATACGGAATACAGCATTCCGGCGGATGCGGAGAATATGCAGCTGTACATTGAAACAGCGGACAGCACGAATAATTTCTACATTGACGAAGCCATCGGCGCGGCTGCCGGAACGGAAATTGAAGGTCCTAAGCCCATTCCGTTCATGCGTGGCGACGTGACCTGCGACGGTGTGATCGACGCATTCGACCTTGCTGCTGCGAAAAGAGGACTGCTGAAGGGATACGCCAACAGTACCGCCAAGCTTGCAGCGGATGTGGATGAAAGCGGCACAGCGGAGGTTGTAGATCTGGTACAGCTCATGGAATTCGTCATGGCAAGACGGGATGCCTTCAGCATCGCAGAAAAGTCCGAGGAACCCACACAGCCTATGGATGATTTTGTATATGCTGCAAATCTCCAGTACAAGCCGGCACCGGACAACTACCTGACAGACTGCTCACAGGCTGGCAAGGTCATCAACGAAACCTATGAAGGTATCAACGGCACAAATAAGCTGAATGTCTACCTGCCGTACAACTACGATCCCAGCAAACAGTACAATATTCTCTACCTGATGCACGGCGGCAGTGAGAACGAAAATACCATTTTCAGCGATGATGTCAAGCTCGATCATATGCTCGACCACATGATCATGAACGGCGATATTGAGCCGATGATCGTTGTCACTCCCACATTCAACAAATGCGAAGCAGCGACATTCTATAAGGAACTGCGTCAGAGTGTTATCCCGTTTGTAGAGGGCAAGTATTCCACCTATGCAAAGTCCACCTCGGAGGCAGATCTGATCGCCTCCAGAATGCACCGTGCCTACGGCGGCTTCTCAATGGGCTCTCTTTCCACATGGTGTGTGGGCAATCACAGTCTGGATATGGTCGGCTACCTGATGCCGCTTTCCGGTGACAACTGGGAGGGTGTCAGTTCGCTCACAAAGGAGATAGACCGACTCGGACTGCAAAAGGATGAGTATTTCATCATGTGTGCAACGGGCACAAAGGACATTGCCTATGAAAACATGAATCCGCAGATGGAGGCAATGAAGAACGACAGCCATTTCACCTACACCAGCGATTTCTCAAAGGGCAATTTCTACTACCTCACAGCAAAGGACGCAACGCATTGGTGGGGCTTTGTCAGACACTACGTCTACGACTGCCTGCCGTATTTCTTCCATCATGAATGAGACCCGGAGCCTATTCACATTATTATTTCGGCAATTAAATATAGATACTTCAGCTTGTCAAAAAAGTCTTTTTTGGGGGTTAAAACCCCAAAGATTGCCCCCACCCCAACCCCTCCCCCAGAGGGGGAGGGGCTATATTGTGAGGGTACTGCGTACCCTCAACCCGCCAAAGGACTTCGTCCTTTGAACCTAACAAGGTTTTTCGACAGACTGATATAGATACTTTTTCTGGGGCTACCACCCCAAAATTGCCCCACCTCACCGGTGCCGTCTCCCCACCCCGTGGGGGCGGGGGGGATTAGTATAAATCCATAATCCGAAATGTTCCCCTTTCGTCAAACAAGAAGTCTGATGAAAGGGGGCTTTTTTTATATCAAAGTCTGTTGACACAGCACACGCAAATCAATTTTCAAAAAAATCGGTTTCAAAAGGCGGTAGCAGTGCGCAGCACCGCCACAAAATCCCCCTCCCTCCAGGAGGGGGCAGGGGGTGGGGCAATTTAGATAAGCCCCGATAAAGAAAAATTGATTTGCATGGACACAGCAGTTTCACCCTTGACAAACCAGAATGGATATGGTATAATAAAAGAAAACAAATGTTCTTCACGAAGAACCAGTATCCAAATACCGGAGAATTTTGGAGGTGCTTATGCAAAGATACTATATTGCCATTGATCTGAAATCCTTCTATGCCTCCGTCGAATGCGTGGAGCGCGGGCTTGATCCGCTGACGACCAATCTTGTGGTTGCGGATGCTTCCAAAACAGAGAAGACCATCTGCCTCGCCGTCACACCATCTTTGAAGGCGATCGGTGTTCCCGGCAGACCTCGTTTGTTTGAGGTTGTGCAAAAGGTGCAGAATGCAAACCGTGACAGGCAGTACAAAGCCCCATGGCGGCAGTTTTCCGGCAGTTCCTGCAATGCCGCAGAGCTTGCGGCAAATCCCTCCCTTGCGGTGGATTATATCATTGCACCACCGCAGATGGCTCGGTACATGGAGGTCAGCACGAAGATCTACGAGATCTATCTCCGCTATATTGCACCGGAGGATATTCATGTGTATTCGATTGATGAGGTTTTCATTGATGTGACGGATTACCTGCCGACCTACAAATGTACTGCACATGAGCTTGCGATCCGAATGATTCGTGATGTACTGAAGGAAACGGGCATTACCGCAACAGCGGGTATCGGCACGAATCTGTATCTTGCAAAAGTAGCAATGGACATTGTTGCAAAGAAAATACCGACTTCACATCCAATGTCGGTACGCCCTCATGCTCAAACATCATCCCACCTCGCAACGGGTGTGCCCCCCGATAAGGAAATCATATGTATTGCAGAGCTGGATGAAATGTCCTATCGCAGACAGCTGTGGGAGCATCGTCCGTTGACAGATTTCTGGCGTGTGGGTGCGGGTACAGCAAAAAAGCTGGAGGCGAACCGTATGTACACCATGGGTGATGTAGCGGAGCGTTCGGAGTATGATGAGGATAAGCTGTATAAGTTGTTCGGCGTGAATGCGGAGCTTCTCATTGACCATGCGTGGGGATGGGAACCCTGTACCATTGCGGACATCAAGGCATATAAGCCGAAAGCCCACAGCATCAGTCAGGGACAAGTGCTGTCCTGTGCGTACAGCTACGACAAAGGAAAGCTCATTGTTCGTGAAATGACCGAACTGCTGGTGCTGGATCTGGTGGAGAAAGGGCTTGTAACGGATCAGATCGTGCTGACTGTCGGCTATGATCACACCGGCGTTCCGGAGGATTATGACGGCAGAATGGAAACGGACCGCTACGGCAGAAGGATCCCGAAACAGGCACATGGCTCTATGAATTTAGGTAAATACACCTCTTCCACGAAGAAAATCGTTTCTGCTATGGTGCAGCTGTATGAGCAGATCGTGGATGAGCAATTACAAGTACGGAGGATGTATGTGGTCGCAGGGCGTGTTTTGTATGAGAAGGATGCACCGAAGGAAGACTTTGTGCAGCTGGATCTGTTTGCAGATGCGGAGAAACTGCAGGCGGAACGCGAACAGGAGGAACTGGCGGAACAGCGTGAACACTCGATGCAGTGCGCTATGCTGGATATTAAACGGAAATTCGGGAAGAATGCGATTCTGAAAGGGATGAACTTTATGGAGGGCGCAACGACCATTGAACGGAATGGGCAGGTCGGGGGGCATCGGGCATGAACGGAAAATATGACCACATCATCAACCATCAGCACCATATCTCCCTCAAACGCTCCCGCATGAGCAATGCGGAGCGTGCCGCGCAGTTCGGTTCATTCAAGGCATTGACCGGATTTGAGGACGAAATCGAAGAATCTGCACGGTTTGTGGCAGAAAAACTGGAACTGACAGAAGCACAGCAGGACGCACTGGACGCGGCATTTCAGAAGCTGTCAGAAATGGAGCTGCCGCTGGTTACGGTCACTTACTTCGTTCCGGACGAAAAGAAATCCGGCGGTGCGTATGTGCAGTACACGGGGCATTTCCGATTTCTCGACAGAGAGAAGCAGCGGATGAAGTTTGCGGAGGGAATAGAGATCGCGCTGGAGGAGGTTTGGGGAATAGGTTTTGAGGAAGAGGGGTTCTGCTGAGGGGATCAGAGATTACCTGCAGATCAGCGGGTGCGCAGATTCTGCTCTTTCGGCTGATCCGTACTTCACAAATTATGAATCCCCCTGTCAGTGGCAGGGGGATTTATCATAACACTTCGCTGATATTGATCGTCAGCTGAACGGGCGCGTCCTTGTAAATGCCGACCGGGATCGGCTGGTCAAAGTCGTAGAACTGCACAGCATTCCTGCTCTGCCCGAACCAGTACACAAGCACCTTCTGGTTCTCCGGATCCACGATCCAGTATTCACGGACACCTGTTTCTTTGTAAAGTACGAGTTTAGCAGTGACATCATATCTGTAGTTGCTTGATGTGACCTCGATTACCCAATCGGGCGCACCGTTGCAGCGTTTGCCGTCCAGCTTGGAGGGATCACAGACCACCAGCACATCCGGGATAACGACATTGTAATCATTCAGTTTCACATCAAACGGAGAAACAAACGGCTTGCAGTTCCCATTGTTTGCTCTGATATAACTGCGTATGGCTGCATATAGTCCGCCGACAAGCTCCTGATGCATCTGGCTCGGCGATGCCTGTGCGATGATCCCGCCGTCGATCAGCTCCTGCCGTTCCTCGCTGTCAGCAGTCAGACGCAGAAATTCTTCAGCAGTGCAGATTTGTTCATTTGGCATTGACATAAAACCAGCTCCTTTCCAAAAGAAGCCGCGGCGATGAATTTCGTACAGACGGTCGCGGCGGCTTGTCGGTGTATTGTGAATTTACTCAGCTTGTTATTTTAAGTATATACCATTTTATGCAGAATGTCAACAGTCAAATTATGAACCGAAGGCGTGTGATGTATGAAATAACAATACCGCATCCCCGCTTGAAAAACACAGAACTATATGCTATAATAGAAAAATAGAAAACGATATGAGGTGAAAATGATGCTATACCTGAAAGAAGCGAATTTTGCAGACATAGAAAAGGAATATCTGTTTGTCCGCGATATGCCGGAGGATGAAAACGGCATGACCAATCCATGGCACAGCATTCCGCGTGAGAAATTTGAGGAGGCATTGAAAATGATGATCGCCCATTCCATGGGAGAACAGCTCCCGGAGGGATATGTGCCGGAAACCTACTATTTTCTGTGGCATGATGCGGAAATCGTCGGGCAGTTCCGCATCCGGCATTACCTCTGTGACTCATTGTGTGAGGGTGCAGGGCATATCGGATACTGCATTGCAAAGGAATACAGGGGCAGGGGCTTTGCATCACAGGGGCTTCGTCTGACGCTTGAAAAGGCGTTCTGCATCGTTCCCGAGGAGGAGATCTATCTGCGGGTGAATCGTGATAATCCGGCTTCTCTGCGCGTGATGCTGAAAAACGGCGGGTATGTGCATCATGAGGATGGGGAAAGGTATTATGTGAGGATACATAAACCCTTACAGGCATTTGACGGAACAACACAAGAAACGGAGGAACCTTATGACACTTCTGATCGTGGATGCACAGAAACTGATTACAAATGAGAAGCTCTATTGCTATGATGCATTTTTAGCCAATGTGCAAACCCTGATCCGGACTGCAAGAATGCACCGGATCGAAGTCATTTACATCCGGCATGACGATGGTGCCGGGGCGGCTCTTACCAAAGGAACGGTGGGCTTTGAAATTCATGAATTCTTCTCCCCTGCCGATGGCGAAATGATTTTTGATAAAACTGTCAACAGTCCATTCCGTAACACAGGACTTCTCGAATACCTAAAAGAAAAGAATGAAACGGAACTGGTCATTGCTGGACTGCAAACGGACTACTGCATGGATGCCACGGTGAAATGCGGATTTGAGCATAGTTTCAAGGTATATGTGCCAGCCTACACCAATTCCACGTTTGACAATGCCTTCATGACAGCAGAGGAAACCTACCGCTATTACAATGACTTTATGTGGAACGGCAGGTATGCGAAGTGCGTTTCTATGGAGGAAATGCTGGGAATTATGAAGAATGGAGATGAAAGGAGTACCCCATGAACCACAAACTTTACATCATTGAAGGACTGCCCTGTTCCGGTAAAAGCACCACGGCTGCATTTGTTGCCGATCTGCTGAAAGCAGAGCATCCGGTTTGCTTTGTGGATGAGGGCAGCGGCGAACATCCGGCGGATTTTGAATTTCATGCATTTCTTTTTGAATCAGATCTGTCCGGTTTCTCGGTGGAGGAACAGGAGAAAATTAAAATGTCAGCAGAACCTATGCAAGGAGGTTACATTGTACCGCTTGCCCAATTTGAAGGTGAGTTGTTTGAGCGACTTCTTCAGCATAAGATCTATGACTTCCTGCCATGGGAAACCGAAATGCCGGTAATGCTTGCAAAATGGCAGAATTTCTGCAAGAAGGCAGTAAAAACGGACACGATTCATGTGTTCAACTGCGTCCTGCTTCAGAATCCCATGTGTGAAACCATGATGCGGTTCGGCTTTACATTAGAACAGTCGCAGGCGTATATTTCTGAAATTACAAAGATCATACAGCCCTTGCATCCGGTTGTGATCTATCTAAAAAATGACGATATTGCCACATCTGTTGAAAAGGCAGCAAAGGAACGTGAGGGCTGGCTGGATGCAGTAATTGATTATCATGTGAACGGTGCCTACGGAAAGAGCATTGGTGCGGAGGGCTTTGACAGATACATCCGCTGTCTGGAGGAACGGCAGCGGCGTGAGCTTGAGATTCTGTCAACACTTCCTGTCACAAGCTGTGTGATTGAAAATCCGCAGAGGGATTGGGATAACGCATATGATACCATCAGAAAATGGGTAGCATCAGAAACATAAGAAAGGACATTTATCATGCACATCAGACAAATGAAAATCACCGACTATGACGAAATCTATGCCCTGTTCCTCTCCTGCAAAGGCATGGGACTGAACGATCTGGACGATTCCAGAGAAGGCATCGAGCGTTTTCTCAAACGCAATCCCGATACCTGCTTTGTTGCTGAAAGCATGGGCAGAATTGTCGGCTGTATTATGGTCGGCAATGACGGACGCAGGGGCTATATCTACCACACCGCCGTGCATCCCGACTGTCGGAAGCAGGGCATCGGTGCGGCACTGGTGGGAGCCGGCATGGCAGCATTGAAAGCCAATGGCATCCACAAGGCAGCTCTCGTGGTATTTGACCGGAACGAAACCGGCAATGCCTTCTGGGAGAGGATGGGCTTCACCACACGGGAAGATCTGGTGTATCGCAACAGGACGATCACGGAGATGGTGAGGATTGATACATAAGGAGGGGTATATGGATTACACGATCCGCCAAATCAAAGAAACTGAATACGATGTACTGAATGACTTTCTCTACGAAGCCATCTTCATCCCCGAAGGCGTGACACCGCCGCCGAGGGACATCATCAAACAGCCGGAATTGCAGGTGTATGTGCAGGATTTCGGACAGCTGCCGGACGACCATTGTCTTGTGGCAGAAGTCAAGGGAAAGATCGTCGGGGCGGTCTGGGTGCGCATTATGGATGACTATGGGCATGTGGATGAACAGACACCGTCCTTTGCGATCTCGCTCTATCCGGATTATCGGGGTCACGGCATCGGCACGGAGTTGATGCGGGAAATGCTCGTGTCTCTGAAAGCCCATGGCTATCGGAAAGCCTCCCTTGCCGTGCAGAAGGCGAATTATGCTGTGAGGATGTACCGGAAGGTCGGATTCACGGTCGTTGGGGAGAATGAGGAGGAATATATTATGATCGCAGATCTGGAGCAGAAGAATGAGAATATGCTCGGAAAACTCGTCACTGTTACTGTAGATCGTCCCCTCGGCAGCTTCCATCCGGAACACAGGGATATGTACTATCCTATCAATTACGGCTATATTGCCGGGATCATGGCATCGGACGGCGAGGAACAGGATGTGTATATTCTCGGTGTGGATGTGCCTGTGCAGACGTTTACGGGCAGGGTCATTGCCATCATTCACCGGCATGATGATGTGGAGGATAAATGGGTGGCTGCACCGGATGGAGTGACATTTACCAAAGAGGAAATCATGGAGGCAGTGCGCTTTCAGGAGCAGTATTTTCAGTCGGATGTGAGGGGGATCTGGGAAGGGTGAGATTATCCATGGTTTATTACTCCGGCAATTAAATATAGATACTTTTTTCCTGGGTCAGAACTCCAAAACTGCCCCCACCTCACTGGTGCCGTCTCCCCCGCGACCCGCCAAAGGCTGTCGCCTTTTGAAACCGATTTTATCTATTATAGTTTTGAGGGATTGGTACAAACCGAAAGACTCTGATGGACAAAAATAAAACCGGACTTTCGAAAAAGTCCGGTTTCATTTGTTTTGTGGTGCCGCCGACCGGGGTCGAACCGGTACTCTGTTGCCAGAAGCGGATTTTAAGTCCGCAGCGTCTGCCTATTCCGCCACGGCGGCAGGAACATACTTATTATAACACACGAACGGCATTTTGTCAAGAAAAAACCGTTCGGATGCAGGAAATTTACAAAAAATCACAAAAAAGTACGGGCTGTCTTGACATTCCGCGCCCAATATGCTATAATAAATTCCGGCTCAAAAAGCTGAAATATTTGTTATTGGCAACGACACATGCTGCATTCCGATGCGTAAGTCTGATCACGGCACCGCCTGGTCTGACGCAGGGGATCCATGTGTTTTTTTGTTGCCGGAAGGAGAATTATCATGCCGCAGAATCAATTTGAACGTTCGATGTTCGCACTCATGACCGTTATCATCACTGTCCATGCCTATGTGTTCTACAGTCTGTATGTCATCAATGGTGACATGTTTATGGCACAGACCGGCGCACACGGGGTACTGGAAGCGATCCACATGCAGGGCGGTATCCCTGTGCTTGGAAAGATGCTTCCCATCTGGGCGGTGGTACTGATCGAGTTCGTTCTGGCATTCACGCTTGAAAGTGTGATGGGCAGTCCCCTGTCCTTCAAGCTCGCCTGTAAGGTATTTAATCCGCGCGAAACGCATCCGGTGCTGTTTGAATCCACCATCATCTGTGCAACAGTTGGTCTGATGTGCCCGGCCATGAGCCTGATCGCCGCTGTACTCTACTATCCCTACACATTCATGGAGTTCAACATCTTCACACTCCTTGCCAACTGGCTGGAGCTTGTCTGCTTCAATTTCCCGTTTGCATTCTTTACACAGCTGTTTTTCATCCAGCCGCTGATCCGCGCTCTTTTCAAGGCGATCTTCCGCAGAGAAAAGAAGGCTGCCGTTGGCTGCGCTGCTGCAAACTGATGCAAAGCCGTCCTGCATACTGCGGGGCGGCTTTTGACATATATGGGGAAGTATGCTATAATATAGGTATCAAAACAGAAGGAGTGATCCCATGCCACATATTTACCGGAAGCAGATGATAGAGGGAGAATCCATCATCGGCATCATTCATAACGGCGGCTACCATGTCACACCGCTGGCGGTCTACGAGGATGGAACGGTCAGCTGCTGGGAGAAGAATGACCTGCAGCAGTTCAAAGCAAGCCTCCGCCGGGGATGGGTCGTGCCGCAGGTTCCTGACGGACAGTATCTGAGCATCTTTGAGCTTGGCGCATTTCCGGTTGTTACAGCAAAGTGGCTTTACAACACGAATACCTATTATAAACACATTGTGGAGATCGTCAGATCCATGAATCCGGAAATGAAGAACCTGTATACAGAAACAAAGCGGCTGTCTGAAAAATGGGAGCAGGCGCATGTCCGCTGGTGTGCGGATCCAACTGACTGCAAGAGGAAATCCCATTTCGGCTATGCACTGTGGGATGGAACAAGCACCATGCTGTTCTGCAGCACGGACGGCAGGACGGAGCTTACCTTTCTGACGGTCTATGAGGATGCCTATGCCCGCGTTGCCGCGCTCGGAGATACGGATTATACGCTTGCACAGATCGAGGAGCTGTTCCGGTCGGGTGTTCTGAAAACCTCGGTACAGGAGGGAGAATGGGTGCATATTCCGCATCTGGGCATGGTACAGCTTGCGCCGTCCCTGAGCAGGGTGATCCCACCCATGGAGAAATACCGTGCCATTGAGCAGATGCTTCTGAAGCTGACGGGCAAGCCCACTGCGCGAGAACAATGCAGGGAGGCATACTATGCATACCTTGCATCCCCGTCGGAGCAGGCGCGGGAACACCTGCGCGCTGCATATGAAGCAGTGCCGGAACATGAACGGATCTACCTTGGTGACATGGACAGCCATGACAGCGACTACCGCCGCATTCTGTACCATCCAGAAATGAAGCGCGAGGTATAATCCGCCCCTCCCCTGCCCATACTCTTCATATCCCATGAATTTCAGGGAAACAAGAATATGGAGGCAAGTCTATGGCACAGAATCTCATTCCGGAGCTTGCAGGCACCAAAACAGAGGCGAATCTGCGGGCAGCATTTTCAGGAGAATCCGAGGCAAGGAACAAATACACCTATTATGCAGAGAAGGCGCGGCAGGAGGGCTATGAGCAGATCGCGGCACTGTTTGAGGAAACCGCTGCCAATGAACGCGAGCACGCAAAGATCTGGTTCAAATACCTGACGAAGGGCATCGGCACGACGACGGAAAATCTGAAGGCTGCAGCGGATGGAGAAAATTACGAATGGACGGAGATGTATGACCGCTTTGCGCAGGAGGCGGACGCGGAGGGTTTCAAGGAAATCGCGGCTAAATTCCGCATGGTGGCTGCCATTGAGAAAGCGCACGAGGAACGCTACCGCGCACTGCTTTCCAATGCGGAAAACGGGCTGGTATTCTCTAAGGACGGCGACGCGGTCTGGATCTGCCGGAACTGCGGGCATATCCTGATCGGAAAGCAGGCACCGGATACCTGTCCGGTATGCAGCCATCCGAAAGCGTTTTTCCAGATTCATGCAGAAAATTATTAGACCTCCTCGAAAACTGGAAAAGTACCGGATTCCGCAGGATATTTCGTGTCTGACAAAGAGACTCGACCGCAGCAATACTTGATGTATTGCAAGAGAAAGACTCAAAGTCAGGTACGAAAGAGACAAGGAAGACGTTGCTTTGTAAGTTTCCGAGGAGGGCGATCGATGCATATTCCCAAACCGGCAGAACTGTGAGTTCTGCCGGTTTGCAATATTTTACAGTTGACTTTCTGCGGATAATCCGTTATAATGTAGTTGGCATCTGCGATCGTGCGCGGATGCGGTTATTGATCCGGCAATTAAATCAGATACTTTTTCTGGGGTTAGCACTCCAAGACTGCCCCCACCCCAACCCCTCCCCGAGGGGAGGGGCTATATATGGAGGGTGCTTCGCACCCTCCACCCGCCAAAGGCTATCCGCCTTTTGAAACCGTTATCGCCCTCTAATTGCCGAAATAATAATGTAGAATGGAATACACAGCCGGAACGCACTCCGGTGAAAGGAGCTTTCTATGAAACAGCACAAGCGTGCAGAAATCATTCGTCTGATCGAAAGCGGGCAATGGCTCAAAGCGACAGGATCGCGGAAAAATCTGATGGAGCATCCGTTTTATACAGAAATTGCCGACCTGCTGGAGCTGCATGAGGTGCAGTCACTCAAGCAGTACCGGCATCATATTGTGACAACGCGGTTCCAGCACAGTCTGAATGTTTCCTATTATAATTATCTTCTCTGCTGCCTGTTCCGGCTCGATGCGCGTTCCGCGGCAAGGGCGGGGCTTCTGCATGATCTGTACTTCTATGACACCAAAGCATTCACAAGCAGCTGCCCGCCCATCCGGCACAGTCAGTACCATCCGATGGCGGCACTTGACAACGCACAGCAGCTCCTGTCCATCAATGACAGGGAGCAGGATATGATCGTCAAGCATATGTGGCCGGTAACGCAGCAGCGTCCCAAGTATGCGGAAACGTATATTCTCACCTTTGTGGACAAGTACTGCGCACTCATCGAGTTTCTTCTTCCGCAGCCTGCAAGACTTCTGCGCTGGGTGAAGCGGACAGCATGGGCGCGCGGATGAGTCCGCAGCTGTTTCTGCGCTGTCATTCCGGTCACGGAACAATTACAGGAAGGTTACATTTCGGTTTCAACAATATGAATCAAATGTTTCTTAAAAATAGATTTTTTGTGAATTTGAGAAGCGGAATGCCCAAACTTTTCTTGTCGAACGAAAGAAATAATCGTTCATTTTACTGAAAAAATAAATTTTTTCTCAAAATTGCTTGCATTTCCTTTTCGTTTGTGCTATCATTGTACCAACGCCTAAAGATTGCACAAGAAAGGAAATCTTACTATGCTTAAAAAATTATCTTCGATTGTTGCAACAAGCTGCTGCGTGATCGCCATGGGTATTACTGGCACGATCGCGGCACAAGCGTCCGATCCGCTGGTCGGCGACGTAGACGGAAACGGAATTGTTGACACACTGGATGCTGCAGAGGTCCTGGTCGAGGCTGCTGCGCTCGGTTCTTCCGATACCAGTCACTTCGTTCCGGATCAGGTGACATGTGCAGATGTCAATATGGACAACCTGATCAACGCCGTTGATGCAGCACTGATCACAAGCTACTCTTCCTATACCGGCTCCGGCGGCACACTGGACATGTTATCCTACCTGAACCAGCTGACGCAGGGCGAACCGGAAACCGAAGAACCGCCCGCATCCTCCGCCCCTGTTTCCGATGGCATTACAGGCAACATTGTATCCATGACAGCGGATGAGGCAAAGATGCTGGCAGCACTTGTCACTCTTGAAGCACAGGGTGAAAGCTACGAATGCCAGAAGGCAGTAGCAAGCCTGGTGATCAACCGTATGCTGACCTCCAATCTCACAGTTGAGGGTGTCATCTACCAGAAGAATCAGTTCTCTACCGCAAGCCGTGTGGCTTCTACCACTCCTACGGATTCCTGCATGAATGCAGTGAATGACGTACTCACAAACGGGACGACCCTTCCCATTTATGTGACATTTTTCAGAGCAGGGTATTATCACAGCTGGGGCGATCAGGTCGCTTACTGCTGCATGGATAATACATACTTTAGTTACAGTCAGGCGTTAAAAAATCAGTATGTATAAGAATATGTGTTACTGATATAGTAAAGAAACCACGCTCCGTGCAGGGCGTGGTTTTCTTTGTGGGCGTTTGACAAATTTTGCCAGAAGTGGTATAATATAGGAAAACTGAACAGCAAGGGACTGAGAATATGGAATATACCAACAATACATTGACCCGCCAAAGGCTAACGCCTTTTGAAACCGATTTTGTCTATTATAGTTTTGGGGATTGGTATGAAAAGGCTTCGGATGAAAAATCATCCCATTGCAATAAAAAAGCAGCCCGCATCACTGCCAGTTGCGGACTGCATCGTTATAGTATTGGATCAGGACGGGCTTGGTGAGCTGGTTCACGGAGACCGCCGTGTCGATCTCATCCTTGCCGAATACAAACATTGCGGCGAGGCTTTCCTCGGACAGATAGCGTGTTTCTGTCAGGAGGTCGTTTTTCATAGTAAGGGGGGCGGTGCCTGCCATGTTGAAGCCCCAGTCGCCGAATGCCGGCACCTGCAGATGGTAGGGCTGTACTGTCAGTCCCTCGCTCTCCAGCGTGCGGTTGATGCACCAGAATGCTTTTGTGGCATAATAGGGGCTGGTGGACTGCACGTTCAGGATGCCGCCCTCCGCTAAATGCTGACTGCACAGGCGGTAGAACACATTGGTATAGAGCTTGCTCAGGGACTCGTTGTTCGGGTCGGGCAGGTCCACGAGGATCACATCATACAGCTCCGTGCAGGATTCGAGATATTCATAGGCATCCGTATTGATGATGGTGACGCGCTCACTCTGCAGTGCGCCCTCATTGAGTGCCGCAATGTGCGGATGCTCCTGACAGAGATCGGTCATCTCACTGTCGAGGTCTACTAACGTGATCTGCGTATCGGGGTATTTGAGCAGTTCCCTTGCCGCGAGTCCGTCGCCGCCGCCGAGGAGCAGGATCCGTTCCTGCTTTTCTGCATATGCCATCGGAACATGCACAAGTGCCTCATGGTAGCGGTATTCATCCGCGGAGGAGAACTGGCAGTTGCCATCGAGATAGAGACGCATGTCATCCTTGTGGCGGGTCATGACGATCTTCTGGTATTCCGTCTGCCGGCTGAGGATCACGGTGTCGCGGTAGAGTCCGTTTTCGATCGCGGTGCCGGCATTCTCTGCAAAGAGCATACCGCCAGCCATGCCTAAGAGCAGGATCACAGAAACCGTGCGGTAGATATGCCCGTAGCGTAGCCTTGTGCGGTAGCGGAAGATAATCAGCACGGCTGCCAGCAGATTCAGCGAGCCGACAAGGAAGGCGGTCGCAAAATAGCCTAAATGGGGCAGAAGCACCATGGGGAATGCGATCGAGCCGATCAGACCGCCGATGTAGTCAAAGGAGAAGATGGAGGAGATCGTCACGCGCAGATCCTTCCGGTCCTCCTCGATGATGCGCGTCAGGAGGGGGATCTCAAGTCCTGCAAATGTGCCGATGACGATGATCTCCACATACATGACAAGGGCGTAGGATTCCAGATAAAGATTGGCAAGGAAGAGCGTCAGGGAGCTGAGACCGCCGATGATGCCGATGCCGATCTCCACGTTTGCAAACCAGTTGAACAGATCCTTCCGGATGAATTTTGACAGAAAGGAGCCGACACCGAGCGCACACATGTAAAGTCCGATGGTGATGGAATACTGCAGCGTAGAGTTCCCCACAAGATACGAGCTGACAGCACTGATGATCAGCTCGTAGACCATGGAACAGCCAGAGATCATCAGTGTTGTCAGCATCAGTAAACGATAATTTTTCATAGCGGGGTTATGCGATCACGCCGCTGATGACAGTTGCAAGACCAATGAAGATGCCTGCCACCATAATACCTGCTGCAGTGTTGCCGCAGCCTACCTCGTCGTTGAGGTTGTATTTCTTGTTGATGAAGCGGATCACGAGATAGCCGACCATGAAGAACAGGATGCCGATCACGAAATACAGCACGCTGCCGAAAATGCCGCTTGCAAGGCTTTCCTTCACTGCCTCGGTCACAACTGTCGGGGAAGAAATGGCAGCCTTCAGAAGCATACCAACGCCGATGTTTGTGCCGGCAGATACAAAGCCGACTGCCTTATTGCCGCGCTTGATCTCCTCGGGGAAGGAACAGGGAATGATGAGGTCAATGAGGAAATTGCCGACCATCATCAGCACGATACCGATCACAGAATAGATCGCTACTTCAAGAATATCAAATAAAATGTCCATAAATATATCCTCCTGAAAATTATTTTCCGCCGCTCAGACCACCGCTTGAAGACGATCTGGAGCTGATGCTGCTCTGGCGCACACTGTTGGAATAGGTGTTATAGGTGTTTGTGGATGAGTAATCCATCACATCACCGTCATAGGAGCTGTAGGGCGAAGTGTACTTACCGCTGTAATCTGATTTATCGCTCGAATAGCCGGTGGAATAATAGAATCTCCGGTAATAGCTGCGGGAATGATTCGTGCCGCGGTAAAGATCATCGTCCGTTGTATACGCATACACACGGTCGGAGATCTGCACCAGGACATTGCCCTCCAGAGAAAGGTAGACCAGGCAGTATTCCTTCTTGGTCAGAATGGCGATCGCGCCCTCTGTCTCTGTGTCATCCTGCTGCACATACTGGGTGTTGCCGTCAATGGCATTGATGATGTCACGGGCAGTGCTGTCCAGCGTCCAGCCGGTCGGTGCCTGGTAGACATCCGCCGAGTTCTTTTCATTGCCGGTGATGGATGTCACATAAGTATAGCTGCTGCTCTTCTTCAGGTACTTGGCAATGGTCGTACTGAACTGGCAGGTGGACAGGATCGTGCTGAGTACCGGGATCATGAAGATCAGGGCAACGATCACAACGAGCAGCTTACTGCCCGAACCGTTATTGGCGGCGCGGTAGGTCGGATTGCTCCGGACATGCCAGAATTCATTCTCATCCAGGTAATAGCCCTTGGAATGCTCGGTGCCGTCATCCCAGATCTCATCGGAAATGATCAGCTCCTCGGTCTCATCCTCATACTCTGTGAACTCTGCTCTGTCACCGCGTTCAACGTCCACATCGCCCTCACAGGACACTACGATCTCGGTGCCGTGGTCGCTCCAGTGGTAGCCGCTGCGGTCGGGGACGCGGATCATCTGCCAGATGGAATACTCCTTGTAGACATCATCCACACTGAGCCAGTGTTCGCTGTTGTCCTTCTCCGCGCGGAGACGGTATTCGTCCCATTTGCAGCTGTCGTCGCTGTTCTTGTAGGTGATCCTGCCAATGACCTGGTACAATTCCCCATCGGCGCATATGGTATCGCCCAACTGAAATTTCAAATGTGTCACTCTCCTTTCAGGCTGCGTTCCACAGCCCTGATCTGATATTTACCGGCACAGAATGCTTTGCGCAGTGCATCTGCTACCGCTTCGGGTACATCGTCACTGCAGGAAAAGACATCCACTGCCGCATAACCGTATTCCGGCCATGTATGAATGGAGAAATGGGAAGCGGAGATCACAGCAATATAGGAAATGCCGATGGGTGTAAACTGGTGCATACACTCCTCTACGATTTCCGCACCGATGGAACGGACTGCCTCCCCTGCTGCTTTCTGCACCAGCTCCATGTCGTTGAGCTTTTCTGCGTCACATTCATACAGGTCCACAATCAACTGTAGTGCCATTTCTTAGATACTTCCCCCAGTATACATAATACACAGCTTGCAGAAATATTCTTCCTTTCTGAGGTCAGCACACCAAAGCTGCCCCACCCCAGCCCCTCCCCGAGGGGAGGGGCTATATTTCGGGGACTTCGTCCCCGAACCCCTTTTGCGGAGCTACCGCTCCGCGTTCGGGTAAAATTTTTTCGACAGGCTGATAATATACATTTAATATTATACATTACCACGCTAAAAATGTCAATCCATCTTACCCTTTTTTTCTTTACAATTTGGTGACAATGTGTTATAATGGTAAGGGGGAGTTACAGAGTTTATTTGTATGGTTACTTTTGGGAGTTGTGCAAAGCTTGTCCACACCTGCCCCCTCCCGGAGGGAGGGACTTTTATAGGAGGCGGCTGCGCCGCCCCCACCGCCCAAGGGGCAAAGCCCCTTGGAACCCCTTTTGGGGGTTGCCGCCCCATTGCCCCCGATTAAGTTGATGACATTGCTCGAGAGAGGGGGATTCAGGGCGATGCGTCACTCCCGCAACACGCACACAGCGGAACATACAGGAAAGTGAGAACAGTATGAAAGATTTACAGGAACTTGTCCGGATCGTTTCCGGCGGAAATGTTTACATCCAGACGCATAATTATCCCGACCCCGACGCGATCGCTTCTGCATTCGGACTGCAGAAGCTCCTGGCGCACTATGGCATCCATGCGCAGATCTGCTATGACGGCTCGGCGGAAAAGCTTTCGGCGCAGGCGATGCTCAGTCATTTCGGCATTGAGATGGTATCCATCCATGCGCTGACGGATCTGTCACCGGAGGATAGGATCATTACGGTGGATTCCCAGAAATACAATTCCAACCTCACCGACATATGCGGCGATGAGGTCGCCTGCATCGACCACCATCCGACCATGATCCCCTGCGAATACCAGTACAAAGATGTACGCATTACGGGTGCATGTGCGTCCATGATCGCGGAATACTTTTTTGACAACGGCATCGAACCGGATCGGAATACGGCGACCGCGCTTGTGTACGGCATCAAGATGGATACAGCGGATTTTTCACGCGGGATGACGCAGTTCGATGTGGAAATGTATGCAAAGCTCTTCCCCTATGCGGATAACGAACTGCTCGAACGGCTGAAGATCAATACCATGGAATTTACCGATCTGAAGGCATACGGGAGCGCGATCGAGAATATCCGGGTATTCGGAAACATCGGGTATGCGTTCATTCCCTTTTCCTGTCCGGACGCGCTGATCGCCATGATCTCCGACTTCATCCTTGCGCTGGATATTATTGAATTCAGTGTGGTCTATGCGGTGCGCGGCGATGGCTATAAATTCTCCGTCCGCTCCGAGGTACCCGAACTCCATGCGGGTATGATCATCCGGGAGGCTCTCAGCGGGATCGGCAGCGGCGGCGGTCATGCCAGGATGGCAGGCGGTTTCGCCGAAGGCGCGAAGCTTCCGGAGGACGAAGCCATGCGTGGTCACGAACTCCGTCAGCGTTTCCGCCAAGCGGCTGACGCTGTGAAAAAGGAGCAGGAATAAGGATTTCTGAGAAAAGAATGAGAGCGGTCCTTCTGCATCCTGTCAAGCAATTGCTTACAAGACATTGGTTTCAAAAGGCGGCAGCCTTTGGCAGTGGCGGTGCGCAGCACCGCCACAAAATCTCCCTCCCCTCAGGGAGGGGTTGGGGCTGCTCCCCACGGGTTGGGGAGACGGCACGAAGTGACAGAGGGGACGGCACCGGTGAGGTGGGGGCAAGCTTTGCACAACTTTCCTAAAATTGACGGCATTGCCACTGCGGGAGCAACTCCTGAAAAAAGCACTTGACATTTTTATGACAAACGTGTATAATAGAGTAAACACAATATTTTAGTATTCTTCGGGGTATGTGAAATTCATAATCGGCGGTGAGTGCATACGCATAAGTCCGTGAGCCTGTAATGGGTCGATCCGGTGCAATTCCGGAACCGACGGTAAAGTCCGGATGGGAGAAGAATGCGATCAGCTGTAGCCAGAAGCCCCGAATGCAGTTTCGGGGCTTTTTCTATTTCGGGAGGTGCGGAAAATGACAAATGAAGAATATATGCACAGAGCAATAGAGCTTGCAAAAAAGGGCATTGGCTTTGTGAATCCCAATCCGCTGGTGGGTGCGGTCATCGTCAGGGACGGCAGGATCATCGGCGAGGGATACCACGAACGGTACGGCGGACTTCATGCGGAGCGCAATGCACTGCAGAGCTGTACGGAGGATCCGAAGGGTGCGGAACTGTATGTTACGCTGGAGCCTTGCTGCCACCACGGCAAAACGCCCCCCTGCACGGAAGCCATCATTGCGGCTGGTATTGCAAAGGTATACATCGGCTCGGACGATCCCAACATACTGGTTGCCGGAAAGGGTTCTGCACAGCTGCGGGCTGCGGGCATTGAGGTGGTGACGGGTCTGTGCAAGGCGGAATGCGATCAGCTCAACCGTGTATTTTTCCATTATATCACGACCGGAACACCGTTCTGTGTGATGAAAACTGCCATGACAGCGGACGGCAAGAGTGCGACAAGGGCGGGACTTTCCAAATGGATCTCCAACAGCGAGTCGCGCCGCCATGTGCATGAGACACGCAAGCGCGTTGCGGGCATCATGGTCGGTATCGGAACTGTTTTCTCGGATGATCCGATGCTGAATTGCCGTGCGGAGAATCCGAGCCATCCGGCGCGTATCATCTGCGACACCAATCTGCAGATCCCGGCGGACTGCCGTCTGGTGATGAGTGCAAAGGATATTCCGACCTATGTAGCGGCAAGCAGGATCGACGAGCGCAAGCGCGTCCTGCTGGAACAGCGCGGTGTGCATGTACTGGAGATCCCGGAGGAGGAAGGGCATGTGAACCTGCGCATTCTGATGCGGCGGCTCGGAGAACTGGGCATTGACAGCGTACTGCTGGAGGGCGGTGCGGCACTGCATGAGGCGGCACTGCGCAGCGGTATCGTGCAGCATGTGCATGTGTACATCGCCCCCAAGATCTTCGGCGGCATTTCCGCAAAATCCGCTGTCGGCGGGATCGGTGTGGAGCGTCCGGATGAAGCCTACCGGCTGAGCCGTCCGGAGATCACACGCTTCGGGGATGATGTCCTGCTGGAATACGATGTGGAGGGATATGGATGTTCACTGGGATAATCGAAGAAGTCGGCACGATCCGGAGCATCCGGACAGCGGCGAACGCCTGCGTTCTGACCATTGATGCGGCTAAGGTGCTGGAGGATGTGCATATCGGCGACAGCATTGCAGTGAACGGCACCTGTCTGACGGTTTGCAGCTTCGGGCAAGGCTCCTTTTCTGCTGACGTGATGCCGGAAACCATGCGGCGCACCAATCTCGGTACACTGCACAGCGGCAGTCCGGTCAATCTGGAACGCGCCATGGCGGCGGACGGCAGATTCGGCGGACATATCGTCTCCGGACACATTGACGGCACGGGGCAGCTCGTTTCCTACCGCCGCGAGGACAATGCGGTATGGGTGACGGTTGCGGCAAAGCCGGATATCCTGCGGTATATCGTGGAAAAAGGCTCGATTGCCATTGACGGCATCAGCCTGACGGTGGCAAGGGTCACTTCCTCCGATTTTGCAGTATCCATCATTCCGCATACCGGCGCAGAAACAACGCTCCTGCACAAGAAGCCGGGTGATCTGCTGAACCTCGAATGCGACATTATTGCCAAATATGTGGAAAAGCTCTGCGGCGATCAGCGATCCGGCGGTATTACAGAAGATTTTCTGGCACGGCATGGGTTTATGTAATATAGAAAGGAATTTTGCATATGAAATTCAACACCATTCCTGAAGCTCTCGAAGCTCTGCGGCAGGGCAAGGTCATTCTTGTTACGGATGACCCCGACCGCGAGAATGAGGGCGATCTGATCTGCGCGGCGCAGTTTGCGACCACGGAGAATGTCAATTTCATGGCGGCACAGGCAAAGGGGCTGATCTGTATGCCCATGAGCCGTGCCTATACGGAAAAGCTCGGTCTGCGCCAGATGGTGCAGAACAACACGGATAACCACTGCACGGCGTTCACAGAGTCCATTGACCATGTGGACACCACCACGGGTATTTCTGCGGAGGAGCGCGGATTCACAGCAAGAATGTGCGTTTCTCCCGATGCAAAGCCCTCGGATCTGCGCCGTCCCGGTCATATGTTTCCGCTGGAAGCAAAGCCTGGCGGCGTGCTGGAGCGCAACGGACATACGGAGGCAACGGTTGACCTGATGCGGCTTGCGGGGCTGGAAGCCTGCGGTCTCTGCTGTGAGATCATGGCGGAGGACGGCACGATGATGCGCCTGCCGCAGCTTGTGAAATTCGCGGAGAAATATGATCTGGTGTTCGTCACCATCAAGGATCTGCAGAAGTACCGCCGTATCCATGATCCGTTCATGGAGCGTGTGTCCCATGCACAGCTGCCCACAAAGTACGGGGATTTTGAGATCTACGGCTACCAGAACAGCATTACCGGGCGGGAGCATGTTGCCCTTGTGATGGGGGATGTTTCGGACGGTGAACCGGTACTCTGCCGTGTGCATTCGGAGTGTCTGACGGGCGATGTGTTCGGCTCCTGCCGCTGCGACTGCGGTGAACAGCTTGACGCGGCAATGAAGCGCATTGCGGAGGAAGGACGGGGCATCCTGCTTTATCTGCGTCAGGAGGGCAGGGGCATCGGACTTCTGAACAAGATCAAGGCGTATGACCTGCAGGAGCATGGACGTGATACGGTCGAGGCGAATGTGGAGCTTGGCTTTGCACCCGATCTGCGTGACTACAGTGAGGGTGCGCAGATCCTGAAGGATCTGGGGGCTGTGAAGCTGCGCATTATGACCAATAACCCGGAAAAGATCTCCGATCTTTCGGAATATGGCGTGGAGATCACAGCACGCGAAGCCATCGAGATCCCGCCGAAAAAACAGAATCTGTTCTACCTGCGTACAAAGCAGGAGAAGATGGGGCATATGATTGATGTTAAGAAAGATTAGGATATTCCTGCTGATGCTCGTACTGTCATTCGCTATGCCTCAAGTTCTTCCGGTATATGCAGGATTTCAGCTGGAAGATTCCGATATTCCGGAAAATCTTGAATTTGAGATTCTTGAAAAGCAGGAAATTGGGACAGAGATTAAAACCTTTGCTATATCCGAACAGAATTGGACGGCTGTAGGCTTCTCAAATGAATGTATCAGTATCTATGATGAAAATTGCGATCCGGTGATCCATTTTACAATCGATACGTCCGGCGGTGTTTATTATCTGGAATGGCAGGAAAGGGATCTCTGCATTCATATTGTGCGCGGTGATAAATCCGTCAGGATTTCTCAAAATGGCGAAATAATCTCATATAGTCATATCCCGGATACAGATGAAAACAGAGCGTACTGGCGTTCCCTCACAGAACGTGCAACGATCACAGTGAACGGGCTTACCTACTATAAGTCTGGAAATCGTCTCATACAAACCGCAGAGGATGGCACGAAAAATGTGATTGTCAGTACAGAAAAGCAGGCACGGGAAGTGCATTTGACATTTATACTTCTGGTGTTCTGTGCGTTTCTGCTATTCGTTATTATTTTTGTTATTTGCGTTTCTGAACGAAAAGGCAAGGCAGATGAAAAGGATTATCCTCTTACACTTCGTGGCTTCATGCAGATTCGTTCAGATCTTCTGAAGGATCACCAGAAGCAAACCGAAAACTATTCGCATAGCCCCAAAACCTATGACGAATTGTATACAACCAGAAAGGAAGATTACTATGAAAACAATTGAAGGAATTTACTGCGGACAGGGACTGAAAATTGCCATTGTGGCATCCCGTTTCAATGAATTCATCACCTCCAAGCTCATCGGCGGTGCGCAGGATTGTCTGGTGCGCCACGGCGTATCCGATGACGACATCACCCTTGCATGGGTACCCGGTGCCTACGAGATTCCGCTTGCTGCAAAGAAGCTGGCGAAGTCCGGAAACTACGATGCGATCATCTGCGTTGGTGCGGTCATCCGCGGTTCCACCTCCCACTATGATTATGTATGCGCAGAGGTTTCCAAGGGCATTGCATCCGTATCTCTGGAGACTGAAGTACCCGTTCTGTTCGGCGTTCTGACCACGGACACCATCGAACAGGCAATTGAACGTGCAGGTACAAAGGCAGGCAACAAGGGTTATGACTGCGCTATGTCCGCACTGGAACTGGTGCATCTGTTCAAGCAGGTATAAGATGCGGAAGATCATGTTCTTTGATGTGGACGGCACGCTCATGGAGGACGGCGCGGCGCATTTCGTGCCGGACAGCACAAGAGAAGCCCTCCGGCTTGCGCATGATGCCGGGCATCTGCTCTATGTGAACACCGGCAGACCGCTTTGCAATGTGGATGCGGATGTGCGGGAGCTGGGCTTTGACGGCTACCTCTGCGGATGCGGTACCTACATCGAATGTGAGGGAGAAGAATGCTTCTATCAGACCGTTTCTGCCGATGTCATGAAAAGAATGGTACACCTTGTGCGCGAGGTCAATGCCTCCCCGCTGTACGAGCATCGTGACGGTTTCTTCTTTGATCCGAAAACGCGGGAGCTGCCGTTCATCATCAACATCCGCAATACATTCCGGATGCAGGAAAAGAATATCTTCCGCAGTACGGATGATGCGGATTTTTCCTTCGATAAGTTCTGCATCGCCTATGACGAAAGCACTGATCTGGAGGCGTTCAAGGCGGGCATTGCGCCGTACTTTGCCTATGTGGACAGGGGCTGGGGCTTTGCGGAAATGCACCCGCTGAACTGCTCCAAGGGACTTGCGATGGAATTTGTCCTGAAGCGTTACGGCATCCCGAAAGCGGATTCCTATGCCATTGGCGACAGTCTGAACGATCTCCCGATGCTCCGCGCCGCAGGTACGGGCATTGCCATGGGGGACGGCGAAAAGCTGATCCCCTATGCGGATTTCGTCACTGCAAAGCTGCGTGAGGATGGGATCTATCGGGCGATGGAACGATTTTGTTTTTTTGAGAAGGCATAATAAAAACCGGCAAGCTGCGGCTTGCCGGATTTTTGTTATTTTCTTTTGTTTTCCTTGGCGTACTGGCGAATTTCATCCATAATTACACGAATTTCCGCGTCTTCCTCACTGTACCGCGCTCTGCCGGACATATAGGGCATCATTGCCCTGCACGCCTCCCACGGATCCTTACAGGTAAACTGATGTTCAATGCCATACTCATCCACACAGCGAAGCATCCGGATACTGGGATCCTGGTCATTATAGAATCCGAAAAACAGCAGAATATCTCTCAAAGGAAGATAGCCCGTCACCCATCTGTTAATTACCAGATCTTTGTACAGAATGTATTTTTTGGTAATGATCAGATTACTGTCTCTGAAGATCACATCCTC
Source organism: Oscillospiraceae bacterium (assembly GCA_045546475.1). GTDB lineage: Bacteria > Bacillota > Clostridia > Oscillospirales > Ruminococcaceae > UBA3855. Next base: position 26,186 of record JAZQCT010000008.1, read on the forward strand.
AGCACCCTCACGGATTGCATCCGCAAGCACGAAAGGAGGACCATAGTATTTCAGCAGGGCATTGCGTTCCAGATTGAATAAAGCCATGATATTCGTTATAAATAACCACAGAAAAAATGCCAGTCCAACAACAAATAAAATCATTGCCGGAATTTTGGTTACCCCATTATCTTTCAATGCAACAAAAATGATCGTACACAGTACAACAAAAATTACAATTCCTACTCCCCAGAGTGTTGCCTGTTTCCGATGATAGCTCCGAACTTCTTCACAAATTTGTTCCGGTGTTACTGAATTTGGGCGTATCATATTTTATTCCTCACTTCCATGCTTCCTTCCGCAGTTCAATTTTCTTCGTACCATCCGCATAACAAAGATAATACAATCCGTCCTCTGCAATGTCATAAGCGAATACAGTCGGGATCGTGCGGGTCGTTCCGTCTGCGATATTGTAGAGATACAGAGAATAATGGTCGGCAATGTCACCGCTCACATTTTTCTGCTCCACCCAGATGATCTCGCCGTCCGTACAGTCGATGCTGTCGTGGTAGGCATAATAGTTTTCTGCGAAGGTCGCTACCGGAGTGATGGTGCGGCTTTCGGCATCGTACACGCCAATCTGTTCCTCCATGGTTTCACCGTTCACATAGTAGAGGGCAAGCGTTTCCCCGTCATAGGCGGCATCGTACACATACCCTGCTGACACCCCCATCTCCAGTATCGTAGTTTCGTTTGTATCCAGATCAATCACTACCACATCCGGATATTCACTGTCGGTACAGCCGGCAAGCGTTAGGTATTTTCCGCTGACTTTCAGACTCTGCACGGTGATATCCCCGTAAAAGGGAAATGTGTATACCGGCGCACTGGTTCCCTTTGCAATGCTGTAACGGATAATATCGACGGTTTCATGAGAATAATCAATATGTGAATAATAAACGCATCCGTCATAGATACCGACCTTCATATTCTGAAAGCCGTTCTGCTGATAGTCACCGTCGATCTCCGTGATCGAACCATCCGCAGCGTTATAGCATTTCCAGACATAGGTAGAAGTGCCGCATTCGCACCAGATCGCACCATCTTCAGAACCATCCAGATACCACGTCCATGCATCCGCCGGAAGATCGTGGATGATATTCAGCGTTTCCGCATTGTCGCTGACAGAAACGGCATATTCGCTGCTGTCGTAGGCGTTGCAGAGCGCATAGTATTTTCCGCTTTCTGCAGGAATCACATGTGCTGGAAGCCCGGTTTCTTCCGTATAGGAAGCAAGTGTTTCCGTTTCCATTGTTTTTTCACAGCCGGCGCACGCCGCACTGAGCATCATTGCACAGAACAGTGCTGTCAATTTTGTATATTTCATAGTGCATCCTTTCATGCAAAACAGGCGGAGAGATCCCCTCCGCCTGTATCATTTTACTGTGCCATCAGCTGGCTCATATCGTACATGCCCGCATCCTGCTTTGCAAGGAATACAGCGGCGTTCACTGCGCCGACTGCAAATACTTCCTTGGAAGCCGCAGAATGGGAAAGTGTGATCACTTCGTCATGCCCTGCAAAGATAATATCATGCTCGCCGACGATCGTGCCGCCGCGGATGGCGTGCATACCGATCTCCTTCGGCTCGCGCTTCTGACGCTTGGAATGACGGTCGTATACATAGTGATATTCGCTGTTCAGCTCGCTGTTGATGGCATCTGCCAGCATGATCGCTGTGCCGCTGGGCGCGTCGATCTTCTGGTTATGATGCTTCTCAACGATCTCAATGTCAAACTGTCCGCCGAGAATGGAAACTGCCTTCTTTGCCAGCTGCACCAGCAGATTGATGCCGAGGGACATGTTGAAGGAGAAGAATACCGGAATGGAATTTGCTGCCTTCCTGATCTTTGCGATCTGTTCCTCATTGTAGCCGGTGGTTGCCAGAACGCAGGGAACGCCGTTCACCATGCAGTAATCCAGCAGGTCATCCAGAATTGCCGGATTGGAGAAATCAATCACAACATCGGGCTTTTCCGTCACATCGGAAAGCTTTTCGAAGATCGGAAAATCCGCATACTGCTTTGTGTACAGGTCAACGCCCGCACAGACCCTGCAGTCCTCACGGGAGGAAACAGCTGCTGCGACCGCATGACCCATTTTGCCATTGGCACCGCTGATGAGAATTTTTACCTGTTCCATCGCTTTTGTCCTCCTGTCAGATTCAGTCCACCAGACCAAGACGCTGCATGGAAGCGCGGAGCTTTTCCGCGTTGGCTTCGCCCATGTCCACCAGCGGCATCCGGAGGGAGCCGGAAGGCATACCCATCATGTTCATGGCTGCCTTGCAGGGAATCGGGTTTACCTCGATAAACAGATTGTTGATCACTTCCAGATACTTTACCTGCATTTCGATTGCGGGGGCAAAATTATTGTCGAGGCAAAGCTGGCACATCTCGTGTGTTTCCTTCGGCATGATGTTGGACAGTACGGAGATCACGCCCTTTGCGCCCAGAGCCATCATCGGTACGATGATGTCGTCATTGCCGCTGTAAATATCCAGCTTGTCGCCGACAGCTGCAGCCACCTGTGCAGTATAGCTGATGTTGCCGGACGCTTCCTTGACAGCCACAATGTTCTTGTGTTCTGCCAGCACCTTGAGGGTGTCCACAGTGAAGCCCATGCCGGTTCTGCCGGGGATGTTGTAGAGGATGATCGGGATGTTCACACTGTCGGCGATCATGGTAAAATGCTTGATCAAGCCCGCCTGTGTGGTCTTGTTGTAGTAGGGTGTCACGAGCAGCAGAGCATCTGCGCCGAGCTTTTCTGCCTCAACGGACAGCTCGATTGCAGTCTTTGTGTCGTTGCTGCCGGTACCGGCAATGACCGGAACACGCTTTGCAGTGCGCTCCACGGCGTAGCGGATGCACTCCAGATGCTCTGCCTCGGTCATGGTGGAAGCTTCGCCGGTCGTGCCGCAGATGATAATGGCATCGGTGCCGTTCTCGATCTGGTAATCAATATTGGTGCCCAGTCCCTCAAAATTGATGGAACCATCTTCGTTGAAAGGTGTAATGATCGCTACACCGGCACCGGTGAAAATTGTGTTCTTCATAGTGATTCCTCCAAGTGTTGTGTTGGATTGGTTAGGTGTTTTTGCTCTCCGAAGCTGGGGGACGCTGTCCCCCAGACCCCCTGCCAAAGGGATAGGATCCCTTTGGAATCCCGAGCCGTTTTGCCAATGCCCCAAGGGGCAAAGGCAAAACGCTTAGTATACAAGAAACCATTCTTTGACAGGAGCACTGGCAGACAGTCCACAGTTTCAGAAAAGTATAACCACCAAATTATTCAAAGTAACCCTTTGCAGCGAGCAGCTCAGCCAGCAGAACAGCACCGCCTGCTGCGCCGCGAAGTGTGTTGTGGGAGAGGCATACGAACTTGTAGTCATACTGTGTATCCTCACGCAGTCTGCCTACGGAAACGGCCATACCCTTTTCGAGGTTTCTGTCGAGGTTTGCCTGGGGTCTGTTGTCCTCAGTGAAGTAGTGCAGGAACTGTTTGGGTGCGGACGGCAGCTCGAGTTCCTGCGGAACGCCCTTGAATTCTTCCCAGAGCTTCAGGATCTCTTCCTTTGTGGGCTTCTGCTCGAAGGATACGAATACTGCTGCTGTGTGGCCGTCGGAAACCGGCACACGCAGGCACTGTGTTGTGATGGAAGGAGCTGCAGCCTTTACGATCTCGCCGTTCTCGATGGTACCCCAAACCTTCAGCGGCTCCTGCTCGGACTTTTCTTCCTCGCCGCCGATGAACGGGATCAGATTGTCAACCATTTCCGGCCATGTCTCGAAGGTCTTGCCTGCGCCGGAGATTGCCTGATAAGTACAAGCCAGTACATTCTTCAGACCGAACTTCTTCAGCGGATGCAGAGCCGGAACGTAGCTCTGGATGGAACAGTTGGACTTTACTGCAACAAAGCCGCGCTTCGTGCCGAGACGCTCTCTCTGGGACTTGATGATCTCGATGTGCTCCGGATTGATCTCCGGCACTACCATCGGCACATCGGGTGTGAAGCGGTGTGCGGAGTTGTTGGAAACGACCGGACACTCAGCCTTTGCATAAGCCTCTTCCAGAGCCTTGATCTCGTCCTTCTTCATATCCACTGCGCAGAATACGAAATCCACTTCTGCTGCGATTGCTTCAATGTCCGTGTTCAGATCGCGGATGATCATGTTCTTCATGCTCTCCGGCATGGGGGTCTTCATTGCCCAGCGGCTGCCGACAGCCTCCTCATAGGTCTTGCCTGCACTTCTGGGGGATGCTGCAAGCACCTTCACATTGAACCACGGATGGTTCTCCAGCAGGGTCGCAAAACGCTGACCTACCATACCTGTTGCACCGAGAATACCTACATTGTACTGCTTCATAAAACTTACTCCTTTGCCTTGAACGGAAGCCGTTCAAAAAATTTTTTTGAAGATATTGAAAAAACCGGTTGAAAACCGGCTCATCATGCGTTATAATAGAAATAAGGGTGTGTTTCACCGATAGCTCTCCATCACACATGATGACAGTGCGGCACCTGTTCAATGCAACACCAGAAGGCGGACTGCTCACATCCGTCCTCTTCGGCGGCATTGCCTTTGGCAGATAATCATTGGAATGAGCTTCCTCCTGTCTGCTACTCATCGCTGCCGCGCCTCTATCCTGTATATATGATAACATTTCTCGACGCATTTGTCAAGATTATTTTTAAAAAAACACGCAAATCAATTTTTCTTTATTAGAGCTTACCCAAACTGGTCCACCCCCTACCACCCCCCAGAGGGAGGGGGATTTAATGGCGGTGCTGCGCACCGCCGCCGCAAAAGGCTATCGCCTTTTGAAACCAATTCTTTGAAAATTGATTTGTGTGTTAAAAAAAGGAGTTCATATGAAAAAATCTGATTTTTACTACGACCTGCCCGAAGAACTGATCGCCCAGCATCCCGCTGAGCCGCGCAATTCCTCCCGGATGCTGCATGTTGACCGCCGCAGCGGGGAATGCAGTCATCTGCATTTCTATGACCTGCCCGCGCTTTTGCAGCCGGGGGATCTGCTGGTACTGAACGATTCCCGCGTACTCCCCGCCCGTCTTTATGGTGAGAAGGAAGGCACAGGGAGCTTTGTGGAGTTCCTGCTGCTGTCCCAGCACGGTGACCGGATCTGGGAGATCATCTGCCGTCCGGGCAAGAAATGCCGCCCCGGCGCACGCTTTTCCTTCGGCGGCGGCAGACTGACCGCTGAGGTGCTGGAGGTAAAGGAGGACGGCAACCGCATTGTAAAATTTGAATGCGAGGGGAATTTCTACACCGCGCTCGATGATGTCGGTCAGATGCCCCTGCCGCCGTACATTACAGAAAAGCTCGCAGACAAGGAACGTTACCAGACGGTCTATTCGCGTGAGCTTGGTTCTGCTGCTGCGCCGACTGCCGGACTGCATTTCACCACGGAAATGCTAGAGGAGATCCGTGCAATGGGTGTGAAAACTGCCTATGTGACGCTCCATGTGGGGCTTGGTACGTTCCGTCCGGTCAAGGAGGATGATATTCTGAAGCATCATATGCATACAGAGCATTTTGTGTTACCCAGGGAGACAGCGGAGCTGATCAATGAAACCAAGGCAAGGGGCGGACGTGTGATCTCCGTCGGCACGACCTCCACCAGAACGCTGGAAAGCGCGGCACAGCGGTGCGGTGATGTGCTGACGGCATGTGAGGGAGATACGGATATTTTCATTTATCCGGGCTACCAATTCAAGGTGATCGATGGACTCATTACGAATTTCCACTTGCCGGAGAGTACGCTCATTATGCTGGTATCGGCATTTATGGGGTATGAAAATACGATGAATGCGTATCAAATTGCGGTGGAGGAGAGGTACAGATTCTTCTCATTCGGGGATGCTATGGTTATTGTATGACGGGTTTTCTTCCAGTCAGAAGGTTCTTTTTCTGGGCAAGTATCCTGCAGCTTCCCCACCCCCTGCCCCTCCCGGAGGGAGGGGGATTAGGGCGGGGCTGCGCCCCCGCGACCCGCCAAAGGCTATTGCCTTTTGAAACCGATTTTGTCGATTGTATTTTTGGAAATTAGGGAGTGTTGACACTAAAATAATACGCAGATTTTCGAGCAGAAATTTCATGCAGACAAGGCGATAAGATGCAGGCAGGCTGTCGCCTGTCAAACCTTTTCAACGCAGGATGCGTGAAATTTTGCCGAAAAGATGCGTTGTTAGGCTTAGTGTCAACACGACCTAGTATGACGTTGTTTTTGAAAGAAACAACAGTACTGGATTATTGAGCATTTTAATGCTGAAAAGGACGGCAGAGCTGCCGTCCTTTTGTTGTTTGGTTATCTGTTCAGGCTGATGCAGGGGGTGCCGCCTTCGAAGTTCATGCCGGCAAAGCCGTTGAATACCTGCTGGAACTCACGGAAATTCTCTCGTCTGCCGCCGTTTCTGTGGTTTTCTCTCTCGCCGCAGTTCTCCTGCTCCGGAGCTTCCCACTCGGGGCATTCTGTCCAATCACACTCGGGGCATTCTGTCCAATCACACTCGGGGCATTCTGTCCAGTCCCACTCAGGGCATTCTGTCCAGTCCCACTCAGGGCATTCTGTCCAATCCCACTCAGGGCATTCTGTCCAGTCCCACTTGGGGCATTCTGTCCAATCCCACTTGGGGCATTCAGTTCCATCCCATTCAGGACGACCATGGCAGTCGTCGTGACGGTCACCGTGGTGATGATGGTGGTGGTGATGGTGTCTGCCGCAGTGGTGCTTATCCTGATCGGAGCCGTCCAGTCTCTGAGTGCCATCATCTGTTGCGGTGGTTTCTGTGGGTTCTTCAGTCTCGGTGACTGTGGTTTCTTCGGAAGTTGTGGTGCCCTCAGTCTCGGTGACTGTGGTTTCCTCGGAGGTTGTGGTATCCTCAGTCTCGGTGACTGTGGTTTCCTCGGAGGTTGTGGTATCCTCAGTCTCGGTGACTGTGGTTTCTTCGGAAGTTGTGGTGTCCTCAGTCTCGGTGACTGTGGTTTCTTCGGAGGTTGTAGTCTCCTCGGTCTCGGTGACTGTGGTTTCTTCGGAGGTTGTGGTATCCTCGATCTCGGTGACTGTGGTTTCCTCGGAGGTTGTGGTATCCTCAGTCTCGGTGACTGTGGTTTCCTCGGAGGTTGTGGTTTCCTCAGTCTCGGTGACTGTGGTTTCCTCGGAGGTTGTGGTATCCTCGATCTCGGTGACTGTGGTTTCTTCGGAAGTTGTGGTATCCTCAGTCTCGGTGACTGTGGTTTCTTCGGAAGTTGTAGTTTCTTCTGTCTCGGTGACAGTTGTTTCCTCGGAGGTTGTAGTCTCCTCAGTCTCGGTGACTGTGGTTTCTTCGGAGGTTGTAGTCTCCTCAGTCTCGGTGACTGTGGTTTCTTCGGCAGTTGTGGTCTCCTCAGTCTCGGTGACTGTGGTTTCTTCGGAGGTTGTGGTATCTTCAGTCTCGGTGACTGTGGTTTCTTCGGAGGTTGTAGTCTCCTCGGTTTCGGTGACTGTAGTTTCCTCGGAGGTTGTGGTTTCTGTTGCTGCGGGGGCATTGAAGGTGTAGGTTCTGTAGATATTGTAGTATACATCACCGCTGCCGGATTCGAGCATGGTCAGGGGGAAGGATGCCTCAACAGTCTTGGCAGTCGCCGCAAGCGTCATGCCTTCCTCATAGAGGGAAAGACCGGTAGCATCAGCGTCGCCGGCTTCCTCTGCGGATGCAGCAAGTGCGGCAAGTGCAGCGGCATTCTCAGCATAGTATGCCTTTACAACCTCGCTCTGTGTGTCCTCCAGTGTACCGGAAATGGAAGCAACGCCGTTTTTCATGGTGAGTGTGACATTGGTCAGGCTGTCGAATACAGCGGCGATCTCATGTACATCGAGGTTGACTGCGCCGCCCTCGGGTACGACATTGGTATTGATCTGGGTCATGAGGGAGTTCCAGCTGCTTTCCAGAAGCTGTGCAATGCTCTCAGCAGATGCCGGAATCCTGGAAGCCTGGTCGGGATAGGACTGCTCCAGCTGTGCCAGTGTATCGCTCAGGGACGCACCGGAAATGGTAATATCCTTTGCAGAAACTGCGCCTGCATCCAGAGAAGCAAGACTGTCCAGACGGGCGCGGAAGCTATCGACTGCGGCTGTGACTGCATCGGCGATCTCTGCGGGCTGTTCCGCAGCTGCGCTCTCCACGGATGCTGCATAAGCGTCAAGCTTACCGCTGAGGTAGGTGAAGATGCTGTTGCTGCCGAGCAGGGCATAGGTACCGTCCTCTGTAGCAGCATCATAGGACAGGCGGATGGTGCGGCTTGTACCGACATTGCTGAAATCGGCAGTGATCCTGACATCACATGCACCGGCAAGCAGACTGCTGTCTGCGCCGAGTTCTACGCCGTACTGTGCTTCGAGAGCCTCGATCTGTTCGGCGAGCGTTACGCCGGTTTCATCGGCAAGCACATCGCTGATGGAAGAAACAGAAGCGTTGATGGTGAACACGCTGTCTGCATAAGTCAGTGTTTCCTCGGAAACGCAGGAGAAGAGCTGCTGCAGGAACGGCGCATAGGCACCGGCATTGGCGGTAACTGTCTCATACAGAGCAGTCAGATCCATGCTGCAGGCAGTGGCATCACAGCACCACAGACCGGCTTCTACCAGGGTGTTCCAGCTGCCGCTGTAGGCATTGGTTCTGACATCGGTGAGGTCGGATGCGCTGAAGTCGATCAGAACCGCGGCTGCCTGCGCCAGGGGTGCGGATGCGGTCATTGTCACGGTGGTTTCCGCATATGCCGCCGGCATGGTGCACGGAGCCACGGCAAGCGGGATGGATACAGCTGCTGCGATCAGTTTCATAAAATGCTTATTCATAACAAATCACTTCTTTCTGAAATTTCGGGTGATGGGTGGGAATATCATGCACAATTTACAATTTCTTCCCTGCTGACATTTATTATTCTATCCGGTTTTCCTTAAAGGAATCTTAAATTACACTAAAATTTTTTTAAGATATTACAAAATGTAGAGATATGCTTCCGGATGTTGTTTTTTCATAAAACCCTTGACATGTGCCGTATTCTCTGTTATAATAGTAGTAACAGAAAACTAACTAATTGCAAAAGGAGGCTCATTATGGAAAGACGGGACAAATTCTATGGCTGTCTGCTGGGCGGTGCGGCTGGGGACGCGCTGGGGTATGCGGTGGAATTTATGCAGGAAGCAGCAATTCAGAAAAAGTATGGCAAAGACGGAATCACGGATTATGCACTGAGAAATGGAAGCGCTGTCGTTTCGGATGATACGCAGATGACGTTTTTTACAGCAAACGGACTTCTGCTTGCGGATGCTTCGGCAGCGGCGCATGATGCCTGCATTTCCCTTGCCTACCGGGAGTGGCTGCTGACGCAGACGAAAAGCTATACGCCGGAGCCGGACGGCAGCTGCTGGCTTCTGCGTGAGGAGCGACTGTTTCAGCTTCGTGCGCCGGGCAATACCTGTCTGACATACTGCGAGACGGGTGCCAAAGGAAGCGTGGAGCATCCGGAGAATCACAGCTGCGGCTGCGGCGGTGTCATGCGTGTGGCTCCGATCGGGCTGTATTTTGACAGCAGCGTTCATGCACAGGACTGGATTGACATGCGCGGTGCACAGGCGGCGGCAATGACGCATGGGCATCCGATGGGCTATATTCCGGCGGCGGCTCTGGTGCATCTTATCAGCCGTGTGACCTATGGGGAGCTTTCTCTGCGGGAGGCTGCGGAAGATACGGCTTCTGCAATGGACTTGCTGTTCCGCGGAACAGCCGGCTGCAGAACATTCACAAGCATGATGCGCGATGCCATGGCGATGAGTGAAGCGGATACGCCTGCTCTTGACTGCATCCATGCACTCGGCGAGGGCTGGACGGGACATGAGGCGTTTGGGATCGCGCTCTATTGTGCGCTGAAGTATGAGAATGATTTTGACATGGCGATCCGGACGGCGGTCAACCACCGGGGCGACAGCGATTCGACCGGTGCGATCGCAGGCAATATCCTGGGTGCATACCTCGGACTGTCCAGCATCCCGGAAAAATACCTGACCGCGCTGGAAATGACCGACATTGCCCGAACGCTTGCCGAAGATCTCTGGCTTGCCTCGCGCGGCAAGCTAACGGGAGAACGGATGGAAAAATACAGAATATGCTGACAAGAAGCCCCTGCGTTCTAAAAACGCAGGGGCTTGTATCAGACCGCCTCAGAAACTTACAAAGCACCGTCTTCCTTGTCTCTTTCGCGCCTGACTTTGAGTCTCTCCCTTGCAATACATCAAGTATTCCTGCGGTCGAGTCTCTTTGTCAGGTGCAAAACATCCTGCGGAATCCGGCACTTTTCCAGTTTCCGAGACGGTCTATTATTATCGCGTCAGAACAGTCACATGGAACTGTTGATTTACAAGAAGATAATCCACATATTCGGCGGTGCTGGCAGTCACGCGGTATTCATAATCACCGGGCGCAAGCTCGGCAAACAAGGCGCGTGCTTCCTGGCAATGCAGTGTATAGGATACCGCATCCGGATGGAAGGTCAGAACGCTGACCTGCTCGCCGTCAGCACGGTACACGCCCAGGATCACCTCTGTGAGGGGCTGACCGCTGGACTGGATCACGCCGCTGATATGGACGGGGTCGCTGCACATCATATTTACAATGGGTGCGCTGCCGGTAATGGTCAGAGGTTCTGCCGCTGCCGGCTCCTCCACGGTGAAATGCTCGCTCACAAGCACCATGTCCGGGAAAGCGGCATTGCCGGCGGTCACACGGTACTCATAATTTCCCTCCTCCAGAAGGTTGAAGCAGATGAGGGTATCCAGCGCACGCAGATCGTAGGTAGGGGTGCCCGGCGATGCGCTGCCGCCGCTGACGAGAGTTCCGGTCACATCATAGATGCCGGCACTCACCTGCGTGATGTCCGAAAGCTCCGAGGTGATCCTGCCGCTGACAAGGAGCGGCGTTCCCTTTATGAAATTCGGGATATCCATTCCATCCGTCAGTGTAAGGCGATCCTCAGCGGGTGCGGGCGGTGCCGTACCCTCAGTGACGAGGAAGGTCTGGTGGATGATCGGCAGTGCGCCGGAGCCTTGTACGGAGACAAATACCTTGAAGCTGTAGCTGCCCGCGCTGAGCGTATTGAACGCCAGAGTCAGCTGGCTGAGATCATAGCTCAGTGCCTCGGGATAGGCGTTCTGCAGCAATACGGTCTCTCCATCCGCGTTATATACAAGCGCGGTCAGCGCGTCCAGGTTTGCCTTGGAGCAGCTCACGATGCCGCTGAGTGCGGTATTCTCCCCTTCCCGCAGCGTCGGGATCAGGGAAACGCCCTTGGCAGAAATGCTGTTGTACTGGTAATCCGTTGTAGCAGCGGTGCTTTCCGCAGAAGCGGTCGTTTCCGTGGTGACGGTGGTTTCTGTGGAGGCGGTCGATGCAGGTGCAGTGGTCGATTCTGTCACGGCGGTGGTCGTTTCCGTCACAATAATGGCAGTGGTGATGATGATCGTCTCCGGCGGTAGAACGCTTGTCTCAGAGGAAGCAGTGGTTTCGGATGCCGATGAAGCTGTCGTTGTTTCCGTAGTGGCGGGGGAACTCTCCGTAGAAACGGGGGTATCCGCATACACGGAAAAGCTCTGGTTGACAAGCACAAAATCCTGGAAGGTCGCATTGGAGGCAGAGACCTGATAATAATACAGTCCCGCCGGCAGCCGATCAAACAGAAGCTGGTCATCCAGATGATTCAGGTTGCAGAACCAGTCATCCGGCTGGACGGTCGTTCCGGTCAGCATCTCGCCGTCCGCATTGAACACGCCGACGGTCAGGCTGGTGATGAGGGTCTCTGCGGAATGTACCGTACCGGTGATCTCCACACCGCTGCCCTGTGCAATGTCCTGCATTGTACAGCCGCCAGTAATGGTCAGCGCGTCCCGCGGGGCATCCGATTCCAGAACGCTGAAGCCCTGGTTCACAAGGATGTAATCGCGGTATTCCATATTGGAAACAGTCACGCGGTACACATAGCTGCCGACCTCCAGCAGATTGAAGCTCATGCCGCTGTCCAGACGGTAGAGATCATAGCTCTCCGCATTCGGCAGGACGGTCTGCTCGATCACTGGTGTGCCGTCCTCGGTGTAAATGCCGATGGTCAGCTCACTGAGGAGGGATTCTGCCGAAGTAACAATGCCCTTCACGATGACCGGCGTACCCTGCTTGAAATCCGTGATGACCGTTCCCCCGCTGATGCTGAAGGCATCCTCTGCAGCCATCGACCGGCTCTCCATGCTCATTCTGTGCGGATGGATGACCGCGTCCGTCGGAACGGCGCAGATGCCCTGCACGGCAAACAGCATGGACAAAATCCCGGAAAGAATTTTTCTGCTCTTTCTTTTTTTCATAAAAATTCCTTTCTGATTGAAGCTTCACGCAACGCGAAGCTCGGTGTTACCCATATAAAGAAATTATACTATGTCCCCCCTTTGAAGTCAATAAATTTCACGCAGTTTTAACATTTCATTCATATTTTTTGTTGGATTTTCCAAATAAAAATCGCAATATACTGGGATTTTTACAGAACGCCTGAAATTTTACGACCAGTTTATGGAAGATAGAAGAGGATCCGGAGAAAATGAAAAGCCATCCGCTGATCTGGCGGATGGCTTGGATCATGTTCTTTTTTTGCGGGGACGCTTGGGGGACTGGGGGCGTGCGGGGGTTCTGCTGTTCCGATTTCTTGCGGATGTCAGCTTTTCTTTTCCTGTGTTCCTGCCCGCAGCTGGTCTGCGCGGATGCTCTGCGGGGGGGATCAGGCAGTTTGCGCCCGTGCCGATGAGATCGCGGCGTTTCGCGATGGTCAGAGCTTTTTCCACGAGCTCGCGGTTTTCCTTCTTGAAGTACTGCAGCAGGACGCGCTGGAGCTGCTTCTCCTCCTTTGTACGGGGAACGAAGATATCCTGCATGGTGTAGGGATCATAGCCAGTATAGAACATGGCTGTGGAGATCGTGCCGGGTGTCGGGTAGAAATCCTGCACCTGTTCGGGGCGGATATTGTGCTTTTTCAGGAATACTGCCAGATCGACCGCATCATTGAGCGTACAGCCCGGATGGGAGGACATCAGATACGGCACGAGGTACTGCTCCTTTGCCATGCCCTTGGTGATCTCATAGAATTTCTTCTCGAACTGCTCGTATACCTCAATATGGGGCTTGCCCATGTAATCCAGCACGCGGTTGCTGGCATGTTCCGGGGCGACCTTGAGCTGTCCGCTGACGTGGTTGGCGATCAGCTCCTTCATGAATGCGTCGCTCTCGTCCGCCATCAGGTAGTCATAGCGGATGCCGGAACGGATGAATACCTTTTTCACGCCCTTGATCTTCCGGATCTTCCGCAGGAGGGCAAGGTATTCGGTGTGGTCGGCTTTCAGATTCTTACAGGGCGTGGGGGCGAGGCATTTTCTGCCCTTGCAGAGTCCATGTTCAAGCTGCTTTTCGCAGGACGGGAGGCGGAAATTGGCGGTGGGTCCGCCGACATCGTGGATATAGCCCTTGAAGCCGTCTTTTTTTGTGAGATTCTCTGCTTCGCGCAGAACGGAGGCTTCGCTTCTGGTCTGGATGCGCCTGCCCTGATGCAGGGCGATGGAGCAGAAATTGCAGAAGCCGAAACAGCCGCGGTTGTGGGTGATGGAAAATTCCACCTCCTGGATGGACGGCACGCCGCCCTCCTTTTCATACACCGGATGGTAGGCGCGCATGTAGGGCAGCTCATAGGTGCGGTCAAATTCCTCCTGTGTAAGACTGCGCTGGGGCGGATTCTGCACCAGCATGAGGCTGCCGTGACGCTGCACGATCGTTCTGCCGTATACCTCGTCCTGCTCGTCATACTGCTTGCGGCATGCCTTGGCATAGGCTTTCTTGTTTTCCCGGACGATCTCGAAGCTGTCGCACTGCACAGCACCATAGGGGGTATTCACAGGCTCCGTCAGGTAGCAGGTACCGCGGATGTCGTGCATTTCAGAGAGCTTCTCCCCTGCTTTCAGGCGATGACAGATCTCGGTGATGGTGACCTCGCCCATACCGTACATCAGCAGATCCGCACCGCAGTCCAGCAGTACGGAGGGCAGCACCTTATCTGCCCAGTAGTCATAATGGGCAAAGCGGCGCAGGGAGGCTTCCAGACCACCAACGGCGATCTCTGTTTCAGGGAACAGCTTCTTCAGGCGTTTGCAGTAAACAGTCAGGGCGCGGTCGGGACGCTTGCCGCCCTTGCCGCCGGCACTGTAGGCATCGTCAAAGCGTTTCTTGCCGGCAACGGTGTAGTTGGACACCATGCTGTCGATATTGCCGCCTGTGACGAGGAAGGCGTATTTCGGTGCGCCGAGCTTCTGGAAATCGGCATCGGATACGGGCTGTGCGATCATGCCGACTGTGAAGCCAAGGCTCTCACAGATACGTGCAATGATGACGATGCCGAACGACGGATGATCTACATAGGCATCGCCGGTGATACAGATAAAGTCGGGCTGTACGATGCCGCGTTCATCGAGTTCTTTGCGGGATATGGGTAAAAATGGCATAGTATTCTACCTTTCAGTTGATGTGTTTCTTTCCTGCAGTTTCCGGAGGAATGCCGTCAGCTCCTCTGCCATTTCCTGCTGCTCCGCACGGCGGGGGTGTCCATGGGTCGCAATGCCGCAGCGTTGGAAATGCAGATAGTGCGCATCGCAGCCCTGTTTTGCAAGGCGGCGGCTCACCTCAGCGGCGGCTTCATCCCAGCCGCTGTCATGGTTCAGCACGGTCAGAAGAAAAACGCAGGAAGGCTTTCCCCCATACTGCGCAAGGACGGAACGGGCAATTTTTTCGTAACCCTGGATCCAGTGTTCACGGACAGCAGGATCGTGAATGTCGTTGCTGTTTGTGCCGCTTTTGGGGTCATGCTGGTCATTCTGACCGAGGGCAAAAATGATGTGATCCGGGACATAGCGGGAAAAATCCCATTCTGTCAGTTCTCCCGCCTCCGGGAAATAGCAGAGCTTGTCATAAACGGATTCCATGCCTACGGTATCGGGATAGCTGAAATAGCCAGTTTTGTCAAACACGGCAATGCCGCCCTGCGCGATCAGATGGAAATCGGCATTCAGGGAACGGGCAGTCTGCACAGCATAGCTGTACCAGGCATTGTCATAAAGGCAGTCCGCACCGGCGGGATCGGCGCAGCCTGCAAAATCATCTGCTTCACAGCAGACACCTGCAGTCACGCTGTCACCGTAAAATTCCAGCTTCAGCTCCGGTGCAGCCGGCGGTTTCCGGAAATCACCGTCCGTTTCTGCATTGTGGAACGTCAGCGCATGGCTGGCATCTGCCTGCTTGTAGAAGATCAGGCTGTGCTCCTGGGAGGGGTCGAGGGAATCTGCGAGGACGTACTGCATTGGTTTTCCGTCATTGTATTCACGCAGCGGGAGCTTGCCCACCCTGCCGTCAAGGACATAGGTGAGAGAATGCACGCCCCACACGTTACGATGTGTGACTGTGACTGAAAAGCGGCTGCCCGTAAACCGAAATTCTGCAAGGCTTCCAGCATAGTAAAAATGTGCGCCGTCGGGAAGATGGGCAATTCTTCCCGAATAGCGGATGTATTCGCTTGTATGGTCGATTTTCATGTGTTCCTCCGGTATTATGCTTCTTCAAATGCCTCTGCGACCTTCTTCAGCATCCCGATGATCTCAATATGCTGGGGGCAGTGCTGTTCACACTGACCGCAGGCGATGCAGTCAGAGGCTTTGGCGTACTGCTGGGCGAGGTTGTCGTAATAGGTTCCCTGCACGGTGAAATTCTTCTTGATCTCCTGAAGTTCGGCATTGTACAGCTCGAAATAATCGGGGATCGGGATGTTCATGGGGCATCCGTCCGTACAGTAGCGGCAGGCGGTGCAGGGTACGGCGATCTTCTCATTGATGAGATCCGCCACTTGCAGACAGACTGCGTTTTCCTCTGCGGTCAGCGGACGGAAATCACGCATATAAGCGGTATTGTCGAGGAGCTGCTCCATATTGCTCATGCCGCTGAGCACCACGGAAACGCCCTCAAGACTTGCTGCAAATCGGATCGCCCATGACGGCACGGACAGCTCCGGCTCACGGAACCGCAGGAGCTTTTCGGCAGCGGGCGGCACATTGGCAAGAGTCCCGCCCTTGACAGGCTCCATAACGAGGATCTCTTTTCCGTGCTTTCTGGCGGTTTCATAACATTTTCTTGACTGGATGCCTTCGTTCTCCCAGTCGAGGTAGTTGATCTGGAGCTGCACAAACTCCACCTCGGGATGTGCGGTCAGGATCTCATCCAGAAGCTGCGCATTATCATGGTAGGAAAAACCGAATTTTCTGACCAGACCTGCCTGTTTTTTCTGCATCACAAAATCAAATGCACCGAGCTTTTCGGAGATGGCATAGTTCTCCCGGTTCAGGCAGTGCAGCAGGTAATAGTCAAAATAGCCTGCACCGGTCTTTTCGAGCTGTTCATTGAAAATACGCTCCATATCTGCCTCTTCCTTGAGAAACATGGTAGGGAGCTTGTCCGCGAGCAGAAAGGAATCGCGGGGGTGACGCTGGATCAGCACTTCCTTTACTACGTTCTCGCTCTGGAAATTGTGGTACATGTAGGCGGTATCGAAATAGGTAAATCCCTGTTCAAGGAAAGCATCCGTCATCCGGCAGATCTGCTCTTTGTCAAAGCTGGTCTGGTCGCCGCTGTCCAGAAGCGGCAGACGCATACAGCCGAAGCCTAATTTTTTCATAGTTTCATCCCTTTCGTAGTTGTTCACGCTTTTGCAGGAGGGCGGTCAATGCCTCCTGCGGGTCGCGGATCGCGGCGGCGACTTCCTCCATCGGGCAGATACCGTCACCGCGGCGGTTGATAATATGCGGGGTCAGTGCATCATAGGAAACGGCAATATTCTTTGCATTTAAGTATTCCAGTGCAGACTGACTGAGTACCTGCGCATGAACTGCATGAATCCCGGCGAGATCGAACAGCATTGCGGCAGCTTTCCCGATGATCTTGTCCGCAGCGGAAAAGCCGTTCAGATCCATGCCGCCGGTGATCCAGTCGAGCATGGGGGAAATGCCGGACTTCCGGCTTATGTGCGTAGTTTCGCCTTTACAGAGGACGCAGGTAGAGCCGCTCTCGTTCAGAAGCTGCACGGCGCGGGTCAGGTCATTCTGCATGGTGCTTCTCCAGACGGTCGAGCAGCAGCGGGAGCAATGCCCACTGGAGCAGGATGCCGAACAGACCAGCGGTGATAAAGGTGTATGCGGCAGCCGGAGCAAGGGCGGTGTTGCCCAGCAGATGGATGGAAGCGAGGACGGCTGCGGCTCTTGCGGCGCGTCCGGCAAGCTGTACAAGGAGGAGCTTGCAGAAGCTGTTCAGGCGCACTCTGGAGAGCATACCGGCGGTCAGTCCGTAGGTGCCAAGCTCGATCACCATGAACGGCAGGACAGCCTCGGCGGGCATTCCGGAAATGGCAGAACTGAGGAGGGGGCTGAGGATGCCTGCAATGATGCCTGCAGCGGGACCGCCGAGAAATCCTGCGAGCAGAACGGGCAGATGCATCGGAAGAAGTGCCGTGCCGAGCTGTGCGCCGGTTCCGGAGATCACGCCGACGGCATGGAAGATCTGCGGCAGGGCGATCGCCGCACCTACGGCAAGAACGGCGGTCAGGAATTTCGCGGGCGCGGAATGTGCAGTAAGGGTGAGATTTTTTTGCATGGTGATGCCTCCTTTGGATTGGTATTACGTTCATTATAGCATATTTTCGGATGAACTGCAACTGTTTTGTGTGAAAAATATATGCCGCATGATCGGGGGATCATGCGGCATTCGTTACTGCTTCCGTGCGATCTTATATTCATCGCCGTCACGGTAGTAGGGACACTGCTGATAATGTCCCTGAACCAGTCTTGCGTATTCATCCTCATCAAGATCACGTTCACAGACGTAGCATTCCCATTCTTCGTCATAATAGTAATAGGCGCAGGTATCACACTGATCCATTTTTGTCCTCCTCTGCAAAAAGCCTGCGGCAAGTACCGCAGGCATTGCTGTTATTCCTGTACATAGGCTGCCTTGATCCTGCCGATGTACATCTTGTGCATCGGGTCGGTGCCGTACCACTTGTCACAGATCTCCTGCTGGGCGAAGAACTCCTCCCCCATCATCTGCGCATACATCTTCTCGCAGATCAGCACGAGCTTTGCTTCTGCAAATGCGGTCGTACCATCCAGCTCCACAGGAGTCAGACCGGTTTCCTTTGCCTTGTCGCAGTCCCTGCCGGAATGGGAGCCGCAGAACTGCAGAGCCTTGCGCTGTGTCTCCGGGAATACGCATACACTGAAGGTGTCGTTCTCCTCCATGTAGCCGAAGGTGTGGCGGGAGGTTCTTACCACTGCGGTCATTGCAGGACCGCCCCAGATCACGCCCATTGCACCCCAGGAGGCGGTCATTGTGTTATAGTCCTCCGGTGTGCCGGCGGTCAGCAGAAACCACTCCGTACCGATGGTATGGAACGGATTCAGGGACAGCTCGCTGATTTCCTTCTTTACAAATGCCATTGCATTCACCCTTTCTATGATTCTATATTTATGCGGTATCTGCCGCATTTATGAAAACAGCAGCGAAATTGATTCCGCTGCTGTTTGGTTCTTATTCCTCTTCCTCGAACACGTCGTCCTCATCCAGGGAATCCAGATCATCAAGATCCAGTTCATCGAAATCAAACTCCAGCTCCTCGCCGCAGTTGGGACATACGGTCTCGCCTTCTTCCAGTGCGCACTCGTCGAGTGCAATGCACTTGCCGCAAGTCGGGCAGATGGTCTCATACTGCTCCTCAGCATCAAACGCATCCTCAAGCACTGCGTCGGAATCGCAGAATTCACAGTCGCTGCAGTCTTCCTCAGCCTCCAGCAGAAGCTCTTCAATGTCACCCAGATCTTCATCCAGAATGTCGCAAAGCTCCTCCAGCTCCATGATGCGATCCTCCAGCTCCTCTGTATACTCTCTCATTGCATCAAGAGCGTCACAGAGTGCATAGAATACCTTGCCCTCCTTGGAAGCTGCGTCAATATCCAGACCTGCAAGCAGACCCTTCAGATAAGAAATCTTGTCCATGTTAATACCCTTCCTTTCGGAATACTTCCGCAAAAGCTGTGCTTATGCGCGCTCCATGTACTCGCCGGTTCTTGTGTCGATACGGATCATGTCGCCTTCGTCGATGAACAGCGGCACTCTGATCTCTGCACCGGTCTCCAGTGTTGCGGGCTTGGTTGCATTGGTAGCAGTGTCACCCTTGAAGCCAGGATCGGTCTGTGTTACCTGCAGCTCTACAAAGTAGGGCGGCTCAACACCGAATACATTGCCCTTGTAGGACAGAACCTTGACTTCCATGTTCTCCTTCACGAACTTGAAGTTGTCGCCGAGCTTGTCAGCCTCGATCGGCAGCTGCTCATAGGTCTCTACATCCATGAAATAGTACAGACCGCCGTCCTCATAGAGGTACTGCATGTCCTTGCGCTCGATGAAAGCGGTCGGGAACTTTTCGGTCGGGTTGAAGGAACGCTCTACCACTGCGCCGGTGATAACATTCTTGAACTTGGTTCTTACGAATGCTGCGCCCTTACCCGGCTTTACATGCTGGAACTCTACGACCTGAACAACATTGCCGTCCATCTCAAATGTAACACCGTTTCTGAAATCGCCTGCTGTAATCATAAAAATAAACCTCCGTAAATTCATTACTTCTCAGTCCGCTGCACATGGCAGCTGAACACTTGTATATTCTATTTTACACTAAAATCGAATTTTTTTCAATAGAAATTTGAAAACTTTACAGACATATCAACTTCTTTGTGAACTTCGTCAAATTTTCACAGCCATTTTCATGGATATGCACAAAATCTTCAATACGAACGCCGAATTTGCCGGGAAGATAAATGCCCGGTTCGACGGTAACGACGCTTCCGGCTCCGATGATCTTCTCCAGCTTCGGGCTTGCTACCGGAAATTCGTGGATCTCCATGCCCACGCCATGCCCCAGGGAATGCCCGAAATATTCGCCATAGCCTGAAGCTGCGATGATGTCCCTTGCACAGGCATCCAGCGCATGACCGGTGATACCCGCTTTCGCCTCTGCCAAAGCGGCTTCCTGCGCCCGAAGGACAATTTCGTAGAGCTGCTGCATCTCCTCGGTCGGCTCGCCCACGCAGACGGTGCGGGTCATGTCGCTGTGGTAGCCGTCCACGACCGCGCCGAAATCCATCAGGACGAAATCACCCTTCTGCACCTGCCTGTCATCCGGTACGCCATGGGGCATGGAGGTGTGTGCACCGGTGAGAGCAATGGTCTCAAAGGACAGATCCTCCGCACCATGTTTCCGCATATGGAAATCCAGCGCAAGGGCGATCTCACGCTCGGTCATGCCTGCGTGAAGCTCCTTCAGAAGTGCCTCCAGCGCATCCTCTGCCAGAGCCTGTGCGGCTTTGATCCTTGTCAGCTCCTCCGGGGTTTTGATCGTGCGCAGATCATACAGTGCTTCGCTGAGGGTATCATCCGTCAGGAACGTATAGCCATCCAGCTTTTCCTCAAATACTGCAAGCCGCCGGAGCGTCAGGCTCCTTGCTTCGACGGCAATGGATTCCGCATGATGCCGCTGCAGCAGTTCCCGGATCTGCTTGTAGGTATCCTTCTGCTCGATGACCTCGCAGTGCTTCACAGTCCCGCGTGCCTTTTCAATGTAGCGAAAATCAATGAGGAGATAAGCTGCCTCCGGGAATACCAGCACGGTGCCGGCGGAGGACTTCATGTCCGTCAGATAGCGGCGGCTGATGTCATCGGTGATGAGTGCGCAGTCCGCTTTCCCCTGCAGTGCCTGCATGAGGCGTTCAAGGCGCGTTCTCATGCCTCCATCTCCGCCAGGGCTGTGATGCCGAGGTAATAGCTCTGCAATCCGAAGCCGGAGATGCTGCCCTTACATACGGGGGCGATCACGGAATGGGAGCGGAATGCATCACGGGCGAAAATATTGCTGATATGCACCTCGATACAGGGGATCTTAATTGCCTTGATGGCATCGGAGATCGCATAGCTGTAGTGGGTATAGGCACCGGCATTGAGTACCACGCCGAAAAATTCGGTTCTTGCTGCGTGGAGCTTGTCAATGATCGCGCCCTCATGGTTGGACTGGAAGATCTCGCATTCCAGACCGAGCTTTTCTGCATGTGCCATGATATTCTCGTTGAGCTTGTCAAAGCTGACATCGCCGTAGATGCCCGGCTCACGTTCGCCGAGGAGATTCAGGTTTGGTCCGTGGATGACCAGGATTCTTCTTGCCATAATAGCCGCCTCATCTTTCATTGATTTGTTTCGGAATAAAGGGTTTCTCCATGAATCGCTTGAATTTGAAAAAGGCTGTTGTTTCCAGCTCCATCGGCGGAACATAGATGCTCTTCACGCCGAACCAGTTCGCGCCGAGGATGTCGGTGAAGATCTGGTCGCCGATGACGCAGAGCTGCGCCTTCGGAAGCTCCATGCTGCCCATTGCGCGTGCAAAGCCATCGGACAGGGGCTTGCGGCTGTCGCAGATGCACGGGATGCCCAGACGCGCCGCGAACGGTTCCACGCGGGGCGGATGGTTGTTGGACACCAGCCGGAGCTGTATGCCGGCTGCCTTCATGGACGCGATCCACGCCTCCACGCCCTCGGCGGGTTCCGGATTGTCGTGTGTGGTCAGCGTGTTGTCAATATCAAGCAGCAGTCCCCGTATGCCCATTTTTCCCAGAAGCTCCGGTGTGATTTCGCATACGGAATGCACCGCAGCAGTTGCACGAAACATGCTCGTTCCTCCATTCATACTGATACAAAACAAGAGCGCACTGTCCAGTGCGCTCCTGATTTGCTTTAAAGATTAATACTTTCTCTTGCGAGCTGCCTCGGACTTCTTCTTGCGCTTTACTGAAGGCTTCTCGTAATGTTCTCTCTTACGAACCTCAGCAATTACGCCGTCCTTGGCGCAGGATCTCTTGAAACGCTTCAGAGCGGTATCCAGAGATTCGTTCTTGCCAACGCGTACTTCTGCCATTTACTATTCCCTCCCTTTGCCACCAAGACAGAGGTTCTATCCGACAGTTCCCTGTATTGGATAGTATTACTAAACTTCCCTTGCGAGAAGGTAGTTGTCAACCACATCTTAAATGCATATTATGATGATACAGGCATATATTCATTATAGCATGTCTCCTGCGTTTTGTCAATAGAAATTTTCCCATTCCGTGATATTTGTTATTTTACAACAAAATTCACAAGTTTATTTTGTACATAAATCTGCTTGATGAGCTGCTTGCCCTCGATGGCTTCTGCTACCTTCGGCTCTGCGGCTGCCTGTGTAAGTACGGCATCCTTCTCTGCGCCCACTGCAATGTTCATCTTTGTGCGGATCTTGCCGTTCACCTGTACAACGATCTCCACGGTGTCATCCACGCAGAGTGCTTCGTCATAGGAGGGCCATGCCTGCTCGCTGAGTACGCCCTCAAAGCCGCAGAGCTCATACAGCTCCTCGGTCATATGCGGTGCGAAGGGATTGAGCAGCATCAGGAGTGTGCGGTATTCTGCGCGTGTCACGCTGCCGGTCACATAGATGTCATTCACCAGAGCCATCATGGCTGCGATGCCAGTGTTGAACTTCAGGCTCTCAATGTCCTCGGATACCTTCTTGATGGTCTTATGAACTGCGGAAACCAGCTCCGGACGGTATTCACCGTCGGTCAGGAAATCCTGCATTGCCCATACTCTGTCGAGGAAACGCTTGCAGCCCTTGATGCTGGACGGGCTCCACGGTGCGGACTTCTCAAAGTCGCCGATGAACATCTCATACAGACGGAGCGTATCTGCGCCGTACTGGCGGATGATGTCGTGGGGATTGGTGACATTGCCGCGGGACTTGGACATCTTCTGACCGTCCTCACCGAGGATCATGCCGTGGGAGGTACGCTTCATATAGGGTTCCTTATGGGCTACGCTGCCGATGTCATAGAGGAACTTGTTCCAGAATCTGGAGTAGAGCAGGTGGAGTGTGGTATGCTCCATACCGCCGTTGTACCAGTCAACCGGCATCCAGTACTCAATGGCTTCCTTGGAAGCAAGTACATCGGGGTTCTTCGGGTCACAGTAGCGCAGGAAGTACCAGCTGGAACCTGCCCACTGGGGCATGGTATCGGTCTCACGCTTTGCCGCACCGCCGCAGCAGGGGCATGTGGTGTTGATGAAGCTCTCCAGTGTGGACAGCGGGGATTCACCGTTATCGGTGGGCATGTAGCTGTCCACATCGGGCAGACGCAGCGGCAGCTCTTCCTCCGGAATTGCCACCCAGCCGCACTTCTCGCAGTTGACGAGCGGGATCGGCTCGCCCCAGTATCTCTGGCGGCTGAATACCCAGTCACGGAGCTTGAAGTTCACCTTGCGGTGACCCTTGCCGGATTCCTCCAGCCAGTCCTTGATCTTTACCTTCGCATCCTCAACACTCAGACCTGTGAGGAAACCGGAATTGACCATTACGCCGGTTGCGCAGTCTGTAAAGGCTGCTTCCTCGATATTGCCGCCGGCTACGACCTCTACCATGTCGATGCCGAATACCTTTGCAAACTCCCAGTCACGGTCGTCATGTGCAGGCACTGCCATGATTGCGCCCGTGCCGTAGCTCATAAGTACATAGTCGGAAATGAAGATCGGGATTTCCTTGCCGTTGACCGGATTGACTGCGCGAACGCCCTGGAGCTGTACGCCAGTCTTGTCCTTGTTCATTTCGGTTCTGTCGAAATCGGACTTCTTGGCAGCCTTTTCCTGATATGCTGCGATCTCGTCATTGT
Organism: Oscillospiraceae bacterium; assembly: GCA_045546475.1. GTDB lineage: Bacteria > Bacillota > Clostridia > Oscillospirales > Ruminococcaceae > UBA3855. The sequence continues at coordinate 50,141 of JAZQCT010000008.1, forward strand.
TTGTGAGCTTATCCTCCCACTTCTTCAGCATGGGATGCTCGGGAGCAATTACCATATAGGTCGCACCGAACAGCGTATCCGGGCGTGTGGTGTAGACGGTCAGGGTATCACCTGTTGTGGTCTCGAAATCGACCTCGGCACCCTCGGATCTGCCGATCCAGTTGGTCTGGGTGGTGCGGATCCTTTCCAGATAGTTGACCTCGTCGAGATCGTCGATCAGACGCTGTGCGTACTCTGTGATCTTGAGCATCCACTGGCTCTTGACCTTGCGGATGACCTCGCCGTTGCAGCGTTCGCAGCAGCCGCCGACAACTTCCTCATTTGCCAGAACGACCTTACAGGAGGTGCACCAGTTGACTGCCATTTCCTTCTTGTAGGCAAGACCCTTCTTGAACAGCTGGATGAAGATCCACTGTGTCCACTTGAAGTAATCGGGATCCGTGGTGTTCACCTCGCGCTCCCAGTCAAAGGACAGACCGAGTGCCTTGAGCTGCTCCTTGAAGCGTGCTACATTCTTTTCAGTCACGATCGCCGGATGGATCTTGTTCTTGATCGCGAAATTCTCTGTCGGCAGACCGAATGCGTCCCACCCCATCGGGAAGAGTACGTTGTAGCCCTCCAGACGGCGTTTTCTGGATACGATGTCCATTGCGGTGTAGGGTCTCGGATGACCGATGTGCAGACCCTGACCGGACGGATAGGGAAATTCTACCAGTGCGTAGAATTTCGGCTTGGAATAGTCAGTTCCTGCACGGAAGCTGTGGTTGGCATCCCAGTATGCCTGCCATTTCTTTTCAATGCGTTCATAATCGTACTTTGCCATAATGATCCTTCTTTCTTTTATCAAAAATCACGCTTCATCGGGTAAAAACTGCGAAATATCAATATCCTCGGCATCTCCCCAGAGCTGCTCCAGGCGGTAGAAGCTGCGCATTTCCTGATAGAATACATGCACGATGATGTCGGAATAGTCCAGGATATACCAGTTGGAGCCGTTCATGCCTTCCTTGTGCGCCGGCTCCACGCCCTTCTGTCCGAGACGGAAATCCACTTCATCGGCAAGTGTTCTTGTGTGGGTGCTGCTGTTTCCGCTGGCGATGACGAAATAATCGCCAAGGGAGGACTTTTCTGTGATCTTCAGCACGCGGATATCCTCCGCACGCTTGGCATCCAGTGCCTGCACCATTTCTTTGATCTTTTCTTCTGTTGTCATGTAATTCACTCCTTTATCATATTCAGTATCAGTTGTAAAGTTCATCAAAGCTCTGCGCTGTGTCATCGTTCAGTGTGCTCAGATAATTGCCCTCCGGCACCCATTCTACAATGGCACTCTGGTCGGGGCGCAGAGGCAGCTGCTGTGTGCGGAAATGCTCGTTGATGATGTCAAGAGCCGCACCCTTGTGGATCGACCAGATGGACTGTCCGTAGGCATCCGCACCCTCACCGGGGAGCATGAATACATTGACGTTCTCCATGCTGATGGTGGAGGCAAGGTCTGCGATCATGCCGATCTGTCCGATGCTCAGGTCAGTTGCCAGAAGCTCCTTTTCATAGATCTCATCCAGACAGTTCAGGAGCTTGAAGCTGCCCATATCGAGTGCTTTCTTCATAGCAGCAGCAAGGAACAGACGCTGTGCCTTGACTCTGCCGATGTCGCCCTCATCATAGCCGCGGCGGAAGCGGACGAACCATTCGGACTGTGTGCCGTTGAGTACCTGCTCGCCCTCATAGAGGATCTTGTCTGCCTCATACACGATCGTATAGGGCAGGTCGATCGGGATGCCGCCGATGATGTCCACGATCTGGACGATGTTGTCACAGGAGGTGGTCACATAGGCATCCACCGGAATGCCGAAGCTCTGCTGTACTGCATCCACCACACGCTGAATGCCGCTGACGGACGGATCGCCGCTGGAATAGATGCTGTTGAATTTGTTGGACGGAGAGCTGGTATAATCCGGCATATAACTGTCACGCGGGATCTGCAGGATGTTCATGCTGGCTGTCAGCAGATTGAACTGCACCAGATAGTTGACATCATGCAGGTTGCCGCTGCCGTTGGTGATCGTATCAAAGCCGAGGAACAGGATGGTATACTGTCCTTCGATTGTCTGGTTCAGGTCAAGACCGTCATTTTCGATCAGCTCCACATCACTGCGCAGCTCCACTTCTTTTGACTCGGTTCTGGAGATCGTACCCTCCACATAGATCATGGGCTTGCGCTGCTTGAGGTAATTTGTGATGGACAGATTCTCGATGGTCGTGATATTGCCGTTGGTTTCCTGGTAGGCAATGATCGGGGCATTGAGGATCATCACCGCCATCAGCGCGAGGGTCAGGACAATGGCTGCAAGCTTGATACAGACATTGAGCACGGGGGAAGCGGCGGCATTTTTCTTTCGTTTGCTCATTTCCATTCGTCCTTTCTCAGAAGCAGAAGGTAGTAATTATAAGCGGCAATGCTGGACTGCGGCAGAAGAACGCCTTTTTTCAGGACGGCTGCGGCGGAGTCACGGAGTGCCTCCAGCATTGCCTCCTGCAGATTCTCATTGGCAAGCCGGCGCATCTTGCCGACACCCTTATAATCGCGTTCTTCGGAGATCATATCCGCAATGTAGATGATCTCTTCAAGCAGGGACATCTGCGGTCTGCCGACTGTGTGATAGCGCACTGCATTCAGGATGTCCGTATCCGTGACGGCAAATTCCCTTTGCAGGAAATTCGCACCCGAAATGCCGTGCCAGAGCTTCCTGGAATGCAGCTCCGCCTCCTCCGGCGCGTAATCACCGGCATACAGCAGCTCCTGCTGTTCCTCAAAGGGCGTTTCCTTGCAGACATCATGCAGAAGTCCGGCAAAATATGCCTGATCTGCATCGGCTCCGTACCTCTGCGCAAGCCCCGCTGCCGCCTTGGCGACGTTGCAGGAATGCCTGAAGCGTTTCGGAGAAAGCCGCTGTTCCAGAAATGCCGTTTTTTCCTTCACCTCATACATGAACCATCACTTCCAGCATACAAATTTCTCTCATTTATATATTGTACTATTTTTTTCGGCAAATAGCAAGGTGGAATTTCGCTTTTCTGTATGCCTTCCCGAATCTTTGTGGAAGATATGGGAAAGGTTTCCACATTCAGAAGGTGAATTTCACCAAATTGACGCAGATGTTCTGCGTGCTCTGCCAGCTGTGCGTACTCATCCGGCTCTCTTGCGATTGCGGCAAGTGCAGTATACTGCAGGATCTCCTGCCAGCGGTACCATTGTGTAAATGTGCGCAGCATATCACCGCCGACGAGCAGGAAGAGCTTCGCCTCCGGGTACTGCTGTGCAAAATGGGTCACAGTGTAGAACGAATAGCTTACCTGATCCTGCCGCAGCTCGTAATCGTCCGCACGCATCCACGGAAATTCCTCGGCGGCAAGCCGGCACATAGCAAGCCTGTCCTCCGCCGGTGCATAGGCAGCGGCAGATTTATGAGGCGGCTGCTTTGCCGGGATGAGCCGCACCTCGTCAAGGCTGAGAGCATCACGCGCCTGCTTGGCGAGGTGGAGATGTCCGTTGTGGGGCGGGTTAAAGCTCCCGCCGAACATGCCGATGCGCATTATTTCTTATTCTTAGGCAGTTCAATGACCGGTTCCTGCGGGTTGCGCTTGAACAGGACGAAGCGGCTGCCGATGACCTGTACGACCTCGGACTTTGTTTTTTCTGCGATCTCCTCGGCTGCCTCTCTTGCGGAGAACATGGAATTATCCAGGACGCGGAGCTTGATCAGCTCGCGCTTGCGCAGGGCATCGCTTACCTGCTGGATGAGATTGTCATTGATGCCGCCCTTGCCGACCTGGAGGATCGTTTCATAATTCGATGCCAGACCGCGCAGGAATGCTCTCTGTTTGCTTGTCAGCATACTATTCACCATACCTTTCTTTCAATACATCATACAATTTTTTCAGTGCGTTCGCACGATGGCTCACGGCGTTCTTTTCTTCTGCGGAAAGCTCCGCGAAGGATCTGTCGCCGTACATGAATACCGGATCATAGCCAAAACCGTTGGTACCGCGTGCTTCATAGCCGATCGTTCCGCAGCATTCGCCCTCGCAGATGAGCAGCTCGCCGTTTTCGTCAATGTAGGCAATGTCCGTGACAAATCTTGCAGTTCTCTCCTCATCCGGCACGTTCTCCATGACCGACAGGAGCTTGCTGCAAAGCTGACCCTCCGGTGCAAATCTTGCGGAGTATACGCCCGGTGCGCCGTCGAGTGCATCCACGCAGAGACCGCTGTCATCCGCTAGCACGGGGAGCTTTACCTCCGCATAGACCGCGCGCGCCTTGATCTCCGCATTGGCGGCAAAAGTATCGCCGTTTTCCTCCGGCTCCACGCTCACGCCGGCTTCCTGCTGGGAGAGGATCTCAATGCCGAGGGGTGTCAGGATCTCCCGTACCTCCCGGAGCTTATTTTTGTTATTGGTGGCAAGCACGATCTTATGCATCTTCTTCCTCCTCGTTTTCATCCTTTGACTTCTCCTCAGAGGGCAGCTTGACATCCTTGGAGTGGTCGAACAGTGCCTTGACAAAATCAGCATTGTCAAAGGTCTGGAGGTCGTCGATCTTTTCGCCCACGCCCACGAGCTTCACCGGAATGCCCAGCTCATTCTTGATGGAAACGACGATGCCGCCCTTTGCGGTGCCGTCGAGCTTTGTCAGGACAATACCAGTGATATTGGCAACCTCGCTGAACAGCTTTGCCTGGTTGACAGCATTCTGTCCGGTGGTGGCATCCAGTACAAGGAGGATCTCCTTTGCACAGCCCTCTGCGCGGGATTCGAGGATGCGGTTGATCTTGGCAAGCTCATCCATCAGGTTCTTCTTGTTGTGCAGTCTGCCGGCAGTATCCACGATGACCACGTCACAGCCCCTTGCCTTTGCAGCGGTGATGGCATCAAAGACAACGGAGGCAGGGTCGGAGCCTTCCGCATGTTTTACGATCTCCACGCCTGCACGCTGCGTCCAGACTTCGAGCTGGTCGATCGCCGCCGCACGGAAGGTATCCGCCGCCGCAACGATCACGCGCTTCCCCTCCTGCTTGAACTGGTGGCAGAGCTTGCCGATGGTGGTGGTCTTGCCTGCGCCGTTCACACCGATGACCATAATAACGGAAGGGGTAGTGGAGAGGTCGAGTGCAACATCATCGCCCATCATGTCACCGATGATCTCCTCGATCAGCTCCATGATCTTTGCGGGATCGGTCACGCCGCGTTCCTTGACGAGCTTACGAAGTCTTGCGCAGATCTCCACGGACGTTTCCACGCCCATATCACTCATGATCATGGTTTCTTCGAGCTGTTCAAACAGCTCCTCGTCGATCTTTGTAAAGGAATTGACCACGCGCTGCATCTTCTGTACAACAGCATCACGGGTCTTTTGCAGACCAGCTTTGATTTTTGAAAAAAGTCCCATAGTTCGCTCCTTTATTTGATAATAGAGTTTTATGCTAATCCCCTTAATACCAATAGATAACTTTAAATTTCCCCCTGCCCCTCCCGAAGGGAGGGGCATTAGGGCGGGGGCTGCGCCCCCGCGACCCGCCAAAGGCTATCGCCTTTTGAAACTGATTTTGTCTATTATGATTTTGGGGATTAGTATTATTCTTTCTGTACAGGCAATTACCGGCGCAGGTGCTGCGCTCAATTCTCGTCCAGCGGGATGTCCTCCGGCTGTTCGAGCTTGAGCAGACGGGAGATGCCGTCTTCCTGCATCGTCACACCATAGAGGACATTTGCCTCCTCCATCGCGCTGCGGCGGTGGGTGACGAGTACAAACTGGGTATGATCCGTAAACTGCTTGAGGTATCTCGCATACTTGCGGACATTGGCTTCATCCAGTGCCGCGTCGATCTCATCAAGGATACAGAACGGCGCAGGACGCAGGCGGAGGATCGCGAAATAAATGGCGATCGCCACAAAGGACTGCTCGCCGCCGGAGAGGGAAATCAGGTTCTTGATGACCTTTCCGGGGGGCGCGACATTGATCTCAATGCCCGATGTCAGGATGTTTTCGGGGTCAGTCAGGGTCAGCTCTGCCTTGCCGCCGCCGAACAGATCCACAAAGATCTCCTTGAAATTCTGGTTGATGACAGCAAAACTCTCCGAGAAGATGCGGCACATCTCCTCCGTCAGCTCGGCAATAAGCTTTTCCAGCTCCTGCTTGGAGCGGCGCACATCTGCCATCTGCGCCGACAGGAATTTGTAACGCTCGGATACCTCGCGGTATTCCTCGATCGCATCCACATTAACGCTGCCGAGTGCGCGGATCTTTTGCTTCAGCTCGGCGAGGCGTTTCCTTGCCGCAGCGGCATCCTCAACGGGCTTTGCGATCTGCTGGGCTTCGGAGCGCGTCAGCTCGTAGACCTCCAGCAGCTTGCCGATGATGGTGTCACTCTCCGTGCGCAGGCTGTTCTCGCGCTCGGTCAGTCTTGTGACCTCGGCGGAAAGCTTTTCCTTTGCCGCATGAAATTCGGACAGACCCTTCTGCAGCTGGCGGATGCGCATGTTCTGTTCATCATGCGCCTGGGTCGCCTGTCTGGCTTTCGCTTCCGTAGCGACAACACGCTGGGTATTCTCTGTCAGCTGGTGTTCCAGCTCAGCCGCCTGTGCGGTTTTTTCGGCGATCACACGGCTGCACTGTGCAATCTCTGCGGACAGCTCTGCCTCACGCGCTTCGGCGGTGGCAGCGGCTTCCTTTGCCTGTGCAAGGGCATGGGTGGCGGCTTCGGCATCCTTCTGTGCCTGTACGAGTCCGATCTTCCGGTCGCTGTGCGCTTCTGAAAGACGGATGCGCTCCTGCTGCATGGCGATCCTGCGCTCCCTGGCACCGCTTGCGCCGCTTTCGGCATCCGCGATCCCGGCAAGCAGGGCATCATATGCTGCCTTTGCCGTCCGAACTGCTTCTGCCGCGGTCTGTGCATTCTGCTGGAGCAATGTTCTGCGCTCCTGCTGTGCCTGCGCCTGACGGCGGTACTGGCTCACAGGGAATGCACGGCGTTCCGCCTCGCTCTGGGCGCGGAGGAACTGCTGCTGCAGGAGGTTGAACTGCTCTGCGGCGTTCTGCAGTGCGGCTTCCGCGCCGGCGGCATCCTCCGCACAGCTCCGGGCTGTCTGCTCCGCCTCCTGGCACTGCTGTGCAAGAAGGGCGATCGCATTCTGCAGCTCCTGCAGCTCGGTCTTTCTGGTCAGCATACCGCCGGTCTTCTGCACCGAACCGCCCGTGAAGGAACCGCCTGCGTTGATGACCTGACCATCCATGGTCACGATGCGGAAGCGGTAGCCGTAACGCTTGGCGATCTCCGCCGCATCATCAATATTTTCGGCAATGACGATCCTGCCGAGGAGGGATTCTGCAATACTCCGGTAAGCGAGGTCGCATTCCACGAGGTCGCTTGCCACTGCCACAAAACCGGGCTGTGATGCAAGCCCCTGCTCCGTCAGATGCTTGCCGCGCACGGAAGTCAGCGGCAGGAAGGTGGCACGTCCTGCGCGGTTGTCCTTCAGATAGCGGATACCCGCCTTGGCGGCGTTTTCATCCGCAGTGATGAGGTGCTGTACGCTTGCGCCGAGGGCGGTTTCGATGGCGATGCCATAGCGGCTGTCCACCTGGATGAGCTGTGCCACCGTGCCGAAAATGCCCTGCAGTGTTCCCTGCCGGACGCTCCGCATGATGCTCTTGACGCTGCCGGAAAAGCCCTCCATATTATTTTCAAGATCGGTGAGAAACCGATGTCTCTGCTTTTTATCACGCATCTGGAAGCCGAGCTGGCGGAAGCGTTCCTCCGCCGCCTGCTTCTGCTCTGCAAGCTCCCGGCAGATACGGCGGTTTTCCGCAATTGCCGCTTCCTGCTCAGTAACACGGGTCTGTGCCTCCTGCATGGACTGCAGTGCCTGTGCGTAGGTCTGCTCCGCTTCTGCAAGCCGGCGGGCATCCTCCCTGGCACCGTCCTCCAGCTCCTGCAGCTCCTGGGCATTCTTGGCGGCGTTGTCCTCCGCGGTGCGGATGGCAAACTGCTGTTCGCTGCGCTGGAGATAGAGCTGGTGCAGATCGGCATCCGCTTTCTGGGAACGGGCATCCTCCTGCATCCATTCGCGCTCCATGTCTTCGAACGCTTTTCCGGCTTCCGCAAGTGCTTCCTCCGCTGCCTTGCACTGTGCAAGCAGTTCTGCTGCTGTCTGCTCCGCCTGCTTCAGCTGCTCCCCGCGCGTTTCCCGCGCCTGCAGCTCCTCCGCATGACGCTGCTGTGCAAGCTTCTTTGCTTCCTCGTTATGCACGATGTCATTTTTCAGAACAGCCGCCTCCGACTGGAGCTGTGCGGAATGCTCCCGCAGCTCGGAAACAAGGCGGTGCGCCTCCTCCGCTTCCACGGAACACTGCTGCATCACACGATAGCAGTTCTGGATCTTTTCCTCCTCATCCGCAATGTCGCGCTCCGCATTTTCATAGGCGGTGCGGCTGACGAGGAGCTTTTCGCCGAGTGACTTCATTTTATCCTGAAGGAGGGAGAGCTGATCGACCCAGACAGAGATCTCCAGCTCCTTTTCCTCCTGCGCCAGCACGAGGAATTTCTGTGCCTTTTCTGCCTGGTGGCGCAGCGGTTCTACTCTGCCTTCCAGCTCGGAAACGATGTCATTCAGACGCTGCATGTTTTCTTCGGCTGCATCGAGCTTGCGCTCGGCTTCCTGCTTGCGGTAGCGGAATTTGGAGATGCCCGCCGCTTCCTCGAAGATCTCGCGGCGTTCGTTGCTCTTTGCGCCGACGATCTCCGCAATTCTGCCCTGTCCGATGATGGAATAGCCGTCGCGTCCGAGACCGGTATCCATGAACAGCTCGTTGATGTCCTTCAGGCGGACGGATTTGCCGTTGATGCGGTATTCGCTGTCACCGCTGCGGTAGAGCTTGCGGGTAACGCTCACCTCATCCCCATAGCCCTCCAGCCTGCCCTCGCTGTTGTCGATGACCAGCGTGACGGCGGCAAAGCCCATGGGTCTTTTTGCAACAGTACCGGAAAAAATAACGTCCTCCATTTTATTGCCGCGCAGGGTCTTGGTGGACTGCTCACCCAGAACCCAGCGCACGGAGTCACCGATATTACTTTTTCCGCTGCCGTTAGGGCCGACAACAGCTGTCAGACCCTTATCAAAGCTAAGCCTGATTTTGTCCGGAAAGGACTTGAATCCCTGTAATTCAAGTGATTTTAAATACATTTATTTTTCCTTTCTTCGCATTTTACAAAGTGCCCTGTAAGATCAGCCGATTCATAAAAATCAACTCTTGACAAGGAAAACTCGCAGATCAAGCGAAGTTTGTTCTTTTTATTTTGTCCAAGTC
>JAZQCT010000009.1:0-4972 GCA_045546475.1 Oscillospiraceae bacterium
AACGAAACAGGGGATTTTTCAGATTCTGCGGCAGTATGCGGAAAATCCCCGTTCTTTTCCGGAACGGGGATTTTGTGTTATGCAGTTGCTGCAGGGAATTCCACAATCAGCTTTACAATAAACTTCATGATCATCAGGGAGTCATTGGGAGTCGGCTCACCGTCTCCATCCACGTCCGCATTCAGCATGCCCTGGTCGGACAGCGCACCGCCGCCAAGCAGATACTTGTTCAGGATGATGATATCGAGTACATCTACTTCGCCATCTTCATTGCCGTCACCGATTTTTTCCTCGTCATCGCCGTCAGTCGTCGGTTCTGTTGTGGGCGGTTCGGTTGTACCCGGCTCCACTGTACCTGAAAAACGATACAGATCTTCCGGCAGTTCATCGAGCATCAGACAGTAATCACTCTTGAACAGCTCTGTCAGCGCTTCCTTATCCTGAAAATTGTCACCACTGATGAAATTCTCAGAACCATTATCATACCATGTGCAGAAATACAGCCAGCCAGCCTTTTCGATGGTCATATTCTCCAGGCTCGGAACAGAGCTGTTCTCAGGCATTGCGACCATCTTCTTGCCGTCCACATAATTGTACAGATCATAGAAGATACCGGTTTCTGCATCCAGATTCGGACCGCTGGTCAGACCGTCGTGGCGGTTATACTGGGTATTATACTTATCCAGACCAACGATGTCCACATAATCGTCACCGGCATACCATTCGGCAGAAGCCGGAGACCAGTTGTAGAGATTCTGTACCCAGATCAGGTTGTGCAGGTCATACTTGACTGTCAGCTCCTCATACAGGAACTTCCAAAGAGCCTTGTAGTCCTCTGCACCGTCCTGGGACCACCAGAACCATGCGCCTTCACCGTTGATACCGCCGTTGCCCTCTGCTTCATGGAACGGGCGGAACAGGATCGGACAGCCGGCATCCTGTGCGCGTGTCAGCTGTTCAGCGAGATCCTCAATGCAGAGCTGGAAGTATTCATATTCCTTTGTACCCTCGGTTACAACATTGGCAATCTTAAACTCGTCATTCGGCTTGTAGGTCGCACCCGTCCAGTCAACTGCGTCACCAATGGTGTAATTCGCGAAATCCTGCGGGATATTGATATGCCAGCATACAGTAGCGATACCATTCTTGTTGTTTACCCAGTCGATCAGACGTTCTGTGGAGCCGTCATCCCAGCCATACAGCGGGTTGTAGTTCATCAGGTCAAAGCCGCGGATCGCCGGGAAGGAACCGGAAAGGCTTTCCATATATTCAAATTCCAGATCATAGTTGGTATGCTTGTAGCAGCGGTTCTGGCTGTCATAATCATACTTCTTGCCGTTCTCATCATAGCACTTCCATACAAATGTGGAACCGTCATCCGCAGTAGCAAGATCCGCCTCATCATAGGTATAGATATTGCCGTCGCTGTCGGTCAGGTTGCCGGCTGCGGTGTTCAGGGTCAGGGAGTAGGTGGACTGGTGCATGGAGCTGCCGCCGCCGTAGATCTCCTGCTGACCGGAGAGAATGTGATCGCCGTAAACGGATGCGAGATACTGCATCAGGGACTTGGTCTCCGCTGTTGCATCGGGATCGCAGGGAATGCTGTTGCCCTCCAGAACCGGCAGAACTGCTTCCTTGATGGTGATGGTATCATACGCAACATAACCATACTTCGGCATGAATTCGATGGTGTTCACACCTGCGTTCAGACGGAAATTGCCGAAGCTGAAGTCCGTCCATTCTGCGGTATAGGGGAATGTACGGAGATATTCCGAGCCATTGACAGCAACCGTACTCTGTCTGCCCTCCTCATTGAGGATCTGCGCATAGCGGCAGGTGATCTCATACATGCCGTCCTCCGGTACCTCCACCTCCATTGTGATGGTGGAGCTTGTATGATAGACAAAGCCGTCACCGCTGTAGCCGGGGATCTGGTTCTCATAGATGCTAGTCCAGACATTGTCCGGCTCCAGTGCCTCTGCCTCGTAAGTACCAAGCTCCAGTGCGGATGCCTGATATACCGGCATTGCACTGCACACGGAAAGCCCCATTGCTGCCGTCAGCAGGGCGGAGGTAAATGTTTTTACAGATTTCTTCATTTCTACCATTCCTTTCTGTATATTAGGATATTTTTATTATACCACAAAATGTACAAGATTTCCAGCTAAATTTTGCACAAAATTCCAGCCGTGATTTTAGCTAAAACAGCATATGAATTTACTTTAATTAAGAAACTGTAAAGAATCATTTAATTTTTTGACAAAAGACAATGTTGCGGTATGGTTTCAGATTATAGAAAAAGTCTTACTCTGGGGTTAGCCTCCCGAAACTGCCCCCACCTCACCGGTGCCGTCCCCTCTGACACTTCGTGCCGTCTCCCCACCCCGTGGGAAGCAGCCCCAACCCCTCCCCAAGGGGAGGGGCTATATTTCGGGGACTTCGTCCCCGAACCCCTTTTGCGAAGCTATCGCTTTGCGTTTGATTATAAGTTTTTCAACATGCAAAGACCTCCCCACATGCCGTGGGGAGGTCCTGGTATCATGATAAATTATACCTCTGCATTCACTGCAATAGAAGCGATGACTTCGGAGAGGAGGTTTGCCGGGAGCGGTTCATAGCGGAGGAATTCCATTGTGAAGCTGCCCATACCGCGTGTTACCTGACGCAGATACATTGCAAAATCGTGCATCTCACGAACGGGAACCTCTGCAGTGATGGTGGTTTCGCCCTTGCCAGCCGGCTCCATGCCAAGCACTCTGCCGCGGCGTTTGTTCAGCTCACCCATGATGTCGCCGGTGTTATCGTCCGGAGCGGTGACATTCAGAGTGCTGATGGGTTCAAGCATGACCGGATCCGCATTCTTCATGCCTTCCTTATAGGCAATGGAAGCTGCCATCTTGAATGCCATTTCGGAGGAGTCAACCGGGTGGTAGGAACCATCCAGCAGGATCGCCTTCAGACCCACTACAGGACAGCCGGCAAGAACGCCCTTCTTGACTGCATCCTGCAGACCCTTTTCAACAGCGGGGAAGTAGTTCTTCGGAACGGAACCGCCGAATACCTTCTCCTCAAATATGAGTGTATCGCTCACGCAGGGTTCAAATGCGATCTTGACATGACCATACTGACCATGACCGCCGGACTGCTTCTTGTGCTTGCCCTCTGCCTCTACCTTCTTGCGGATGGTCTCGCGGTAAGCCACCTGCGGTTCGCTGAGTTTCACTTCTGCGCCGAATTTTGCCTTGAGCTTTGCAACGGCAATTTCCAGATGCTGTTCGCCCAGACCCGAGAGGATCATTTCCTTTGTCAGCGGATCCTGCTCATAGGTCAGAGTCGGATCTTCCTCAACCAGACGCTGCATACCTGCAGAGATCTTGGCTTCGTCGCCCTGTGCCTTTGCACGGACAGCCATGGAGTAGCAGGCGTGCGGGAATGCGGGCATCTCAGCAGCAGCCACTCTTGCAGCCGCACAGAGGGTATCACCGGTATTGGCAGAGATCTTCACAGCGGCAACAATATCACCTGCGGAAGCGGACTTGACTTCGGTCTGCTTCTTGCCGAGGAGGTTGTAGAGCTTGCCGATCTTTTCCTCTGCGCCGGTTCTGGAATTGATTACAGTCATTTCAGAAGCGATCGTGCCGCTCAGTACCTTCAGATAAGACATCTTGCCCACGAACGGGTCAGCAACGGTCTTGCATACGAGAGCCGCCAGCGGTGCGGAGGCATCGCATGTGATCTCGATCATATCATCATTTGCCACAGCCTGTGCAGCCGGAACCTCATCTGCAGCCGGGAGCAGGAGACCCACTTCCTTCAGCAGCATGTCAACGCCTGCGAGCGTCAGTGCGGAGGTGCAGACAACCGGTGTGATCATACCATTGTTCATACCATTGTGAATGCCGTCAATCAGTTCCTTCTGTGTGAAAGCCTCACCCTCAAAGAATTTCTCCATCAGCGCGTCATCCGTTTCAGCAACAGCCTCGGAGATCGCTGCAACCAGACCCTCCAGACGGTATTCCTTCTCGGTGATCTCACCTTCAGGCAGACCAACTTCAACAGCCTTGCCCTTGTCGTCATACTTATATGCCTTCATTTCGATCAGATTCACATAGGAAACGATCTCGCCGTTCTGGATGACCGGAACAACTACCGGGCATACGGTCGGGCCGAATACGGTTTTCAGCTCTGTCAGAACGTTGAAGAAATTTGCGTCCTTATCGTCGATCTTGGTGATCGCGAACATGGTGGATTTGCCCATTGCCTGTGCAGCGGCATATGCCTTCTTTGTGCCGACATGAACGCCGGACTTTGCAGAAACCGTGATCATAACCGTATCCGCAGCAGCAATACCGGACTGCATTTCACCTGCATAGTCAAGGATACCCGGTGTATCGAGCAGGTTTACCTTATTGTCCTCATATGTAAAGGAAGCCAGCGTCGTGGAGATGGAACCCTTGCGCTTGATTTCCTCGGGGTCATAATCGCATACAGTGGTGCCGTCAGCGATCTTGCCGAGACGGTCAGATGCACCGGCGCAGTACAGCAGTGCTTCTGCGAGAGAGGTCTTACCAGAACCATGATGTCCTGCAAGTGCAATGTTTTTAATGTGTGCCATAGAAAATCGCTCCTTTATCAGTGTTTGATTGCATTTTGTATCATATCGTGAATATGTCACCGTATACCATACAATAGTACATTTACTATTATAACATCTTAGGAACAATTTTGCAATGAATGACACGCATTTTCTATATATTCTATATTTTTGTGAATCGTATTCTGTGCATTATGCACAATGTAATAAGCCTGTTTTGCCTGTTCCAGTCAAAGAACAGCATTTCTCTCCTTAATTCCCCCTCCCTTTGGCAATCTCATCAACATAACACCAATGTTTTCACGTTCTCAATACTTCTGCCAAAATCGACAAAGGGGGTGGGGTGACGGAAAGGGAGTGCAGAGGGGAAACCAGAGG
>JAZQCT010000010.1:0-5863 GCA_045546475.1 Oscillospiraceae bacterium
ATTCACCTCCGACACCTGTTGTTTTTCCGAAATTATGCGGATTTTTCGCATTCCGACCCCGAAGTGCCATTTTCGGGCATTCGCACGACCCCGAAAGCAGATTCCCCAAAATCCCGAAATGCGGTCGGCTTTGCCGTCCGCTGTGACTGCGGCGACCCCGCCGCTTTAACTTGCAATATTTGAGAAAGGGCGGATTCCGAGAAATCCGCCTCTTTCCATCATTTTTCCAACTCGCCCACAACGCCCTCACAAACGCCCCGCCTGTGTTCAGGGGGTAATTTCCCGACCACGCTCCGGAAAATCGCACACGGGGCATCGTGGGGCAAATACGGCGTATTTCTCATCCGGATTCCTCCTGCGTATCCTGCGACGGCAGAACGGATTTAGACTGTTTACCGGACTTTTTCACAGGTTTCTCGCCGGTTCTCATGTCAATAAAATCCCTCACATTCTGCGGCACGGTACGGCTGTAAAGCTGCTCGACAAACCGGTCAAGCTCCGCCGTGAGCGTCGTGTTTTTCTGCGGCAGGTACATCTCCAGTGCCGACAATTTCTCCTCATGAATGGCAATCGTAACGTTCTTTTTCATAGCATCATTCCTCCAAATCTTCATTGATTTCGTCCGTCACATCCTCCGTTGTCGGGTTCAGAGCTGCATAAACCTCCGGCGGATAAGTGACCGCATCGAACGTACACCAGCACGTCCATTCCCGATTTTCCAGCGGCTCTTTCACCACAAAACCGCAATCGGCAGAGGGGAAAATGACCTGCCCTCCGCCGACATACACAGCAAAAAGTTCGCCATCGAACAAGCCCACACCAGCCACATCCGGCATGGTATCCAGCCCCTCATACGGCGTATAATAGAGCGTCTGCGGCTCATTCCGGAAGGATTTTTCCGCCGGATCGTACTGCAAATAACCGAGCAGAAGCCCGACAGCATCGGTCGTCCGGTAGTGAAGTTCCTCGTGCATCTGACCGCCGCTGCCTGCTGAATATGCCCAGCCGGACGCATATGCATTCTCCGCCCATGCCGCAAGATCAGCGGCATTTTTTGTCGCCGGATCGCTGAACATATACTGATTCATCGTCACATTCAGCACCCAGATATAGCTGCGGCGAAATTCCTCCAGCACAATATTGCAGCCATATTTCTGATTGATGCTCTCGATCAGCACAGCATCATCGGGGGCAGCAGCGAACAGATTTGCATACTCCTGAAAATCAAATTCCTCCACAGTTTCAAAGGCAGAAATATAAATCAGCTGTGCCTTGATCGTGTCTTTTCGCATCCCGACTGCCGCCATTGCATCCGCAATCTGCACACCTGCATTCTGGAAATCCTGCATATTCTCCATCTTTTCCGGCGAAAGTCCGGTCAGATAGGACGAAATATCGGGCTGGATCTGGCTCTGCTCCGGCTGCTGCGTGAGTGCAAGCAGCACAATCACCGGCAGGAAAAGCAGCACTAAAATGATGCCAATAATCCAGAAAACTGCCTTCCAAGTCCGTTTGTCCGTGGCAAGCAGGAGGGCGATTTTTTTGAGGGCGGCGGCAACAATTGCAGGCATATCATCGACCTCCCGCCGTGCCGAACAGCACTTCCTTGTGCGGTGGAGCGATCACCTGTAAGAAATATCTTTCGCCGCCGCAGCGGTACAGACAAGTGCCACGAGTCGCCGATTTCACAAGCGAATACTCCGCCTCCTCGACCTGCAGAGCGTCCATGTAGTCAACCCCGCTGATCTTTCCGGCATTGAAGAAAAACTGGTGCGTCGGGATGCTGAACAGTGGTTTTGTAAATTCACGGATGTCCGGAATCAGAAAATCCTCGACATTCTGGCTTGCCAAAATGAACGATGAATCCTTCTTTCTGACACGCTTCATGCCGTTTCGAATGTACTCAATGGCGGTCAGATTTCCGAGAAAAAGATAGACTTCATCGATCGCTGCGACCGTGTTTCCACGCCCCAAAAGCTGGTTGCTCATGTAGGAAAGAATGTTGAACAGGAGCGTATCTTTCAGCCGTTTGTTCGTGTCCATCAGCCCTTTCACACCGAAGCAGACCAGCATTCCGTCCCCGATATTCGTGTGTCCATCGAAATATTTCGCCTCCGCACCACGGCACATGGAGTGCAGTCCAAGGCAGATATTCTGCAAGATTTCCTCAGTATACAGGTGTTTTTTCTCGTGGTCGAACGCCATAAATTCCTTCTCCGTCAGCTCGTACAGATCACTCACAGTCGGATAATCCTGCGGCTTCAGGCGGTCGAAATCTTCTGTATCCTCGATTCCGAAACGGGCATAAAGCTTCATCAGCATGATCTCAATCGTGTCAGTTTCTGCGTCTGTGAAGTCTTTGTAGGCACGGAAAAAGTCTTTTAAATAGGAGATATGCTGTGAAAGTCTGGTGACCTTTCGGAAGGTTTCGGGGGCATCCGGATTCTTTTCTGCTTGTCCCCATGCCTTCGGTTCGAGCGGATTGATCATAAATTCACCCGACATCATGTCGATGTAAGTGCCACCGAGGTTCTCGCACAGTTCCCGATACTCCGCCTCCGGATCAAGCACAAGCACGGCTTTTCCGGCTTCACGGTGATTGCACAGCAGGAGCTTCAGCAGATGGGATTTGCCCTGACCGCTGTTGCCGAGGATGAGAATATTGCTGTTCGTCTTGTCATCCGCCCGCTTGTCGAAGTCCACCAGCACATTTGTGCCGTAGCGGTCACGCCCGATATAGAAACCGTGCGGATCGGTTTTTCCGCTGTAATTCAGCGGATACAAGTTTGCCACAGAACTTGCAGGCAGCACCCGTTCAAACTGGTTCATGAACACATTATTGCCGCAGGGCAGCACCGCAAGGAAGCCTTCTTTCTGCCGGAGCAGCAGCCTGTCCACGCTGATGCGTGAGCGTGTCAATTCCATCTGCACCTCCGCCTGTAGTTCACGCAGCTTGTCCTCGGTCGCTGCACGCAGTTCGAGGAACACAGCCGTGTGCAGCAGCGGCTCACGATTACGACGAAGTTCCGACAATAATTCCACCACGTCCTGCATATTATCCTGTGCCTTTACCGTTTCCGCAACGTCATTGGTTGTCGTCATCATGTGATTTTTTCGCATTGCCTGCTGCACAATTTTCCGCTGTTCCGCACCCGGTACAAGGCGGTTGTAGATTCTGACAGCAACACCATTTTTGTCTGCAAGATGGGATAAAATCGCCGTTTCCTCCGTGGTAGGCGGATACTCGATCACCGCCCAGCAGCACTTGTAGAAGTTGCCACAGATGTAATGATCAGCGAAAAAACGCACAGTACTGGGGCAGATCCGGTCAAAAAAGTCCTTCACAGCGATTTCTTCCTGCTGTTCGGGGGTAGGGGTTCTTTTCTTAAACATCGTTCTCACACTCCATTTCCAAATAATTTTCGCCCTCAATATCGGGGATTTCATCGCCTGCCGCACTCGTTCCGAAGTACAGAGCAAGCATCCGTTTGATGTCGGATTTCCCCAATCTTCTGGCGGAAAAGCCATGCTCGGCAATTGCTTTTTCAATGCGGTTGAGCAGTTTGAAAATGCTTTCCTCCTTCTCCCTGCGGAATCGTACCGCAAACAGAAATTGCCGTGCAGATGCCATCTCCGTCTGGATCTCGTCGAGGAAATCATAGTCCGCCTCCAGAAGTCTGCGGATATTCTCGTTTTCCTCTGTATCCAGCCGTTTTTTCAGATGTGCCTTGTTGCTGTCAAAGCATTCACAGCTGTCGAGGGCGAGAAGCTCCAGTTCGGGAAACATACTCAACAAGAGCATGAGCCGGTGGATTTTCATCTCAATATTCACCGCTGACAGCACCGAAATATTGGTCGGTTCTACGGAAAAAAACACCAATTCTGCTTTCTCTGTCCTCACGCCGTACTTGGTGAATCCCTCAAATCCGATCAGCCGCTGAACGCTGTTTTTCTTGATTCTTCGCATAATTTCAATCCTTTCTCCATAGAAATACCTGCTGTGAGGTCAAAAAGAACCGCACAGCATTGTGCAGATAATCCATGATCGCTGCATCCTCCGCACGCAGGCTCAGAAATGCAAAGCACACCGTCAGTGCCGCTGGGAGGACGGTGCGGAACTGCACAAAGAAAAATGCCGAAATGATCATTCCGGCACAAATCAGGCAAAAATCCCGCACGTTCCAGAACCAGAGCTTGACGGTGGCTCGGAGATTTTCGGGGTAGTAGTAGGTTTTCATACGTTATCATTCTTCCTTTCGGGTATAAAAAATACAGCCAAGCAATAAGCCTGACTGTATCACAGATATGCAATTTATTCCCGACAATGTCGTTTTCCTGCCAGCGTTTTCTGCACAATATGTGCATATCGTGGATCATTTTTGTATTGCTCCAGAAATGGCAACGCCAGTTCTGGTGACCATCTGTACATGGCAGAAATCAGAAATGGAATCGGGTTTGAGCAGGGACGCTCGTATATTTCTTTTCTCTCATCCAGTATTTTCAGCACAGTTTTCATTTCCTGTTCGCTCGGCAGAACATCATCATATGCAAGTGCCATCGCCGCCCCGTCGAACAGCATAGTGTTTCCGTGGGACAGGAACTGAATAATCATGTCCATATCATTTGCACATGTTCTTGTCAGCCGGATATACGACAACGCAGCATAACAGGTGATTGTATCGCTGTCTTTGTTGGCATCCACAATTTCCTTCAGAAATGGCAATGCAGCCTTGTAGCCGATTTTTCCGAAAGCGTGAATCATTGCTGTCTGCGTTTCCCAGGTTCTTGCATCGTTACGCTCTCTGAGATATGCCTCCAGCAAATCATTGCCCAGTGAAACAATCTGGTATTTTGCTATTTTCTTTGCAGCACTCCGTCGTTTTGCCGATTTTGCTGCTAATAAATCTGCTTTGATCTGAATGATTTCTTCCTCAGTCACAGACCGCATATTTCGTTACTCCGTTCACACAATGCTCGTTCTGCTGTAATCCGTCACATCACTGCCGAGCATTTCATAGAGTTCCTTTACCGTCATTTCCTTGTTCTTCAGCTTTATGAGTTCAGCATCGGTCGCACCGATAAATTCAACAAAATCCACTTTGCCGTTCGGTGTCACGATGCCGCTTACATTTGTATCCGGAACGGTAATAAATCCAGTGATCTTGGACTGCTGGCGAACATCCATACCGGCTGTCTGCCCCGTATACAGGTACTCAAACGGATTGAACAGTTCGCCGGAAGTGAATGTGATTCGTGCGATTGTCTGCAAAATGCCGCAGATTCCACGCAGTTCTGACTCCTCGTCCTGATAGCAGCCTTTTTTGAGTTTCAGTGTAAATTCCATTCCATAGCCGCTGTATTCCGGATCATCGGTTTGCTTTTCATACAATTCAGAAAGTCCGAATGTTACGAAATGCCAATAGTCGCCGCCGTCATAGATACTGATGCCATCCAACGGATCGTTACCGCCGAACCGCCATGAAATGAGTGTGCCATAATACCTCGGATCATCCTGCCCAGGGTATACTGCTTCAAATGCATCTTCAATGGCATTCCATCCATCAAGATTGACCTGTTCTTCAGGCTGATCATTCTGGTGATTCAATTCATCCATAACTTTTTCCTCCGCTGTACCGATTTATTTCATTATACCACAGCTTTGAGACAGTGTCAAGAAAATGCGTTCTACCGCACCGCACGAGCCACCATCGTTCCGGCTCGCACAGCCGAATTGACCGTACTCGTCACGCTCATCATATTCACATGCACACTCGTATCCAGCCCGAACTGTTGGGCAATTCTCGGCACTTCGTTCGCTGAAAGCATCACGCCGATGGCAAGAATCATGTTCGTCTGCCACGTC
>JAZQCT010000011.1:0-2711 GCA_045546475.1 Oscillospiraceae bacterium
AGTCGAGAGTTTCGATTTATCTGAGTGAGCAGTCTTAAGCGGGGAGCCCCCGCTGGCAGACGCGTTTGAAAGCAATGCTGCGAGGGAAAATTAGTCTTTCGCGATATAGCAGGCGTACCGCCAAGCCCTTGCAAGCAGAGGGCTTGGCTATTAGGGGTCGAAGTCAATAAGCGGGGTTCAAGGGGCGGCAGACCCTTAATAGGGGCAAGGGGACGAAGTCCCCAAAACCCGCCGCAAGGCGGGAAGCGGGTCGCGGGACTGCTCCCCACGGGTCGGGGAGACGGTACGAAGTGACAGAGGGGACGGCACCGGTGAGGTGGGGGAAGTTTCGCCATACTTTCCAAAGAAAAACAAAATCACAAAAAAGGAGAATCACCATGAAAAAAACAAAACTCTTCGCATTCGCACTTGCCCTCATCCTGACAGCAGTTCCGCTGAACGGCTGCGGATACCAGAAAGAGGGCGAAACACTGGAACTGACGATGGACAATTCATGGCGGTCGGAGCAGTTCCTGAACAACTTCCGGTATGGTATACAATACAACAGCGGCAATTACCTCTATTGTTCGGAACTCAATTATAACACGATGGAATACCACTACTGCCGCTATGATATCGGAACCGGAGAGAAACTTGAGTTTGATTCCCTCTTTGAGGAAGAGGGCGATTATGCAGCTCCTGAACGTCTTTCCTCCACCGTCTATGAAATGCCGGACGGTAATCTCGGCATCTATCACAGGGTCGTGCAGGGCATTGGCGGCGGTGAAACAGAAACGCACCGTCAGCTCTGGGAAATCTATGACCCGGATCTGAATTTCATTGAAACCAGAGAGATTCCACTGGAGTTCGGCACATTTGATACGGACGGGGAAAACGAAGTCATAAAGCAGTGTATCATGGATGGAAAGGGAAACTGGATCTATGTGCGTTCCAATTATATGACCGGGGAACTCTGGATTGACAGCTACAACAGCAATTACGAACACTTCGGTTCGATCGACTACAGCCTGCCGCAGAATCGCAGCTACTACCAGCCCACACTGTTCAATGGTGCGGATGGAACGATATATATGGTGCTTGTCTGCGGTACATACGGCGAATACTATGATAAGATCTACCGTTTAGATGCAGAAAAGCGCACCTGTGAGGAAACCAAGCTGAATATTCCAGCAGAAGAGGGCGGTACGGCATCCGGCTTCATTGCCGGAACACAGGGCTATGACTACTACTATTGTTCCTATTATGGCTTGTACGGTGTAAAGAATGATGAACGCACGAAGATCATCGACTGGATCAATTCCGATTTCATGCCCGGCAAGATCCAGCAAGTGCAGCCGCTTGAAGATGGAAGATTCATCCTCTATGCCGAACGTCGGAAATATCTCGCAGAACCCCGCACACAGGAGGAGATCGACAGTACGAAAATCATCAGCCTTGCAAGCGTGGAACATTCGGATGATATGATGGAGGCGGTGATCGACTATAACCGTGAGGAATCCGGCTACCGCATCATCATCAAGGACTACAGCGAATACAACACCGTGGAAGACCCTGAACTTGGCTATACCACGATGAAGCAGGACATGCTTGACGGCAAGGTGGCAGATATTATCTGTCCGGACGGCGTGAATTTCGAGAGCCTTGCAAGCAAGGGGCTTTTCGCGGATTGGTATGATTTCATGGATGCAGACGAAGCATTCAGCCGTGACAATTATCTCCCGAATTACTTTGAAACCATGGAAACAGATGACAAACTTCTGCGGCTGGGCTTTTCCTATGTGATCGAAACCGGTTCTGCAAAAACACAGTTTGCAGGGGAGGAACAGGGGATTTCTCTGGGACAGCTGCTTGACCTTGCAGAAGAAACAGGTATTGATGTGCTGGAATATAGAACGGCTCCTCATTTTGCAGATACATGGATGCGCAATCTTCAGACCGGATGCATCAACCGGAAGACAGCCGAATGCTGTTTTGATTCGCCGGAATTTGTGCAGTTTCTGGAGTTGATCACCACACTTGAAATGGAACAGGACGTATTCAATCAGGCGTTAGAAAGCGGAAAATACACACAGGGGAATATAGGGTATCCCTACCGGAATGACGCGATCCTCCTGAATATCGAGCCGTTCCGTCAGCCCATCGACCTCCGCGCCCGCCGCCGGAATACGTTCTTTGATGCGGATATTACTTTGACGGGTTACCCGATGGTGGAGGATGAGGGAAATGGCGGAATCTTCCATCCGGTGTTTACCATCTGCATCAATGCACAGTCCAGCGAACACGAAGCGATCTGGGATTTCATGAAATTCTTCCTGACCGAGGACTACCAGAAGCATCTGACCGGATCCATGCCTATTCATAAGAACGCGCTTGAATACAAGTATGAAGAAGCTGAGAACATGGTGACAGCGAATGTCGGCGGTGATATTTTCATCGGAGAGCTGGAAAGCTGGGAATCCGACATTCTGCGTGATTATGTAGACGGCATCAGGAGAAGCTGGTATTTTGATACACAGATCCACGATATTCTCATGGAGGAAGTGGAAAAGCTCCTCGCCGGCGATCAGACACCGCAGGAATGTGCGGAGATGATGCAGTCGAGAGTTTCGATTTATCTGAGTGAGCAGTCTTAAGCGGGGAGCCCCCGCTGGCAGACGCGTTTGAAAGCAATGCTGCGAGGGAAAATTAGTCTTTCGCGATATAGCAGGCGT
>JAZQCT010000012.1:0-31731 GCA_045546475.1 Oscillospiraceae bacterium
ACCCCACCCCCTTTGTCGATTTTGGCGGAAGTACCTTTTTTCTCATTGGAGTAATAAGATAGAATGATAAAACAAAAAAATTTGTCCGCCTTTCGGCGGACATTCTACTTTTGTACAAATGCTTTTATTGATTATTTCCACGATATTGGATGTGTGTCAACATAATAATTCTTTCCAGAGATATATTCCTTCGATATTGTTTCGTTTTTTAATTTTTTATCAACGTACCAATTAAGTTGATGTTTTTCTTCGCTTGATGTTTCTTTCTTCGGATGATGTTCGTCTTCGATTTCCCCACCTGTACAAGCATTGACAATAATATCAGGTGAATAATTCTCTATTCGACTACAAAAATCTTGTTCAAGTTTTTCAAACAGAAGTCTAAATACTTCATCACGTAGTTTTTTATCAATTCTATTTAGCTCATCAATATAATTATAACAAGAACATTGGTATTGCACAGCGTTCATCAATTTAATCTCATAATCATATTTATTTTTTAAATGCGAGATAAACGGGCGTTTTGTGAGTCCTCCTCGAATTTTTATACCTGTTTGTCCCATAGCCGGTGCAACGGGGATAAAATCACTACCCACTCTATCGTATTCGTCTTTATGCGGCGATTCAAGTATGAGTGCAATCTTTTTAACATCCTTGTTTCTACACTCTTTTATAATCTTATACGTACAAGGTAATACAAAATCCCATTCATTATCGTTCCAAATTAAATATCCACGAATTTCGTCATGCACTATTTTATCAGATGTAAAATTAACAACATCACATTGGTATTCACTCGCGATATTACCTATTTCTTCACCATTCAATTGAATCTGCATAAACAAACCACCTTTTTCTAAAACTACAATATTTATAAAAAGATTTAGAAATCAGCATGAAAACGGACACCCGCAAAAGCTCTGCCTGTACAGCCCATACTCTGCGGAAAGCTCGATGGAGCGTTTGTAGCCTTCTTTTTTCTTGAAATCCGAGGGCAGCCAGACTGTGCCAGTCTGTTCGGCGATGGCATAACCGCAGGTGTTGATGAACTGTGCGTCCTTATGGGGGCTGATGGTCAGGGTGGTGGTGAAATAGTCCGCGCCGATCTGCTTTGCCGTTTCCGCGGCGGCTTGCAGGCGAAGGGCAATACACTGCTGACAGCGCACGCCGCGTTCCGGCTCGTCCGCCAGCTCTCTGGCAAAGGAGAGAAAGCGTTCCGGGTCATAATTCCCCTCGATGATGGAGATTTCACGCGGCAGGGGCATTTCCCGCACGAGGCGTTTCAATTCCTCCAGACGGTAATGGTATTCCTCCTCCGGCAGGATGTTCGGGTTGTCGAAAAACAGCGTAATCTCCGCACATTCCGCCAGCCGTTCCAGCACCGCGCTCGAACACGGTGCACAGCAGGCATGGAGCAGGATATGCGGCGGCTTGTCCGCCTTCCGGAGGATCAGCTCCATTTCCCGCTGGTAATTGCGTTTTTCCATTAGTGTACAATATCGGGATTCCACTCCATGGTCGGTGCAGTCGGGTCGATCAGACCGGTGGAGGGAGAGGTTTCTGCAATGGCAAGGTAATTCTTGATGCCGTCGGCAATTGCCTTTGCGGTCGCGTCCTGATTGTCCAGGATCCACTGGGAGAGTTCGTTAATGTCGTGAAACTCTACTTCCAGCAGACAGCACGCGCTGACATTATTGACGATCTCATAGAGATCACGGTAGGACTCATCCTTCAGACCTCTGTCCTCCGTGGGAGTGAGGGCTGCTACATTATTATATATGCACTCTGCCAGCTGACGGCTTGCGGTCATGTTGGAATTATAGAAGCACTCTGTACCCTGACCGTTTCCGGATTCTCCGCCGGAATTGGAGTGGAGTGCCACATAGGCACCGCACTGCAGGTCGTTGCCCTGTGCGACCTTATCACGGACGCTGTCCGTTTCGCCGCACATGAATACGGTATAGCCATCCGCTTCAAGCAGTGCCTTGATGCGCTTGGCAAGGTCGATCATCGCTGCCGCCTCGGTCGTTGTACCGTCGCAGGCATAGAGGTTGTCATACTGTGTGGACGGGCTGAGATACACTGCCTTGGAATAATCGATCGGCGGCTCCGTTGTCGGCGGAAGGGTCTCCGCGATAGAAGTATTTGCTGCCGGATCCTCGTCATCCTTTCCGCAGGATCTGAATGCTGTGACCAGAATGATGATCAGCACGACTGCCGCTGCAAGAACGGCAAACAATCTGTCCCATCTGGCACGGGAGTAGAGATCCACCCAGTCGATTTTCTTTGGTTGATTCGCCATAATTTCAAATCCTTTCCCTGTTGATACATACATTTTATATTATACAATAGAATCCATCAAATGTCAATCTTTTTACGCAAAATCAATTTTTCTTCATCGAAACTGCCTTACCTCATGAAGGAGCAATATCTTCAACTTTAGGAATGTTGTGCAAAGCTTGCCCCGCTTTAATCGCTAAAACAGATTTGCAAATGGTCTGAACGAAGCGGAGCCGGCTTTCTCTCCTGTGGAATAATAGGGACTTAACGCCAGAGTCGGTTCCTTCTTCATTTTGATAAACAGCATTGCTGTATTTTTTGCATCCACAAGCGCATCGTGAATGTTCTCATCAAATTCCAGATCCGCAATGATCAGGGCTTCGGAAAGCTTGTAGTTCTTTGGCGAGTTCATTCTTTCACCAAATTCCTGCTGGCAGTCCTGCCATGTATCCAGGAAATCATAAAGCTCTTGTGTATCGGCGTTTTTATAGTACGCCTCCTCATCCAGCTGGTATTCATCGCTTGCACTCCATGAAACAAAAACTGCTCCCTCCGGCAGCCAGTCCAGAAATTTTGCCAGAGCCTCCGGAAACGCCGGTGCATCCGCCAGATCGTCATCCGTAATCCCCGTCAGCTTCTGTATGTACTCATCCAGTTTCCCGAACTGCGGGGAAACATAGCTTTTGAAGCTGTCAGCAATTTCCAGATCTTCATTGACAAGAACTGCTCCGATTTCAATAATTTCATTGGAGAGGGGGTAGTCCTCCGTTCTCTGCTCCCGCGGGACACGGCACATCTCCAGATCCACGATCACATACTGTTTTGCTTCCATCCAATTCACCTACTCATTATTATTTTGGAAAAATTATATATTTCCTAATCCCTGTGCAGCATCCGGTAGACCTCATTCTTCGTCAGTCCCGTTTCCTTTGCAGCAAGCTTTGCGGCAGCGGCGGCGGACATACCCTGTGCAAGGTACATTTCCGCAATCTTGACAGCATCCTCGGCTGTGCAGGCGTTATCCTCCTGCACTGCGCCATCGAGGACGAGTACAAATTCCCCTCTCGGCGCGTGTTCCGCATAATGGGCATCCGCATCCGCAAGAGACATTCGCAGGACTTCTTCGTGGATTTTCGTCAGTTCCCGACAAAAGGAAACCATACGCTCATCGCCGCAGGCTTCCCGCAGATCGGCAATCGTCCTGCAGAGCTTATGCGGTGCTTCGTAGAGGATCGCCGTGCGGTTTTCATTCTTCAGCTGGGAAAGCATCTCAGCACGGGGCTTTTTGTCCACAGGCAGGAATCCATAGAATGTAAACTGCGCCGTACTGCCGCCGCTGACGGACAGCGCCGTCACAACCGCACTCGGGCCGGGAACTGCCTGCACGGGGATACTGCGCTCACGGCAGATCCGCACAAGCTCCTCGCCCGGATCGGAGATACAGGGCATTCCGGCATCGGTAACAATGGCACAGCTCTCCCCTGCCGCAATACGGTCAGCGATATGCTCCGCAACGGACATGCCGCTGTGGTCGTGATAGCTGACAAGGGGCGTTTTCAGTTCAAAATGCGTCAGAAGCTTCCGGGTGACACGGGTATCCTCGGCGGCGATGAAATCGACCTCCTCCAGAATCCGCAGCTGACGCAGAGTAATATCCTCCAGATTGCCGATGGGTGTACCGGTGACATATAACATTCCGCTCATTGTTCATCCTCCTGTTGGGCTTTTGCCCGATTTGTATACAATGCCTCCGCTTCGGGGGTGAGTACGCCGTTTTCGTACATGATAAAGGGCTTTTCCATCTGTAAGAATGGCTTTGCGCCCTTCTTCCCCTCCAGCAGGAAGAGCCACGGCATGGCGGCGGCGTTCTTCTGGACGAATTGCAGGCGTTTCGGTTCAAGCCCAGCCGCACGCATGGCGCAGATATAATCCGGCAGTCGTTCCGGTCTGCCGCAGATACAGAGTCTGCCGCCGAAATTGAGGAGCTTTGCCGCCGATGCACAGACATCCTCCGGCGCACAGTGGACAAGATGACGAGCGATCCGCTGTGCTTCGAGTTCGCATTCATAGCCGCTGCCGCAGGGCTGATAAGGAGGATTGCAGATGACAAGGTCGGTCTGTCCGATGGGGGCATCCTCCCAGAGATCCTTCAAATCCGCAAGGATCGGGGTAATGCCGGAAACACCGCTTGCGGCAATGCCTGCTTTCATCTGTTCGATCGCCTGCTGCTGAATATCGAGGGCGTAGATGTGCTTCGGGGGGCGGTGCTTCTGCATGAGCAGGGGGATGATACCGCAGCCCGTGCCAAATTCGCAGACAAGATCCTTGGCACGATAGCGTGAAAAATGGGTAAGCAGGAACGCATCCGTACCGAACCGGTGCTCCTCGGATGTATGTACAACAATGCCGCCCCCGATGGGTTCGGCTTTTGTGGGAATGGACATGGATGCTTCCTCCTTTTTGGGTGATATACTTATTATAGCACGGAAAGAGTGGGAATGTCAACCGCTGCAATCCATTCCCCCCAAAAT
Source organism: Oscillospiraceae bacterium (assembly GCA_045546475.1). GTDB lineage: Bacteria > Bacillota > Clostridia > Oscillospirales > Ruminococcaceae > UBA3855. Next base: position 4,812 of record JAZQCT010000012.1, read on the forward strand.
GCAAACCATTCCAAACCCCTTGTAATTCCTGACGGGCTGTGTTATGATATACTTGTCATGACAGCAATCTACAGGAAAGGATGGACGACATGGACATCAAACTCAGCGTTTCGGAGGAGCACTACGCACAGCTCGAACAGTTTCTCACCGCGCACGGCTTCACGATCAGCGACGATGCGGAATTCACCATACAGGAACGTGAACGGGGGATTTCCTTTCTCAATGCAAGGCGCGGCGGTGAGGTCTGCCGCATCCGGACGGAGGAGATCGTATTCATTGAAAGCTTTGGAAAATCGGTCGTTCTCCACACCATGGACGGGGAATATGACCTTTCCGAACGGCTCAAGGAACTGGAACTTATGCTCGATGCAGACAAATTTATGCGCATCAGTAATTCGGTCATTATTGCGAAAAACAGCGTGACAAAAATCAAACCCACGCTCGGCGCAAAATTCATTCTCACATTGAAAAACAACGCGGTCGTAGATGTGACGCGGAGTTACTATTACAAATTCCGTGAAGCATACGGCATCTAAAAAGGAGGTCATTTTATGGCAGCAATTGGTGTATTTCTGGTATTGTTCATTGGTACAGTTTTCTTTGTCGGCATCGGCACACTCATTTACTATTTCATCTACAGGTATATCATCAACAAACGCCTTGCACAGGGCATCACGGACAAAAAGGGACTGCTTTCCCCGATCTGGCTTGCAGTCATCCTGCTGGGCATTTCCATGCTCTGCAATCTGCTGTTCACTGCGGCATTCAGTCTGATGCTGTTCAAAACGGACAGCGGATCGGTAGTCGTGGGAGAGTCCGGGTACATTTCCTCTCCGGACATTACTTTCATAAATACGGATGAGCTTGACAGCGGCTTCTCCCCGGAGAACAACGCAGACTTTCAGAAAGAGGTGCTCACCGCGGATTATGTTACAAACACCTGTTTTACCGCCGTGGAAACAGCGCAGGATGTAAAGCCCCATTATCTGCTGTATTCGGACTTCTCCGAAATGCCGGAGGGTACGGTCTGCCTGATGGAAATTCGCGTCGTGCAGGCATCTGATGGAATGGACGCAGAAGATCCGCTGGGGCTGCCGCTGCTGACGGACGCATCCATCGTGGTCGGTGAGGGCAACTGGGAACTGTCGGAGGATCGGACGCTCGTGACATGGATCGACGGTTTCACACCGGAAATGGATGCCGCCGGACATCGTCTGGCGATCACAACAACACTGTTCAGCAAGGTTGGTGCGGATTTCGTTTACGACTACATGAACGGCGGGGACGTTCCGGAGGGCTGTGTGCTGTATGAGAATACGGTGATGTTCGGTTCATGATCGGGTAGAAGAAAAACCAGCCTTGCGGGGCTGGTTTTTTGTTACTGTTTTTTCGCATCCCTCATACAATAAATAACCTCCTGCATCAAATCAGCAGGCTTCTGGTTCGGGAGGAGCTTAACACCGATGAAGGGCTTTTCCATGCAGGAAAACAGGATGCGTCTGCCGTATTTCTGGGAAAGTGCCGCGATCTGTTCCGGTTCGGGAGCTTCAATATAGAATTGCAGGCTGCCCGACCGCTGGGTGATCTCCGTGATGCCCATATTTGCCGCTGTATTGCGCAGCATCGACACCGTGATCAGTCCCATGATCGCCTTGGGCGGCTCGCCGTAGCGGTCGCACAGCTCATCCGCCAGCTCCCACTTGTCATCTTCATCACGCACGGTCGCGATCTTCCGGTACATATCAATTCTCGACGCGGTGCTCTCGATATATTCCTCCGGAATATACGCTTCGATCTGGATATCCACCGTACATGCCGCCGCACGCTTGACCTTTTCACCCTTGACCTCGGCAATGGCATCATTGAGCATCTGCATGTACATGTCATAGCCGACTGTTTCCATATGACCGTGCTGTCTGCCGCCGAGAATACTGCCTGCGCCGCGGATCTCCAGGTCACGCATGGCAATGCGGAAACCGCTGCCGAACTGTGTAAATTCACGCATCGCCTCCAGACGCTTGGACGCGACCTCCGTCAGCACCTTGTCGCGCTTGAACATGAAATAGGCATAGGCACGGCGGTTGGAACGTCCCACTCTGCCGCGGAGCTGGTAGAGCTGACTCAGACCCAGACGGTCGGAATCCTCGATAATGAGCGTGTTCGCATTTGCCACATCCACGCCGGTTTCGATGATGGTCGTGCAGACGAGAATGTCCGCTTCGCCGTCCACCACCTGCCGCCAGATCTCGGACATTTCATCCTCGGAGAGCTTGCCGTGCGCTACGGCAATTCTCGCATCGGGGAACATCTGCTGGAGCTTGGCGGCGCAGTGCAGGATGGTGTCCACGCGGTTATGGAGGTAGTAGACCTGACCGCCGCGCTTCAGCTCGCGTCCGATTGCCTGCATGACCGTTCCCTCCTGGTACTCGGTGACATAGGTCTGCACCGGGTATCTGTCCTGCGGCGGATCGGCAAGCACGGACATATCACGGATACCGGACAGTGCCATATTCAGCGTTCTGGGAATGGGCGTTGCCGAGAGCGTCAGCACGTCAATGCCGGCGAACATCTCCTTGAAGCGTTCCTTATGCGCCACGCCGAACCGCTGTTCCTCGTCGATGATGGCGAGTCCCAGTGCGTGAAATTCCACATCCTTCTGCACAATGCGGTGTGTGCCGATAATGATGTCGATCTTGCCTTTTTTGAGGTCTTCCAGAATTTTCTTCTGCTCCTTTGCCGTGCGGAATCTGGAAAGCATCTCAATGCGGACGGGCATCTGGTCGAATCGGCGCAGTGCCGTGCGGTAATGCTGGAGGGCAAGCACGGTCGTGGGTGTGAGGATGGCACACTGACGGTCGCTCAGAACGCATTTCATCGCGGCGCGGAAGGCAACCTCGGTCTTGCCGAAGCCCACGTCACCGCAGAGCAGTCTGTCCATGGGGCGCGGACGCTCCATGTCGGACTTGATCTCCTGTACACTCTGCATCTGGTCATCCGTTTCCGCATAGGGGAAGCGTTCCTCAAATTCGTGCTGAAGGTCATCATCCGGATAGAATGCATAGCCCTCGCTCTTTTCACGCTTGGCATAGAGCTTCATCAGCTCCTCCGCCATGTCGCGGACAGCCTTGCGGACGTTGTTGCAGGTCTTCTGCCACTGCGGAGAGGACAGGCGGTTGAGCTTCACGGCGTTGTCATCCTGTGCGCCGATGTACTTTGATACAAGGTCAAGCTGTGTGACCGGCACATAGAGCTTTTCCGTACCAGCATACTGGATGGTGATATAGTCCTTGGCAATGCCCTCCATCTCGATTTTGTTGATCCCGAGGAAACGCCCGACACCGTGCATGGCGTGTACCACCAGATCACCCGGATGGAGGTCGGCAAGCGTCCGGATCTCCATGCCCGCCTTGTGCTTGGGCTTTTTCCGCTTGGCTGCGTGCATTTTGGTCTGCACGATGAGCGCGGTTTTATTATCCGGATAGGCAAAGCCTGCGCTGATCTGTCTTGCGGTCAGAAGGACGGCACCGGGCGGACAGAGGTCATCCTCCTGTGCAATGGCACAGCGGATGCCGGATTCCTGCAGATCCTTGCAGAGGATGGGCAGGGTCTTTTCACTGCCGGCGGCAAGCACCACGCGGTAGCCCTGCGAGGTGTATTCCTGCAGATCTTCGAGCAGCAGTCTGATCTCACCGCCCCATGTCGCGGTCTGCTGGGCTTCCACACTGATGATCTTCCGGAACGGCACGCGCTCCGTACCCTGTAAAAACTGGCTGAGATAGGCGCAGCTTCGTTTTCCGAGACGCGCCTGCAGATCGGCAAATTCCAGCAGACTGCCGTCCAGACCTCTGCAAAGCACGCCGTCCTCAAAGAGAATTTCCAGATCCTCGCGGTGCTGGGACTGGAGAGCCTGTGCGTGCTTCACAATATCGGCATACTCACAAAGCAGCACCGTCCCCTGCACATAGTCGGTCAGGGCGGTCTGTGGATAGACGAGGGAATAGTATTTGTCGATATTCGCGAGGGAAAGCCCGGCTTCCAGCCGCTGGAGATCGTGTTCGAGGTGTTCCCTGATCTGCTGTGTGCGCTTGCCGCGAACCTTTGCGGAAAAGTCACGGATCTTTGCAGCCAGATCCTCCGGGGCGCAGAGAATCTCAGCTGCTGGTGAGATCTGCACCTCCTGGATCTCCTCTGTGCGCCGCTGTGTTTCCGGATCAAATTCCATGATGACATCAATATCATCCCCCCAAAGCTCCATACGCACGGGGGTCGTGCGCTGGACGGGAAAAATATCCATGATGGAACCGCGGATGGCAAATTGCCCCTTGCCTTCGACGTTTTCGCATCTGCTGTAGCCGCAGGCAATGAGCTTTTCCGTCAGCTTCTGCTGATCGGCCGAGCCGCCGGAATGCAGTGTGATCTGTGCATCGTCCAGCACCTCCGGCGGGATCGCGGGCTGCATGGCAGCTTCCACGCCCGCAGCGACAATGCGCACCTCTCCCTTTCTGACAGCGGAGAGGACATGCAGGCGTTCATGCTCATATTCGGCGGATTTGCTTTCAGCGGCGGTGAACAGCAGCTCCTTGGAGGGATAGTGGAGGGCAATATTCTGCCCTGCCATGGCGTTGATGTCGGCGCAGAGCTTGATGGCATCGGCTTCACTGCCGGTGAGGAGGAGGATGGGCGGTGCATCCTGCGCGGCAAGCGTCACCGCAAGCTGGGCTTTATGGACAGCAGAAAGACCCGTCACGCAGACGGGTACCTCCTCTTCTTCAAATGCACGGCAGAGCTGTTTCCAGTCCTGCAGCTCGGAAAATGTATCAGCAAAGAAATTCATAACAGTATCCTTTTACGCATTATGCGTTGAACTTGTTCATAGCGGCATCGGTCTTTCCCTGCACCATCAGCTCCAGGCATTCACAGGCGTTTTTGCAGGCGGCTTCCATCTGCGGCATTTCGTCCTTCTGGAATTTGCTCAGCACCCAGTCCGCGAGGTTATAGTCCTTGTGGGGCTTCTTGCCCACGCCCACCTTGATTCTGGCGAAGTCCTGCGAACCGGTCAGGGCAATGATACTCTTGATGCCGTTGTGTCCGCCGTCGCTGCCTTTTCTGCGAATGCGCAGCTTGCCGGGGTCGAGGGAAATATCATCATAGACCACGATCACATGGTCAATGTCGAGCTTGTAGAACTGCATGGCAGCTTCCACCGCTTCGCCGCTGTTGTTCATATAGGTGTTGGGTTTCATGAGCAGGCATTTCTTTCCGCCGAGTACAATATCTCCGCAGTATGCCTTGAATTTCATGCGGGTCACATCAGCATTGTGTGCCTTTGCAAGCGTGTCGATGGTCATAAAGCCCGCATTGTGGCGGGTGTTCTCGTATGTCATGCCGGGGTTGCCAAGTCCCACAATAAGAAATTCCGGCTTCCCGCCCGCCTGTGAGGAATTGGCGGAAAGCTGTGCAAAAATATCCATAATACCCATGTATTCATTCTCCTTTCGATCAGCGCAGTGGGGGACTCCGTCCCCCACACCCCCTGCCAAAGGGATGGAATCCCTTTGGAACCCCAATGCGTTTTCCCATTGCCCCCTACGGGGACAAAGGGAAAACGTCAGGACTGCAAGAAACCCATTCTTCAGCAGGAGATACGGTGACGGCGGCTCGCCGCTGCACAAACAAAACCAGACGATACATTGCCATCACGCCCTGCATCGCCCCTATCTTTTTTGACTTCGGTTTCTATTATACCATAGTTCCCCGCTTTTTGCAAGAAAATTTTTTCGACAAAAGCCCCCGCTGATGTACTCAGCGGGGGTTGGTTTGCTGCGTGGGATCACATTACTCTGCCGCAGTTGCAGGTGCCTCTGTCGGGTCAGCAGCTTCTGTTGTCTTCTGTGCGGCGATCAGGGACTCGCAGTATTCGCAGTCATCAGTCAGGTGATTGGGGTCGATCGTCGTTGTGGTCGTTGTTGTCTGTGTTTCGTTTGCAAAGGCAGTTGCCTCTGTCGGTTCGATCGGATCGGGAGTCGCTGCCAGAACGCTCTTCTTGATGATCGCCAGGTCGAATGCATTGACTGCACCGTCGCCGTCAGCGTCCATTGCAGAGAGCTGTGTTTCGTTCATGGTCTCAGTACCCATCAGGTATCTCTGGAGGTAGATCAGGTCAGTGACATTGATCTGACCGTCGAGGTCAACGTCGCCGACCTCAGGAGCTTCCGCAGTGCCGATGGTCATGTCTTCAGTCGGCTCGGGAGTGGTCTCAGTCGGTGCGGGGGTTGTCTCTGTCGGCTCGGGCGTAGTCTCTGTCGGCTGTACATCGCCGCCGGCATGTCTGACACCGGTGCGCTCACAATATTCCTTCACAACAGCGGAATCACCGGACAGTACAATATCGGGGTCAACCTCCGGAATCGCACCGTCAAGATAGCCGACGCTGTACTCCTTCAGCTCAGTTACAGAGTCCGGAATTGCAATTTCTGTCATGGAGTCAAGTGCGGTCAGTGCAAACTTATCAATACTGGTTACAGTATCCGCGATCTCTACATTCTCCATGGCTGTGCAGCGGTACAACATGTGGTTGCTGAATTCTGTCAGACCCTGCGGGAGCTGCAGCTCCTTCAGGCTGGTACAGCCTGCCATGCACCAGATACCCAGTTCATCCATTTCGCCCTCAAACTTCAGGCTCTCCAGATTGCTGCACTCATAGAATGCATAATCATCCACTTCAGTTACATTAGCAGGGATCACCATATTCTTGAGGCTGTCGCACTCGTAGAAGGCGTAGCTGCCGATGCTGGTCACATTTGCAGGGATCTCCATGCCTGTCAGGGAAGAGCACTTTGCAAATGCATATTTGCCGATGGTGGTCAGACCCTCCGGGAGCGTCAGGTTTTCCAGGCTTGCACAGCCGTAGAACGCATTGCTGCGGATCGTATTCACGCCTGCGGGGATCTGCACATTCTTCAGATTCTGGCAGTTTACGAACGCGCTGTCACGGATCTCAGTAACAGTATCCGGGATATTCACAGTTTCCAGACTGAAGCTGCCGGTGAATACATTCAGATTGATGCGTGTGCAGCCTGCCGGCAGGGTAACGGACTTCAGATCCGGGCAGTAAGAGAAGCATTCACTCTCTACGTTGGTAACGGTATCCGGTACCACAATATCCTCTACACCGGAGTATGCAAATGCGCCCTTGCGGAGTGTTCTCAGGGATTCCGGGAATGTCACATTCTTCAGAGCGGTACACATATACATTGCATAGCCGCCCAGTGTTTCCAGACCCTCTGCCATGTTCAGCGTCTTCAGGGAAGAACAGCTGGTGAACATGTACTCGCCCATGTTCTGGAGTGAACCGGGGAGTGTGATCTCCTCCAGGGAGGAACAGCACGCAAACGCCTGGGCATCCATCTTGTACAGTGTTTCAGGCAGTGTGATCTTCTTCAGGGAAGCACAGCCAACGAATGCGCACTCGCCGATGATGCCTACGCCGTCCATGCCGATTACTTCTTCCAAGGCGATGCAGTTACAGAATGCATACGGACCTACCTTGGTAACAGTACTCGGAATCGTTACAGTCTTGAGCTTTGCACAATCCTGGAACGCCTCACCATAGACAATCTGTACCGGCCATTCGCCGATTTTCTCCGGGATCACGATCTCCTCGACCGCAGGGTTGCAGCCTACGATCTGCAGATAGCCCATCTGTACAAACTCGAATACGAGGTCGCCGTACACATACTGCTCCTTGATCCACAGGTTATCCAGCTCGTATTCGCCCTCCAGATAGAGATTGGAAAATCCCATATGGTTATACCAATCATCTGCTGCGGACGCATTCATCGGCTGCACCAGAGCCATCGGCTGTCCAGCCGGTGCAGCGGCTGCTGCAAAAACAAATGCTGCCGCAAAGACACCAGCGGCAATTTTCTTCATGTAGTGTTTCATAAGTATCAACCTTCCTCTCCAATTCTGCCCTCTCGGAACCCGACGCGCGGATTCACATAGAATTGATTTGTATTGTTTCACGATATTCTTCCGCCCTCCCGCAGAAGATATATGCAATTTTATTATACTCCAGATGACCTAAATTGTCAAGTAAAAATGAGAAAAAAATTGTAAAAAAATATCCGCCGGCGAACCAGCGGAGCAGGAGTTATTCACGAAATACGAACAGATCACACAAAATAAAGCAGAAAGCCGGACTCTCTCTCCGGATTGTAAATTACTCTACGGGTGGGAGGAATATGATACACGGCATAATCTTCAGTGAAAGCCATATACTGATAACATGGTCATCATGCATCACCGAGGATCTTCGGGGCTTCCTGTGCATCGCGGGAGCGTTTTTCATCCCGTTTCTGTCTGCGGTACACACGGGCATCATAGTCAGACATCTGCCAGAATGCCAGCACGCAGAGGAGCGCGAACGGCAGGAGGGTCGGCAGAAGCCGGTCACGGTACAGCTCGCTGACGGGCTGCATGGTTTCATCCAAGCCGGAAAAATTCTGATCCGCATAGGCGGTGAATTTTGCAAGCACGGTCATGCAGGCGATGATGCCGCCTGTTCCGCAGCCAAGCGCGGCGGCATTGCAAAACCATCGGCGCGGACGGCTGCCGAACAGGCACAGCACGGCGGCGGCGGTCAGCAGTACGGAGCCGGCGCGCATCCAGAAAGCGTATACGGCAAAAAGCTCCGGATAATTGCCGGCATCGACATTGTACTGCCAGCCGGCGGCGGACATCTGACACATAAAAAGCGGATATACGAGCGTGGTGAGTATGAGCATCACACGCAGGAATTTTTTCAAAATTTTCATTGCGATATTCTCCAGTGATAAAGTCAGCGGTTCTGTCCATCCTATGAATGTGCATGGCACCATGCACGGAAAGCAGGTGAGAAATGGTACAGAAACGAAAAAAATGGCTGGCAGGTCTCTGCGGTCTTGTTCTGCTGCAGCCCATTGTCATGATGCTGTTCTATGCGGGCAGGCTGCCGGATCGGTACTATGTCAGAAAGGGCGAAATGCTGGAGCTTTCCACGGCTCTGCCGATCTCTGCGGAGCCTGTATCCCCCGTCGCGGCGGCGGCATTGACGGACACGGCTGCCACGGAGGTGACGCTGCGGCTTTTTGGTATTTTACCCATAAAAAACGCAGAAATACAGCATACAGAGGAAATCATGCTCGTTCCCGGCGGTCAGGCATTCGGCATCCGGATGCTTATGGACGGCATCATGGTCATTGGCTTCGGTGAGATACGCACCGATGAGGGCGTATGCTGTCCTGCAGTCAGCGCGGGGCTGCAGGAGGGTGACATCATCCAGACGGCGGACCGGAGGGACATCACCTCTGCCGAAAGCTTCCGACAGGCGGCATCGGCAGGAAAGCCCATGCTGCTGACCGTTCTGCGCGGCGAGGAAACGCTGGAGCTGGAACTGACACCCGCTTACTCCGAGGAACAGGGCTGCTGGATGACGGGACTTTGGGTACGGGACAGCACCGCAGGCATCGGGACGATGACGTATTATGAACCGTCCACGGGCAGCTTCGGGGGGCTGGGGCATCCGATCTGCGACCCCGACACCGGGGAGCTGATCCCGCTTGCCAGCGGTGAAGCAGACAGCGTTACCATCAGCGGCGCGGTGCATGGTCAGCCGGGAATGCCCGGTCAGCTGCAGGGCTATTTCTCGGCGGAGGAGCCGATCGGAACATTATCCTGCAACGACCGCTGCGGGCTGTTCGGGACGCTGTATAACGCGCCGGCAGATGTGCAGGCAGTTCCGATGGCACTCAAGCAGGAGATCGTGACGGGCGAGGCTTGCATTCTCAGCACCATCAGCGGCTGTGAGCCGGAGCTGTACACGATCGAGATCACAGAGATCGACTACCAGTCGGATACGCGGAACATGGTCATCCGGGTGACGGATGAGGAGCTGCTCGCGGAAACGGGCGGCATCGTACAGGGCATGAGCGGCAGTCCCATCCTGCAAAACGGCAGGCTGATCGGCGCGGTCACGCATGTTTTTGTCAGCGATCCCGCACAGGGCTACGGTATTTTTGCCGAGACCATGTACGAGGTCAGCCGCAGCACGGCGGCGCGGTAATGCAGGTTTCCTGCGGACAGAAAACAACCAAATAGCAGGGATCCCGATAAAAAAAGGGGCTGCGGATCGCAGCCCCTCAAAGTCGGTGTAGTACTTATCTATTGTCGTCGCTGAAGCCGCTCTCTACCAGATCAACCAGCGCATCCACAGCTGCCTGCTCATCAGAACCATCAGCAATGATGCGGATGTCAGTGCCGCCTACAATACCCAGGGACAGGATGCCCAGCAGGCTCTTTGCATTGACACGGCGTTCCTTCTTCTCGATCCAGATAGAGGACTTGAACTCATTAGCCTTCTGAATGAAGAATGTTGCCGGTCTTGCGTGCAGACCCACCTGATTCTGAACTGTTACATCTTTCACAAACATAATCAAACTCTCCCATCTTTACGTTTATAAGGTTTTGTTTTTGTTTACCAGTGCATACTGTTATTATACATGCAAAAACCGGAAACGTCAACGGTTTTCTGCAACATATTTCGCGTTTTCACAAAAATTCTACGGTTTGATAAAATGTCAGGGGGATGGGTAACGGCTTGTTTGTATATAATCACAACAACCATTTTGGGGATTTTTAGTCACGCATCATACAAAATTTAACGTAAATTTCTGTGCATATTGTCTGAGAAAATGGGGTACAAAGGCACAACTTCTCGGTATGGCTTTTTCCGCACACTCACTGTTCATGCCAGCAGGTGTTCAGAAATTCCACGCGGGCTGTCAGCCATTCGGAGAGCCAGGCGGAGGCTTCTTCCTGCGTCCGGCACTGTGCGGCACGGCGGCAAAGCTCGCTCTTGGCAGAATTGTTCCGGATATTGTCCCAGCGGTCATAGTTCCGGGTGAATGCTTCCTGGTACTGCGCGGTATCCTCTGCGATCATCGCAATTGCCCTGTCAAATACGCCGTTGTCATAGGCTTCCGTCCAGGCTTCGCGGATATACGCCTGGAACCATTCCTCGTGCATCAGCACGGCAAGCCACGGGTTGATGGTTTCGTACATATCATTCACGTCATGCACGATATTCGCCGCATAATAGCCCTGTGCGTCGGCACAGCGATCCTTGTTTCCCAATGCCGAATCAAAGTCCCACGGCGCATGGAATGTCAATCTGCCGTCTCCGTTTTCCCCGAAATCGGCGGACATGAAGAAGCTTGACCAGTAAATATCCGCATCGCAGGCAAGCTCATTGAGGATATAGGCATCCGCCAGTGATTTTGTATCCACAACAGCTTCCACAGCCTCCTGCGGTGTGAGATCATCCGCCTGTTCAATGGAAAGTGTTTCCGCATTGAACACATACGCCGTATCCTCATAGGCGGCGGCATAGAGAATATCATAGACTGCATCGACATAGGCAGCAATAAAATCATGCTGTTCCTGTGAATAAATATCGCTCTTGATGGTATAGCCCACATCCTGCTTGCCGTCCCTGCGGGATTCGCTGCAAACGGTGACGGTGCGCCTGCCTTCCTTGCCGTCATAGGGTGTCAGCGGCGCATTATCGGCATAGTCGATCATGAACGACTGCATTTCTCCCTCATTGGTAAAATAGCCGTCAAACTCCAGAAAATAGCCAATATCCGTTCCGGTGTAGTCCTTAGCAGCTTCGGTGATATTCACCCTGTCGGCGTTGATCTGCTGGTATTCTGCCAGGAGGTACACGCCCCAGTACTGCCCGTTGATCTCCACCTCAACAAATTCCGCATCCGAGGCATAGAGTCCGTCCGGTTCGAGAAGCTCCCCTGCGATTTCCAGCACGGTCTTATCACGCAGGAGGGAGGCATCCTTATAGCCTGCCAGCAGCACCCAGTTCTTCGCATCTGCGCCGTCATTCATTCCCAGAAGATTCTGCGGCTGTGTGAATTTGATGCGCAGAGGCTTTTTGTCGTAGGATGTTGTCCAGTTGCCACGGACTTTCACCTGTGCATCTGCGGCATCGAGCTGAACGGCATTGTCCGCGCCGGTGACTGTGACCGAACATGTTTCATAATAGGGCGCAGGGGGCATTTGATACCCCGGTGTCCAGGAACGGATGGACTCTGCCACAAACTGGTTCACAGGCTTTGTGACGAAATCCAGCGCATTCTCTGCCTGATTCACGGTTTCGATGGAGATCACCGGCATTGTTCCGCCGATGTCAAAATGACTGTAATCCGGTAATTCCGGCTGTGTTTCGGTCACTTTTTCGGTGACTTGTTCCTGTTCGCTGACAGAATCCATGTCCGGCTGTACTTCTGCCGTACATCCGGATAGTCCAAACACTCCTGCGAGCAGGAGTGCATAGAGATGTTTTTTCATTTGTGTTCCTCCAGATATGCCTGATAGAGATCCGGACGCTTTTCCTGCGTGACGCGAAGGCTCTGCTCGTGCCGCCAGCGGGAAATGTTCAGGTGATGACCGGAAAGCAGCACCTCCGGCACGCGCTCCCCTTCCCAGATCTCAGGGCGGGAATACTGGGGATATTCCAGCAGTCCGTTGAAGTGGCTCTCATCCTCGAAGCAGAGTGCGGACGGCAGCACGCCGCTGCACATTCTTGCCACGGCATCCGTCAGCACCAGTGCCGGCAGCTCGCCGCCGGTCAGCACATAGTCGCCGATGGAGATCTCCTCATCCACTATTTTATCCAGAATGCGCTGATCTACTCCCTCATAATGACCGCAGAGGAGGAACAGGCTGGACATTTTCGAGAACTCCCTTGCCCTGCCCTGTGTGAGCGTTCTGCCCTGCGGGGACATGTAGATGGTATGGGGGCGTTCGCCGAGCTGCTCACAGACTGCCTGCCAGCAGCGGTAGATGGGTTCTGCCTGCATGACCATGCCCATACCGCCGCCGTAAGGAGTATCGTCCACACGGCGGTGCTTGTCGAGGGTATAATCACGGATATTGTGGCAATGCACTTCGATCGCGCCGGCTTTTCTGGCTCTGCCGATGATGCTTTCGGAAAGGACGGCTTCACACATATCGGGGAAGAGCGTTGCGATCTCAATCCTCATCGTCAAACAGTCCTTTCAGCGGACGGATGGTCATGAAGCCCTCCTCCGTATTGGTTTCCACGATCACATCGGGAATGGCAGGCACGAGGTATTCCTTCTTTCCCTCGCCGCGTCCGATCATATAGACATCGTTTGCACCGGTCTCCAGCACATCCAGGATCCTGCCGTAGACCTCGCCCGTATCGGCATCACGGACTTCGAGATCAATCAGATCCTGAATGAAGTAGCAGCCCTCATCAAGTTCGACCTCATCCCTGTCCATATAGAGAACCTGTCTGCGCATGGCTTCCGCCTGTTCCCTCGTCGTGCAGCCCTCCAGCTGGAGGATCGCCATATTTTTATGGACTCTTGCACGGAGGATACGGACGGGCTTTCTGCCGTCCTTATCAAAGTACAGGGTGTCAAAAGAACACAAAAACGCCGCAGAATCGCACCAAGGGTAAACTGTTACCTCCCCACGCAATCCATGGACGTTTGTGATCTCACCTATTTCCAGAAAACGTTTCTGTCCCATCAGCCGATCTCCACTGCAATGGAATCCATGCCGTTTCTTGCTGCTGCGGAACGCATGATGGTACGAACAGCCTTAGCAATTCTGCCCTGCTTGCCGATAACTCTGCCCATGTCGTCCTCTGCTACGCGCAGATGGAATACGATCACGCCTTCCTCATTCGGCTCGTCCTGTGTGATCTCAATCGCATCCTTGTCGTCTACAAGGTCAGCCACGATGCTGTATAATAACTCTTTCATGATGATTACTCCTTTTGTTTCTGTCCGAAGGCGAGCCACAGAGAATAGAAGCCCGAAAGCTTCTACCTCCGTCCCGCACGTTCTATTACAGAACGCCCTCGTTCTTCAGGATGGTCTTAACAGTGTCGGTCGGCTGTGCGCCCTTAGCGATCCAGTCCTTAGCCTTGTCAGAATCCACCTTTACAACGCTCGGTTCCTTGGTCGGATCATAGTAGCCGATCTCCTCGATGAATCTGCCATCTCTGGGGTATCTGGAGTCAGCAACAACGATACGATAGAAAGGAGCCTTCTTTGCGCCCATTCTTCTCAGTCTGATTTTTACTGCCATTTTCGTTTCACCTCCACAAACAAAATCATATATATTCAAGCGGGGAACCGCATTGAATCAATTAAATCAGAAGCCCATCGGGGGGAGACTGCCGCCGCCCTTGCCGTTCATCTTGTCGAAATTCATGCCGGCGAGCTGCTTTCTGGCGCGTCTTGCCATCATTTTGGTCTTTTTGCCGCCGGAGAACTGCTTCATCATCTTCTGCATCTGTTCAAACTGCTTGAGCAGACGATTGACATCCTCCACCTTAGTACCGGAACCCGCTGCGATTCGGCGTTTTCTGGAAGGGTTGATGATGGACGGCTTTGCACGTTCCGCCGGTGTCATGGAGGTGATCATTGCCTCCAGGCGGTAGAACTGCTTATCATCCAGATCCTCGTCCTTCACCTTATCACCCACACCGGGGAGCATGGATACGATGGATTTCAGAGAACCCATCTTGCGGATCTGGCGGAGCTGATCGAGCAGATCGTTCATATCGAATTTCTGCTCCTGCACCTTTTTCGCCAGCTTTTCAGCATCCTTCTGGTCAATGACGGTCTCCGCACGTTCAATGAGCGTGAGGACATCGCCCATGCCGAGGATTCGGGAAGCCATACGGCTGGGATGGAATTTTTCAAATTCGTCCAGCTTTTCGCCCATACCCACAAATTTGATGGGCTTACCGGTAACTGCGAGAACGGACAGAGCCGCACCGCCTCTGGTATCGGAGTCGAGCTTGGACATGAGTACACTGTCGATGCCGAGTGCATCGTCGAAGGACTTTGCCACATTCACGGCATCCTGACCGGTCATTGCGTCAACGACCAGCATGATCTCGTGGGGCTGTGTTTCCTCCTTGATATGCTGCAGCTCCTCCATCAGAGCTGTATCAATATGAAGTCTGCCGGCGGTATCGAGGATCACGATGTCATGACCGTAGTCCTTCGCATAGCGCAGTGCCTGCTTGGCGATGATCACGGGGTCGATCTGTCCCATTTCAAAGACCTTGACACCGGCGCGGTCACCGACTACCTGCAGCTGGTTGATCGCCGCAGGACGATAGATGTCGCAGGCAGCAAGCATGGGGCGGTGTCCCTCATTCTTGAGATATTTCGCAAGCTTTGCGGCATGGGTGGTCTTACCGGAACCCTGCAGACCGCACATCATGATAATGCACGGGGGCTTGGACGGCATATTGATGCGCTCGTTCGCATCACCCATGAGGGAAATAAGCTCCTCATTTACAATTTTGATGACCTGCTGGGCAGGTGTCAGGCTGGAGAGCACCTCCTCGCCGACTGCACGTTCGGAGACCTTTGCTACAAAATCCTTTACGACCTTATAGCTGACATCCGCTTCGAGCAGTGCAAGGCGCACCTCACGCATGGCCTCCTTGACATCGGATTCGGTCAGTTTACCGTGGGATTTCAGTTTCTTAAAGACGTTGTTGAGCTTTTCCGAAAGTCCTTCAAATGCCATGTTTTGCCCTCTCTTTCCAAGAATTTATAGTAACAGCAGACCCTCTCGGGCAAGCTGTGCAATCTCTGCATCTGCGTCATTGCAGTGCTGTAAAATGGTTTCCAGGCATTCGCGCATCCCGATGATGCGTTCTGCCATGCCGAGCTTTTGCTCCGTTTCAAGCAGTGTCTGCTCAGAGTGACGGATGCTGTCGCGGACTGCCTGACGGGTAATGCCCCGTGTTTCAGCGATCTCGGTGAGGGACAAGTCCTCATTGAAATACATCTCCGCAATATCGCGCTGACGCTCGGTCAGAAGCTCTCCATAGCAGTCGAGCAGAAGCACGAGAGACAGATCCTTTGCCATTCTGCTCACCCCCTGTAAAGCTTTTTTACTTTCTATAGTATACCACAATTGCGGGGGAAAGTCAAGGGGCTTTACAAGGATTTTTATTTTTGGAGGAATGCACAAAAACGCGCACCCATTATGAGTGCGCATTCTGTGATAATTCAGGAGTTATTTCTCATTTTTGCGGAAAATGCCGGACTGTGCCATCATCCAGCCGCCGCCCGTCAGGAGCAGGAGCGCGCCGGTGAGCATCCAGCCAAACCATGCGGGATTGCCGGTCTGGGGAAGGGTCTCCGCAGGCTCGGTGGTTTCGGTCGGTGCTTCTTCGGAAACGATGGTTTCTGTTGTTTCGGAGGTTTCCGGCGCAATCTCAGTGTCTGCGGTGGTGGTGGGTGCGGTGGTTACAGTTGTGGCAACGGTCGTACCTTCCCCATCATAGATGCCAGTTGTGGTGGTTGCAATCGGTTCTTCCTCGGAAGTTGAAACGGTCAGAGAGGTTGCCGTTGTGGAATAGATCACATTGCCGTCCTCATCGAGTGTACTTTCGGGTACGGCGGTTGTATCTGGTGCGGGCATTGCGGTCGTCATCCCCGTTGTGGACAGTGTGGTGTTCCATGTACTCATCATTGTGGTTTCTGTCCATTCCTGTTCAGATGTGGTGGTCGTTTCATCACCATTGGGCAGAATGGTGACATCCACACGAGCAACCTGTTCTCCGAATGTTTCTGAGGTGCAGAAAATAATATAAAATTCACCCGGGTTCACTGCGGTGATGATGCCGTTGTCGTAGGTTGCATTTTCATCATAAATGATATAGTGCAGGTCAGTATAGGTTTCATCCACCATGATGGTATCACCCACATTGGCATAATACTCAAAGCAGACAACGCCCTCTTCATTGGTATATACATTGGTCGTGTATGCCACGGTTGTTTCCTGCGGTTCAGGGGTGGTTCCAGTGGTAACTACCGTACCGACCGGGCCAAAGCTCTGCGTGGTTTCAGTAGTGGGGAGAGTGGTTCTGTAGTAAGTGGTAACTGCGGTCGTTGTTCCGGTAAATGCCGTGGTCGTCCCTGTTATGCTGGGAATGTATGTGGTATCATCAGGATAGTCCGTTTCGTCCTCAACCGGTCCGGAGGTGGTGGTGAATGTGGTTTCGATTGGTGTGTCCTCGATCGGTCCGGAGGTGATCGTAAAAGTCGTGTCAAATGGTGTTGTATCCTGCGGCACGGTGGTTTCCGTCCAGACTGTGCCGACTGGACCAAAGGTCTGGGAGGTGGTGGTGGTACCGGCTTCTGCTTCCTCATACAGTGTCACCTGATAGATCGCGTAGAGATCCATGGATTCATCTCCGATATAGGTCACATACACATTGTAAGTACCCGGTCTGTCGGCGCGGTCAAATTCAAACGTATCCACCTCGAACAGTGTTTCATCCGTAATGGGCTGGGCGCATACCAGATAGCCGTCTTTCTGTGAGAAGACAGAAGCAGTAATACCGTCAAGATACAGCGGTGTGCCAAGCTCCTGTGAGGTGGAATCAAAATTCAGCGTCATCTGCCATACATCCGATGCCGGTGCGGTCGTGGTAGTGGTTTCTGCGGTTTCTTCTGCCGCCTGCGCCGGCAGACATGCCATGCCCGTCATACTCAGCATCATGACGGAAAGCAGGGCTGATACGATTTTTTTCATACAAAATCATCCTTTCATTAAGATTGTGACTGTATCCAAGCACCCTATGTCCTGATTATACCATGAAAAGCAGAAAATAGCAAGCTTTTTTCAGGAAACAACAGATTTTTTCATTGCGACGTACAATTGCCCCCCCGATTTTGTGCATGTTGTACAAAAATAGGAGCATCCCGTTCCCACAGGATGCTCCAGATAATGAAAATCAAACACACAAAAAACGGAAATTATTCAGCCTTCTCAGAATCGTTGGATTCCAGCTTCTTTTCGAGCTTTTCAAGCTGATTTGCTGCAAAGCCTCTGCCGCCGACACCGAAGGAGATCGCAAATGCGATGCACAGTGCAGCGATGATGAGGATGAATGTACCCTCAACGATTGCGTTTGCAATGCCCAGCTGGCTCATGCAGAGGAAGCCGAGTACAACATAGATCGCAGCCTTTGCTGCAATTGCGCTTGCCTTAGCCTTCGGGAACTTGGAAACGATCGCATTTTCTGCAAGATTTGCAGCAAAGATACCGAAGCCGAGAACCAGAACGATGCTGATCGCGGTCGGAACATAGCTGAGGATCAGCTCGCCAACGCCGGTCAGAACAGGCAGACCGAGAACATTGATGCCCTGTACAAGGAAGATCACAACCATCAGGTACTTGACAACTGCGCTGATGACCTTGGAAAGAACGATCTTCTTTGCGGGTGCGCCGGTGATCTTCTCAACGAGGGAATCCGTGCCGATACCTGCGAGGAGGTTTTCGAGCAGACCGGAAACCAGATTGGAGATGAACACGCCGAGTGCGATGATCACGATCGCACCGAGAATGTTCGGGATCAGTGCGAAGATGGAGGATACGATCGCATTGGTGGGTGCGGAAATTGCTGCAATACCGAGCTGGTCAAGTGCGGAGGTGATAACTACCAGCAGGATGAAGCCGTAGACAATATTGGTCAGGATGCTGGAGAGGGATGCCTTTTCGCTTGCCTTGATGCCGATCTTTTCCTGGAGGGTATCCACCTTGGTTGCCTTCAGGACGGGCAGGAGCAGATCCTTAACGATGTTGGCAACAAAAATGCCGATTGCGAGGATCAGACCTGCTGCCACGAGCTTCGGCAGGAAGGACAGGAAGCTGTTTGCCAGACCTGTGATCGGTGTGGAAACGCTGTGCATACCGAGCTTGTCCAGTACGCCGGGGAGGAAGAGCAGGAAGGTGATGAAGTATGCAAGCTTTGCAACAAAGGTCTTTGCATTCTTTGCCGCATCATCCTTGATGCCGATCTTTGCAAGCAGTGCATCCACCTTGATGATGCCGAACAGCTTATTGATCAGCTTCTTCACGATCTCAGCTGCAGCAAATGCGATCACCAGCAGGATGACAGCGAACAGAATGTCCGGGATCATGCCGAGGATCGAGTTCAGAAAATTGGTAAGTGCGCCCATAATTAGAGACTCTCCTTTGATGTATTTGCCGTCTGCTGATCGGCAGGGTTCACACCGCAGGCAAACGGCTGCTGCGGATACAAGGTTTGATTTTCATTTTTTTGCAAAAAAGTCAAGAATCCTGCCATATTCTTTGATATTTTCATTATAGCACCTTTTTTACCCATTGTCAAGTAAAGAAATAAAGCGATAAACACAGCAATATGCACAAAAACGCACACCCCTGCGGATGTGCGTTTTTTTGTGTTTCATACTAATCCTCAATTAAGCTATTGAAATCGTTTAATTTAGAATTAATATTACAACACAACTCAAGTCACAAGCTTCAATCTCATTGAGCTACCCCTTTTTGGCTTACAGAAAGACATATTTGTCTCAGAGAATTGTGGCTTAGTGGTGACAGATGTTGCACCTATATTGTACATCTAAACTCTAAAAACATTATTTTCTCTTAACAGTATAGTCAATTCGATCTTTTATTTTTATTTCTTCTTCATGAACTTCGCATCCCTTCTGATCTGTCACACAGTATAATTGCATCTCACTACCCTTGACAATGAGCAGATATAATTGCTCCATACCATTTGCCGTCATAATCTTCAAAGCCATATCTATATCAATACACGAGGGCTCACACAAATTGCACATCGGGTGACTATGTGCAACACCACAAAATTTCAATTTCGAAGAAGCCCAAATATTGATCACATGATTTTGTATCGAAATCCTGCTTGGAATATAGCTTGTGTTTCCGCTTCCTGCTTCATGATCAAAATAAAAATCTGAAACCACGCCTTCCGAATCCAAAGCAAGGATTCCACCGCTTTCCGGTTCAAATTTCCCAATCGTGCCTTCTATATTCTCCAAAACCTCTTTCAAAAAATACAATTTGCTCCCTCCATTTCCATGAATCAAACGAGTAAAAGTAAACAAAGCAACACCGTATGACGACCGATGTTGCTTTGCTCATTTACGCAAAATCACTTATACGAACCACATGCCTGATCGGAACTACTGGTATCACGTCCATGGAGATTGCAGTATGCTTTGCCAAAACCATACATCTCATAGTACACACAGCTTCCACATGTTGCACAGAACTCACATTCTGGCATCTCAAACTTTCGATCAATCACATCAAAGTCCGCCTCAGTTCTGATATCAATTATATCGTTCATGAACAACACCTCATTTCTCCATATTCTGATAATTCATATCACCTATCAATCGCTTCCAGTTCCGCACGGCAACTAATATTGCCATCATAAATAACCCCCTTGCGGTACCATTCACGACCCTTAGATTTATCATGGAGTCCTTTGGCATAAATATCACCAATGTATGCACAGATATTAGTATCAAACACCGTAAACGGATCTCCCTCTGGAAGATCCAGTGCTTTTTCATAGTAACGGATCGCCTCATCATTTTGATCAAGATAACAATATGATGAGGCAATTGCGGTAAGACAGTCACGATACCAGTAGAACTCTCCAAATGGGCAAGGCTTCTCTACCAGTGGCAACAAAAGTGAAATCACCTTGTGATAATCCGTTCGACCTTCAACAATGGGTTTCCCCATCCAATAGGCAGAAGCTAGTTTATAGATCGCTCGCCTATCTCCCAACGCCACCAATTTATCTAAATACATCCGAGCCTTTGCATAGTCTTTTGGGATATTTTTATAATAGGAACTTTCACGTGAAAACATATCAACAAGATCAAAGCAGGTCTGTATGTCACCAAGATTTGCCGCTTTTTCATAATAGGCAATTGCTTTGTCCACATCACATGGAACAATGGATTTCATCCAATCCCTTGGATTGCGATAAATATCCGCCAAACTTCTCAAACATTGGATATCCCCTTCTTCTGCAGCACACTCTATTTGTGTCAAAATCTCTTGTGAAAATCTCCTCTCCTTCCATGCACGATTATATTCTGCCAAAGCAGGACAGGGAACTGGTTCTGCTGCCTTCTGCTTTTTTTTGATTTCCTCGTATTCCTGCTTCACCTTCTGCATAGTTTCATCAGAAGTCGGATAAATATAATCAGACATATCCGACTTCTTTTTTCCCGTAATGATATCATAGAGACTGTAATACATTCTTGTCAAAATTATTTCAGAAAATTCAAGATTCTTGGTTACCCCCTTTCCTTCCCGATAGCAGACCATCACCATATACATGGCATCAAACACCAAACAATCACGAAAACCATTACGTATATTATCAATATCGCCTCTAACGTATCTAGATCTTGCCGCTTCCACATACCAATGGAATGCCTGTGCATAATCCTGTTCGACATTCTTACCGTAGTAGTAACATTCTGCCAGCTTGTACTGGTCGATCTTTGTACCGCTCTCAGCACTTTTTTTCAGCTTCTTAAATGCCATTTTCGAAAAAAACCCACAGTTTTCTCCTTTCAACCTTATATTCTCCCAAATATATAAACTATAATTGACAATGCTGTTTGTATGTGAACTAACCCTAGCATCAAATCATGTGCTAATCATTCTTGCTGAACAGCACCTTCATCAGCATACCGCCGCCGGCTGCTGCAAGTCCGAACATGACGAGGAACATGTAGGCATTCGAGGTCTTCCACGAGATGCTCACGCTCATGATGACAGTCAGCAGTATGAACAATATTCCCAGACCGAATACGATCCAGCCGAAAATTTTCCTGTCCATGACGAACAGCATCACGATGCCGATGAGTACGGGGAGCATGATCAGACCATTGGGAACGTTCCAGCTGCCGATGTGGTAGAAGGAGGTACCCCAGTTGGTGCGGACGATCACGTTTTGCAGGATCATGAACACGCCGCCGGCAAACATCAGCAGTCCTGCGAAAAATGTCAGCAGGTCGTTCTTGTTCTTCTTTTTCTTTTTCTCCATATCCTCAAGGACGGCATAGGCTCTTTCCAGTTCGTCTTCGGTTCTTTTTCTGCGTTTTGACAAGATGCATTCCTCCTGTATTAAGATGGGAATATTATACTATATTTGTTGGAATTTGTCAAGGGTGCGGGAGAAAGATTCTCCCGCAAACCATCAATGCGTCTTTGCGGGATCCTTATATACGACAACGGCGTAGTCATACGCGCCGATGGTCAAGGTGTTGTCATGCAGAGTGCCGCGCTCGGTGCGGTCGTATGCATAATCCTCACGCCACGGCTGCAGCTCCACGGTCTGCTCATGCTCCGTGCGGTTGACATAGATCTGCACGGCAACGCCTGCGGTCTTCTGCACGCGGGCAAATGCCATGACATCCTCCTGTGCGGGGAGGAAATGCAGTCTGCCGTTCCGGAATACCTTGTAGGCTCTGCGGATGCGTCCCAGCTCCTTGACATAGGCGATCAGCTGCTGGTCCTCGTTCCCCCAAGGATAGCAGCGGCGGTTGAACGGATCCTTATAGCCCTGCAGTCCGGCTTCATCACCATAATAGATGCTCGGTACGCCGGGCAGGAAGAACATCAGTGCCATTGCGGACTGGAGCATTGCTCTGCCGCGGGCATATTCGTATTCGTTCAGGTACTTCTCCGCCATCCAGTCCTTGGATTTGTCATCGCAGCACTCGCCGCCGAAACGGTTGATGGCGCGTTCGATATCATGCGTGGATACGAAGTTCATCAGCACATCCACGGAGGGACGCGGATAATTCTCCAGAATACCCATCACGCGCAGGTGGAACTCATGCGCGGACATGCCCTTGACATAGCCGATGATCGCATCACGGAACGGATAGTTCATGACGGAATCGAGCTGATTTCCCAGCAGGTAGCGGCGTTTTACGCCGTAGCTCTCCTTGTTGGAGGCATCCTCCCAGACCTCGCCGATGACGATCTTTTCGGAGCCGTGCTTCTTGACGCACTTGTTGAGATTGTCGAGAAATTCATCCGGCAGCTCATCCGCTACGTCCAGACGGTAGCCGGCTGCACCGAGAGAGATCCAGTAATCCAGCACGCCGCCGTCACCGCAGATGTAGTTCGTGTATTCCTTGTTGTTCTCACGGACATTCGGAAGGGTGTCGATGCCCCACCATGCCTCGTACACATTCGGGAAATCCCAGAAGGTGTACCACTTATAATAGGGGCTGTCCTTGGACTGGAACGCGCCCACATTGTCATAGCGTCCGAACTTGTTGAAATACACGCTGTCCGCGCCGGTATGGGAGAATACGCCGTCGAGGATGACGCTGATGCCGTATTTCTTTGCATCCTCACAGAGCAGGCGGAAATCCTCATTCGTGCCGAGGAGGGGGTCAACATTGCGGTAGTTGGCGGTATTGTAGCGGTGGTTCTCATGGGATTCAAAGATCGGGTTGAGGTAGATGCAGGTCACACCGAGATCGGAGAGGTAGGAAAGCTTCGAACGGATGCCCTCCAGATCACCGCCGAAGTAGTCATTGTTCCAGACATGCCCGTTTTCATCGGGCTTGTAGTAGGGCGTGCCGCCCCAGTCCTCGCGGAGGACTCTGCCGTAGGGGATATTCTCATGCACCTTGCCGCTTTTGCAGAAGCGGTCGGGAAAGATCTGGTACATGATGCCGCCCTTGAGAAATTCAGGGGTCTTGTAGTCCTCGGCATAGATGGTCAGCTGGAAGAGATCGCCGTCGTCCAGATTGCCAAGGTGACCATCCACACGCTTGACATAATGCCGCTGTCCGTTCTGTGTATAGGCGAAGTAGTAGTAATGCACACCGACATATTTCGGAAGATACTCCGTACTCCAGACATTGCAGTCGTCCTCCGCAGCGGTCAGGTTGAGGTTGAGAAAGCGTTCCTTGAAGCCCGTGCGGAACAGCACCAGAACGGGCGGATAATCGGGGTTGACATCCTTCGGCAGACGGAGGGAAAAGCGGCAGGTCTTGCCCTTTTTCACAGCACCGAAGGGGGTTTTGTAGGCAGCGTCCCAGCTGTCGAATAAATGGCTCATAGTGGTTACTCCTGTTGTGATGAATCGAATTTACATCAAAAATCTTTCTTCTGAAAACTATGTTTTATTTGCGGATTCCCCGCAGTATGCAAAGGGGACACCATAGGGGCAGGGGGAAAAAGAAAGCACTGCAAGCCTTCTATAGACACAGGATCGCTTTGCAAAATCGACATTTCCCCCTGCCCCTCTGGTTTCCCCTCTGCACTCCCCTTCCGTCACCCCACCCCCTTTGTCGATTTTGACCTGGGCGAGATGAAATTAAAAATTTAGGAATCCTGTTATACTTTGTCCCCGCCCGCGATGCGGGCAGGGACTTGGTTTGTGATTTCTGTATCCTGTGTAGGATTCACAGGGATATTTTGCAGAGAACTTTGTTTCCTGCATTCTCTGTCAAATGAATGAGATCCTTGCAATCTTAACGTTTTGCCTTTGTCCCCGCAGGGGGCAATGGCAAAACGCCTTGGGATTCCAAAGGGATCACATCCCTTTGGCGGGGGTGCAGGGGGCAGAGCCCCCTGCAAAACCTCCTCCCTGTAAACTCCTTACACCAGACCCCAGATGTCTCTTGCGTAGTCGTTGACGCTGCGGTCGGCGGAGAATACGCCTGCGCCGGCAGTGTTCATGAGGGACATCTTAGCCCAGCGGTTCTGATCCTTATACAGCTCGGAGCTGTAAGCCTGCGCTCTTGCGTAGTCATCGAAGTCAGCCAGAACCATATACGGATCGGCATTCTTGAGGGAATTTGCCACCTCGTTGAAGGTGCAGCCGTTGATGCCCTTGTACATACGGTCGATACATGCACGGACAATGCCGTTATTGTTGTAGATGTCCTGCGGATTGTAGTGCGGCTTGCGTGCATTCACTTCCTCGGTCTTCATACCGAAGATGATGATATTGTCGTCGCCTACTGCATCCTTGATCTCCACATTCGCACCGTCAAGCGTACCCAGAGTAACCGCACCGTTGAGCATCAGCTTCATGTTGCCGGTACCGGATGCCTCTGTGCCTGCCAGAGAGATCTGCTCGGAAATGTTGCTTGCCGGCATGAGCATCTCGGACATGGTAACACTGTAGTTCTCCACAAAGTTCACTGCGAGCTTATCCTTGATCTTCGGATTCTTTCTGATCTCCTCGGAAATCGCCCAGATCATCTTGATAATCTGCTTTGCGAGATAATAGCCCGGTGCTGCCTTTGCAGCGAAGATATAGGTCTTGGGTGTGAAGTCCGCATCCGGATTCTCCAGCAGGTAGTTGTACTGTGCCAGAATGTTCATTACATTCAGATGCTGACGCTTGTATTCATGCAGACGCTTTACCTGTACGTCAAAGATGCTGTCGGGGTTCAGAACCACCTTGCTTGTGCTCTTGACATACTTTGCAAAACGCTCCTTGTTTGCCTTCTTGATCTTCATCAGCTCTTCCAGAACTGCTGTATCATCTGCAAACTTCGCAAACTTTGCCAGCTCTGCGCCGTCCTTCAGGAAGCCATCGCCAATGTTCTCACGAAGGAGGTTGGTCAGACCCGGATTGGACTGGTACAGCCAGCGGCGGTATGCGATGCCGTTTGTGACGTTCTTGAACTTCTCAGGAGTATCCTGTGCCTCGTCGCGGAATACATCGGTCTTGATGATCTCGGAGTGCAGCTTGGATACGCCGTTGACGCTGTGGGAAGCAGCCACGCACAGTGTTGCCATGTGGATCATGTTGTCCTTGATGATGGACATTCTGGTGGTCTTTGCGCTGTCGTAGCCGTTGCGCTCCATCAGGGACTGGCAGTAGCGGTTGTTGATCTCCACGATGATGGAGAAGATTCTCGGAATGACATGCTTTACGAGGTTGACATCCCACTTCTCCAGAGCCTCTGCCATTACGGTGTGGTTGGTGTAAGCGAATGTCTTGGTTACGATGTTCCATGCCTGATCCCAGCCGTAGCCGCAGTCATCCAGCAGGATGCGCATCAGCTCCGGAATTGCCAGGGTCGGATGGGTGTCGTTGATATGGATGGCAACCTTTTCATGGAGGTTATCCAGTGTGCCGTATACGTTCATGTGTGTATTGACGATGTCACCAACGGACGCTGCGCACAGGAAGTACTGCTGACGCAGACGCAGGGACTTGCCCTCCAGGTGATTGTCGTTCGGATACAGGATCTTGGAAATTGCATTGGCAATGGAGTTCTGACCCAGTGCCTTTGCATAATCGCCCTGGTTGAACATCTCCATGTTGAAGTTGGGTGCCTTTGCGGTCCACAGACGCAGTACGGATACACCCTCGCTGCCATAGCCGGATACATACATATCCACCGGTGTTGCCATAACGGTGTTGTAGTTTACATGGGAAATGTGGTGGTACTGGTTATCCCAGTATTCATTGAGATCGCCCTCGAAGTGGATCTCGATCGCTCTCTCAGGCTTGGGGTCGAGCCATACGCTGCCGCCCGGGAGCCAGTTGTCGGGAAGCTCTGTCTGCCAGCCCTCCTCGATCTTCTGCTTGAAGATACCGTACTCGTAGCAGATGGAATGACCCATTGCCGGCATACCCTGTGTTGCCATACCGTCGAGGTAGCAGGCTGCCAGTCTGCCAAGACCGCCGTTGCCCAGTGCCGCATCGGGGATTTCGGAAAGGCGGGCAGGATCAAATCCCGCCGCGCGGAGCGCCTGTTCCGTCTCGCGAAGGATTCCCAGATTATAAAGATTTGCCTCCGTCAGCCGCCCCATGAGAAATTCCGAGGAAAGATAATAGGCGCAACGGCATTCTGCCCGCAAAAGACGGGCTTTTTCTATCCGTCCCCTTTCCTCCCGCAGGATAAAATCCACAATAAAATGATAGGCATCCGCCGTATCCATCCTGTCAAGGCGGACCTCTTCCGCCGCCCGGGTCAGACGTGTTTTCAGATCA
>JAZQCT010000013.1:0-12862 GCA_045546475.1 Oscillospiraceae bacterium
ACGTTTTGTATTGCCCCCATATGGGGGCAATACAAAACGTTAAGACTGCAAGAAATGCATTCTTTTGCAGGAATGCAGAGAAACTGTATCCTGCAAAATGACCATACCGGGAGGAAACACTATGCATCATCAAATCATCATCATCGGCGGCGGAGCATCCGGACTGGCGGCGGCTGTGACGGCGGCTTCCTATGGGATGGACAGAATTGCTATTCTCGAAAAAATGCCCCGCACCGGCAAAAAGATCCTCGCGACCGGAAACGGCAGATGCAATCTGAGTCATACGCCGATTTCGGCTGAGGACTATTCCGGCAGTGTTTCCGTCCGCGAAATTATACAGTCATTCGGCGATGCGCAGGATTTTTTCGCTTCGGTTGGTCTGCACTGCCGCACGGATTCCGCCGGGCGCATCTATCCTTATAGTATGCACGCTGCCTCCGTGCTGGATGCACTCCGTCTGGCGTGCAAGCAGTACGGCGTGGAGGAAATCTGCGATGCGCAGGTGACCGATCTGCATCCGCAGAAAGGCGGTTGGCTTGTACGCGCATCCGATGCGGCATATACAGCCGATCATGTGATTTTCGCTGCAGGCGGATATGCCGCACCCCAGCTCGGAACGGACGGCAGTGCGTGGGAACTTCTGGAAAAACTCCATATCCCGATGAAATCCCCCCGCCCTGTCCTCTGTCCGCTTCTTTCCGATGCCAGAATCCTGCGTTCGCTGAAAGGCTTGCGTGTCCGTGCAAATGCCATGCTCATGGAGGGGGAGAGCTGCCTTTATGCGGAAAACGGCGAAGTGCAGTTCACCGAAAAAACAATCTCCGGCATCTGCATTTTTAATATGGCGGCGCATATCAAATCTGAAAAAATGTCAGATTATCGGATCATTCTTGATCTTCTGCCCGAACAGGAAATGGAAACAACGCTTTCCATGCTCTTCAGCTTTCAGGCGGCACGGAGCGATGCGGACTGCGAAACCCTGCTTTCCGGATTTTTCCAGAAACCGCTCTCACGCCTGATTCTGAAACAGTGCCATATTGCGGCAGATACCCCATGCAGTACGCTCAGTGGCAGAAAGCTTCGTGAAATTGCCGAAATGATGCACCGACTTCCGTTTGCTGTCACAGGTGTGTCAGAATGGAAGCAGGCACAGGCGACCGCAGGAGGCGTGATCGGCTCTGCGCTGGATGTGAATTTACAGGTGAAGCAATACCCCCATCTCTACATCACCGGAGAAGCCGCCGATGTACACAGCCTTTGCGGCGGCTATCACCTCCATTGGGCATGGGCAAGCGGCGTATGGGCAGCACAGCATATTGCCGGAGGGCGATAACATGACGGATGAAGAAAAAATCAGCCTGATAGATGCAATCGAAGAGCAGGATGAAACAGAGAAAAATTTCTCTGTTCTGCGATACTTTTCCTATGATCCGGATGCCTTTGTCCGCAGCCGGTGTGCTGCGGTTCTGGTGAATTACTCCGGTGACGAAGCCCTCCGCACGCTTCTGTGTCTTGCCAATGATACAGATTCCTTTGTACGTACCGAAGCCTACGATTCACTTGCTATATTCCCATGCAGGGAAACGGAGCTTCTGCTCCGGCATAGTATTTATCCGGAA
This sequence comes from Oscillospiraceae bacterium, assembly GCA_045546475.1. GTDB lineage: Bacteria > Bacillota > Clostridia > Oscillospirales > Ruminococcaceae > UBA3855. The sequence goes on from JAZQCT010000013.1 coordinate 1,620, forward strand.
GATGACGTGCTTGCGGCACACTATGCCATTCTCTCGTGGGCGGATGTGACAGCGGCACTTCATAACGAATATGACAAGCAGATTGCGTTTGTCCATCGGCTGCTGAATGATACGGATTTCTCCGACTGCCATGCTGAGTGTTGTTACGCTCTGTGCAGATTCGGTGAATCGGGTGCAATGCAAAAGCTTCTCTCCCTGCTGGATGATCCGGATTATGCTGTCCGGTGCAGTATCTGCAATTTCTGCAAAGACCTTGCTGATGCGGAGAATGTTTCCATCATCCGGAATGCCGTATCCGCATATCTGACGACCGAAACCGAACATTGTGTGATCTCTGCCATGCAGAATCTGCTTGCCTATCTGGAAACCATCCATTGAAAGGAAAAACCATGATCCGTATACAGAATATCCGAATGCCGCTTGATTATACAGACAAGGACCTGCAGCAGGCGGCGGCAAAAAAACTGCATATTCCAATCAGGGAGATCATTACCCTGCAAGTCCGCCGCCGTTCCGTGGATGCAAGAAAACGTGGAAAGGTGTCCTTTCTTTTTTCGCTGGATATTGCGGTAAAGCAGGAACATAGCATTCTGAAAAAATGCGCCGGCGATCATGATATTTCCGCCGTGAAGGACGTTCCCTATACCATTCCCGCATGCACTGCACCGGAACGCCCTGCGATCGTCGGATTTGGTCCTGCCGGCATGTTTGCGGCGTATGTCCTTGCAAAAGCAGGACTTCGCCCGATCGTGCTGGAACGTGGTCTTGCGGTGGAAGAACGTATGGAAATTGTCCGCAAATTCCGGCAAAGCGGCATCCTCGATACCGAATGCAACATCCAGTTCGGCGAGGGCGGCGCAGGAACTTTTTCGGACGGCAAGCTTCACACCGGCATCAAGGATCCACGCATCCGTTTCGTGCTGGAAACCTTTGCGGAATGCGGTGCGCCGTCGGAAATTCTCTGGCAGGCAAAGCCCCATATCGGCACGGACAAGCTCACCGAAACCGTCCGGAATCTGCGTGAAAAAATCATTGCTTTCGGCGGAGAGATCCATTTCGGTGCAAAGCTGACAGGATATTCTCAGAAAGATGGAAAACTCACTGCCCTGCAGTACATGCAGCATGGGGAAGAATATGAAATCCCTGCAAAACACGCCGTTTTTGCATTGGGACACAGCGCACGGGATACGATGGAACGGCTCTATGAAAAAGGTATCCCCCTGACGCAGAAGCCCTTTGCAATGGGTGTCCGCATCGAACATCTGCAATCCGACATCGACTGCACCCTTTATGGCGCATCCGCAGGACATCCTGCACTTGGTGCAGCGGATTACAAGCTTGCAGTGCATCTCCCAAATGGCAGAAGCCTGTATACATTCTGCATGTGCCCCGGCGGAGAAGTCGTTGCCGCCGCATCCGAAGAAGGAATGCTTGCGGTCAACGGCATGAGCCATTTTGCAAGAAATGGCAGAAATGCAAATTCTGCGCTGCTTGTGGGGCTGACACCGGAGGATTTCGGCAGCGAACATCCCCTTGCCGGAATGCACCTCCAGCGGAAACTGGAACGTGCCGCATTCATGGCAGGCGGCGGAAATTACGCTGCACCAGTGATCCGTGTCGGTGATTTTCTGGAACATCGTGTATCCGACCATTTCGGCAAGGTCACACCCACCTATACACCAGCGACCGCATTTGCATCTCCCGACAGCTATCTGCCTGATTTCATGTGTGAAACGCTCCGTCTCGGCATCACTGCCATGGATCGGAAGCTCCACGGCTTTGCCGATGCGGATGCCATCCTGACAGGCGTGGAATCAAGAAGCTCGTCCCCTGTGCGGATGCTGCGTGATGATAACTACAACAGCACGGGCGTGCAGGGCATCTATCCCTGCGGTGAGGGTGCAGGCTATGCCGGAGGCATCACATCCGCCGCTGTGGATGGCATCCGCTGTGCGGAGGCTCTTATGAAAGAAACAGGAGGAATATAATATGCACAATCTGACAGACATCAGCTATGTCCGGAATCTGCTGGAACGTCACGGATTTCATTTTTCCAAAGCACTCGGACAGAATTTCCTGATCAATCCGACTGTCTGCCCGAGAATCGCTGAATTGGGCAATGCCGCCGCAGGATTCGGCGTGCTTGAAATCGGTACGGGCGTGGGAACGCTGACCGCAGAGCTTGCAAAGCGTGCGGATAAGGTCGTAGCCGTAGAGCTTGACGACCGCCTGTTTCCGATTCTGGACGAAACCCTCTCCGAATTTGATAATGTCAAAGTCATCCACGGCGATGCCATGAAATACGATCTTGCCGGACTGATCGCAGAGGAATTCGCAGGACTTCACGTTGCCGTCTGTGCGAATCTCCCATATTATATTACATCCCCCCTGATCATGCGTCTGCTGGAAGAAAAACTCCCCATCGAGACCATCACTGTCATGGTGCAGAAAGAAGCCGCACAGCGTCTCTGCGCCCCGATCGGCAGCCGTGAATCCGGTGCGGTGTCGGTTGCAGTGGCATTCTATGGACAGGCAAAGCAGCTGTTCGGGGTCTCCAGAGGCAGCTTCATGCCCGCCCCGAATGTGGATTCTGCGGTCATCCAGATCACGCTCCACAAGGAAAAGCCGTGGCAGGTAGCGGACGAAGCAGCATTCTTCCGCATGGTCAAAGTTGGCTTCTCCCAGCGCAGAAAACAGCTTTCCGGCGTACTTGCCGGCGGTCTTGGCATCCCGAAAGCACGGATGCAGGAGATCTTTGCCGAAGCGAAAATTCCTGCAAGCGCAAGAATCGAGTCGCTGAATATGGAAGAGCTGGTAAGGCTGGCGAATGGGTTGGCAGGGGAATGATTAACACTAACCTCCAAATTTACATGAACGAAAGCGATTTCAAAAGGCAACAGCCTTTGGCGGGGGCGGTGCGCAGCACTGCCCGTAAATCCCCCTCCCCTCGGGGGGGGGGGCAAATAAAACTGTCTATTTGGGTTAAGGGGATAAGTATAACATCCTGGATCAACGCCCCGATACTGCCAAGTATCGGGGCATTTGTTCACCCATCCTCCGGAAATTGCCTATTGTTCAGGAAATCCCCCACAACTTCTCTAATCTTCCCCAAACCCCCAATTCATTCCGACAAAACTCCGCCCTCCCGTCTGGTATAATATAGACAACACCTGCATACCAGACAAAGGAGGAACTCATCTATGCAGCAATTCAGACGACTTCTGACCCATGAAGCAGTGCGGCTGTCACTCGGCTTCGTGATCGCACTCGGCGGGGGATACCTGCTCTCCGCCGGTACGGTCTGCGGCATCGTGTCACCCCTGCCAGCCGCCATTGCCGGGGTCTGCCCGCCGCTTTTCAGCTTCTGCATCCTGTGCGGCACCCTGCTCGCCTACATTTCACAGAACGCCCCGCCGGATATGGCATACCTGCTCACCAGCCTTGTTGCCATCTCCTGTATGCGCATCCTGTTCTATGAAGTGCGCCGCCCCCCTGTACAGGCAGTGCTGACCATCACCGCCTGCACAGCCGCCGGCTTTGTGACCGATCTGTTTTTCGTCCAGCACGGCGGGATCCTGCCGCTGTATATCATGGAAGCACTCCTGACCGGAGCCGCCGCACTGCTCTTTGCCGATGCCTGGAACTCCTTTTGCAGACACGGAAAGATCCTGCTCGATGCCGGTAGGAGCTTCACCTTTGCCATGACCTATCTGCTCGGTATCACCGCCCTCTGCGGCTTGGATCTGCCCTTCTGCAATATCGGACGTGCCTGCGGCATGGCAGTGACCCTGCTTGCGGCAAAACAGTTCCGCCAGTGCGGCGGCACCCTTCTCGGCGCACTTACCGCCTGCGGAACTGTGCTGTGCAGTGTGCCGCTGGGAATGCCCCTGCTGTTCCTGCCCGTGACCGCAATGCTTGCCGGCTTTCTCAGCCGCATTCCGAACGCGCTCTATATACCGGTGTTCTTCATCATGCAGGCACTCAGCAGTGCCGTTCTTGACAGCAGCGCGGAGCTGATCCGCATTGCCGCAGAGCTTGTGCTTGCCGGGGGCTTGTACGCGCTGTGCAGCCATGTGCCGCTGTGCCGGATCCTGACCTTCGGCAGCAGCAGGCACGGCGCAGTACGCTGCACCGCCCAGCGGGAGCAGTTCCTCTCCCAGTCGATTGCAGGACTGCGCGAGGAGACTGCCGGCATCATCGGCTATCTCCGTCCCCGCAAGCCCGCCGATGCCGTACACTGCGTCCGCGGACAGCTCTGCCGCGGCTGCCGGAATGAGAGCGTCTGCTGGATCCAGCAGAAGGAGGCGACTGCCCAGGCATTCACGGAGCTTCTTCATCATCCCGCCGCCGACCCCCTGCCGGAACCCCTGACAAGCTGCATCCGGCGCAAACGGATGCTGGCGTGCGTCTGGGAATACGGTCACCGTGCCGCCCTGGAGCAAACGGCTTCCGTCCATCTCACACAGAACCGGAACGTCATGCTGGAATACTTCCGCCTGATGGAGGAAATGGCAGCGGATGCCGCAAGACAGCGGGAGCTTCTGCTGTGTACACAGGAAACGGAGGGTCTGCAGGCGATCCTGCGGCAGTGCCGCTGTGAGTATCAGAGCTGTTTTGTACGCCGGCTGAAAAGCGGCAGGTATGCAGCGGAGATCTATACACGTTCGGAGCTGTCCGCTGCGGAAACCATTCAGGTACTGCTCGGCGAGCTGCTCAATGCCCGGCTGCTTGCGGCTGCACCGCAGTCCGGCGGCGGTGTACTGCGGTACTGCTTCTATGAGCAGCCCGCCTTCTGCCTGGAGCATGTGATCCGCAGTGTCCGCGCCCCCGGCAACACCCGCTGCGGCGATACCGCAGAAGCCTTTACAGATCCAGAAGGGGATCAGTACCTCATCCTTTCTGACGGCATGGGCAGCGGTACAGCGGCTTCCCTCGTGTCACAGATCGCTGTACGCGCCTTTGTCCGGCTTGTCACAAGCGGTATGCCGCCTGAAACTGCCATTCGCTTTGCCAATACGATCCTTCTTTCCGAAACCAACACAGAATGCTTTGCGACCCTTGACATTCTCCGCCTCCATGCCGATACCGGTGAGCTGCAGTTCTTCAAATCCGGTGCGTCCGCGACGCTGTTTCAGCATGAACGGCAGGTGATGCGCATTGATGCCCAGAGCTTCCCCATCGGCATCATGGCACAGGCGGAGCCGTTCTGCAAGACCCTGTCCGCCCTGGAGAATGACCGTATCATCATGGTTTCCGACGGTATCCATGAATCAGAGTATCCCTATGTAAAGGAGCTGCTCCAGCATCCTGCCTCGCTTGATGCGCTTGCAGAGCAGATCTGCAGCAAGGCGGACGTATTCCATGCCGGCAAGGCGGAGGATGACATTACCGTCATTGCCGCCGGTGTCCGCAGCACCGCCGCCTGCACCCTCTCCGCCGCCCGTCAGGAACGCACAGCTGTGTAGTATTTTTTCCCTCTTTTGCCAACAAAAGCAAAAGGGGGAATCTGTGCTTTAGCACTGGAAACCGCACGCCGGGGGATTTCTATTTTGTACAATTCATCTCAAAAAGTCAATAGGCAAAATAACCAAAAATAAACTACAAATATTATCACAAAATATGAAATTATAACGCATAACCGAAAAACTCTTGCAAGAATACTCTTTTTCTGATAAAATAAGTATAAAGGGAGGAGAAGCCATGAATGTAACAAAAAACGACAACCAGAATGATTTTCCGCTGTATTTATTCTACCAGGGAAAAAACAATGAAGCTTATAAATTTTTCGGTGTGCACAGCATCCGGGAGAACGATGTGTGCAGGCACCGTTTTCGTGTCTGGGCACCGAAGGCAAAGAGCATTTCCGTCGTAGGTGACTTCAATGACTGGAACCGCGAAACGAACCCCATGCATCTCATTGCAGACGGCATCTGGGAGACCGTGATCGAAGGTCTCCAGCAGTTCGATGCGTACAAGTACAGCATTGAGGCCGAGGACGGCAGACTTCTGATGAAATCCGACCCCTATGCAGCACATTTTGAGACAAGACCCGCAACTGCCTCTAAAATTTTTGAAAGCAGCTATGAGTGGCACGATGACGCATGGCGTGCCGCAAAGAAAGACCGGATCGTGTACAAGCGTCCGATGAACGTCTACGAGGTGCATCTGGATTCCTGGAAGCATCATGAGGACGGCAATCGGCTTGACTATGTGATCTTTGCAAAGCAGCTCATTCCCTATATGCAGGAAATGTCCTATACACATGTGGAATTTATGCCGCTGACAGAATTTCCCTATGACGGTTCCTGGGGCTATCAGGTGACCGGTTATTTTGCACCGACCTCCCGTTACGGCACTCCCGACCAGTTCCGCGAAATGGTGGATCTCTTCCATCAGGCGGGCATCGGCGTGATCCTTGACTGGGTACCGGCACATTTCCCCAAGGATGCTTCCGGTCTGTGTGAATTTGACGGCAGCTATTGCTATGAATATACCGATCCGAAGAAAATGGAGCATAAATCCTGGGGTACGCGCGTATTTGATTATGGTAAGGGTGAGGTATGCTCGTTCCTGATCTCTAGTGCGTGCTACTGGCTTGAGGAGTTCCATCTCGATGGTCTGCGCGTGGATGCGGTCGCTTCCATGCTCTATCTGGACTATGACCGCCGCGACGGCGAATGGACAGCCAATGTCAACGGCGGCAATGAAAACCTCGAGGCTGTGGAGTTCTTCCGCCGCCTGAATGAAACGGTATTCTCCAAGCATCCGGATGTTCTGATGATCGCGGAGGAATCCACCGCATGGCCGCTGGTCACAAAGCCTACGGACATCGGCGGTCTGGGCTTTAATTTCAAGTGGAATATGGGCTGGATGAACGACATGCTCCAGTATATGTCCCTTGACCCGATCTACCGCGCATTCAATCATGATAAGCTGACCTTCTCATTCTTCTACTGCTTCTCGGAGAATTATATCCTGCCGATCTCCCATGATGAGATCGTATACGGCAAGTGCTCCATGCTGAATAAAATGCCCGGCTTTGAAAAAGATAAATTTGCGTCCTACCGTGCGTTCCTTGCCTATATGATGGCACACCCCGGCAAGAAGATGCTGTTCATGGGTCAGGAGTTCGCCCAGAAGAACGAATGGAATTACCAGACCCAGCTTGACTGGCATCTGCTGGAGGATGAGGATCACCGCAGAACACGCGAATTTGCCAAGAAGCTGAACAAGCTCTACATGGATACTCCCGCATTCTGGGACAACGATGATTCCTGGAGCGGCTTCAGCTGGATCTCCCATGATGACTACAAGCAGAGCGTGATCGCTTTCCGCCGCATTGCAGATGACGGCAGCGAAATCATTACTGTCTGCAATTTTGTTCCCGTTGAACGCAATGACTACCGTATCGGCGTACCGTTCGAAGGCGACTATGAGCTGCTGTTCAGCACGGATGCCGAGGAATTTGGCGGCGCAGGTCTTGCCATCCCGAAGTGCAGTACCGAGGAGATCGGAATGCATGGTTTTGACCAGTCCATCACACTGACACTGCCCCCGCTGTCCGTACTCTATCTCCGCTACAAAGCACCCAAGCCGGCTGCAAAGTCCTCCGCAAAGGCACGCGCTGTCAAGGCTTCCGCAGGTGCAGAGAAAAAAGTAGTTTCCAAGAAAAAGACCAAAAAGTAATTTGACATACCAACTCAAAACTGCAATATGTATTCCATCATAAATGCATCATTGATAAAATTCATGTTTTAGGAGGAAAATTATGAACGCAAAAAAGAAATGTATCGCAATGCTTCTGGCAGGCGGACAGGGCAGCAGACTCTATGCCCTGACGCAGAACGTGGCAAAGCCGGCAGTACCCTACGGCGGCAAGTACCGTATCATTGATTTTGCACTGTCCAACTGCACCAATTCCGGCATTGACACAGTGGGTGTCCTGACGCAGTACCAGCCCCTGGTGCTGAATGACTATATCGGCAATGGTCAGCCGTGGGATCTGGACAAGATGTACGGCGGCGTACATGTACTGTCTCCGTTTGAAACCAAGGAGGGTGCGGACTGGTTCCAGGGTACAGCCAATGCGATCTACCAGAATATGCGGTTCATTGAGCGTTATGACCCCGAATATGTGATCGTGCTCGGCGGCGACCATATCTATAAGATGGATTATTCCAAGCTCGTGGAATATCATGAGAAGAACAATGCGGATGGTACCATTGCTGTAATCGGCGTATCTCTTGAAGAAGCATCCCGCTTCGGTATCATGACCTGCGATGAAGAGAACAGAGTGGTTGACTTCACCGAGAAGCCCGCACAGCCCAAGTCCACACTGGCTTCTATGGGCATCTATGTGTTCACATGGGAAAAGCTCAAGAAGTACCTGATCGAAAATGAGAATGCCAATACCGGCTCCAAGGACTTCGGTAAGGATATTATCCCTGCAATGCTGGCAAATAATGAGCGTCTGTTCGCCTATACATTTGAGGGCTACTGGAAGGATGTCGGCACACTCGACAGCCTGTGGGAAGCCAATATGGATCTGCTCGATCCCAATGATCCGCTCAATCTCTACGATCCGCAGTGGAAGATCTATGCACGTCATGAGCATATGCCCCCGCAGTATATCGGCGAGTCCGCACATATCGAAAATTCCATGATCACAGAGGGCAGCTCCATCAATGGTCAGGTAGATGCATCCATCATCTTCACAAATGTTACCATTGAGGAAGGCGCGATCGTCAATTCCAGCGTGATCATGCCCGGAACGACCATCAAGTCCGGTGCCGTGGTGGAATATGCCATTGTCGGTGAAAACTGCACCATCGAATCCGGCGCAAAGGTCGGATGTGTTCCGGAATGCCTTGAAAACAGAGACGACTGGGGCATTGCCGTAGTTGGTCACAATGTAAATGTTTCTGCAAATGCAGCAGTTCTTCCCAAGCAAATCATTTCTGAATCTATCTAAGGAGGCATCGCAATGGACGTTAATAACAAAGTACTCGGCTTGATCTTCGCAAGTATGCACGATTCATCTGTCAGTGAAATGACCGAACACAGAACCATGGGCTCCATCATGTACGGCGGCAGATACCGTCTGATCGATTTCCCGCTTTCCAATATGGTAAATTCCGATTTCTATGAGGTCGGTGTCATCACAAAGGCAAATTACGGCTCCCTGCTCGACCATGTGAGCAGCGGCAGAGAATGGGATCTGTGCCGCAAGAAGGGCGGTCTGCATCTTCTGCCTCCCTTCAGCCAGACGGACGGCAAGGAAGGTGCCTACAGAGGCCGTCTGGAGGCCCTGAGCAATGTCTGGAGCTTCCTGGAGCATTCCAAGGCGGAATATGTTGTCATGTCCGACTGCGACTTCGTGACAAATATTGATTTCCGTCCCATCGTTAAGCAGCATATCGAAAGCAAGGCAGATATTACCACTGTTTACGGCAAGTACATGTACGATGAGGAGAATACCTCCAAGTCCGATGTGAATGTACTGGAGATGGACGATGACGGCAGAATTACCAATGTCCTGATCAACCCGCTGATCTGCGGTGAGTGCAATATCTCTCTGGATATGTTCGTAATGAGCCGTGCATTCCTCACCAGACTCGTCCGCGAAGCGCAGAGCCAGAGAAAGTTCAGCCTGGTTGCTGACTGCCTCCAGCCGAGAGTCGGCGAGCTGAAGTTCATGGGCTATGAGCATAAGGGCTACTTCACCAGAATTAAGGACAGACAGAGCTATTTTGAGGCAAACCTCGCACTGCTCGAAAAGGAAAACCGCGACAGACTCTTCCTGGAGGATGCGCCGATCTATACCAAGATCGCTGACAATGGTCCGGCAAGATATGGTCTGGATGCGTCCGTGAAAAACTCCCTCATCGCTGACGGCTGCATTATCGAGGGTACCGTTGAAAACAGTGTGATCTTCCGCGGCGTACATGTTGAGCGCGGAAGCGTTGTAAAGAACTGCGTACTCCAGCAGGGTACCAAGGTCGGCAGCGGCTGCTCCATGAGCTATGTCATCACTGATAAGAATGTAGAGGTTTCCGACGGTCATGTTGTGAACGGTTCGGAAAGCTATCCGATGTATGTCAAGAAAAACGCAAAGCTGTGATAAGGAGGTGGATGGATTTTGAATATTCTCTTTGCCGCAAGTGAGGCAGTGCCGTATGCTGCATCCGGCGGTCTGGCAGATGTTGTCGGCTCCCTCCCGGCTGCCATTCAAAGCAAAGGTCATGACTGCCGCGTAGTGATGCCGCTGTATAAATCCATTCGTCCGGAAATGCGTACACAGCTGACATTCCTCACCAATATCACGGTGGATGTTTCCTGGAGAAAGCAATACTGCGGTATTTTCACAGCAGTCTGGAACGATGTGACCTATTACTTTGTGGACAATGAATATTATTTCGGACGTGACGGTCTGTACGGCTTCTATGATGACTGCGAGCGATTCGTATTCTTCTCCCGTGCCGTACTGGAAATGCTGCGGTATATCGACTTTGCCCCGGACATCATCCACGGCAATGACTGGCAGACTGCACTGATCCCTGTGTTCTATCAGGTATTCTATAAGTACCAGCAGGGCTATCAGAATATCAAGCATATTTTCACCATTCACAATATCCAGTACCAGGGCAATTACGGCAGGGAAGTGCTCAACGAGGTGATGGGCATCCCGCTGTACCATATGGGCATTCTGGAATATGACGGTGCCATCAATATGATGAAGGGCGCGATCGAAACGGCGGATAAGATCACCACGGTCAGCCCGAGCTATGCCTGGGAGATCCTTGACCCGTGGTATTCCCACGGTCTGGACCGGATCCTTGTCAACAAGCAGTACAAGCTCTCCGGCATCCTCAACGGCATCGACATCGACGATTACGATCCGTCCAAGGATCCGATGATCTACGCCAACTACGAGGCGATGAGCCTGGGCGGCAAGGAATACTGCAAGCAGGAGCTCCAGAAGGAACTCGGCCTGACCGCCGATCCCAACGCTCCGCTGGTCGGCATCATCTCCCGCCTGTCCAACCAGAAGGGTCTTGACCTGAACGAGTGCGTCATCCGCGAGCTGATGGACACCGGCATCCAGCTGGTCGTGCTCGGCATGGGTGAGGCGAAGTACACCAACCTGTTCTCCTGGGCGGAAAGCGAATATCCGGGCCGTCTGGCTGCACGCTTTGTGATGAACCACCAGCTCGCACATCGCATCTATGCGGGCTCTGACATGT
>JAZQCT010000014.1:0-100598 GCA_045546475.1 Oscillospiraceae bacterium
TCTTTCTTCCAGTGTAAAATGAGTATATGGCTTCATGTTAACCTCCGTGTAATGTTTGTGTGGTAACTTCATTTTACACCTTCGGTTAGCTTGAAGTCATTTCTTTTTTGTAAATTGTTGCACTTGATATTATAACATGCCGGGGCTATATATGGAGGGTACTGCGTACCCTCCACCCGCCAAAAGGCTATCGCCTTTTGAATCCGCTTTTATATATTACAGTTTAGAGGATTAGTATAAACGCGACCCTCGCCATCCGGCGGGGGGCGTTCTGTTATTCCACCACAAATTCCTGTGCTTTCTTCTGCCGCTTCACATCGACCATGATGTCGACAAGCGTTCCCTCGGCGGTGTATTCCTCGGAGAACAGCTTTCCTTCCTCGCGGAGCAGCTGCAGGAAGCTGCCCTCGGAATAGGGAATGCAGAGCTTCATGCGCTTTGCCGTCTGCGGGAGTCCGTGGACGATCGCGGTCAAGAGCTGTTCGAGTCCGTCGCCGTGCTTCGCGCTGATCCAGACATTCTCAAAATCGCTGATTTTCGGAATATCCACCAGATCTGCCTTGTTCAGCACATGGATCTGCGGGATCTCCGCACAGCCGAGATCATTCAGCAGCTCCTGCGTGATGCGCATTCTCTCCTGCACATCCGGCTCGGAGGCATCGAGAACATGCAGGATCAGGTCTGCCTGTGCAGTCTCCTCCAGCGTCGAACGGAACGCCTCCACCAGATGATGGGGCAGGCGGCGGATGAGTCCTACTGTGTCAGAAAGCAGCACCGTCCTGCCATCCGGCAGCTCCAAGGCTCTTGCGGTAACGTCCAGCGTTGCAAAGAGCTTGTTCTCCGCCAGCACGCCGGCATCGGTGAGCATATTGAATAATGTCGATTTTCCGGCATTGGTATAGCCGACAATGGCAACGGTCAGAACACCATCCTTCTTGCGGCGGCTGCCGATGAATTTCCGGTGCTGCTCCATCTCACGCAGTTCCTTTTCGAGCTGTGCCACGCGGCTGCGGATATGTCGGCGGTCGGTTTCGAGCTTGGTTTCACCCGGACCTCTCGTGCCGATGCCGCCGCCGAGTCGGGACAGAGCCGTTCCCATACCGGTCAGGCGCGTCATGCGGTATTTGTACTGTGCAAGGGATACCTGCACCTTACCCTCGCGGGTTCTGGCGCGTCCGGCAAAAATATCGAGAATCAGCATGGTGCGGTCGATGACCTTGCAGTCGGCAGCATCGGAGATGTTGCGCATCTGCATACCGGTCAGCTCCAGATCGAAGATGAGCATATCCGCCTCCATGAGCTTCACCTGCTCGGCGATCTCCTCCAGCTTGCCCGCGCCGATGCAGGTAGCGGCTTCCTGTGCCGGGCGGTTCTGGATGGCAGTCGCGATGACCTCGCATCCGGCAGTATCAGCAAGCTCCGCCAGCTCCTCCATGGACTGCTGTGCGTCATATTCCCCCGTGTCGATGCCGACGAGAATAACGCGGGGCTTTCGTGTTTCCTGGTCTATTTCATGCATATGAGTTGATCCTCCTGTGGTATTGTCTGTCTTTTTTGGGTGAGAGTTTCTGCGAAGATTCCCCCTCCCCAACCCCTCCCCGAGGGGAGGGGCTTTTATTAGGAGGCGGCTGCCGCCCCTTTTCAATCAAATCGCTTTTTGTGCTTATCGTGCCGCCGGTAGGCTTTTTTATTCTCCTCCTGCCGCATGGCTGGATTGCAAAGGCCCCAGCTCCCGCGTTTTTGCAGATCGAGCTTCCGGCGGGCTTTCTTGCTCATTTTGGCATAGGGTACGAATTTTTCCATCCATACCTCATTTCTTCCACGGTGCTTCTTCACTGCCCGCCTTGAAGTTGTAGATGGGCTTCAGAATATCTACAATTTCCGCAGTCGGTGTAATATTCTCCGTGATGGACTCCATCCCCTTGTACGCCATAGGGCATTCATCCAGTGTATCGCGGCTGACGGAGGTCGTGTAGATGCCCTCCATCTGCTTTCGGTATTCTGCCATGGAACAGCGTTCCTTGGCTTCGCCTCTGGACATCAGCCTTCCTGCGCCGTGCGGGGCGGAGCAGTTCCAGTCAGGATTGCCCTTTCCTCTGCAAAGCAGTGAGCCGTCGCGCATATTGATGGGAATGAGGAGCATTTCGCCCTCCTGCGCAGAAACCGCGCCCTTCCGGAGGATCATATGCTCGGTGTCGATGTAGTTGTGAATGGTGGCAAACTCTTCCTTTACATGCCAGTGCATTTCCTTGACGATCTCGCGGAGCATGGCACGGCGGTTCAGGCTTGCAAATTCCTGCACGATCTGCATATCGTGGATGTACTGCCGGAACAGCTCACCCTCGCAGTAGGCAAGATGCTTCGGCACTGCGGTGCGCTTGGTGTTTTTGAGGGCTTTGATCGCGCCGGAGATCTCGCGCTGTCTGCCCTCGGCTTTGAGCCGGGCGATCAGGGCATTCACGTCCGTGTCGCTGGACTTGTTCAGGCGGCGGTATGCCTCCTCCTGGTACCATTTCGCGACCTCCACACCGAGGTGGCGGGAACCGGAGTGGATGACAAGATAGAGTGTGCCGTCACTGCCGCGCTCGACCTCGATAAAATGATTGCCGCCGCCGAGTGTGCCGATGCTGCAAAGTGCGCGGCTTTCGTTGATATGGTCATAGCAGTACAGCTGCAGGAGGTCGATCTGATCGGCATAGCTGTGCGCCTTCTGGCGGATCGCGAAGCCGGACGGGATCTTCTCGCGGATGACCTTGTCAAGCCGCTGGGGTTCGATGTGTGTTTCCTTGAGAACTGCGGTCTCCATGCCGCAGCCGATGTCCACGCCGACAAGATTCGGAACGACCTTATCGGTAATGGTCATGGTCGTGCCGATGGTACAGCCCATTCCGGCGTGTACATCGGGCATGATGCGGATACTTGCGCCCTCCGCGAAGGGCTGATTGCATAGTGCGGTGATCTGTGAAACAGCGGTCGGGTCGATGAGGTCGGTAAAGACCTTTGCCATACCGGACGCGCCATGGATCTCAAACATGTAGTACTCCTTTTCTGCCGCACCTGCCTGCCCGGAGGGGGGATTTGCCCGCAAACGGACGCAAAAAGGCACTTCTGCTCAAAACAGAAGTGCCTGCATCCGTGCGGTAAGATACTATGAACCTGCAAAAATTACGCGCAGGCTCCCCCATCCGAAAGGCATACGGCTGTCTTGATCGTGGTTGTATATGTATTGACTGTGAGCTGATAACTGATGAACATGCCGTTCACCTTCCTTTCTGTAGAATGGTTTTATTATAGCACAGAATTTTTGGGTTGTCAAGGGGGAATTTGGAATTTTTTACGCAAATCAATTTTTTCTTTATCAGAGCTTACCTAAACTGCCCCACCCCAACCCCTCCCCTTGGGGAGGGGCTTTTAGTGGAGGCGGCTGCGCCGCCGGCACCGGCAAGTGCTTCGCCTTTTGAACCCACTATTGTGGGCAATTTTTCACTCCGCCTGTAACATATGCCGGAGCATTGCAGTGGTGTCGGCTGCATCGGGCAGAGTGTCGCGGTTGTAGTCTGCAAGCCGGAACTGGATGGTATTCAGCGGTGTGCCGCAGTGCAGGTTCTGCTCCAGGGCGATTACGTCCGTCATGGTGAGAGTACCATCCAGCGTCAGGTCGCCGGCAAGCATTTCCGTACTGCGGGCAATGACGGTTTCATACACGCCGTCCCCATCCGTATCCACGGATGCCGCCAGAACGCCATCCTGCATCCGGTGGAGCAGAACGCTGTCGGACTGTACGGAAAATCCCAATACTTCTTCATTTTCGCCGTCGCGTGTTCTCACGGAAACGCGCGTCAGATTGCTTGCCCGCAGCAAACAGCCTTCCTCCGTGCGCTGGATGTCCGCACCGGATACATCCTGCCCCTCGATCTGGAGATAGCCGATCTGCGCGCCAAGCTCCTCATCGCAGATGACCTTCATGGTGTACGACGTTTGTTCCCCCTCAAGAGAGATCTTCCCTGCAGGATCGAAGGCAGCCTTCACTGCTGCATCCGCATCAAGCTTGAGCAGGCAGTCCTCATAATCCATGGAAAGCTCCAGTGCATCGGGCGTTTTCAGCTCCATGACATAGCCGCTGTCCGCATCCGGCAGGGCAAAGCAGACCTCGTGCGCTGCATCGCTGCCGGAAAGGGGGGCATATGCCTTTATCCCGCTGCCGCCTGCGGAAGCACGGGTCCTGCGCACGCCGGAGGATACATTCCCCGCCTTGGAAATGGTATATTCCTCCGGAGCTGCCGACGCGGTCAGGATGGAGATATAGGGATCGGGGGTCACATATTCGGAACCATCCAGATAACCGCGGTAATTGAGCAGCAGGATGTCATCGGAAATGATGCCGAGGAAGCTTTTATCAGAACTGAGGTCATATGCCGGGATCGTCCATTCCCAGGTATCGGAATCAAAATACAGGCAGCAGTCATCCGATACGCCGCCGATATTGGAATCATAGAGCAGTACCTTGCTGTCATAGACCGTGCCGTCCCAGGTGTAGGCACCGGAAAGAATATCATAAGCAACTACCGCATGTCCGCCCCAGTCAAAATCCACATAGGTCAGCAGCGTCGGAGAATGGTCAGCAAGGCATTCCATCAGACTGCGGAGCTTTTCCTCCTCACTCTGAAGATAGACGGCGGATGCGAGCATCTGCTGGATCTTCTCCGTTTTCTGCAGGGCATGGTAGTAATTGATGAGGGACTGGATCTCCTCCGAGGGCGGAGAGGAGAGGTCATGGAGGGTATGCGCGCCGACCTGCCACTGGGAAGGAGTCATCACATCCCCATCCGCGAGCAGTGTGGTGACTGCCATGCCGTAACAGGAGCCGCCCCATGCATCGAGCAGGAGGGAATCCACCTGTTCGCGTTCCCGATCGGAGAGCTGCTTGACGAGCTTTCGGTAGTAGTTGCTGCGGATACAGTACAACCCTTCTCCGAAGGCAGCTGTATCATTCCGGAAGCTCCAGGTATCCCTGCCGACAGTGAATGCTGTTTCATCGGGCGTTTCGATGATCTCGATAGCACCATCCGTCCATGCAACAGCACCATCTGCCGTAAGATCGCCGCCGGACGCACTGCTCCAGACATGCGCCCTGTAAGCCTGTTCGCAGTAGCTGATGGTGTAAACATCCCCGACAGCCGCATCCTCCGGCAGCGTGAGATTCAGCTTCAGGAGGGTACCGGGACCGCACCAATCATCGGAGCCGGCAAGCGTGCGCCATACCATGGAATCGCTGGCTGCGGCATAGCCGTCGTCATAATCCAGCCATTTGATGTCCTTGCCCAGAATGCAGCGTTCGTCGATCTGCACGCCAAATTCTGCCGCATTAAAGCCGCTGTTCTCTGTCAGCCTGACATAGATCGGCACGGTGTATTCCAGTGCGGCAAGCTCGTCCATGGTCAGTGTGATCCGGTCGATCTCAATGGCAATGTGTGCATCCTGTTGTTCCTCTGCGGATGCTGTATATCCGGAAAGCGAAGCCGTCATCAGCAGGGCGGTCAGTCCGGAAAGCATCCTTTGTTTCATTCGCATATTCATAGCAGCAGCTCCTTTCTCTGACTTTCTAACCCAATTATAGCACACATTGTCAGAAAATGCAATTATTTTCGGAAAATGGAAGAAATTTGCGCAACGCTGCAAAAAAACAGCATCCCGCTGGTGTGCGGGATGCTGAAATGATTAGAGCCTGTTCACATAAAATGAATATGCAGATTTTCGAGCATAAATTTTACGCAGGCAAGGCAAAAAATCGCAGGCATACTGACGTATGTCAAGATTTTTTAACGCAGAATGCGTGAAATTTTGCCGAAAAGATGCGTATGAGATTTTATTGTGAACAGGCTCTGGAACAGATTATACGGGGAGGGTCGGTACCAGACCGATCGTATGCTTCAGGATGATCAGTGCATCCGAAGCAGAAGGCGTGCCGTCGCCGTCAACGT
Organism: Oscillospiraceae bacterium; assembly: GCA_045546475.1. GTDB lineage: Bacteria > Bacillota > Clostridia > Oscillospirales > Ruminococcaceae > UBA3855. Next base: position 5,982 of record JAZQCT010000014.1, read on the forward strand.
CTGCATTCTTTCTTCCCTGCTCGGAAAGCGGCTCACCGGTCAGGAGGTTCTTGTTCAGTGTCAGAACGTCCAGAATATCAACGGCATTGTCGCCATTGGTGTCGCCGTATACCTGAGGCGTATCTGTGCTGACATCCTCTGTGGTAGTGGTTGTTTCCTCAGTTGTGGTAGTTGCTTCAGTTGTCGTCGTTTCTTCCGTTGCGGTCGTTTCCTCCGGATCAGTCGGATCAGTCGTGCCGTCAGCTTCCGTATATACAACAACGGAATCAATAATGAATCTGCCGCAGTCGATCCACCATACGCCGAACTTCAGCTCACCGCCGTATTCAAGCTGGATGATCTCCTTTGTGGCATCGTCGATGTCCCATGTGATCGTACCGGACGCATCGCCGAGGTACTCTTCCATATCACTGCTCTGTGTCCAGTAATCGGGCTCTACGCTGGTGGAGCTGCCGAACGCACCCTGCCATGTACCAACACAAGGCTGTGCATTTGCATTCTTGGAAATGTTTACCTCAACCTTGTACGGTCTTTCGCCCTCCGGAATACCGAAGCTTGCCCATTCCCAGCCGATCATCTTCTCAGTCATGGAACCGTAGTTATACTTTTCGCCGAGCTCGAGTGTGTACTTGCCAGCACCTTCCGGGATATCCGGCTCTGTTTCACTCGGGAGTGTCTCATCCGGATCGGGGGCTACAGAATCGCTGTTGTAGATCTTAGTAACGCCGGTAATGCTGGATTCTACAGAACCTGTTCCATAGATGGAGTACAGACCAGCAGCTGCGCCGACCAGACCTGCGTTGTAGTCACAGGCTACCTCGTTGCAGACATAATCCTGAATGCTGTCTTCATATGTGCCGCTTGCATCGGAAGGACCGCCGACGAGTGCGCCGACCAAAACCTTGCCGTTTGTGGGACTGATTGCTGTTGCACTGTTAAATTCAGACCAGCCCATGTAGCCGGATGCTGCTCTGTGGTGCGCATTCTTTGCAGAATTATCAGCAAAGCCGATGACAAAGCAGGTATTTGCAGGATTGTTGCCCAGCAGATAGTTCATCTGACCCTGGCACCATGCAGAATAGTCTGCATCGGAGTTCTTGGTCGCAACCAAAGCACACATCTGCATTGCAGCGTTCAGTCTTGCGCTGCCCCACTTATCCATGAAGAAATAGGAATTCGGATCTGTGCACTTGCTGCTCAGATAGCTGTTTACCTTGCTCCAGTCACCGGTGATATGTGCATATACGGATGCTGCACCAAGACCTACGTTCTCCCAGCCATGTACCCAGCCGATATACTGCTGCTGCTTTGCTGCGCAGTCGCTCTTATAGGATTCTTCATTGGTTGCAAGGTACAGCCAGCCTGCTGCCCATGCCTGCTCATCCGTGCAGTCCTTACTGCCGTAGAAGCCGGTCGGACCATCTGTTGCGATGGAGTTGTACTTTGTGGAGAAGGCATAGAGTGCCTTTGCATAGGTCAGATCCTCTTCGTTGCCGAAGTTGATGTAGTTCAGTGCCAGTGCCGCTGCATATTCAGCTGCGATGTCACTTGCACTGTTGGTTGTCCAGTACTGTGTACGGGTGTTGCCCTGCTTCTCAGGCGGACCCCAGTAGGAATGGTCAGTGTCGCCGTTGCCCTTCTGATAGCAGAAGTTGGTAACATTGCCGCTGTCATCAAGCTGTGTGGAAGCCTTGAAGAACTTTGCTGCATAGTCCGTCAGGGTCTTCAGATGTGCAGTCTGACCAGTTGCCTCATAAGCATCCTTAAATTCATAGTAGCTCCAGCCCAGTGTGGAGAAGGAATAACCGAGAGGCTGACCAAAGATCGCATGGTCGCCCGCGTCATGGAAGCCGCCGTCTGCGTCATCGGCAGTATGGCAGTCGCTTCTCCAGTCAAGACCGGTCGTTTCGCTTACCGCATTACCGCACATATTTGCATCATAGAAATACATGGAGTACTGCAGAAGCTTTGCATAGTTGTCCGTGTCAGCTGCGGAGGCAGTCATCATAGGGGATGCCGCAGCGCGTCCTGCTGCCTGCTCCGGGAGTGCTGCCGGTGCCGCCAATGCGGACACTGCGAACAGTGCGCTGGCAAGGGCAGCCTTGATCCTGCTTGTGTTTCTCTTCATAATACATACCTTCCTTTTTTCGGGACTCATTCTCACAAAATACTGTAACATTCCTGTCAGGAGATAAAGCCCCATGAAATTTATCGTCACTGCGATCCCTCTAACCATCGCAGAAACAGAACAAATGTGTTTTCAATCTTTTGCACAAAGAAATTGCATCACTTGTATTTATTATACACTATTTTTCACAAAGAATGATGAATATAATATGTATATTCTGTTTTCAAAATATGAATAATCGTTTTTTGTGACATTTGCCTTTTTTTAAGCGGATAGCCATTCCCCTTTTCTGTTTTTTGCACAAATCTCACGCAGAACTATCGTATATCTCTCTGTTTTTTGTACAAAACGAGCAGGACGCATACTGGAGTTGTTGTGCTTTTATTGATAAATTATGAATTGATAGCTTGAAACGCCCCATGCACATGCATGGGGCGTTTCGGTGTAAAAGAGAGATTGGAATTATCAGTTTTCAGGAAGTTCCCCAACGCCGATGGTTGCCTTGAGGATCATGAGTGCGTCGGACGCATCCGGCATACCGTTCTTGTTCACATCCGCATTGCGCCTTCCTGCGTCGCTCAGCGGCGCACCTGTCAGCAGGTTCTTGTTGAGCGTCAGTACATCCAGGATGCTGACCTCACCGTCACCGTTCACATCACCATATACAACAGGTGTTGTTTCTGTCTGGGTCGTAGTAGTTTCTTCCTGAGTCGTAGTAGTTTCAGGTTTTGTGGTGGTAGTTTCTTCCTGCGTTGTGGTGGTTGCAGGCTTCGTGGTGGTGGTTTCTTCCTGTGTTGTGGTCGTTGCAGGCTTTGTGGTGGTGGTTTCTTCCTGCGTTGTGGTGGTTGCAGGCTTCGTGGTGGTGGTTTCTTCCTGTGTTGTGGTCGTTGCAGGCTTTGTGGTGGTGGTTTCTTCCTGTGTTGTGGTGGTTGCAGGCTTTGTGGTGGTTGTCTCTTCCTGTGTTGTGGTAGTTTCAGGCTTTGTGGTGGTAGTCTCTTCCTGTGTTGTGGTAGTAGTTGTTGTCGTAGTTGTGGTAGTGGTTGTTGTTGTCGTTGTAGTTGTGGTAGTGGTAGTTGTTGTCGTCGTTGTGGTAGTAGTTGTAGTTTCTTCCGTGGTCGTGGTGGTTTCTTCTGTTGTTGTTTCTTCCGCTGGCACTTCATACTCGAATGTGATCGTATCCACATTCATCGTGGTGGCATTTGTCCACCACAGACCGAACATGAAGGAGCCATTGTTGTCCACATATTCACTGACGGAGGAAGTATCCAGCACGATGGAACCGCTTGTGCCAAGGGAAACGGAGCCGTCCTGCTGATACCAGTTGTTTGCATTGTAGCCGGACTTCATATTCAGACCGCAGCCGTACTGCACATCACCCAGGCTATTGGAGGAGCTGACATTCACAGTCACGCTCTTCAGAATGGCATTATAGGGAATATAGCTCGACAGCGGCACATTCAGTACCTTGTTGTCACCGGAGCAGTCAAGTGTATGATCAATGGTCACAGTTACGCTGCCGTCCTCCGTGATCACGGAAGCTGTTGTCTCAGTGCTGTCCTCGCTTTCATCCGTTGAGGGTGCGGTGGTTTCGCCGGGGGTCACCTCGATCTGGGTGTTACTGCCGTAGACGGTCTCCACGCCGGTGATACTGGAATCCATTGTACCGCTTCCGTAGATCTCGTACAGACCGGCAGCCGCGCCGACAATGGCAGCATTGAAATCACAGGCAACCTCATTGCAGGTGTAGTCCTTAATGGAGTCTGTGTAGCTGCCGCTTGCATTGGAGGGACCGCCGACCAGCGCGCCGATCAGGACGTGACCATCAGAAGCATGTGTGCTGGTGCTGTTGTATTCATCCCAGCCGGTGATACCGGAGGCTGCTCTGTGATGGGGATTCTTGGAGGAATTATCTTCAAAGCCCACAACAAAACAGGTGTTGGCGGGATTATTGCCGAGGATGTAATCCATCTGCCCTCTGCACCATTCGGAATAGTCCGCAGAGGAATGCTTCTGTGCTGCAAGTGCGCACATCTGCATGGCGGTGTTCAGTCTTGCGCTGCCCCATGCATCCATAAAGAAATAGGAGTTGGGATCGGTGCACTGACCGCTCAGATAGTTGTTGACCTTATTCCAGTTGCCCGTAATATGAGCATAAACTGCAGCTGCACCAAGTCCGACGTTATCCCAGCCATGCGTCCATCCGATATAAGATGGCTGCTTGGAAGCGCAGTCGTTCTTATAGCTGGACTCGCCGGTTGCAAGATAGAGCCATCCCGCTGCCCATGCCTGGTCGTCCGTATAGCTGCTCGACTTATAGAAGCCGCTCGGACCATCGGTAGCAACCTGATTATACTTTGTAGAGAAGGCATACAGAGCCTTTGCATAGGTCAGATCCTCTTCATTGCCGAAATTGATATAGTTAAGTGCCAGGGCTGCCGCATATTCTGCTGCAATGTCGCTTGCGCCGCTGGAGGTCCAGTACTGCTGGCGGTCATTGGTCTGCTCCTCCGGGCTGCCCCAATAAGCGTGATCCACATCACCGTTGCCCTTCTGGTAGCAGAAATTGCTGACGCTGCCGCTGGAGTCCAGAACGGTGGAATTGCGGAAAAATTCACAGAAATGATCCATGATCGCCTTCAGATGCGCGGTCTGTCCGAGTGCATCATAGGTATCCTTAAACTCATAATAGCCCCATGCCAATGTGGAAGCGGAGAAGCCCTGCGGCAGACCAAACATAGCATGGTCGCCGGCATCGTGGAAACCGCCGTCCGCGTCGTCCGCAGTGTGGCAGTCCCCTCTCCAGTCCATCTGGCTTCGCTCGGCGGCGTTGGTGCCGCACATATTGGCATCGTAAAAATACAATGTGTGCTGCAGAAGTCTTGCATAATCATCATTAACATCTGCGGCAGATACCGTCATGGGTACGCTGTATGACGGTTCTGCAGCCTGCATCGGTGCTGCAAATGCACTGATTGCAAATACACCTGCTGCCAATGCAGCTCTGACTCTCTTCATTTTCTGTTCTAACATACTTGACACTACCTTTCCAAATAGAGTTCGCAGAGTTTTTTCTGCGAAGGATGTTTGGATTTCTTCCGTCCCAATCTACCGTTTGTATTTTTCATTTTCTTCTCATATCTGCGGGGGCTGTCAAATTTTCTCCCCATCTGTCATCTATTATACACTATTTTTCACAAAAGATTTTACATTTTTTACATATTTTGTATGCACAAATTGTGAACAGCGTATTTTTGTAAAATACGCATCTAAAACCTTTTCGTAATAACGAAAATTATGGATAATATATAAATCCGCAATAGTTATATTCTGTTTTTATAGAATATATCTATTTTGACTCTCTTATTAATTAGCTCGTTATATGAATCTTTTGTAAATTGATTATGGTTCTTAATGTTACCACACTAAAATCCAATAACAGGTTACAAAACGCATTTGCATTTCAACTATTTGTATAACCCGCGTCGTTCAGAAACCAATTTAGCTAATTTTTCTGAAAATTTAGCTTCCTAATTTTTTGTTCACAAAAATATAACTATTTTTCAAAAACCTCTTGACATTTCGTTCAAAATGTCTTACAATGTATTGTATAAAGAATTATCGTTATTTCTGTAAGTAAAAAAATGAAAAGAGGGGTTCCTATGAAGAGAAAAAATTTACTTAAACGTGTTCTTTCCCTGCTCACCAGCGCTGCTCTGCTCGTGCCGATGACGGTCTCCGCAGCGGAAACGGACGCAGGCACAGAAACGGCAGCGGAGGTAGAAGTCAACTTTGCGAAAGCACTCCAGCTTTCCATGTACTTCTACGATGCCAACAAGTGCGGTCCCGGCATTACCGGCGGCAATCTGGACTGGCGCGGCGACTGCCATGTGGAGGATGCAGCAGTACCGCTGATCCCCATGGGCGAGGATTTCAAGGGTACGAACCTGTCACAGGAATTTATCGACGAGCACAAGGACATTCTCGATCCCGACGGTGACGGTACGATCGACGTTGCAGGCGGTGTGCACGATGCCGGCGACCATGTCAAATTCTGTCTGCCCGGCAGCTATGCGGCATCGACCGTGGGCTGGGGTTATTATGAATTCCGTGATTCCTACATCGACGCAGGTCTGCAGTGGCATATTGAAGACATCCTGCACTGGATGAACGACTACTATCTCAAGTGCCTGTACTACGATGAGAACGGCGATGTTCTGGCATTCTGCTATCAGGTCGGCGAGGGCAACATCGACCATAACTACTGGATCGCACCGGAGCTGCAGAATGAGAATCTGCTGGATTTCGCAAGACCTGCCTATTTTGCAACCGTGGAAACTCCCGCATCCGATATGTGTGCAGGCGTTTCTGCATCGCTGGCTGTGAACTACCTGAACTTCAAGGAAACCGAGCCGGAATATGCGGAAGAATCCCTGAATGCGGCGATCAAGCTGTATGAATTTGCAGTCAAGACGCATTCCGAGGTAGAGGGTACGACCACTGTTACCAGCCTCGGCTATGACGGCGGCTTCTATACCTCCAGCTATGACTATGACGAGCTGGCATGGGCGGCAGTGTGGCTCTATGAGTGTACCGGCAATTATGATTATATCGAGGACATCATCCGTGTGGATGAAACCGTGACCGGCGATATGGGCGCACATCCGTACACGGGCTATCTGAAGAGAATCATTTCCGACACCGGCAACTGCTGGCAGAATATCTGGGTGCACTGCTGGGATACCGTCTGGGGCGGCGTATTTGCAAAGCTTGCGCCGATCACGAATACTCGCCGTGACTGGTACATTTTCCGCTGGAATCTGGAATACTGGTCGGGCATGACACCGGAGGATGCGGCAAATGCAGCATTTGAAGTGCCGGTAACGGAACACAAGTACTTCGGACCGGATGACACCCTCTGGAATACGACCATTACACCGGAAGAAATCGCCGATCTGCCGCCGACGGACGGTGCATGGCTGGCAAAGACACCGGCAGGCTTCTCCATGCTGAATGAATACGGCTCTGCAAGATACGATGCAGCCGCACAGCTGGAGGCTCTGGTTTATGCAAAGGAAACAGGCGACATGACCTTTGCAGACTGGGCATACGGACAGATGGAGTATATTATGGGCGATAATCCCCTGAACCGCGCGTACATTGTCGGCTATGATCTGGAGAATGGCGCGTGCCATCCGCATCACCGTGCATCCCACGGTTCCAAGACCCTGAGCGCACTCGATCCAGTCGATCAGGTACACGTCCTCTGGGGCGCACTGGTCGGCGGTCCCGATTCTGATGACTTCCATGTGGACGATACCAACGACTATATCTATAATGAAGTTGCCGTGGACTACAATGCCGCATTCGTCGGCGCATCCGCAGGTCTGTATCATTACTACGGCAAGGAAGCCGGACACGAAGCAGATCCGAATCTCCCCATTCCCGAAACCGAGATGAAGGATGAGATCCGTGAATACTACATCGAAGCCCGTGCCGTACAGGAAAACACCGCACGTTCGCAGATCGAGGTGAAGATCTATAACGACACATTCCTGCCGCCGCATTATGTGGATGATATCAAGTGCCGCTACTTCTTTAATGTGAGCGAACTCGTCGCAGCAGGACAGTCGGTGGATGACGTGATCGTGGATGTATTCTATGATGAAGAAAATGCCAACACCAACGGCGAATCCTTCGCAACCATTTCCGATCCGGTCAAGTGGGATGACAACGGCACATACTATGTGGAAATCAGTTGGGAAGGCTGTGAATTCTACGGCGACAGAGTATTCCATTTCGGTCTGATTGCGGATATGGATGAAAACTTCGAAACCAACTGGGATCCGACTGATGACTACAGCCGTGAGGGCATCGAGCTGAGCGAAGAAGAGCTGTTCCTGACAGAGCGCATTCCGGTCTATGTAAATGACGAGCTGGTATGGGGCGCAGAGCCTGCAGGCGGCACGGAAGAGCCGGCGGATGCGGTTTACGGCGATGTCAACGAAGATGGTGACGTAAACATTCTGGACGTGCTTACCCTGAACAAGAATCTGCTGGTCGGCGAAAAGCTCACCGCACAGGGCAAGCTCAATGCGGATGTTGACTGCGACGGTACACCTTCCTCCGCGGATGCCCTGAACATCCTCAAATTTACGATCGGCGCAGTGAAAGAACTGCCGGTAGCATAATAACCTTTCTGCACTTTGAAGCCCCTCCGTATGGTGGGGCTTCTATATTTGTGCAGTTTTGGGGAACAGTATGATACAAATTCAGCTGACGCAGTCAGAGGCTCTCTAAATCCCTATGTCTACAGGGTTTAGAGAATTAGTATGAAAAACGAAGATACCATAGAAAACGATTTAGGTACTTCGTCAAGAATCCGGTGGGATTCTTGACAAAACGACGTAATTATGCTATCATTGAAACAGGAAGCTGTACAGAAAAGCGGTTCTGTACCCGCTTTTTGTGCAGGTTTCTGCAATACAAATACGTTTTTCGCTATCGCTGCACGGCGGGAGGCTGTGCAGTATCATGGAGATAAAATTATGATCAAAACAATCAAAAAATACCGCTTTCTGCTGTCAAGGCTGGTAAAGCGGGACTTCATTCAGAAGTACAAGAAAACCACCTTTGGTGTCATATGGAGCATCCTGAATCCGCTGTGTGAGTTCTTCACGCTCATGCTGATCTTCCAGAATATGTTCGGAAGGGACACGCCCCATTTTACGACCTACCTCATCCTCGGCGTTCTGCTCTACAGCTATTACACCAACGCCACAACACAGGGTATGCAGTCCATACTGTACAACGGCAATATCATCAACAAGATCAAGATGCCCGTCTGGCTGTTCCCGCTGTCGAAAAACCTCTCAGCACTGCTGAATTTCCTGATCACCTGCATTGTTGTGGTGGTATTCCTGTTCATTGACAGCATCACGCCGACCTGGAACATGCTTCTGCTGTTCTATCCGGTGATCCTGATGTTTTTCTTCAATATGGGTCTCAGTCTGATTTTGTCCAGCATGTATGTGTTCTTCAAGGACACTTCCTATCTGTACAGCATTTTCAACCGTCTGCTGTACTTCTGCTGTGCCATCTTCTGGACGACGGACAGATTCCCGGAGGATGCACAGAGGCTGCTGCTGATCAACCCGGTCTATGATTTCATTCTGTATGCAAGAACAGTCGTGATCGAGGGCGTGGTTCCCAGCATGGAGCTTCACATGATCCTGCTTGCCTATACGGCGGCAGCATTTATTGCAGGGCTGATCATCTACAACTGCAATAAGAAGAAGTTTATCTTTTACCTGTAAGGAGGCGGCAGTATGGTTGAAGCAAAAAATGTATCCATCCGCTACCTCGCCGGTGATTTTTCCGATGTTGGTCTGAAGGAATGGGCGATCCAGAGAGTCAGACGCGAACGCAGGGTGGAACCTGTCTGGGCTGTGAAGGACGTTTCTTTTCAGCTTGAAAAAGGCGATTTCATGGGAATTATTGGTGTGAACGGTGCCGGCAAGTCCACACTGCTGAAAAGTGTAACCGGCATTCTTCCGCCGAAAAAAGGCAGCATCGTGACCAACGGCAGCGTTGTCGCGCTGCTGGAGCTGGGAACGGGCTTTGACGGTGATCTGAATCTGCGCGAAAATATTCTGATGCGCGGCGCACTGCTGGGCTACACAAAGGAATTTATCGAGACCCGCATGGACGAGATCCTTGCCTTTGCGGAGCTGACAGATTTTCAGTGGTACAAATACAAGCAGCTCTCCTCCGGTATGCGGTCCCGTCTTGCATTTTCGATCTGCTGTATGGTCGAGCCGGATATCCTCATTCTGGACGAGGTGCTTTCCGTCGGTGACGGCAGCTTCCGTCAGAAAAGCAATGAGAAGATGATGGAGATCATCCGCGGCGGTGCGGTAACGCTGTTCGTCGGACACAACACCGCAACAATGAAGAAGCTTGCCAATAAGCTTCTCTGGCTTGACAAGGGCAAGCAAGTTGCATTTGCGCAGAACCGTGAGGAAACGCTGGAGCTGCTGGCGAAATATGACAGCTTCCTGCGCATCCGCGCACAGGATCCCAAGGCTGTCCCCGATCTGGAACAGCTGGAGTCCGCACCGGCACGGAAGCCCTCGGATAGGGTGACGGTCGCAGAATTTAACAAATTCAAGAAACTGGCACAGGCAAAGGAGATCCGCCTGACCAAGTACCTGGATTTCCAGAAGCAGCTGCTGCTTGAACCCGAGCGCATTGCACACATGCAGTCCTATCTCCGTGAACGGAACATCACACATCTGGCGATTTATGGTGAGACCGCCCTGCTCCAGTCCGTAGTGCCGATGCTCCGCAGCGAGGGAGTCACAATTGACTATGTGGTGGAAAACTACAGACGCAGTGCCTACAGCAATACGATCCATCCGAGATCATTGGAGCAGTTCCCTGAAACACAGCTCATTCTGATTGCGGATATGGTGTTCACGGATAGAATTGCAGCGAAGCTTCCTGCACTGACGGATATTCCGTTCTGCACAATGGAAGAGCTGTTTGCTAAAACAGTACAAAAATGATAAAAAAAGATACCGCACATCCCTGTGCGGTATCTTAGAACCTGTTGTCACAAGGGACACGAGCAGATGTTCAGGCAGATTTGTGCCATGCCAAGGCTTTCGGGCAAAGGCATGGTGCAAAGATGCCGAAAAGCTGCTGCGGCATCTTGTGAAAACAGGTTCTTGGTATAGTGAAACAAAAGGAGGACAGTATGCCGAGACAGTTATATGACAAATTTGTCAATCAGAATTATGCAGTCAAACGCAGATATGAGGGTTTCGTGCTTTCCCACACCCGTCTGCACCGGCGGTGCAGGCTGATCTCCTGGGGCTATCTGCTCTGGCTGAATCTCTGCTTCAATATCCTGCATCTGCCGGATCGTCAGAAGCTCCGCACCGGAAATGAAAGCGGTACCGGCTTCCGGAGATCCGCAGAGGAAACGGCTGCTGACCTTTGCAGCTGTGATGTGGTATCCTTCGATATGTTCGATACGCTCATTACACGCCCTTTTTCCGCACCGGCAGATCTGTTCTGTCTGGTCGGGGAGCAGCTCGGCATTCCGGATTTCCGGAGCATCCGTATCCGCGCCGAGCGCACCGCGCGTGAAAGAAGGATCGCAGAATGCGGCAGCGGAGAGATCACGCTGGCGCAGATCTATGCGGTTCTGGCGGAAGAGCTGGGCATTTCGGCGGAGGATGGCGCACGGACGGAGGCACGCACGGAGATCGCGCTCTGCCTGCCAAATCCCTTCATGCAGGAGGTCTGGTCGCGCGTCCGTGCCGCCGGCAAAAAAACCATCGTCACCACGGATATGTATCTGCCGCCGGAGGTTCTGTCAGAAATGCTCCGCAAATGCGGCTATACGGACTATGATGCGCTGTATGTATCCTGTGCGCATGGTACGGGAAAATATGACGGCGGTCTGTATGAGATCGTAAAGAATGCCTTTCCGGGACAGCGCATTGCCCACATCGGCGACAACACCTATGCGGACACTGCACAGGCGAAAAAGGCGGGGCTTCATGCGGTCGCTTATGTGAACCATAATGAAGCCGGAAAGCCCTTCCGACCGGAGGCAATTTCCCTCCTGACAGGCTCCGCCTACAGCGGTATCGTCAACCGGCGGCTGTACTGCGGTACGGAATGCTCGCCGGTGTATGAGTACGGCTATAAATGCGGCGGCATCCTGATGCTTGGCTTCTGCGGCTTTATTCACGAGCAGAAGCAGCAGCTCGGCGCGGAGAAGGTGCTGTTCTTCGCAAGGGACGGCTATATCATGAAGCAGATCTATGACATGCTCTATCCGGACGACCGGACGGAATACGTCTACTGGTCGAGGGCGGCGGCGGCAAAGCTCTGCGCACAGCTCTATCCGCAGGATTATTTCCGGCGGTTTCTGGAGCAGAAGACCGGCAGGGGCATTCCCCTGCGCGAGATCCTTGCCGCAATGGGACTGCAGGAGCTGCAGCTGCCGTTCTCTCCGGAGGAACCGCTGACGGAGCAGAATGTCGGCGCGGTAAAGGCGGAGCTTCGCAGCCGCATGGATGAGATCGTTGCGCAGTATGCGCCGCTGTATGCGGCTGCGGAACGGTATCTGCGCGGCATCCTCGCGGGCTGCCGTCGTGCAGTCACAGTGGACTGCGGCTGGGCGGGCAGCGGCAGTATCTTCTTTGAGGCATTCCTGCAGCGGCACATGGGCTTACAGACGGAGATCACCGGTCTGCTTGCCGGAAGCAATTCCCGCAACCAGATCGACAGTGATTTCAGCGAGACCTATTTCAAGACCGGCAAGCTGCGCTCCTACTGCTTTTCTGCCGCGCATAACCGTTCCTTCTTTGAGCAGCATTTTCCGGCGAAGAAACACAATATCTACTTCGAACTGCTCTGCGGCGCACCGGAACCGTCCTGCACTGGCTTTGACGAGAATGGTCCGGTTCTGGATACCGAGAGTGAAAATGCACAGCTGATCCGCGAGATCCATGCTGGTGAGCTGGATTTTGTAAGAGATTTCACGGATGCATTCAAGGCATTTCCCTATATGATGCAGATCTCCGGCGGTGATGCCTATACGCCCTTCGCGGCAGCAGTCAGCGGAAACGGCAAGTATACCGCTTCTGTGTTTGCGGACTGTGTGTTTGATGAAACCACGGGAGGAAGGAAGGAAAAGATCTGACAGAGAGATCAGGGAGTGTTGACACTAAAATAATACGCAAGAAGAGGCTGTGCCGTGCGGCACAGCCTCTTTATGATAATTCTTCTGCAAGTGCACCACACCGCAGTGTGATCAGCACGATCTCCGGCTGGTTGTGGAAGCGTATGGGGATGATGCTGTTTCCGATACCGCGGCTGACGACCATCTGTGTGTTATCCTTGGCATAAAGTCCTGCATCATATTCCGGAAAGAAGCCCTGATCCGGCGCACAGATGCCGCCGATGAAGGGCAGACGGAACTGCCCGCCGTGAGCATGTCCGGACAGCACGAGATCCATGCCAGCCTGCACATAATTTTCAAACAGCTCCGGACGATGTGACAGCAGGATGGTGAATCCTGCATCCCCTGCCAGTTCGCGCAGCTCCTGCGGGGCAAGCTGTGGGCTGACAGCGTCCAGCTCCGGTGCATCCATGGTGTCACTGTCCGTGATAAAGGCAGGATCATCCACGCCGAGAATGGTGATCTCAGCATCCTTCCGGCGCACTGTAAAGCCGGCATCGTGCAGTACGCGCGATTCACCATCGATCAGTGAATCCGGCGAGGTATAGGTGTTGCAGTAAGCATTCTGCTCCAGCCAGAGGTAATCCTCCGGCGGAAGGAGGGCTTCATGGTTGCCTGTGACATAGCAGCAGGGCGCGATCTTCTGCGCTTCCATGAAGAAATCCTGTGCAGTCTCCAGATCGGTATGCTCAGAATCGACCACATCCCCCGTCACAGCGATCAGACTGGGGAACAGCCCCCAGAGGATGTCGAGTGTTTCCTCGGTCAGATGGGAATTGTGCAGGTCGGACACCTGCGCGATGGTATACCCGTCAAATTCCGGCGGGAGATCGGGGTTTGTCACAGTGATCTCGGTCACGCCGACGGTATGGTTTTCCCAGATCGTCCAGATTAGGAGGACAGCGGCAAGTCCTGTCAGAACTGCCGCTGTGATACGTTTTTTCGTTGGTTTCTTCATACTTATCTCATGCAGATGTAAACAACATATGCCGCATAGACAGCAACCATGATGCCGCCATGCACGCGGTTGAGCTGCTTGTTTTTCCAAGCCATGAGCCATACCAGCGCACTGGCACCGATCAGGACGATGATGTCAATGATGTTCTCACTGATAAAGGTTATGGGAGAAATGGCTCCTGCAATTCCCAGGACAAGCAGAAGGTTGAAGATATTAGAACCGATGACATTACCCAAAGACATGTCCACTTCGCCTTTTTTCGCTGCAACGATGGAAGTCACAAGCTCCGGCAGACTTGTACCGAATGCCACAATGGTCAGACCAATGAGATTTTCAGAGAGTCCAAAAGAAGCAGCAATGGCAGAAGCAGAATCGACTACAAAATCTGCACCAAAGACAATGGCTGCCATACCACCGACAATAAATAGAATGCACTTCCAGACGGGAAGGATCTTGTACTCCTCCTCAGCCTCCTGACGGGATTTGAGGGCGGAAAGTACCATCCATGTGAGAAATGCAGCAAAGCATAAAAGCAAAATAATGCCCTCCAGTCTGCTGACGAGCATTCCGGTCAGACCGAATACCATCAGAAGCACTGCCGCACCCACAGAGATCGGATATTCCTGCAGAAGGGAATTTTTCTGGATATTCATGGGACACATCAAAGCACAAAGCCCGACGATCGCCATGAGGTTGAAAATGTTGGAACCGACAACGTTTGCGATTGCAAGCTCATTGCTGCCTGCAAGTGCCGCACTGATGCTGACCGCGCATTCCGGCGCACTTGTACCCATCGCCACGATGGTCAGACCGATGATGAGGGACGGAACCTTCAGACGTTTTGCCACGCTTGAGCTGCCGTCTACGAAGAAATCGGCACCCTTGATCAGCAGTACAAAGCCGATCACTAAGAGTAAGTAATCCATGTTTGTTTTCTCCTTAAAATTCAATTTTTCCTGCCATGTTTCGACAAGAACATTATTATTATAACATAGCAGCAGAATGATGTCAAGAAGCTGTATATCCGATTTCACAGGAATTTTGAAAAAACGCTTGACAATTCCCATGAAATCTGGTATCATAAAATCAAACGGGGCATTAGCGCAGCTGGGAGCGCATCACACTGGCAGTGTGGGGGTCAGGGGTTCGAATCCCCTATGCTCCATCTGTACTGCGTTCCATATGAAGGTATGGGACGCAGTTTTATATTGCATTTGCCTAAGAGCCTGTTCAGTATCTTCCAATAGCCGTCTTTTTGGCATCTTTGCACCGTGTCTTTGCCCGAAATCCTTGCAATACATACAGTATGCCTGAATGTGAGTCAGGATATTGTATGAGCATGAATGGTATGCAGGCGTTAGATATAAGCCTGTATTGCTGCGGCTTTCGCGCTGTGACACAGCGCAAATCTGCTCAAAAATCCAGCTATCTACAGATACTAAACACGCTCTGACACGAAAGGGGTACATCTATGTACAGTAATCGCAAGCCCAAATTCTCATGTTCCGCGCTCGACATCATCGGGATGATCTTTGCACCGTTGGGGCTGATCTTCGTGCTGCTTGGCATCGGACTGACAGCCGGCAGCGGTCAGGGGCTGTTCCTTATGGTATTCGGGGGGATCGGCGGCATCTTCCTGATCCTGGGCATCCTCTTTCTCCTGCTCATGCTTCACAGACGCGGGATATGCCGTGAGCTTTTCAATGAGGGGCATTATGTCATGGCGACCGTGACAAGCGTCATGCCGAACTATAATGTCCGTGTCAACGGCAGAACGCCCTATCTTGCCGAATGCTCCTATACCGATCCGGATACCGGTGTGCTTCACCTCTTCCAGAGCCGGAATCTTTATTTTGATCCGACCAGCATTCTGATGGATGCGCAGGTTCCGGTGTATGTGAGAAAGGGCGATTACCGGCATTATTATGTGGATGTGGACGCAGTGCTGCCGGAGGTGCAGAGGCATTAAAATGCTTCTGCACCATTCAGATGCAGAAGCGCAGTTTGTCAAAATATTATAGCCTTTTGAAAATCAGAAATTATGCCAGTCTGTAAAGACAAAGTGTTCGTCCAGACGATCATATGCACTGCAGAGAATGACATTGCCCAAAGCATCCGAACACTGGAAGCTAATACCCCTGTCATCAAGTGTCAGATATTCTGGCACGACAAAATCCAGCAGTGCATCCAAGTTGAACATGGGGAAATGCTGGCGCAATACGGCTTCTGCATCCATTTTCAGAGCGGTGCCGTCATTTGGGGAGGCATCATATTCCTCTTGAAGCTGTTTCATAATATCCCATTTTGGGGGATATACCATCTCGTCAGGATCTTCCGGCAGAGCCGACTGGACGGTCAGCTCGTCATATTCCCAAAATTCCAGACCGCAGGCATCCATATCAGTAAAAAGCCTGACAAGGAAATTGTCATTAATGGATTTGCGGTTTCGACTGATTTTCTGCTCCAGTGCATTGAAATGATCGGTTAGGAATGCTGCAAGCTCTGCATCGGTGCAGTGTTCCGCATTCAGTGCGGCGGTGACGCTCCTCCATCTGCGAACCTCGTCATTCTTTGCAAGAATATGGATCTGCTCATCTGCGTATATTCCCATATAGCCCATATCGAATGTCCCCTGCACAGTAAATTCGTTTTTTGTACAGCTGATTGTAATCATGGTTTGCTCCTCTCCGTTCTCACGAATGTTATTTCTAATGATTCAATTATAACACATCTACGCCTATAAAGCAAGTGTTTTGCACATAGCAAAAGAAAACCTCCGGCACATCCGTGCAGGAGGTTTTTATACTGATCTCTGCGAAGGACTGTGAACCCCAAAACAGTCCACCCCCTACACCACCGTCCTATAAATCCGCAGGTCGAACTCTGCGCCGCCTGCTTTGGCGTTGCGCACCTGTAGGCTGCCGTTCTGGGCGGTGATGACCTTTTTGGCAAAGGCAAGCCCGATGCCGTAACCGTTCTTTGCAAAATCCGAAGAACGGTAGAAACGCTCGAAAATATGGGGCAGTGCCTCCGGTGCGATGCCGCTGCCGGTGTCGGTGATGATAAGCCCTGTATAGATCGCATTCTCCTGCGCCGTAATGGTGATCCTGCCGCCCTCCGGCGTATGCTCCATGCAGTTTTTCAGGAGATTGCTCAGTGCCTCCGTGCAGTACTGCATATCCCCCTGAAATTCCGGCGCACCCTCCAGACGAATATCCACGGTGATATTTTTCAGCTCCATTGCAATGGAAATGGGGTCAAGTGCAGCGCGGATGAGCGCGGCACAATGTACGGTCTCACGCTGGAATGCCACCGCGCCAGCCTCCAGGCGTGACAGGCTGAGCAGGGTCTCGATCTGCCACTGCATCCGTGCCAGCAGGCTGTACAGCTCCTGCAGATATTCCATGCGCTGTCTGCGGGGCAGCTCCGGCTCGCGCATCATGCCGAGGATCAGGATCATGGATGTCAGGGGTGTACGGAGCTGGTGGGAAATATCTTCCATGGATTCCTTCAGGTACTGCTTGTCCTGGTGCAGCAGAGTATTCTGCTCACGCAGACGGATGGTCATTTTCTGGATCTCGGAGGAAAGAATGCTCAGCTCCCCTTCCTGAAATGCCTGGAATGAAACCTGCTCCGCACCATGCAGGATGCTGTCGATCTCATCGCAGAGCGCGGACAGTGAACGGTTCCGTCTGTGGTGAAAATACAGGCTTATGCCAAGCGTCAGGAGCGAAACTCCCAGCAGGAGGAACGCCGCCGGAAGATGCAGAAAGCAGCAGACAGTGAAGCCCGCCAATGTACATAACAGGTGCAGTCCGGTCTGGATGCGCACCTCCGGGCTGCGCATCATCCTTCCACCGCCTTATAGCCGAGACCGCGGACGGTGCGGATGATGGACGGATGCTGGGGGTCGTCCTCGATCTTCTCACGCAGACGCTTCATGTAGACATTGAGGGTATTGTCCGATACAAATTCACTGGACACTGACCACAGCTCGTCGATCAGGCGGTCACGGGACAGGAGCTGCTCTTTATTGCTGAAAAAGACAAGGAGCAGACGGTATTCCAGCGCGGAAAGAAAGATCTCCATGCCGTTCTTTGTGACAGTACCGCGCGCGGGGTCAATGGTGACATTCTGGCAGCGGAGCAGCGGCGAGGGGATCTGGTGGCGGCGCATGACATTTTTCATGCGGGCGATCAGCTCGCGGGGGCGGAAGGGCTTGCCGATATAGTCATCCGCACCGACCTCAAAGCCCGCAACGGTGCAGGCTTCATCTGCGGAGGCGGTAAGGAAAATAACGGGCAGACTGGATCTTGCCTTGATGGCGGCACAGACAGAGAAGCCGCTGCCGTCCTGCAGGGACACATCCACCAAAGCACAGTCAAAATGCATGGTTTCAAATGCTGCCAGTCCATCGGTCTGACCGGCAGTATGCACCGCCTCAAAGCCTTCGGACTGCAGGAAGCGGACGAGATTGCGTGCAAGCTGGGTGTCGTCTTCGACGAGGAGGATTCTTGGCATGATGGTGTTCCTTTCTTGAATAAGGCTGTAGTCTTTGGCGGTGGCGGTGCGCAGCACCGCCCCTAAATCCCCCTCCCTTCGGGAGGGGGCAGGGGGGGGGGACAGTTTCAAGTACACCACTCCTAAGAAAAGAGATTTTCGATAAAGCTGTTATTTCTATTATACCATGCTGTGCGGAGATTTGCAAGTTCCGTAAAGTGACAAAATTGTAATATGGATGTCACGCGAAAGTGATTTTTCTATGCTATAATAAAAACAGAACACCACATAGGAACACGCAAATCAACTTTTCTTTACCGCGGTCTGCCTAAACTGCCCCGCGACACCCCAGATGATGATTCACCAAGGAGGAACCAGCATGGAATTATTGAAAGTGGAACACCTTTGCAAGACCTACGGCAAGGGGGAAAATGAAGTCAAGGCTCTGGACGATGTGTCCTTCACCATCCCGAAGGGACAGATGACGGCGGTCATCGGTCCGTCCGGTTCGGGAAAATCGACCCTTCTGCACATTCTCGGCGGTGTGGATCGTCCGACCTCCGGCAAGGTGCTGCTTGACGGACAGGATGTCTACAAGCAGAACAACCATAACCTTGCCATCTTCCGCAGACGGCAGGTGGGACTGATCTACCAGTTCTATAACCTCATCCCCGTACTCAATGCGGAGGAGAATATCACACTCCCCGTCATCATGGACGGACGCAAACCCAAGCGCGAACAGCTTGACGAACTTCTCACACTGCTTGATCTCAAGGAACGCCGCCTGCATCTGCCGTCCCAGCTTTCCGGCGGACAGCAGCAGCGTGTCTCCATCGGACGTGCGCTGTTCACCTCTCCGAGCGTGATCCTGGCGGATGAGCCGACCGGCAATCTGGACAGCAAAAACAGCGTGGAGATCATGCAGCTCCTGCGCAAGTCGAACCGCGAGTTCAACCAGACCATGCTCATCATCACACATGATGAGAATATCGCGCTCCAGTGCGACCGGATCATGACGCTCACGGATGGAAAGATCATCCGTGACGAGCTGACCGGACAGAAGTAAGGGGGAATGGCTATGAGATTTCAGCGGTTATTGGCAAGCCGGTATATCTTCTCTCAGAAACGGCATTCCATCCTCACGATCTGCAGCATTGCGGCGGCTCTCACACTCATGTCAATGCTGTTCACGGGCTTTTCCACCATCCTGGGCTGTCTTCGTGCGAATGCCTATGACAAAGCCCCCTACCACTACATGCTCTATTCCGTAACGAAGGAACAGGGCAATATTCTGAAAAAATGCGACGGCATCGAAAGCTGTACCCTTGTGCAGAACAAGGGGGAGGGAACCTTCCGTGCGATCATTTTTCTCGAAAAGGATGTCCGCTATGATGATGAGGTCATGGACGCTGCCTTTGAGAAAGCCGGTGTGGGCTATTCCTATCTGGAGGGCATGTTCAAAGATTTTGACATAAATTACCCGCTGATGCAGTACGATTTCATCGGACTGAAAGCATGGTATAACATCGCCCAGATCTTTGCACTGTTCTATGTCTTTGTCATCTTCCTTGCAATGGCAATGCGCCTTGTCATTGACACGGCGTTTGAAATTTCCTCAAAAGAACGCGAACGGCAGTTCGGTGTATTGCAGTCCATCGGCGCAACGCCGAAGCAGGTCGTAGGCATCATCACGATGGAGGGAACACTGCTTTCCGTTATCGGCATCCCGATCGGTATGCTCTGCGGCGTAGGACTGACCTATCTTGCGTTCCGGATCGTAACGGTTTCCGGCATCATGGATGTATTCTTCAGATCCGATGCAAAAGAGGCTGAGATCCTCCAGTTCTCCGTCAATCCGTGGCTGCTGCTGATCGCCGCCCTGACGGGATATGTGTGGGTGTGGCTCTCCGCCTATGCAACGGGTATGCGCATTGTCAAAATGTCCCCCATGCAGGCGATCAGCAACCGGAGCAA
The DNA here is from genome assembly GCA_045546475.1 of Oscillospiraceae bacterium. Taxonomy (GTDB): domain Bacteria; phylum Bacillota; class Clostridia; order Oscillospirales; family Ruminococcaceae; genus UBA3855. The sequence goes on from JAZQCT010000014.1 coordinate 26,298, forward strand.
TACTGTGAAAAAAGTGAAAAGATTCTCCCTCTTCGGTCTGCTTTTCGGCTGGGTCGGCAAGCTTGCCGCAAGAAACACCCGCCGTGCGCCCAAGCGTTTTGCCATCACGGTGGTATCGCTGACCATCTCCATCACGCTCTTTGCAAGCTTCCGCTATGTACTGGATTCCGTGGAGCAGGGGTATCTGGATATTATGGAAAGCTACGGCATCGACTTTGATTTCTTCATCCATGAGGAAATGGGGGATTACCATCCGCTTGATTATCAAAAATCGCTGCAGGATCTGGAAGAATGCGGTTATTTTTCCGATATACACATCAATACTTCCGGCTTCGGAAACTGTCATGTATCCGATGAAGAGGTCGCACCGGTCATCATTTCCTATCATAATAAGGCAAGCTATGACGCACAGTTTGCCGGTGAACCGCCCATTTCCTATGAGGAACTTGCGGCAAAGGGCGGCTATATCATGCTGACACGTTCCGAGGAGATCGTAGATCAGAACAAATGGGAAACGATCCGGAAGATCCAGGAAATGGATACACTGACTGTCAAGATCCTTCGTCAGCTCACGATCTCTGCAGAGGAATACGAAGCACTTTCCGCCGAGGAGCAGAAGGAATGGAAGAAATATACACACCAGGACGGCATCACCGGGGAAACGACAATTCCGTATTACTATCAGTATGAAAATTATCCGGCGACATATCAAGTGACAGAACGCTGTGCGACACCGGACGAGGATTACTGCATCGAAAACGACATCACGGACAATAATGTGGAACTGATCGCAACGCTTCCGCAGTATGAGGCGGATTACCCGAACTACCGTGAACGTACATCGGGAGAAGTATTCCTATGCAGTCTCAAAGATGAAAGTCTGTACCGCGAGGCGGTGCAGTATCTGAAAGCACATGAAACGATGGAGCTCGGGGAAGATTTATATCTGGAGAACAAGGTGGTCAATTCCACGATCGCATTGGTGAAGCTTGTAATGACCTTCATTATTATCATGATCGCCCTGATCGCCATTGTGAACCTGGTGAATATCATCTCGACGGGTATCCTCAACCGAAGAAGCGAGCTTGCCTCCATGCAGTGCGTGGGCATGACGGACCGCCAGCTCATTGGTCTGACCGCCGTAGAATGTCTGCAGTATGCTGTCACATCGGGCATTGTATCCTCCCTGCTTGCAGCAGGAATGCTCTTTGGTACGGAGGAATTTCTGCGAATGATGACGCTGGAGGAGGATCACGGCGCAAGGCTGAACTATGCCGAACCCCTCCCCTTGATCTGGCTTGCCGCCGCAGCTGCATTTGCAGTTGCCTTCTGCACAGCACTCCTCTCCCTGCACGGCATGAAGAAGCAGACGCTGGTGGAACAGGTACAGAGTATTGACTAAGCACCGGGCGCGAAACCCGCGCCGCCATTCGCGTTTGCAGGATCTGCTGTGAGGGTAATCGGGCTTTTCGCGATAGGGTTTACTAAATGCTTCGCAGAGCATCATGGCTCTTGATAGCAGAAAGAAAGGACAGTACACACAGAAGTACTGTCCTTTTTTATACTATCAATAGCTATGATGCCGCTTGAGCGAAGCGAATAAGGCATCATGCGGTTCAGTAAACCCTATCGCGAAAAGCCCAATTCACTCCACAGCAAATCTCACAAACGCGAATCGCCCGCGCGGGCTCCGCGCCCAGCGTGGGCTCCGCGCCCGCACTCAGCGAAGACCGATCGCGCTGTCTACGGGGAGTGAGAAACAGATGCCGCGTGCTTCGCTTTCGATGCCGCAGGCAGAAACGATGGATCTCATGACCTCCTCGCGGTGTTCCTTATCAACTACGATCAGAACAACGTCCTTTTCCTCCTGAATGGAGATGCCCAGGAAGCGCGCCGCCTCCTCGCCGCCGAGTCCCAGACCATGCACGGTCGTGCCGCCCTTGGCACCGGCTTTCTTGGCTGCCTCCTTTACCTCGCTGGCATTGCCCTTGGTCACGATCGCAACGATCAGCTCGTGTGTATATTCAAATTTCGTCGGCATAAGCTCCTCCCCTTTCTGTTGTTCCTTAATGGCTGTGAACTGCATCAGCTTGCCGCAGAAACCGCTTGCGGCAGAGATCGGCATGGTGAATGCAATACCCATGCCCTTCTCCTGGATCTTCAACTCCGTGTCCAGAAGGTGGTATAAGCCGCCCACAAGCTGTGCATCGAGCGACAGCAGTGCGACTGCCTTGCGGTTTTCGGAGAATCCCAGCATTTCCAGCACATCGGAATCTGCAAATCCGTGTCCGTGCGTTGCCGCCTTCGGCAGCGCACAGTAATGATTCAGAACGTGCAGCAGCTTTTCACGGACACTGAAATCCACGATCACTGCCACGAATTTATATGTTCCCTGCATATGGTTTTACCTCCATTCCTTATGAAAGGCGGCTGTGCCGCCGGCTTATTCATCCCAGCCAACTGTAAATTCCAGAAGCTCGCCTTCAGTGAGAGCAAGGGTGGCTTCTGTGGGCTTGACTCTGCTGCGGAGCTTTGCGATCAGACCAAGCGTCTGGATGGTCAGCAGCGGTGTCATGGCAACCATTGCTACCACGCCGAAGCCCTCCGTCAGCGGATTGCCGCCAACTGCCGCACATGCGCCCTGTGCCAGCGGCAGAAGGAAGGTTGCTGTCATGGGACCCGATGCCACACCGCCGGAGTCGAAGGATACGGAGGTATAGATCGGCGGAACAAAGAACGAGATCGCCAGCGCAATTGCATAGCACGGCAGAAGAATGTACAGAAGCGGCAGACCTGTCAGCACGCGCAGGAGCGATACGCCTGCGGATACCGATACGCCCACAGCCAGTGCAATGCCCATCGTCCGTGCGGAGATACCGCCGTCTGTGATGTCCTCCACCTGCTCTTTCAGCACATGGACTGCCGGCTCTGCGGCAACGATGAAATAACCGATAAGTGCGCCGAGCGGCACGAGCACCCATGCATAGCTGCTCCCGCCAAGTGCGCTGCCAATGGCATGACCCATCGGCATGAAGCCGACATTCACGCCGGCAAGGAAGATCGTCAGACCCAGTGCTGTATAGATCAGACCCACGCCGATACGCATCAGCTGACGCTTCGGCAGGCGCAGTGCAAAGCACTGGTAAAGCAGGAAGAACACCAGGATCGGCAGGAGCGCGCCCGCTACCTCCAATGCATATTCCGGTATGGCATGGAGGAATGCGCCGAACAGCCCTCCGAGGCTGGTGTATTCTGCTGCAGACTGCTCTGCGGCAGTTACGCCCTCCGTACCGCTGAAGATACCCAGCAGAAGAACCGTCAGGATCGGTCCGACGGAACAGAGTGCGACCAGTCCGAAGCTGTCCTCCTGGGAAGTCTTGTCACCGCGGAGGGATGCCAGACCCAGACCCAGAGCCATGATGAACGGCACGGTGATGGGACCAGTGGTCACACCGCCGGAGTCGAAGGCAATGGCAATAAAGTCATTCGGGATCAGCGGTGACAGCATCAGAATAAAAATGAGTGCGTAGAAGAACAGAAGTATGTACGAGAGCCGGATCTGGAAGAGGATTCGCAGAAACGACAGTGCCAGAAATAATCCGATTCCGGCGGCAACAGCATAGATCAGTACCTGCGATTCCACAATGGGAACCTGCTCCGCAAGTACCTTGAGATCGGGTTCCGCGATGGTAATGATACAGCCTATAATAAAGCATATCAGTACGATCAGCCAGACCTTTCGCGACTTGACGAGGTGGGCACCCATCTCCTCGCCCATCGGCATCATGGATACATCCGCACCAAGCGTGAAGAACGCACTGCCGACGATCAGCATGGCAGCACCCAGCAGGAACGACAGCAGGGTGTAACCTGTGATCTCTCCGCGCAGGAGCGTACCTGACAGTATCAGCACGATCACTACGATCGGCAGGACGGAGCGGACGGCTTCCAGAAGTTTTTCTGAGAAGCCCTTGATGAATTGGAGTTTCTTTTTCAATGGCATCATCCTTTCAGAAGTCGGTATTTTTTCCTATATTTATATTATACACGATTTTCGAATTTTTGAAAAGTAGTGGTTTTGAAAAAACGATGCCGAAATTATTGCTGAAAAACCACGCGTTTTCGGTGTTCTGCACAATTCACACAAAATTTGATATAAATTTAACATGAAAAAGGTTGCATTTCTGTGTTTTATGCGGTATAATATAAAATGGTGAAATTTGTTTTTGGTTTTACCGAAATTTGCTGCACCGGAACGGAGTGTTGATGATGAGAAAAACTAAGATCGTATGTACTATCGGACCTGCAACGGATGATGAAAACATCCTGCGCGAAATGATGCTTGCGGGCATGAACGTTGCAAGATTCAACTTTTCACATGGCGACTATGCAACGCACGAAAAGCGTTTCAAGGAAGTCGTAAAGCTGCGTGATGAGCTGAACCTTCCGATCGCTACTATGCTCGATACCAGAGGTCCTGAGGTTCGTCTGCGCAAGTTCGTGGATGACAAGCCTGTTGAGATCTTCGACGGCGACCTCTATACGCTGACCACGCTGGATGTCCCCTGCACCAATGAGGTGGGCAGCATTACATTTGACAAGCTCCCCCATGACGTGACCATCGGTACACGCATCCTGATCAATGACGGTCTGATCGAGCTGCTGGTTGAGAAGATCGCCAAGACCGATATTATCTGCCGCGTCATTCACGGCGGCATCCTGTCCAACAACAAGAGCATCAACGTACCCGGTGTACAGCTCTCCATGCCGTACCTGAGCGATGCGGATATGAGCGACCTGGAGTTCGGTGCCAAGATGGGCTATGATTTCATTGCAGCAAGCTTTGTGCGCACCTCTGCGGACATCAACTATCTGCGTAAGTTCACACACAGCCTGGGCTGGTTCAATGTGCGCATCATTGCCAAGATCGAGAATCTGGAGGGCGTACAGAACATTGACGAGATCCTGGAAGTAGCAGACGGCATCATGGTTGCCCGCGGCGACATGGGCGTAGAGATCCCGTTTGAGCAGATCCCGGCGATCCAGAAGGAGCTGATCTCCAAGGGCTACAATGCGGGCAAGCAGGTCATCACAGCAACTCAGATGCTGGAATCCATGATCAGCAATCCGCGACCGACCCGTGCGGAGATCACAGACGTTGCAAATGCGATCTATGACGGTACCAGTGCAATCATGCTGTCCGGTGAAACAGCTGCCGGTCAGTTCCCCGTGGAGGCAGTCCGCACGATGGTGCTGATCGCGGCAACTACGGAGAAAAACATCGACTACAAGCACGAATTCGACACCCGCAAGGAGGAGGAGAATGCAAGCATTGCAGAGGGTATCGCACATGCAACCGTTACCACTGCGCATGACCTGAATGCCAAGGCGATCATCACTGTTACCAAGCGCGGACAGACGGCACGCCTGATCTCCAAGTACCGTCCGGCATTCCCGATTGTGGGTTGCACCACGGACGCAGAGAACCAGCGTCAGATGAGCATGAGCTGGGGCGTAACACCGCTTGTCATTGATGAGGAGACCAATACGGACGAGCTGTTTGCAAAGGCAGTTGCTGCTGCAAAGTCTGCCGGCATTGTAGAGGACGGCGATTTGGTTGTCATCACCGCCGGTGTACCGCTGGGCATTTCCGGTATGACCAATATGATGAAGGTAGAAAAGATCTGAGCCTTTTCTGCAATTACAGAATGCGGGACTTTCCAATAAGTCCCGCATTCTTTTGCATATACAACAAAGATCCCCTGATCGCTCAGGGGATCTTGCTATTTCACAGGGAAAGCGGATGATTAGTCCTCATCTTCCTCGTCTGCCTCATCATCGAGCAGAGCGCGCATGGAGAGGGAGATACGGTTGCTGTCGAGGTCGATACCGGTAATCTTTACCTGTACCTCGTCGCCAACTGCAACAACATCCTTTACGTTCTCAACACGGCGGTCAGCCAGCTGAGAAATGTGGATCAGACCGTCAACGCCGTCAATGATCTGTGCGAATGCACCGAATGTAGTAACGGAAACGATCTTTGCATCAACAACATCGCCAACCTCGTAGTTAGCCTTGAACTGCTCCCACGGATTGTCCTCTGTCTTCTTGTAGCCCAGGGAGATTCTGTCGTTCTCCTGATCCAGATCCTTGATGTATACCTTCAGCACATCGCCTACGGATACAACCTGGCTCGGATGCTTGATTCTGTTCCAGGACAGCTCGGAAATGTGAACCATACCGTCAATGCCGCCCAGGTCTACGAATGCGCCGTAGTTCGTCAGGGACTTAACCTCGCCCTCGTACTCCTTGCCGATCTCAGCGGTCTCCCAGAACTTAGCCTTAGCAGCTTCCTTCTCCTGACGCTGTACAGCCTTGATGGAGCCGACTGCGGACTTTCTTCTCTGCTCCGGTACTTCCAGAACAACGAACTTTACTTCCTGACCCTTCAGGCCATCCAGGGATGCCTCACGGGGCAGACCAGTCTGGGAAGCCGGAATGAAAATGCGAACGCCCTCGTAGAATACGTTCACGCCGCCCTTTACAACTGCGCTTACAGCTGCTGTCAGAACAGTGCCTTCTTCCTTAGCCTTGACTACCTTCTCAACGCCCAGCTGCTCGTCCACTCTCTTCTTGGAGAGGGCTGCAGTACCGTCCTGGTCGTTTACCTTGATTACAATCAGGTCGATCTCGTCGCCGATGCTTACAATGTCAGCCGGCTTCTTGGAAGGATCGTTGGTCAGCTCGGACAGGGATACATAGCCTGTCTGCTTTGTGCCCAGATCCACAGTAACCTCTGTGCTGTTGATACCGGTTACGATACCCTTAACGCGTGCGTTGGTATGTAATTTCTTGAAAGTATCCTCGACTGCCTGTGCAAAGTCGATATCCTCCTCTGTCATTTCCTTGTTCATCAGTTCGCTCATAGTAGTGACTACCTCCTTAATTATATGCGCCGGTGTCGATGCACCAGCTGTAATGCCGATCTTCTCAGCATTGAACAGGTCTAAAGTGTTAAGCTCGTCCGCATTCTCGATATGATACGTTCTGCAGTAGCCGGAGCTGACATCATACAGCTTTACCGTATTGGAGCTGTGTCTGCCGCCGATGACCACCATGCAGTCGGACTTTGCAGCGAGTGCTGCCGCATCGGACTGACGGGTTTCTGTCGCACTGCATATCGTGTCATAAACTACGATATTCGGATTGTCTTTAGGAAGAACCTTTAAACACTCTCCCCATAATATACTATTATACGTTGTTTGCGAAACAATTGCAAGTCTTTTCTGAAAATTTTTTTCGTTTTTTTGAAAAAAAGCATTTAGCACATTTTCGTCCTTAAAAACAAAATAATTTTCGTCACAATGTCCAACGATTCCCTGCACCTCCGGATGGCTCTCATCGCCCGCAATGAGGATGAAATAGCCCTCCGCCGTTTTTTCAGCGACGATCTTATGGATGCGCGTCACAAAGGGACAGGTCGCGTCGATCACGGGGTTGCCGCGGCGTGCGATCTCCTCGTAGACCTTCCGTCCGACACCGTGGGAACGGATGACCACATGTTCTCCGTCGCGCAGCTCGCTCACATCATCAATGATACGTGCGCCGCGCTTCACCATATCCTCAACAACATCGCGGTTGTGGATGATGGGACCGAGTGTGGCGACCTGCTCACCCCGCTCCAGTGCGCTGTAGACCATCTGCACGGCGCGGTTCACGCCGAAGCAGAAGCCTGCAGATTCCGCTACTGTGATCTGCATCTCAGTTCAGCTCCTTTTCCATGGTTTCTTCTGTCTTCTCCTGCATGGGCGGTGTCTCCGGCTCATCGACCAGTGCCTTGATGCCATCCATGATGGGCGGTACGACGCTGCGCTTGAGCGTGCGGAGCAGCTCGCGGTCGCTCAGGTCATCGGCAAGTGCAAGCTGTGCCGCCGGAATGGGCTTGCCGTAACGGACAACGATCCTGCTGCGGAAGTGCAGCTTGCCTTCAAAGTTCAGCCCGACCGGAATGACATCCGCGCCAGCCTTGGCTGCAATGAGTGCAACGCCGGTCTTTCCCCTGCCGACCCTGCCGTCCTTGCTGCGTGTTCCCTCCGGGAAGATCAGGAGGTGCTGTCCCTCCTGCACACGGGAGATGGCGCGGTCGATCGCTTCCGTATCGCCCTTGCCGCGCTCCACGGGGAATGCGCCGAGTGTGCGGATGAGCCAGCCGAACGCCTTGTTCTCAAACAGCTCGGATTTTGCCATGAAGCTGAATCTTCCGCGTCCGCAGATCACGACCAGCACGGGATCGGCATAGCTGCGGTGATTGGAGGCGAAGATATATGCGCCTTTTTTCGGGATATTCTCCCTGCCCTCGACCCGGATATTGTACCAGACGGCGAAGGCGACCCTGACTAAAAATACAACCAGATGATACAGCATGATGCAGCTCCTGTTATGCCATGACATCCTGGATCATGGCAGTGATATGCTCAACGACCTCATTGAAGCCCATGTTGGTGGTATCCACGAGCACGGCATCCTCTGCCTGCTGGAGGGGTGCGATCTCGCGGTGCATGTCCGCATAGTCACGCGCCTCAATATCCGCCAGGATCTGCTCATAGGTGGGGCAGTCCGGCTTTTCGCGCAGCTCCAGATAACGGCGGCTTGCACGTTCTTCGGAGGATGCTGTCAGGTAGATCTTGAGATCTGCATCCGGAAGAACAACGGCACCGATGTCGCGTCCGTCCATGATTACATTGTTTTCTGCGGCGATCTTCTTCTGAAGGTCGAGCAGGAGCGCGCGCACCTCCGGCACAGCGGATACCTTGGATGCTGCCATGGAGACCTCCGGACTGCGGATGTAGTCCGTCACGTCCTCCGCATTCAGCAGGACGCGCTGTACGCCGCCGATGAATTTCAGCTCCACGCGGATATTAGGGATCTCCTGTGCGATGGTGCCGTTTTCCAGACATCCGGTGCGGATCGCATACAGACCGATCGCACGGTAGAGTGCGCCGGTATCGGCATGGATGAAGCCAAGCTCGTTGGCTACTGTGCGGGAAATACTGCTTTTCCCAGCCCCTCCGGGGCCATCAATGGCAATGTTGACTGTTTTCATAGCTAACTCCTTTGTATGTAGATTGCTACTTCCCCAATGCTGCAGGGGGGACGCTGTCCCCCTGACCCCCTGCCAAAGGGATGTGATCCCTTTGGAATCCCATGTCGTTTTGCCATTGCCCCCTGCGGGGACAAAGGCAAAACGCTCGGATTGCAAAAGCCACATTCCTGGCAGAAGTCAAAGAACAGCCCCTGCATCATCGGGAAGTACTAATTTTCATTGCAGGCATTTGCTGCAAGATACGCAGTCGAAAATGCAATTTGTAAATTGAAGCCGCCGGTATAGGCATCTACGTCGAGGACTTCTCCGGCGAAATAAAGACCCTTGACGAGCTTGGATTCCATGGTTTTCGGAGAGACCTCTTTGCAGAGTACACCGCCCCTTGTGATGATGCCTTCGGCGATCGGGCGCGTTCCTCTGACGGTGAAGCTGAAATCCTTGAGTACCTCACAGATCCTTCTGCGCTGCTCCTTTGTGAGTGAATTGCCGCGCAGATACGGCGGGAACGCACATCTTCCGAGCATGGGGGAAACCATGCCGGCGGGTACGAGCTTCCGCATGAGGGAGGGCAGCTGCTTGTTCGGCTGTGCAGCAATCTCGCGCTGCAGACGCTTGTCCAGCTGTTCCATATCCAGTGCGGGCTTCATGTCAATGTGCAGGGTGTACAGCCCCTCCTTGTCCATATGTGCAGAGGCACTGAGTACCAGAGGACCGGACACGCCGAAATGCGTAAACAGCATCTCTCCCAGCTCCTCATAGACGGTCTTCCCGTCGTGCTTCAGACGGAGTGTGACGTTTTTCAGGGAAATGCCCATCATTTCTGCACAGTCTCGCTCCAGCGTTTCCAGCGGAACGAGGGAGGGGCGCAGGGAGCTGATGGTATGCCCTGCGGCTTCTGCAAGACGATAGCCGCTGCCGTCCGAGCCGGTTGCCGGATAGGTCGCACCGCCTGCCGCAAGGATCACGCGGTCCGCCTGATATTCTCTGTCACCGCACCGCACGCCGGTGCAGATGCCATCCTGAATGCACAGCTCCGTGACCGTGCCGGTGATCAGCTCTACGCCCGCACGCTTCAGCTCATCATACAGGGCATTCACGATCTCCGCCGCCTGGTCACTGACGGGAAATACCCGATTTCCGCGCTCCACCTTCAGGCGAACGCCGAGACCTTCAAAATACGCCATCACATCCTGCGGGGAACAGGCGGCAAAGGCACTGTAAAGGAATCGCCCGCCGCAGGGGATATTCTGCATCAGGGTATCCAGATCGCAGTCATTGGTCAGATTACAGCGACCTTTTCCCGTAATGCGGAGCTTTTTGCCGATGATCGGGTTCTTTTCGATCAGCAGCACCCGCTGTCCGGCATATGCCGCATGGATGGCAGCATAGCAGCCGGCAGCACCGCCGCCTATGATGATGGTCTTCATGCTTCCCCACCATCCAGCATTCTGCGCCTGCGCGCGGCAAGGGCTTCGCGGCGTGCCTGTGTTGCTTCTGCATCCACCGTCCAGCCGTTCTCCGTCTGCACAAGGATGTCGCCCTCACCTGCTTCTTCCGGCAGCTCGGAAACACAGATCTGCAGCATTTCCTCCTCTGCCTCTACAACGGCATATTCGCCTTCGATTCTGTCAATGATAATCATAGACCTACTCCTTACTTCTTTGTACCCGCAAAGCTGCATGTACCGGTATCCTTGTCATAGCTGAACACAAGCGTACCCTCATCCATTGTCGTGCGGATATTATCCGTATGTGCGCCCAGACGCTCCAGAGCCTCGGGTGTGGGATGACCATAATCATTGTCCTTTCCGCAGGAGATCGCCGCATACTGCGGTGTCACAGCGGCAAGGAACGCCTCGCTGGAGGAGGTTCTTGCACCATGATGTCCAACCTTCAGGAAATCCACATCTAAATCTGCACCGGAGGCAAGGATCTCCTCCTCCTCGGGCTTTTCCATATCACCTGTGAACAGGCAGGAGGTATCCTCGTAGTCGATACGCAGTACAAGCGAGGTATTGTTCAGATCGTCGGTCTCCTTAGAAACGGGACCAAGTACTGTGATGACTGCACCGCCCAGCTCATAGGTACTGCCAGCCTTGGCAGCACGGAGCTTGGCACCTGCTGCATCAATGCCGTCAAGATAACGCTCGTAGACCTTGGTCGTCGGTACAAGGGAATCCGCATAGACCGGCTCTAATACGGTCTTTACCTTGATGCCGGAAAGCACCTTGCCATAGCCGCCGATGTGGTCGGCGTGCATGTGGGTCGCAGCGGCATATTTCAGCTCTGTGATGTTCTGGGCTGCAAGATATTCTAAAATGGTCTCTGCATTGCCGGATTCAGCAGCGTCGATCAGCATGGCTTCTCCGTCGGCAATGACCAGAATACTGTCCGCTTGCCCGACATCAATGACATGCACCTGAAATTCCGCGTCGGAGAGCGCGAACTCCCCTTCCGGCGTTTCCTGCTGCTGGGTCAGCCAGCCGTTGAGGCAGGCGATGGCAAACAGGATGGTCACTACAATGGTATACAGAATAGAATTTTTAGATTTCTTCTTATTAGAAACGGGGGTCTTCTGCTTTGCCATACATGTTTCCTCCTCACATCATATCGAACGGCGGTTCGTCCTCATCGGGGGATTCCGGTGCGGCTTCCTCCGATGATGCAGGTTCTGCCGCTGTTTCATCAAACTTGCGCTGTCTGCGTTCCTCGTACTCCAGCTTGGAGAGCAGGACACGGCGGGGCTTTGCGCCCTCATAGGGTCCGATGATGCCCATTTCTTCCAGCTCATCCATGATCCTTGCAGCACGGGCATAGCCGAGCTTCAGCCGTCTCTGGAGGTTGCTGGTGGAAGCCTGTCCGGCATAGACAACCACTTCAATTGCCTTTTCGATCAGTTCTGCATCTGCATCAAGCGGGTTTTCCGGCTCCGCAGCGGGGGCTTCCTTTTCATTGCTGGTGGCTGTGATCTGTTCCACTGCCTGGATGATATTCTCGTCATATTCGCTGACGGATTCCTTCTTCACGAAGCTGACCACGCGCTCGATCTCCTGTGTGGAGACATAGCAGCCCTGCACGCGGATGGGCTTGATCTGACCATTCGGCAAGTAGAGCATATCGCCGTTGCCGAGGAGCTTTTCCGCACCGCCCGTATCCAGGATGATACGGGAGCTGATCTGCTCCTTTACATAGAGCGCGATACGGCTGGGGATGTTTGCCTTGATCAGACCGGTCACGACATCCGCAGTCGGACGCTGTGTGGAGATGATCAGGTGCATTCCGGCGGCTCGCGCCATCTGTGCCAGACGGCAGACGGAGTCCTCGACCTCCTTGGAGGATGCCATCATCAGATCGGCAAGCTCGTCAATGGCAATGACGATCTGCGGCATGGGTTCGAGTCCCTCGCGTTCCTGACAGAGACGGTTGTAGTCGCCCAGGTCACGCACACCGTTTTCTGCAAAGGTGCTGTAGCGTTCAAGCATTTCCTTTACTGCCCAGTTGAGCGCGCCAGCCGCCTTCTTCGGGTCGGTGACAACGGGGATGAGCAGATGGGGAATGCCGTCATAGACGCGAAATTCTACGATCTTCGGGTCGATCAGGATAAGCTTGACCTCGGTGGGCTTTGCGTGATAGAGGATGCTCATGATGATGGAATTGGTGCAGACGGACTTACCGGAACCGGTCGTACCTGCAATGATCATATGGGGCATTTTTGCAATATCGCCGATGATGATATTGCCGGCAATGTCCCTGCCCACAGCAAAGGCAAGCTTGCTTTCCGCTTCGCGGAAGGCTTTGGATTCCAGGATCTCACGCAGGGATACCTTGTCCCTTCTGGAATTGGGCACCTCAATGCCGATGGCAGGCTTTCCGGGGATGGGGGCTTCAATACGCACGGTCTCAGCGGCAAGGCTCAGGGCGATATTGTCCGCAAGACCGGTGATGCGGTTCACCTTGATGCCGGCGGCAGGCTGTACCTCGTAGCGGGTAACGGACGGACCGCGCGATATGCTTTCGGGATCGATCTTCGCACTGATATTGAAGCTTTGCAGAACGCTGATAAGCTTCTGTCTGCCTTCCTCTTTCTCCTTGTCCGCTTCCGGAGATCTGCCGTAGCTCTCACCTCTGCACAGATAGTGAATGGGCGGCATACGGTAGTCATCCGCATTTTCCTCCGCCTCTGCCTGCTGGGCGATCTCTACTGCAATTTCCGTCACAGCCTCCTGACGCTGTTCTTCCTTTGTCTTCTTGCGGGGCTTCTCCGCATTGAGGCGCATCATTTCTTCGATCTCTGCGTCGGGATCGCCGAGAACTGCTGCTTCAAGCAGCTCTGTTTCCGCGTTCTCAGCTTCAGCGGTCCCCCCGCTGCCGACTTCTTCTGCCATGCGCATCATTTCTGCAAGTGCGGCATCCGTCTCACTAGCTTCCTCCGCAGCAGCGGTGCCAGCCTCCAATGCGGCAAACATTGCGGCATCCTCCTCGGACATTTCCGCCTGCATCTCGTCTCCAAGCGGCACATCCATCAGGAAGTCCTCATTCTGGCGGTTCTCATGAACGCTGTCCGCAATGGCGAATGCCTCGCGGTTGGAATCGGCTTCTGTCTGCGCTGCTGTCAGCTCCGGCTCCTCGTCGGCATATTCCTCCAGCTCCTCATCTTCGTCGTACTCCTCATGCAGAAGCTGCCAGAGGGTCTGGAACGGTACGCCGAGCATGTGCAGAAATTCTGTCAGGGTCTTCTTGGTCAGGAACATACCGCTGACGAACAGCATCAGGGTAATGATGATCTTGGAGCCGATGTCGCCCGCCAGATTCAGCAGGGGCATGGAGATCAGCGCGCTGATCATACCGCCGCCGCTCCAGGCAAGACCTTCCTCATAAAGCAGCTGCATTGCAGAGCTGATATTGTGATCGAGCAGCCGTCCGCCGCCGAACATGATCTCCAGGAAGGAGCAGAAAAAGCCGACCAGCAGCAGACCATTTCCCGTGCGCCGGAGTACATGCTGAGGCTTTTCATCCTTGTCGAGCTGCATGGCAATGTAACCAAGCATGAACGGGATCGTCAGCAGGGGCAGACCAAAAAAGCCCTTGAGTATCTTATGTACCTCATACCAGACGGAGCTGCCCTGGATCAGGGAGACCATCAGCAGCAGAATGGACGCTGCAAACAGGACGATGGACCATTTATGATTGTCGGGACAGGTTTCTTCTTCCTTTTTTTCTGGTTCCTTCGGCGGTTCTTCCTTGGGGACTTCTACTTTTTTCTTTGGTGCATTGCTTTTCTTTTCGTCAGCCACGCCTTACTCCTTTCCTCCGGTGCAGCAGCTCCGGACATCAGCGCACCAGTCCTGCGATGCCGATGCCGACAACGACGAGACCGAGCAGCAGGGTATATGCTGCAAAATATTTAAATTTATTGGATTTCACGAGCAGATCCACCATGCGGATCGCCAGCACGCCCACAACGGCGGCAACTGCAAAGCCGATCATGTAAACGGGCAGCTCATTCCACGGCATCACGCCGGAGGAAACGGCATCCTTGATCTCGACAAGGCAGCCTGCCAGAATGGTGGGGATGCCGAGCATGAAGGAATATTTCACTGCGGTGTCACGATCCATGCCGGCAAACAGACCGCTGCAGATGGTGGAGCCGCTTCTGGAAATGCCGGGAAACAGGGCGATTGCCTGGAAAATGCCGACTGTGAGTGCTTCCTTCCATGTCAGATCCTTTGCCTCCTTCCTTCCTGCCTTACAGCGGTCGGAGAGGAACAGAATGAGGGCTGTATAGAGGAAAAAGCAGCCCAGTGCGATCAGGTAGGTCTGCGCGATATGCGTAATGAAGTCACGCAGGAAATAGAACGGCACAAGTACTGCAAGAGAGAGCAGGAGCATGACGATCATGCGGCGTTCGGGGTTTTCCAGTCCTTTTTTGAACAGCTGTCCGGTAAAGAGATCCTTTGCCATGCCGCCAAGCTCCAGCACGAGTGCCTTGACGGTACTCCAGAAGGCAATGCAGATGGCAAGAAGGGTTCCGAGATGGAGGAATGCAGAAAACAGAAAGCCGGTTTCACTCTGCTCCGTACCTGTCAGATAGGCGTACAGCATCAGATGACCGGAACTGGACACGGGCAGAAATTCCGTCAGACCCTGGATGATTCCCTGAATGATCGCATCAATAACAGACATATAAAAACCTCCGGTTATGTATCCGCCCTGCGGCGGAAAAGAATCTATACTGCATCGGGGTAACGTGTTTCCCCGGCTTCAATGAGTGCATACAGCCCTTCGATCGCATCGGACAGACTGCCGAGATGGTCGATCAGTCCCATTTCCACTGCCTGCGCACCGGATACCACCGAGCCGACATCGGTCGCCAGCTCCTGGGTATTCATCATCAGACGGCGGAACTGCTCCTCGCCGATATTGCTCTGCCTTGTGACAAAATCAATGATCCTGTCCTGGATCCGGTCGATATAGGACAGACTCTGCGGGACACCGAGCATCATGCCGTTCATGCGGACGGGATGAATGGTCATGGACGCGGACGGGACGATATAGGACTGCTTTGCACTGACGGACAGCGGCACGCCGATGGAATGCCCGCCGCCAACCACAAGGGATACAGTGGGGGTCTTCATGCCGGAGATCAGCTCCGCAATGGCAAGCCCTGCCTCCACATCACCGCCGACCGTATTGAGGATGATGATCAGCCCCTCAATGCTCCGGTCCTGTTCAATGGCGACCAATGCAGGAATGATATGCTCATACTTGGTCGTCTTGTTCTGGGAGGACAGCACATAATGCCCCTCCACCTGTCCGATAATGGTCAGGCAGTGGATGAGATGCTTGGCATTCTGGGTCTGGACGCTGCCGGTCTTTTCGATCAGCTCATTTTCATCCAGCCGCTGTTCCAGCAGGCTCTCCTCCTTCTCCTGTGACGCATCGGGTGATTCCTCGCGCGGGGGATTGTATTCTCCGCAGTTTTCACGCATAGCGTTCCCTCCTTTTTTCAGCATACCTATAGTATGGCAAAAGGTGCGGGAATTATGCACACACTTACCTTTAATTATACCACATTTCCGGAATATGTCAAGGGCTATTTTGAAAAAATGCCGAAACAGCGTGATAATGATTTTTATGCCTGTCCAGCGGATTCTGACAGATTCTGACAGGGTATCTGTGGTACAATAGGGGTATCATACGGATCGTCCTGCATCCAGGTCTGCGGGAACGATCACAGAAAGGATGTAACGATCATGAAACTGCAATACGATCTTGAAAGCTCCCGCCTGACCGCCGTTCTGGACGGCGAGATCGACCATCACAGTGCCGGCGCAGTGCGCATGGAGCTGGATGCTGCTGTGTATATGCATTCACCGAAAACGCTTGTGCTGGATTTCCGGCATGTCACATTTATGGACAGCTCCGGCATCGGACTGATCATGGGACGCTACAGAGTCCTCCAGCCGATGGGCGGGGAGATCATTCTCCTGCATCCCGCCCCGCACATCCGCCGCATCCTCCGGATGGCAGGCATGGAACGGCTTGCGCGGATCCAGAATGAACTTGAAAAGGAGGCACTGCAATGAAGATACTCAATGAATTCAAATGCGTTTTTCCGGCTAATTCCGCCAATGAGGCTCTCGCGCGTGCGGCACTCTCGGCGTTTCTCATCCAGGCGGATCCGACCGCGCAGGAGCTTGCCGATCTTCGCACGGTCATTTCGGAGGCGGTCACGAACTGCATCGTTCACGGCTACCGCGGGACGACCGGCGAGATCACCGTCTGCCTGCGGCTTCTGCCGGAGCGTATGATCTACATAAAGGTAACGGACAAGGGCTGCGGCATTCCGGATGTGGAAAAGGCAATGGAACCGCTTTATACAACAGCTCCGGAGGAGGATCGCGCCGGGCTTGGCTTTGCCATCATGCAGAGCTTCACCAATTCCCTGCGCGTGCGGAGCATACCCGGTCACGGCACAACGCTCATCATGCGCCGTCAGCTGGGGGTGAAGCATGAGGAAGCCTGAAACTGAAGCGGCGGCACAAGCTCTCAGCAGCGATACGCCGCTTGCTGAAGGCAAAAGCCGTATGCAGCAGGCTGTATCCACAGCGCATGAAGAGAACCTTCTGCCGAACAATACTCCCCCGCGCGAATCGCCGGCGCAGGCTCTGCGCTCTCTGCGCGCGGAAGAGCATCTTGGGTTGGCGCATATGTGTGCGGGGCGGTTCCGGAACCGGGGCATTCCCTATGAGGATCTGTACTCTGCGGCATGTGAGGGGCTTGTCAAGGCGGCGAATGCCTTTGATCCGGAACGCGGCGTGCAGTTTTCCACCTACGCGGTCCCGGTCATCCTCGGAGAGATCAAACGGCTGTTCCGCGACGGCGGTACGGTGCATGTGTCCCGCAGTCTGCGCGAGCTTTCCATGCGGGTGCAGCGGCTGCGTGAACAGATCCTGAAGGAAACCGGCGAGGATCCGCCCATCAGCGTCCTGGCAGAACAGGCGGGGGCAAGCGCGGAGGACGTTTCCCTTGCACTCTGCGCGTGCAGTCCAGTGGTCTCCCTGACCGCGCCGGAGGAGGGCGACGGACAGATCGACATTGCCGTAGAAGCTCCGGATGAAAGCATCAGCGACCGTCTTGCCCTGCGGCAGATGATGGCAACGCTTGCGCCTGCTGACCGGATGCTGCTGGAATACCGGTACTATCACAGCATGACGCAGGTACAGACCGCGCAGAAGCTCGGCATGACACAGGTACAGGTATCAAGGCGTGAAAAAAAGCTCCTGCTGTATCTGAGGCAGGAGCTTTTGAAGTAACGTTTTTAACTCCCATTCCCTGCGCATTTCGGAATGGGGGCAAAGCTGTGTTCGACGGTGATGACGCAGTTGTAGTTTTCGTGTACTTCCTGCACAAGCCTGCTGATCTCCGATCGGAGCTGTGTATCCGTCATGCGGAATTGATGCGGCACCACACAGTCAAAGATCACATTGCTGTAAGTAGGACCCGTCACCATGCGCAGGTCGTGGATCGTCAGGCAGGGATCAATGGCGGCTACCAGCTCCGCGATCTCATGCCGGACATCGTTCACAACCGCATCCGAGGTGACGATGGGATCAAAATGGATCACCAGATTCAGTCCGTCACGCAGAAAATCATGCTCGATGGTATCTATGACCTCGTGGCTTGCCAGCACATCGTTTTCCGCTGCCATTTCCACATGCACACTTGCAAACATACGGTTCGGACCGTAATCATGCACCATCAGATCATGCGTTCCCAGCACGCCTTCATAGGACAGGATGCGCCGACGGATCTTCTCCGTCATTTCTGCATCCGGAGCCTTGCCGAGCAGGGGGCTGAGTGCTTCCCTCGTCAGGCTGATACTGCTGTACAGAATAAAGCCTGCCACCAGCAGACCCATCCAGCCGTCCAGCTCCAGCTCCGTAAAGCGGGAGATCAGGGCAGCGATCAGGACGGCAAGCGTGGAAATGCTGTCGTTCCGGCTGTCTGCGGCGGTCGCCTTCAGGGCGGAGGACTGGATCAGTCCGCCGACATGGAGGTTGAAGCACATCATCCAGAGCTTTACCAGAATGGAAGCGGCAAGGATCGCGATGGTAAGCCACGAAAACTCGACCGGAACGGGGGTGATGAGCTTGGAGATACTGGTTTTGAGCAGCTCGAAGCCGATGACGATGACCAGAACCGCCACAACAAAGCCGGACAGATATTCATACCGCGCGTGTCCGTAGGGATGTTCTTCATCCGCTGAGCGTTCTGCAAGCTTGAAGCCCAGCAGGCTGATGATACTTGAGGAGGCATCGGAGAGGTTATTTGCCGCATCGGCAATGATGGATACGCTGCCGGAAAGAAAGCCGGCGGCAAATTTTCCGGCACAGAGCAGGAGATTGCAGACGATGCCCACCCAGCCGGAAAGCTTGCCATATGCCGTGCGCACCTGCGGTTCCTGTACATTTTCATGGTCGCGGATCAGCAGACGGATCAGGAGCTTGGTCATAAAAACACCTCACATAAAAATCCGCCGCACCGGGGGTTCCGGTACGGCAGATGATGGATCAATAATTCTTGATGGTGTCAGCGTTGAAGAAGCTGTCACTCTCTGTGTAGTAGTCGTTGGACTCCAGGGATGTAAAATCCTCGTCCTCGGAATCGGGCAGTCTTGCACCGCAAACGCCGCAGAACTGGAACTTCTCATTTACCTCAGCATCGCACTTGGGGCAGATCTTGTAGCCGCGCATACTGTTCAGCTCGAAACGCATCTTCTTGATACGTCTGCGTCTGGTGTCGATGTCATCGCAGAGAGCCTTCATGACTGTACGGTCTTCATCGGGATTCTTGTAGTACTTCTTGCCGATGTCAGCAAAGATCTCTACAATACGCTCTTCCTCATACAGGATCTTTCTCTTGAGGTTATTGACCTCGGAAACATTTTTTGCCTTTTCGCTTACGCCGCGGCCAGCACCGCTCAGGCTGTCAATGATACCCATAATAACACACTCCTAATATTGTCCGGATGCTTCGGTTCACACCGCTGGTCTCCGGAACTTAATTTCCTATTATAAATTATACAACATTTTCAAAATTTGTCAAGGCTTTTTTGGTAATGCATGGGAATGTTCATAGAAATTTTTCATTTGGTGAGTGCGGACGCAAAACCTCATGCCTCCACCGGCGCGAAACGAATGCGGATATTCGGCATCTTTTCGATCGTTGTATAGGAGTTGAACAGACCGTCTTCTACGGAAAGATCATTTTCGCCGCTTGCAGGCGGTGCGAAGATTTTCAGGGTCATGTCACACGCACCGTTCAGGGGCTTCTGGTAGAATGCGGACATCAGGTCAATGGTCTTTGCCTTGGGAGAGCGATAGAACCAATAGCCGTTGATTTCCAGCATATAGTTGCCCTCGTCCTCGAATGTCACTTCGCAGAATGTCGGGTTGCCCTCGAAATGCAGCGGGATCGCCAGACCCTCGGCATCTTCGGAATTGCCCCAGCGCAGGGTCACGGGCAGCTGCACTTCATCGCCCTGTGTCATCTTCGGGAGGAAGCGTTCGGAATGGATCAGCTTCTTGTAGGTTTCCATAACGGGCTGTGCGATGCCGACATCGGGGTTGTTGGGATCCTCGATCTCCAGACCGAGTCTGCCTCTGTCACGGAACTGATAGAATGTAAAGCCGGTGAACCAGTCCGCATTTTCCTCCTCCAGAATATCGCAGAACTCCTGCACCATTGCCGCCTGATCATAAGCACCGGTCACGTCGCCGTCGGCGTTGAACTCGGACATGATCATGGGCTTTGCTTCGCCGCCGTTGAGGTAGCAGTAACGCTCATAGCTTGCCTTGGTCATATCGTACACATCGCGCACCTTGCTGCGGCTGTGGCTGTTTCCGCCGGGTTCAGCGACATCATAGGGCCAGCCCCAGTGCAGAGCCATGTACTTATCCACGGACCAGATGTCCGCTGCCGGAATGGTCTGTGCAAATTCGGCTTCCTTTTCCATTTCCTCCTTGCCCAGATGCTCAATACCGCCGATGCAGATGATGGTCTGGACATTGGGTGCATTCTCCTTGATGATGCGGGATGCACGCACGAAGAAATCAGCGACCTCCTGATAGGTGCATCTTCTGTTGAAGGAGAACCAGTTGCCGGTTGCTTCATGGTTGATGCGCAGGAGGACTCTGCCGAACGGGCGGAGATCCTGACCAATGGCAGCGAGGTGTTCATCGGATACATGCGGATCAATGGTCAGCGTCAGGGTGACATCCTGACCGTGCGCACGGATCTCACGCATATAGTTGAACGGTTCATCCTGCGTGTTTCCGCCGAGACCTCCCTTGTAGGTGAAATAATCGTCATAGGGATAGTCCCATGCAAAGCTGACATCGGGGTTTGCATGGACGACGCTTGCACGTCCCGGAAAGCCCTCATCGAGGGGGTAATAGCAGTACATCAGGCTGATGCTTCTGTGGGGTCTGCCGAGGGTGTGCAGGATATAATCCTGGTTGACATATTCGCCGCGTTCGCTGCCGTCGCCGAGGTCAACAGCGCACTTTGCTTTCCCCATGTGGATGCTGTATACTTGTTCCATTCTACTCATTTCCTTATCTTTTATTTATGTGCTGCACGGCACATACAATATCATTATACTGAAATTCCGGGATGATGTCAATAGAAAAAACGGAATATTTCACGGCAATTTCGGAACTTTCTGTGAAATGATTTGCTTTGCGGAAAAATCCCCCCGAACCAGCGTCCGGGGGGAAACATCCCAAATTCACACAAATTTAAAAAGGAACATCGTAATGAGAAAAATGCAGGTTATCTGCGGAGGATGTCCACCCAGCTTACCTCATTGCCGGAGCCGTTGGCGGCGGCGTAGGCGAGAACAGCGGCAGCGTCCTCAGCGTTGACAGTACCGTCGGAGTTCACGTCGTTGGCGGAGGTTGCCTTGATGTCCGCGCCGGTGCCGATCTGTGCGGCGAGGGTCAGCATACCAGCCGCGTCCTCGGCGGTGACGTTACCGTCGGAGTTGTTGTCGCCGGCGGATGTCCAGACGGAGGTGGCGATATAATTACCATTATCTGCGCTGCCAGATTCAAGTCCGATTATTTCGGGTGAAAAGTATCTTAAAGTATCCCTATATTTTTCCATCATAGAATCAGCAAATTCAACAAACATCAGATATTGCTCATAATCAGTATACTGTTCCCTCAGTCCCATTACTGTTTCATCGGGTATCTTGGCAGTATATGTTCCATTAGAACCATAAACAGTAAATTCTTTCAGTTCCGGATACACTGTTTCATTCACATCGTCATCGGGATTCAGTGTGGCAAAAGCATACCCATACATAAGCTCAACTTGTTGATATGTTACCTCATCTACGATGTGTACATCAGTGACGTAGTCAAGCTCCGTCATAATTTCGCGTCCAAGCTTGGTCAATGCATCTGTATCTGAATACTGTGTGCAAAACATAAAGGCTGTACCGTCCGGAGTGATGTTTGTGATAACTTTCCCCCAACAGTAGTCTCTTGCAAATTCCTCGTATGTTTCAAGAGAATGAAAATCTTCAAAGCCGCTTGCAACTTCCTCTGTCAGCTCAGTTCCGTCTGTTTCAATCATAACTCCACAAAATCTTTTGGTACTTTTGTCTACAATTGAACCTTCTACAAAACCTTCTTCATTTCCAACAATCACTGCGGATACAGGTGCTGAAACTATGGCAGACATGCAACAGAGAGCGGTCAAAAGTGCAAATATTCTTTTTTTCATAATAACCTCCTTAATAAGAAATGTTCGGGTTATTCTTGTAGAATTGAATCTTGTAGGGGGTCATGGCAGAACCATAATTGTGGTCATAAACCCTAACATTGCCTTCCCAATGATAAGCCCCACCTTTATGAACAGCGATTGCAGTGTATATCGTATTTGTTGTAGAATTTGAAGTATATTGGTAAGCAATATATACCGGACCGCCACTGTTACCGCCTACAGTATCACAGGTATAATACAACTCTTCCTGTGTAGATGTCTTATCTGGATGTTCTTTTCCTTTGCTTGTATACACCTGAAGAAGAACATTAGCAGGTGTATCATCATTATCATCAGGATCATCATCAGGAATTGATTGCGGAATGCCAGTTACGAATAAATCACGGGACGCAAATGTAGATTCATTCACATTGTAAGGAACACCTAAATTGAAATGTGTATACCCACTTAAATCTTCTGCAACAGTAATCAAAGCATAGTCGTTTTTTATCGCATTTGTGCTAATATACTGATTAGGAACATGAAATTCAATCGGAGTTAACGGAATACCGGATGATGGATTTCCAGAATCGTTATAAAGAAACACATTAATATCGTAACAAAAATAATCATAATCAGCATACTTTTCTTTGATAGCAGGGGTCGGTGAATGTATGGCATTAACACAATGAGCAGCAGTGGCAATTGTGTGATCATCAACAATGAATCCCGTTCCTCCACAGGAAAGATAAACTATACCACTATTTCCGTCTCTTACTCTATCATCAGTATCAATCAGCGCACGAGATTGTACCGATGAATTAACATCAATTGAAAGGGGATATTCAAGTGTAGTATTTTCACTCACATCATATTTCGTATAATACTTCGTAATCACAGTCGTATCTTCAGCAACAGCTTTGATACTTCCAGCAGGGGAAACGAGCATTGCCAGCATTGTTGCTGCGGAGACCATTTTACAGATAGAAAATTTCATAGCACTTTCTCCTTTTTAATCAGCAGTTACGTCCAGATAGGTAAAGATCTGTGTATTCCCAATGGTGTATGCAAGCAAACACTGTGAATCCATCGCATCAACAATACAGTTCCCATTTACATCCAAAATAGAAGGGTCGGACACATAGTACACGCCCATCAGGTACTGGTTGAGCGTCAGTACATCCATCATGTCAACGCTTCCACTGTTGTTGATGTCGTAGTCAAAAGTGTTGGTTGCTGACACGTTCATGGTTGCTGCCGATCCGCAGAGCATCGCCGCCGCAGACGCGATCGCCAGCATTTTCTTCATTTTGTTCATTTTGGTTTCCTCCTTCTACTAATGAGTTATTTGGATATTAAGGGTAAAGAAGAACGAATGAGCGCACAATAAACGCTCCTATACTAATGCGTAGTTTTACATTCAATCTTCTTTAATCCAATTATAGCACATCCCCCATGTTTTGTCAAGTCTTTTTTCAAAATTTTCACGATAAAAATCAACAAAATAAGATAATCATTTTTATGCAGTTTTACATTTCACTTTATCAAAATTCCGGGAGTCCGGCACACTCACCCTAATAAATACAGCGAGCGCGGAAAAAGTGACAAGTTTTTTGAACTTTCTCCGTTTTGCACAAAAGAATCTTTCTGTATTGGTCAGTTTTCACAAAGGATAGGATACGGTTCCGGACGTTGTGCCGTTCTCATTACTATAAGACACAAAAAATCGGGTTTTGTGAGATGTTTTCAGACAAGTTCTACGTTTTGCACAAAAAAAGAAAGTCCCCTTATGTACAGTATACATAAGGGGGACAATAGCCGATCACACATTAAACAACAGATCCGTATAGGACGGCATGGGCCAATCCTTTGCAGGGATGATGGTTTCGAGGGTATCCACAGCCTTGCGGAGATCGCGCATCACAGTGAAAATATCGCTGCGGCAGAATTTCGCGGCTGCTTCCACGTTCTCGATTGCCTGTGCAGCAGAAAGCTTGACTTCCAGCAGGTCGGCATATTCATGCACGCTTGTGTTCAATGCGGAAAGACGGGCGGCAATGCCCAACTCCAGTGCATGATCCAGACCCAGTGCCTTCTTCGACAGAGCCGTATCGCAGACTTCCTTTGTATAGCGCATCACCGCCGGCATGATCTGCTTTCTTGCCATATCCAGCATCGTCAGTGCTTCGATGGTCAGAACCTTTGTGTAGTTCTCCAGCAGGATCTCTGTTCTGGACTCGATCTCCACGCGGCTGTAGACCTTGAAACGCTCGAATACGGAAACGTATTCTTCCTTTGTGTACAGCGGTACACAGTCCACAGTGGAAACGAGGTTCGGCAGACCGCGCTTTTCGGCTTCCTCGATCCACTCGTCGGAATAACCGTTGCCGTTGAAGATGATCTGCTTGTGCTCGCGGATGGTGCGCACAAGGAGCTGTTTCAATGCCTTGTCGAAATCCTCCGCCTGCTCCAGCTCATCCGCAAACTGACGCAGCTCCTCGGCTACGATGGTATTCAGGATGGTGTTGGTGCAGGAAATGGAATCCGCAGAGCCGAGCATTCTGAACTCGAACTTGTTGCCGGTGAAGGCAAACGGAGAGGTACGGTTTCTGTCGGTGGTATCCTTCTTGAAATTCGGCAGTGCGTCAACGCCGATGTCAAATTCCGCGGTATTGGAAACATAGGGCTTGCCGCTTTCGAGAGCCTCGATGACTGCCTCCAGCTCGCTGCCGATGAATACGGAGATAATGGCGGGCGGTGCTTCGTTGCCGCCGAGACGGTGGTCATTGCCGGCGGATGCGGCGGACAGGCGCAGCAGCGGTGCATATTCATGCACGCCCTTGAGGATGGCGCAGAGGAAGGTCAGGAACTGCATGTTGTCCTGCGGGGTCGCGCCCGGATCGAGGAGGTTCTGACCGTCATTGGAGGTCAGCGACCAGTTGTTATGCTTACCGGAGCCGTTGATACCCTCGAACGGCTTTTCGTGCAGCAGGCAGATCAGACCGTGCTTGCGGGCAATCTTCTTCATCAGCTCCATGGTCAGCTGGTTGTGATCGGCGGCAATATTGGAGGTCGTGAACACCGGTGCCAGCTCATGCTGTGCAGGTGCTGCCTCATTGTGCTTGGTCTTGGAGTAGACACCGAGCTTCCACAGCTCATGGTCAAGCTCCTTCATGTAATCGGAAACACGCTGCTTGATGTTGCCGAAGTAGTGATCCTCCAGCTCCTGACCCTTGGGGGGCTTTGCGCCGAAGAGGGTCCTGCCGGTGATGATGAGATCCTCGCGCTTGTCATAGTCCGCCTTGTCAACGAGGAAGTATTCCTGCTCCGCACCGACGGTACACATAACATGGGTCGCGCGGTCATTGCCGAACAGACGCAGGATACGCAGAGCCTGCTCGCTGACAACATTCATCGAACGCAGGAGGGGGGTCTTCTTGTCGAGGATCTCGCCCGTGTAGGAGCAGAATGCGGTGGGGATGTAGAGGGAATCGTCCTTGATGAAGGCATCGGAGGTCGGATCCCATGCCGTATAGCCGCGTGCCTCAAAGGTAGCACGGAGACCGCCGGACGGGAAAGAGGATGCATCCGGCTCGCCCTTCACCAGCTCCTTGCCGGAAAATTCCAGCAGGATCCTGCCGTGTGCGGAGGGGGAAAGGAATGCGTCATGCTTTTCCGCTGTGACACCGGTCATGGGCTGGAACCAGTGGGTATAATGGGTCGCGCCATGCTCCACCGCCCAGTCCTTCATGGCATTGGCGACCACATCGGCAACCGCAGGATCAAGAGCAATGCCGAACTGCTTGGTGCGCTGGACAGCTTTATAGATGTTCTTGGGGAGTCTGTCACGCATCACGGTATCGCTGAATACGTTGCAGCCGAAATATTCAGGCACATTGGAAAAACTTGTGGATTCTGACATAGAATTGCCTCCTTTAATAAAAATAGCGTTCCGAATCAGAATGCTTTGCACATCAGAATCGAAACGCTATAGTTTCTTGTATTACGTCCTGTTTAATCATACACCAATTTCAGTGCTTTGTCAAGGGATTTTGCCAAATTTGGCAGTTTGATTGAAATTCAGCCCATAGTGCAGAGGGGCTTTGGCAAAAAAAACAGCACGGCGGCAGCTTGCCGGACTGCGGACGGGTCTCCGGGGAAACACGTCCCGGCGGCAGGCGGTTTTCATGTAAATTTTGCGGAAATCCCTTGACAATTCCACCGAAATGTACTATAATAATATGGATAGTGAAACAGCACCGGTATTCCGGGGCTTGTTTTTCGTATGTGGCACTGCCGCAAAGACGCGGGCAGTAGAGAGGAGCATAAGCATGGCAAAGATCCAGATGTCCCGTGAGGGTTATGAGAAGCTGCAGCAGGAACTGACGGAGATGATCACCGTCAAGCGTCAGGAGGTTGCACAGAAACTGAAGGAAGCGCGTTCCTACGGCGACCTGTCCGAGAACGCTGAGTATGACGAGGCAAAAAATGAGCAGGCGATCCTGGAAGGCAGAATCGCGGAACTGCAGGCAATGGTGGACAATGCCGAGGTCGTAGAGGATGACAATATCTCTGTTGACGAGATCGGTATCGGTTCCGTCATCACCATCAAGAGACTCGACAATGGCAAGATCGAGGAGCTGAAGATCGTCGGCACGACCGAAGCCAACTTCAAGGAGCACAAGATCTCCGATGATTCCCCCATCGGAAAGGGTGCGATGAAGAAGCGCGTAGGTGATGTATTCATCGTAGACGCACCGGCTGGCGAGCTGCGTTTTGAGGTGCTGAATATTTCCAAGTAAAATGTTGATCCGGTAATTATAGGGCGATAATCGTTTTAAAAGGCAACAGCCTTTGGCGAGTGGAGGGTGACTCCCCATGGGGTGGGGAGGCGGCACGAAGTGCCAGAGAGGACGGCACCTGTAAGGTGCGCAGCACCCTCCATATATAACCCCTCCCCTTGGAGAGGGGTTGGGGCTGCTCCCCACGGGGTGGGGAGACGGCACGAAGTGACAGAGAGGACGGCACCGGTGAGGTGGGGGCAGTTTTGAAGTGCTGGCCCCAGAAAAGTATCTATATTTGATTGCCGGAGTAATGAAAACAAATAAAATAAGAATAAGGGTGAAAGATATGCAGGAAGAACAGAATGTACTGGAAGAGCTGCAGCAGGATACCAATGGTCTGCGGCAGATCCGTGTTGAAAAGTTAGAGGAGCTGAAGGCAAAGGGCGAGGATCCGTTTGCACTGACAAGCTTCCCCGTTTCCATCCACAATGCACAGCTGAGAGCAGATTATGAAGCAAAGGAAAAGGCTGTGATGGATGCAGCCGGCGGCGACGAGGAAAAGATCAAGGCTGGTCTGGATGAGATCGCAGCGGAGACTATTTTCATTGCCGGCAGAATCATGAGCTGGCGCAATATGGGCAAGGCAAACTTCATTGATGTGCGCGACCATACCGACAGAATGCAGGTCTACATCCGCATGAACGACATCGGCAAGGAAGCCTTTGAAGCATTCAAGAAGTGGGACATCGGTGATGTGATCGGTGTTGAGGGCTTTGTCTTCCGTACCCGCATGGGTGAGATCTCCGTTCATGCCAAGAAGGTGACACTCCTTTCCAAGTCCCTGCTCCCCCTGCCGGAGAAGTGGCATGGTCTGAAGGATCAGGACATGCGCTATCGTCAGCGTTACCTTGACCTCATCTGCAATCCGCAGGTAAAGGATACCTTTGTTAAGAGAAGCCAGATCATGAGAGAGATCCGCAGCTATCTCGACGGCATCGGCTACCTCGAGGTAGAAACTCCCGTTCTGCTCCCCATTCAGATCGCAGCAGCTGCAAGACCGTTCGTGACACATCACAACACGCTGGATATGGATATGTTCATGCGTATTGAGACAGAGCTGAACCTCAAGAAGCTGATCGTCGGCGGCTTTGACCGTGTGTACGAGGTGGGCAGAATCTTCCGCAACGAGGGTATGGATACTTCCCATAATCCGGAGTTTACAACGGTAGAGATGTACCAGGCTTACACGGATTACATCGGCATGATGGATCTGATCGAGAATATGTACCGCACCATTGCTATGAATGTCTGCGGCACGGATACCGTGACCTATCAGGGTGTTGACATCGAAATCGGCAAGCCCTGGAAGCGCATGACCATGATCGAAGCTGTCAAGGAATATGCCGGCGTGGACTACAACGACTGGGCAACCGATGAGGACGCAAGAGCCTGCGCAAAGGCAAAGGGCGTTGAGGTCGAGGAAGGCGCAGCTGCTACCAAGGGTCATGTCCTGATCGCATTCTTTGATGCATTCGTGGAGGAGAACCTCATTCAGCCGACGATCATCTATGATTATCCGGTGGAAAATTCTCCGCTGGCAAAGCGCAAGCCCTCTGATCCGGCATTTACAGAGCGTTTCGAGTACTTCATCTATGCGCGTGAGATGGGTAATGCTTTCTCCGAGCTGAACGACCCGATCGACCAGAAGGAGCGTTTTGTCAAGCAGGTAGAGGCAAGACGCGCACTCGGCGATATGACGGGCGAGGTGGACGAGGACTTTGTAACTGCACTCGAATACGGTCTGCCTCCTACGGGCGGTCTGGGCTTCGGTGTGGACAGACTCGTCATGCTGCTCACAGACAGCCCCTCCATCCGCGACGTTCTCCTGTTCCCGACCATGAAGCCCCTTCCGGTGAATGGCGGCAGAATCAAGGAAGACGCTGAGACTGAAACTGAAGAATAAGTGGGGGACGCTGTCCCCCACACCCCCTGCCAAAGGGATAACATCCCTTTGGAATCCCAAGGCGTTTTCCCATTGCCCCCTACGGGGACAAAGGGAAAACGTTAGAATTGCAAGGATTTCATTCTTGACAGAGGATATGAGGACAGTGCCACACTGATTCTTAATTACAATATCACCACTGGGGACGGACTTCGGAGAGGTCTGTCCTTTTGTGCAGGAGGAGCTATGAAGCGGAAAGACATTATCAAAAACAACGAAATTTCGGAGCTGTACACGTTCAAACTCGGCGGCTTTCCGCAGAAAGTGCTGGTTGAAGGGAAGAGCCGGGAGCTTCCGGTCGTGATCACGCTGCACGGCGGTCCGGGTACACCGATTCCATTTTCCGTGGGATGCCGCGGGCTTTTCCCCGCATTTACGGACAAATTCATCATGGTCTACTGGGATCAGCTCGGCTGCGGTATCAATGACCATCCCATTGACAGCAGCTTCACGATCGCAAAATTTGTGGATATGACTGCTGACCTGATCCGGGAGGTAAAACGGCTCTTTCCGGAAAACCGCATTTTCCTGTTTTCCACATCCTGGGGTTCCATCCTCAGTGCATTGGTCACAGAGCAGGAGCCGGTTGACGGCGTGCTGAGCTGCGGGCAGATCGTGCGGAATGTGTTTTTCAATGACATTGTGTACCGCGAACTGGAACAGTCAAAGCTCCCCGCAGAGAAGCTTGACAGGATCCGGAGCATCCGCATCGGGCAGATCACGGATGCGGATATGCGGCTGATCTCCGGCAGTGTCCAGAAATATACATACGGCTACAACAACCCCAACGGCAAAAAAGCCCCCATGGGCAGCATGATCTTCGGGCTGCTGACCAGTCCGGATTACAGATTCAAGGATTTCAAGGCGATCATGATAAACGGCTGTCAGGGGAATCTGACGCTGTGGAAAGAGATCCTTGCACTGGATCTGTCCGATATTCTGCGGAATATGAGCATTCCCTATGTGATGCTGCAGGGGGATACGGATATTGTGGCGACAACGGAATATGTGCAGGAGATTGCAGAAAACAGCGAAAATCTGCATTTGCAATGCCAGGTGGTCAGGGACTGCGGACATCAGCCGTCGGCGGATATGATGGACGCGGTGTTCCACGCACTGCTTGCGCTGACGAAGGAGTAGGAATATGAGCGAAAAAAAAGAAAAGAAACCAAAAGAAAAAAGCGTCCTTGACATCGCCCGTGAAATGGAGGCGCAGCAGCAGGCTGCTGCCGCAGAAGCGGAAGCCAAGGCGCGGGAGATCGCGCGGCAGGCAGAGGAGGAACGGAAGCTCGCCTATGAAAAGCAGCTGCGTGAGGAACGCCTGGAGCTGATCCGACTGAAACAGGGTGTGATCGAGGAGAGCGAGACCATACACGAGGAGCAGGAGGAGCAAAAAAAATACACCATCTGGCAGAAGATCAGCAATTTCTTCTACCATAATAAATGGTGGATGGGCATCGGCTGTTTCTTTGCGTTTGTGGTCGGTTTTCTGATCTATCAGACTGTGACCACGGTGCGCGCCGATCTGGTCGTGCTGCTCGTGTCCGATGACGCTTCCTTCAATGCACAGTGTTCCTACCGCATTGAGGAGATCTTTGAACAGTACATCGAGGATGAGAACGGTGACGGTGAGATCAGCGTGGATGTGTACTATATCCCCGCTTCGGAAGAATCCGCCAACAAAAGCGGCTACACCGGCGACAGTACCAAGCTGTTTGCAGAGTTCCAGATCGGAGAATCCCTGATTGTCATTTCCGACCTTGACGCAGACGCTTTCATCGTGCCGGACAGCACGCTGGAGGATCTGGAGCCGCATTTCGGTGAGTATGCACAGACCGAGGGCTTCCGCTTCTACCTGTCCGATACCGGCTTTGCTGAAGCTGTGGGCTGGACGGAAACGCTGGATGAGGATATTTATATCGGTATCCGCAGGGTGAAGGATACCTTCTCGTTCAAGGAGACCATGCAGGAAAACTACGAGATCGCATTCCCGGCACTCCGGAAATTTGTGGAGGAGTTTGGAACGATCGAGAAGATCGAGGAATAAAAGTACAGCTCCCCGTGTGATTGCGGGGAGCTGTTTCTATATTATATCAATTCTTTTAAATCAAATAAACAAGTTAAACTTGCACCGCCCCCGCCAAAGGCTATCGCCTTTTGAAACCATTTTTTCTACTATGTATTACCAGATCACATAATCTTCCGGCACCACATAGGCAAGAGGGGAAAAGCGAAGGTCTTCGATCTTGCTGCCGTTCTGTACTGCCTTGTTGATCGCGCCAAATTCCGCGCTCAGACGGAGGATCTTCACATGGTCATCCCCCTTCGGGCGGTACTTCTTCAGATAGTCCAGCACAGCCGATTCAAAATAGCCGAATGCCCGCACCTGTGACTTGCGCACCTCGCCGATATTCAGTGTGACGGGGAGCAGGGAATCGGTGGTATGGTAGTTGTAGATAATGCGGCAGTAGATCTCCGGCAGGAAGGCACATGCCTCGCCGCCGAGGATCGGGTGAAGCTGCTGGATCTCCTCATATACGGCACGGTGGCTCTCTTCGTCCTCAATGGTCAGCATTCTGGTCAGTGCCTTATGCGCGATCTCCGCTGCATCCGCCTTGGAGTAGGGGCAGGGCGTATAGGTCGCATCATCCTGGAGCAGCAGGATGAACATCTTGTCCATACAGCCCTGTGCGGTGGACTTGCCTTCGGTGATCGCCGCATAGAGCTTGTCCGTCAGTTCCGGGAATACCATGCCATTGATGCGTACCTCGCAGATATCCTTGCCCATGCGGGAGGAGAGAAGCTTGATCCAGTATGCCTTCTTTGTGCCGAGATACTGCGGAATGCTGTCGCGGAGGATCGCCCACAGGTCAGCGGACTGTCCCTCACCGCGGTGGAGCGTTCCCATGACGCAGGGTTCACGGAAGATGTGCTCCCTGCCCTGTAATTCCGTGCGGATGGTATGCTCGCCGGTGCATCCGAGCGCACCCAGCACGAATGGCAGGACACCTTCGCAGAAGCCCTTCAGACCATCCTGCTCCGCGTCCGTCTCGCTCTTGCCCATGCCGGCAACGGATTCCACAAGATCCTCGTCAAAGAACGGATGCCACATCACGAACAGCATCTGCGCACAGACACCGTTCGGATAGCGATTGACCGGACCCATGGCAATGCGCAGCTCCAGACCGCAGGGAAACAGCAGGCTGTTCTCACCCTGCCATTCTGCATCGGGGTGCTGTGCTTTGATGTCTGCAAGCATTTTATGGATGCTGAAGGCAGCTGCCTCCGTCTTCTGTACGGGAGCTTCCGGTACGGATACTTCGGCTTCCTCCTGTACGGATTCGTCGAGAATGCTCTCGCAGGGGGCATCCTCCTGCTTCTTTTTTCTGAATCTATCAAAAAGTCCCATGATGTTCCTCCATTGTATCAAATTCTGTTCTTATAGTATAGCATGATATAGCGGAAATGTCAAGAAAGCCCCGCCCATCAAATCAGGAATCCAGCACACAGCGGAATGCTGTCGGGAGGGAGTAGATCTGCTCCAGCTCCTCCGGGGATGCCCAGACAAAGCCCTCGCTCTCCTGCGCACAAGCCACATACATTCCCTGCATCTCCCATGTGATATGCGTGAAAATATGGCGGCGTTCCACAGTTTTCAAAATCTCCTGCGGCTTTGCGCCCCATTCCTCACACTGTCTGACAGCCTCCTGCACCTCCAGAAAGCCCTCCATATTCGGCAGCTCCCAGAGGGAGGCGAGCAGTCCCCTGCCCTGCCGCCTGCGGATGGCAATTTTTCCGCCGCACTGCAGGACGAATACGGTCTTTTGCTCCGTGCGGCGTTTGGTCTTTTTTTCACGGACGGGCAGCACCCCGGTACTTCCCTGCTGTCTTGCCATGCAGATGCCGGAAAGCGGACATTCGCCGCAGTGCGGCGCGCCGTTCGGAATGCAGACCACTGCGCCAAGCTCCATAAGAGCCTGTGTGAGCATCCCGCAGTCCGTCCGGGGGTAGATCTCCCGGAGCTGTGCGGTCACATCCGCCTTGCACTGCGGAGAGAGGATGTTCCGGAAGTCCTCCTGCAGTCTTGCCATCACACGAAGGACATTGCCGTCCACGGCAGGTTCCGGCAGTCCGAAGCAGATGGAGGCAATGGCACCCGCTGTATAGTCACCGATGCCGGAAAGCTTCCGGATGCTGTCATAATCCTGCGGAAACTGTCCGTTATGCTCCGTCAGGATCTGCACGGCGGCTTTCTGCATGTTCCGGACGCGGTTGTAATAGCCAAGCCCCTCCCAGAGCTTGAGGAGTGCATCCTCCCTGCATTCCGCCAATGCCCGGATATCCGGCAGCGCATCCAGAAAACGCTGATAATAGCCCTTTACCGCCTCCACGAGCGTCTGCTGGAGCATGATCTCCGATACCCATACATGGTACGGATCCCTGTCCCTGCGCCATGGCAGATCGCGCTTGTGTGCGGCATACCACGCAAGGAGGGGTTCCGGCACATTCTGCGGGATCGTCCGCTTCTCTTCGGCGATCCGGTGCATCCGGGCAATGAGCTTCTCATAGATGGGCAGCATCTGCGGCTCGGTGCAGTATGCTGCGATCTCGCCGATGCCGAGCCATCGGACATTACGGTTTTCATCCGGTTTATCGGCGATCTTCTGCTGTTTCGGTGCAATCAGCCCATAGGTCACATTATAATGCAGATGCGGTGCGACTGGTTTTCCGTGCTTTTCATGCGGCGGGACTGGAAGGATGTCGATGGAAAGAATACGGCGGCTCTGGGGGCAGAGTTGGGTGACGGAGGTCTCCTCCCTTGCTTCCCGGAGCGCAACGCCCAGCAGATCATCGTCCCCGTCCGCATGTCCCCCCGTCCAGCCGACTGACTGGTAGATGAGGTGGTATGCCATGAGCGTTTCCTGCAGATCGGGAGAAAGAATGAAGCCGGAACAGGTAATATGCCCCGCTTCACAGCTGCGTTCCAGCATTGCTCTGCCATGTACAGCGAGCAGTGCAAGCAGTTCCTCCTTTGCGGCGGCTTCTGCCTCGGTATGGGGCTGGAAGCTCTGGATTTCGGCAAATAATTTCTCTGACATGTGTTTTCCTCCAGATTAAAGAAAGCCCATCCCCGGACAGGATGGGCTTTGGGATGCTTGGGGTTATGGCTGGGAGTTGTATTCTGCGAGTATATCGGATACAGCGTATTTTTCGCATTCGTGGCGGTTCGGGCGGTTCATGAGCCGTTCTGCGGACAGATCGGAGCTGCTCTTTTCAAACAGAAGCTGGTACAGCTCCTCTGTGATGGGCATGGTCACGCCGAGCTTCTTTGCAAGCGCATAGGCAACCTCACAGCAATGATAGCCCTCAACGGTTCCCACCTGACGCACCGCATCCTCCGGGCTGTTTC
Source organism: Oscillospiraceae bacterium (assembly GCA_045546475.1). GTDB lineage: Bacteria > Bacillota > Clostridia > Oscillospirales > Ruminococcaceae > UBA3855. Next base: position 60,868 of record JAZQCT010000014.1, read on the forward strand.
CCTGTCCGATGAGAATGCCGGCTCTGCGGTTGCGGCTGTGCATACTGCAGCAGGTCACGATCAGATCGCCGATACCCGTAAGTCCTGCAAAGGTCTCCACCCTGGCACCCATTGCAACGCCCAGGGCGGTGATCTCATGGATGCCGCGCGTCATGAGGGCTGCCTTGGTATTGTCGCCGAAGCCCAGACCGTCGCTGATGCCCGCCGCAAGGGCAATGATATTCTTCATTGCGCCGCCGATCTCACAGCCGATCACGTCTGCATTGACATACAGACGCAGTGTGGAGGAGGTGAAAATATCCTGAATGTACTCTGCATATTTCACATCCGCACTGGACACTGCCACCGTGGTAGGGATCCCCCGTGCAAGCTCCTCTGCATGGGAGGGACCTGTCAGAACGACAATAGGATTCTGCGGAAATTCCTCTGCCAGCACCTCACTCATACGCTTGAAGCTGCCTGCCTCAAGTCCCTTGGAAGTATTGACTACAACGGTTTCCGGCTTCATATAGGGTGCGGCTTCCTTTGCCACACCGCGGACGAACTGGGTGGGAATGCCCACCAGCACCACATCCACGCCGCTGACAACAGAAATATCGGTCGTCAGTGCGATCTCCTGCGGGATCTTCACGCCCGGAAGCTTCCGGGAAAGCTCGCCCGTTGTACGGATCTCATCAATCTCCTCCTGAAATTTTGACCATACGGTCACCTGATGTTCCATACTGCGGCACATGATGGCAAGGGCAAGCCCGAAGCCACCGGAGCCAAGAATCGTAATCTTTGCCATGTTGTCTACTCCTTTCCGTTACAGAGAATTTGTTTTCTGTTATATAGTTAGTGCCGTTTGGGGCGGATTTATTACAAAATATCAGTACAGCTGTGTAAAGGACTCGTAGTGGTCATCCGTGTACCAGACGCTGCCGTCCTCGCCGTAGATGATGCGCTCCGCGCCGCGGTAGCCGCCGTCATAATTGATATCGCATTCACGGTAATTTCCCTCCGGCAGGAGTCCTTCATAATTGCCGAAATAGTCGCCGCCGATGCTCATGCCGGGAGCGACCTCCCAGAGATTGCCCTCAGAGCTTTCCCAGCCTAGCTTGCCGGCTTCCTTCTTGGTGATAAAATTCTCCGGCAGCTCACCGTACAGGTAGATGTACTCCGCAACATCCTCCGCCGTTGTGTAGGTCTCGCCCCATACGATGTCGGATTCTGTGTCCTGCGGTTCTGTTTCGGGTTCTGTTTCGGTTTCCGGCTCTGTTTCAGCTTCGGTGGGAGCTTGCGTTTCCGGCTGTGTTTCGGCTTCCGTTTCAGCCTCTGTTTCCGGCTCGTTCTCCATTTCGGCTTCAGCCTCAGTCTCCGCTTCTGTCTCCGCTTCGGTTTCTGACTCTGTTTCAGACGAAGTTCCTGCATCCGTGCCGGAATTGAGTGCTTCATCGACCACGGACACCGCGTCGAAGAACAGATCCACTTCATCCTGTGTACAGCCGCAGAGAAGCCCGGCGGCGGTCATTGCAAGAAGGAGACTCCATATTTTCTTTTTCATGTCAGATACTTCCTTTCTGTTTGCTTTTTTGGCAGATTTATGTTATAATAGAGGAAAGCTACGATTGGGAGGTTTCCTCATGGAATTTGAATATCAGGGCAGGACATTTACCTGCCGCATTATCCGGAAAAAGATGAAGACCATCCGCATCCGCGTCAAGGAGGACGGCATCATTCATGTTTCCGCGCCGCACGAGGTATCGGAGGAATGCATCCGCGGCTTTCTGCTGGAACATGCCGAAGAGCTTGCACAGCTCCTTGACCATGCCGAGGCACAGAGGGCATCCGTGCAGAATTACAGAAGCGGCTCCGTCCATCACTGGCTCGGTAAAACCATCACCCTGCGGTGGATGAGTACGCCGCGTCCGCCCGTGCTGGAAAACGGTGTGCTTTCACTTTTTGCAAGAACAGAGCAGGAGGCGCAGACTGCCTATCGGCAGTGGGTGATCTCGGAATGTACGGTGCTCTACAAGCGCATCAACCGTGAGGTCTGCGAAGCCTTCTGGAAGAAGGGCTATGCCGTACCGGTCGCGCATGTGCAGATCAAGGAGATGACCTCGCGCTGGGGCAGCTGTTCACCGTCCCTGGGCAGGCTCTCGATCAATTTCAAGCTGATGCAGTATCCTGTTGAATGCATCCGCGGAGTATTCTGCCATGAATATGCGCATTTTCTGCACCAGGATCATTCCTCTGCGTTCTACGATGTACTGCTCTCCGTATATCCGGAATACCGGAAATGGGATGCGGTTCTGAAAAAGCCGCTGTGGTGATCCCATACCCTTATTATATCACATTTGTACGGAAATGTAAATCTGCTATTTGTTTGAAATCTGGTTCTTTCAATTGTGATAATTGTACATCTGTGGGGTAATATTGATCCGGCAATCAAATGCAGGTGTTTTTTCTGGGGTCAGCACTCCAAACCTGCCCTGCCCCCTCCCAAAGGGAGGGGGTTTTGGGCGGGGGCTGCGCCCCCGCGACCCGCCAAAGGCTATCGCCTTTTGAAACCATTTTCTATGGTTGATGACATTGCACGTTTCTCGGAGAGTCACCCCCTTTGTCGATTTTGACGAGAGTTTTGCAAGGAAATCCGTGTTTTTCCTTCAATATATATTGAAATCTGTCATAAAATATGGTAAAATGAGATTGGATGATGCGCGTAATGAGGGTGTGCGGCATCCGATCGACATGAGAGGAGTATGTATGATGAAAAGAAACAAACTGATGTGTGCAGCAGCGGCAGCTGCCATGCTGGCTTCCATGCCGCTTTATGCAGCGGCGGCGGACAGTGTTCTGCACAGCGCGGATTTTGAGGGCGGCACCGGCGGATGGGGAAGCTTCGGCGGTACTTCCGTTTCCACCACCAACAACGCCGCACACGGCGGCAGCTACAGTCTGTGGGTCGGAGACAGAACTGACACATGGAATGGTGCATCCTGCGCAATGGGCAGCATCATGACAGCCGGCGAGAGCTATGGCTATGAAAGCTATGTCATGTCCAATGCGGCTTCTGACACCATCATGCTGACACTGAAGTATACCGACGGCAGCGGCAGCGCAGTCTACAAGACGCTCGGACAGGCGGATGCCACCAACAGCGGCTGGGCTGAGATTTCCGGTACCTACGAAGTGCCGTCCGATGCTACCGATATTCTGATCTATTTTCAGACCGCAGAGGGTACAAACGGCTTCTATGTGGATGATGTCACCATCACCGGCAAAGCCTCCTGGAGTACTGCGGCACTGGATGAGGAACCGCTGAAGAATGTGTACGCAAATTATTTCGACATCGGCTGTGCGGCAACTCCCTCCGAGCTGACCACGCCCATTGCGCAGGAGATTGCCAAGCATCATTTCAGCACGCTGACCGTGGGCAATGAGCTGAAGCCCGATTATGTGCTGGATAAGAATGCCACACAGGCGATCGGCGATAATGTATCCGTTGCAGTATCCCTTGACCAGGCGCGTTCCCTGCTGACCTTCTGCCAGCAGAACGGTATTGCGGTGCGCGGTCATGTGCTGCTCTGGCACAGCCAGACACCGGACTGGTTCTTCAAGGAGAATTTCTCCGATTCCGGCAACTGGGCATCCAAGGAAATCATGTCCCAACGTCTGGAGAATTACATCAAGGCTGTCATGGAAGCCATGGAACGGGAATTCCCAGATCTGGATGTTTACGCATGGGATGTTGTGAATGAATGCTATATGGATGATGGCTCTCTGCGTCCGGCAGGTACGGATCCGTCACAGGAGCAGTCCCGCTGGACGCTGATCTACGGCGATTCTTCCTATATTGACGAGGCATTCACCTATGCAAGAAAATATGCTCCCAGTGACTGTTCGCTGTTCTACAACGACTACAATGAATATATTCCCGGCAAACGTGATGCCATTTTTGCAAAGATGAGTTCCCTTGCAGAAAAGAATCTGATCGACGGCATTGGTATGCAGTCCCATCTGGACGTTGGCTATCCGGATGCAAACCTCTATCGTCAGGCGATCGACAAATTCAATTCCACCGGTCTGGAAGTACAGATCACGGAGCTGGATATTACACAGTATGACAACGGCGGCAATCTGGACAAGCAGACCGCAGCCTATGAGAGCATCATGTATCAGATCGTGGATGCCAAGCGCAATGGTGCGAATATCACAAACGTGACATTCTGGGGCATTACCGATGGCACAAGCTGGCGTGCAGACGGCGCACCTCTGCTGTTTGATGCAAGCTTTGCACCGAAGGACAGCTACTATGCGGTAGCAAATCAGATCGACGAGAGTGAATGGGGCAGCGATACCCAGCAGCCTACGGAGGATACTTCCGAAACAGATGTAATCCTGCCCACAATGTATGGTGATGTGAATATGGATAATACTGTAGACATCCTGGACGTGCTGACACTGAACAAAAATCTGCTGACGGGTGAAGCACTGAGCGCGGAGGGTGCTGCCAACGCGGACGTTGACCTCGACAGCAAGCCCACTTCTGCCGATGCACTGTATATTCTGAAATATACGATCAGCATTGTTGAATCGCTTCCTGTAACCGAATAACAAGATACAGCCCCTGCCAGTACGGCGGGGGCTGTTTGTTTATTGTGCGGAATCATTGTGATCCGTCACTGTCTGGAACGTGGACGAGCAAGCCATGATGCCGGAGTCCTCGTTGGTGAACTCGATGGCAAGGTAATAGCTGTCCGCCGGGTCGGCAGGATCCTCAATGAGCCAGGTCACGAGGAATTTATTGTCGTCCGTGAAATGGCAGTAGAGCTGGAGGGAATTATAGCCGGCGACCTTTACGGACGCGCCGGAGAGTCCCTCAATATACGGCTCCTCCTCCATGTAGTAGCGCAGGGAGTTGGCAGCATCCTGATAATTGATATTGTCATAGTGGTCGAGCGTGATGATATTGGTGCCGGTCACATCGGAATACTGCGTCAGTCCCTCCACGCCCTCCTCCTGGAAGCGTACATAATCATATGGGATCTGAATATAGCCGTTTTCATCATCGCCGCCCTGCTTCAGCTCCCCGGCATAGAAGAAGCTGCCGGATTCATCCGTGATGGCACCCTCCGGGATCTCCGGAAGGGTCGCGCTTTCTGTGGGTGCGGCAGTTTCTGCCGTGCTGCCGGTATCCTTTGCGCCGCAGGCAGCGGATGTGAGTGCCATTGCGGCACAGAGGGTATATACCAAAATACGTTTCATAGCTTACTCCTTTGTTTCTGCGGATGCGGCGGCAAGTGCAGCGGTGAGCTGCAGCATGACCTCGCTGAAATACCGCGCATTGACTTCTCCCAGCGGCATGGGATCGGATTCACCGATGCGGGAGAAGGTCACCTTCTCAATGGTCACATCGTCCGTTTCATAATATGCCACGCTCATGCCGGAGAAGGTCAGCTCTGCGGCACTGCCGACATTTTTCATGCCGCCCTTTTCATCCCGTTCGCGGCGCACGACATCCGTGCGTGTGAACTCATAGAAGAATCCGGCATCCTGCGGGGTCCCCTTGTCCCAGCCGAACTTTGTCATTCTGCCGAGGAGTGCGACATTGGTCAGCGTTTTGTCTGCAAAGCGCAGTACCTCCGTCTGTCCGAGCTCACGCTCCTCAACACGGTACACGGGTCTGTCAAGCTGTGCAAAGGGCTGTGTGATCTCGTAATCTTCCAGCTGCTCCGTCCATGCAGCAAGCACATCCTCCGCAAGCTCGATGGGATGCACAAGACCGATCACGGCATGTTCCGGCAGCTCGTATTCGTCCTCATCGGCAGTATTGAATGTGCCGTCCTCCATGTAGCGGAAGGTGTCAAGCAGTGTGCCGTTGTCGTCATAGGTACCCCAGATCAGACCGATGGCAAAGCAGTGCATGACCGGATTTTTCACAAACAGCTCCTGCCAGCCCTTTGCCGTCCAGGTTCTGTGGCACATGAGAACGTATTCCAGACGCTGCTTCTGTGCGGTGATGACGGTCTTCATCTGCTTTTTCATTTCCTTGAATGCCTTGGAGGAGGCTTCTGCGGTTTCGGCATCGTCCTTTGCGCCGGGCTTGGGGAGATTTTTGAGCTTCTTTTCGCCCTCGAAGATCTCCAGCTCCAGTGCGGGGGTCAGGTAGACCTTGAATGTTCTGGTGCCGTAGTCAAATTCGCGGCAGAGATTCTCGTCAAAGCCGAGGTTCGGCACGATCCTGTCCGCCAGCTCCTCGGTGGTGATGTTCAGCTCGGCGGCTGCCTGATCGAGTGCGGCACCGGCGGCGGCGCGAACCTGACGGTTCTTGAACTTCCGTGCCATCTGGTCAACTGCCATGAGTGCTTCGGATGTGCCCTTGAAAGCGATCGCACGGACGGCTTCGGATGCGATCGCACCGCGCGAATGCTCTGACCACTCCTTGATATAGTGCAGGAGCGTGGTCTGCGCTTCATAACCACCATGGAAAGCGGCGGCATAGAGTACCCATTTCTGCTTGGCAGCTGCACCCTGTTCGAGCCATTTGCCCAGTACCTCCAGTGCAAATACGGCAAGATCGCCTTCATGCAGGAGCGCGGCAAGCTGCTTTGCCATATCGCTGACACCGCAGTTTGTCATATTCGCATAGCAGAGCAGGATCGCCTGCAGATGTGCGGCTTCCGCTTCTGTTCCATCCGCTTTGCGGACGGGTGAAAAGGGCGTATCGAACAGCCACTGGAGCTTCTTTGCCTTATTGCCCTTGGTCAGATCCGCGATGAGGTCGGCGGTCGTTTCTGCCGCTGCCTCCGCCGGGATCTCCGCGCCGAGCAGGACGGCAAGCTTCTGTTTGAGATCTGCTTTCTTCTCGGCTTCAAAGGCTGCCTGCACTGCCTCGTGACAGGATGTGATGTCGAGCGCAGTCAGCACCTCTGCGGCGATCTCGCGCTTGGCAGCTTTCTTGGCATTCAGGAGCGTGAGTACATCCTCCGTCCATTCGGGACGGTTTTTCAGATATGCCGCAAGCTCCGCGCGTATCACCTTGCTGCCGTCGTCGGCAAGGGAGAGGATCTGCGCCTTGTAGGCTTCGGGCTGTCTGCCGAGAATTGCAAGATACATGCTTCTTGCTGTCACATTCAGCGGTTTCAGATCACATGCGGCAACTTCATCGGGATCTGCGGAAAAATCGCTGAAGAATTTGTCACGCATTTCCGATTGGATGCTGTTATAATCCGGCGCGGATTCGATCACTTCGCCGGCACAGCGGAAGATATGCTGGAACGGCATACCGCATTCACGCAGGATGCGGATGAGCTGCTGCTCATTGTTCCGCACCTCAAAGCCGGGGGTACTGTTGGTATAATAGTGCAGACCATTGACGGCAAGTGCCTGCACGCAGATGCAGCGTTTTGCGAAATCATCCACACCGAACGCGGCAATATAGTTCACACGCTTTCTGCCGTAGGTCCACTTCGCCAGTGCCATTTGGGGAGCGTGGGGCAGGAGGGCTTCCAAGCCGGTCTCCTCACAGAGATAGTCTACAATGGCATCCTTGGCATCGGGGTAGTCCTTGCAGATCGCGTCAATGCATCTTGCCTTGGCAAGCTTGCCGGCGGACTGTTCCTCGTTGACAAGCTCCGGTGCGGTTTTGCGCAGGACATTTTCCAGCACAACGGCAAGGCTCGGATTCTCCGATGCGCGGACAAGGGCGGTCTGGTAGCTTTCGGGATAACGCCTTGCAAGATCGGCAAGGACACCGCCGTCCGCAAGAGAGCCGTTCTTGGGGCATGTCCAGAGTCCCACCTTGCAGATAAACTCCGGATCGTCGCCGCAGGGATTGCCGGCGATGGAAAGCAGAATGCGCGCCTCCGCATTCTCTGTCGGGATGCGGACTGCCAGCTCTGCCACCTCCATCTTGTGGTGCTGAATGTTGTGGTGGTACTGCTTGGCGATGTACTCCGAGAAGAACGTGCCGGCAGCAGAAGCCGTCATCAGATAGAGAATGCTCTTGGCATCCGAGCGGAACGCTGCAATGCTCTTCCAGCATTCCTCCACAAAAGCGACTGCCTTCTGTGCCTCGGCACTGGGCTTTGTCTTGAACAGGAGCTTTCGCTCCGGCAGGGGTTCAAGCGTGAGGATATAGGCACAGAGCATGAGCTTTGCCGCCGGAAGCACGGCGGTGCAGTAGTCCATGGCATCGGACAGGAGCTTCACATTTTTGCACTCCGGCGGTTTTGACCAATATGCACGGGACAATACCTGCATCTCATAGGCAAGTAGCACTGCATCCACATGAGAGCCATAGCGCCTTTTCAGCGCACGCTTATGCTGGACATCGTAATTTGCGCCGTTTCCAAAATACAGCATTGCCGCACAGGTATTGCCTGCGATCGCATGGCAGAGCAGCGTATAGCGGTCGATCAGTTCCTCATTCTGGTCACGCTGGATTTCCCGTTCTGCATATTTGCGGATCTGTTCACGCTCCTGATAGCCGTTCCTGCCCGTCATATCCTGCGGCGTGATCTTATCCAGCAGTGCATTGTTCATAGGCTTGGACATATCAAGGTATTCCCTTGCAATTTCCAGCGTTTCTTCCGTCACACCGATGTCAAAGAGCGCCTTGAACAGTCCAGTGTAGTCATTGGTCGTGTTTCCGTTTGCGTAGAGCATTATGATGTTCCTCCCATCTTTCTGATCGCCGACAGGACTTCAAGCTTCTCCCTGCCGGTCTGAATATATTGGATGCATCCGACTGCATGACGCATTGCGTCCGTGCAGTCCTGTTTCATTGAGTGGCGGCTTTGTTCGGCACATTCTGCAAATGCCGAAAGCCGCTTGGCAAGTCCGTGCAGACCGTGCGCTCCGGCACGTTCCGCAAGCTCCCTGCCGCTGTCCGTTCCGCAGGCGGACTGCAGTCCCGACTGCATGATCTCGCAGAGCCAGTCCTCTGCATCCGTGAGCAGTTCCAGCACTGTCCCGGCGTATTTTGTGCGTTCCGGAGCAAAGCATTCCGGAAGCTGCCAGTCTTCGCGCGGCTCCGGCACGCGGATAAAATCATAGACCTCGATCGGGAACAGGCAGAGTGCGCCGTCCTCGAAATAGGCGGTACAGAGCAGGACATAGGGCTTTTCCGGATGCTCCGTCATACCCTTTCCGATGCGCTCCAGAAGGTCGATAAATTCCTTCTGTGCGGCGGTATAGCGTGCTTTCACGGTAATGCAGTTCCCGGCGGCATCCTCCAGCGTCATGCGAAACTGCTGAGAATGCTTGTCGAAGCCGCTTTCCGTACATGCCCGCGGATGGACGAAGCAGAGCCGCTGCAGTTCATGCTCCGGCTGCTTTGCGGAAATATCCGCCGCAAGTCTGCGGAAATCATGATAGATCAGCTCCCGCACCTCGCCGCAGTCGAGGTTTGCCGCCGTCGTTCCGGCTACGAAGGTCTCCTGCGAGGAGGAAAGCTTGCCCTCCGAGACCTTGGCATTCTGCAGAAGCATTTTGGTTTTCATTGCCGCACGCAGCGGCATGTTCAGGCTCCACGGAACCGCGCTCGTGCGCCGTCCCCTTTTCTGCACGCTGTCATAGAATACGGGGCGCAGGTCGGAGAAGCTCAGGAATCTGTCCTCCGCGTGCCGGTTCATATTCAGGAAATAGTATACCTCCCCCTCATAGTCCCCGCCCCGCATGGTGCGCATTCCGACAGGCAGGATCTCCAGATCACCCGTGTACTGCGCATAGCTGCGGCGGAATGCGCCGAGGGCAGTTTCCGTCAGGGTATCCGCCTGCATTTCGCTGAGCATGGCGGCGCATTCGCAGAAGCGGTGCAGGAATGTCCGCGCGGAAAAGGAGGCGCGGCGTTCCCGGCAGTCGCTCAGACGGCTGCCAAGCTCGCGCAGGAGACGTTCACCGTCCGCCATTTTCGCGCTGTGGCACTGCACGGCGGCAACCTCCAGATGCTCCGGCAGATTATCGGGCAGACGCACCAGTCCCCACCGGAACACCTCGGCAAGCACGCCCTGCGCATGGGCGGCAATTTCGTGGATGCGGTCGGTTTCGGTCTGCGTGAGGGTCTGCGCCTGTTCGAGCAGGTCTTCCGGCTTCAGGATGCCCTGCGCCGTCTGCCATGCCAGCACTGCCGCTGCCTTATGGCTGCAAAGCTCCTTGCGGTGACAGGCACATGTGGAAAACTCCAGCGGATAGAGGAGTCTGACCGCCGTGCCGTCCGGCAGCTGTGCGGAAAGGATACTGCTTTCTGTGAGGATGATACTTCCTGCCCGGACATCCTGCACGGTTCTGGGCAGCTCCCTGCCAAGTGCGCGTCTGAGTGCGTTCGGGGTGATGCCGCGCAGGGCATCCGTCAGCTCCGCGCCGATGTGTTCGGGTTCTTTGGGAAGCTCCTCCTCATCATCCGGCTCCTCTGCATCGTCAGAAAGGTTCTGCTTGAGCCAGAGGATCGCACCAATGATATGGCGGCAGACGCTTCTTGACGGACAGGAGCAGCTGCTTTCCCAGAGGGGTGCAGTGATCGTGCAGGTCTCGCCGCAGAGGGAGACTTTTGCCGTGTTTTCCTCATATTCCGCGCTGATCTGTGCGCCGTCGATGTCCTTGCAGGCGCGTTTATAAAGTCCCTTGTTGGACATGCCGGTGAGATAGGCTTCATCGGCGGAGTCAAGGGCTGCTTTCAGTTCTTCTATGGTAATCACTTCCCTTTTCGATCACGAAAACATTCTTCCGATATAATCCCCCAGCTGTTCCGGTGTCATTGCGCCGACGAATGCACCCATGTCGGCGAGCTTTTGTCCGAGATTCCGATCATAGGCGGGGTTGGCTTCTTCATCGAGTGCGGTGAGGAAATTGAGCTTTGCGCCGCTTTCCAGAATGCTGCGGCTGGTGTTCAGCAGGTATTTCTCCGGTGCGCCCTCGTAGAGATCGGTCACGACCAGTACGCAGGTGCGGTGGGGCGTTTCAATCAGTCCTTCACAGTAGCGCAGAGCCTTGCCGATGTCCGTGCCGCCGCCGAGCTGGACGCTCATGAGTACCTGTGCGGGATCCTCCGCTTCACCGGAGAGATCGACCACGCTGGTGTCAAAGATCACGAGCTTGATATCCGCAAACGGCAGATGGGACAGGATCTGTGCCATGACAGCACTGTAGATCACGGTCCCCATCATGGAGCCGCTTTCATCAATGGCGATGATGACGCGCCATGTGCTGTATTTCTTCACGCGGTCGCTGAAATACACATCCTGCAGGACGAGCTGTCCGCTTTCCGTGTCGTAATGCTTCAGATTGCGCCGGATGGTCTTTTTGATGTCGAGATTCCGTGCGGAATGCACAGGGCTGGAGGAATTGCGGTCGATCCGCCCGAGAATGGAACGGCGGATGCTGTTTTCGAGCTTTTCGCGCAGCTGCTCCGCGACCTTTTCGGCGATCTTCTTCGCTGCCTCCAGTACTTCGCCCTTCATCAGGTGTTTGAGCTGGAGGATGGATTTGAGAAGATCCATATCCGGTTCGAGCTTTTCAAGCACCTTTTTATCAGTGATCAGCTCGGTCATCTTAAATTCTTCCAGTGCGTGCTTCTCCAGTACGTCGGTCGTTTCCTTCGGGAAGAGCTTGCGGACCTTTGTGATCCATTCCGCCGCACTGAGGGCGGATGCCCCCATACCGCCCCGGCGGTCATTCGTGCGGACATCCTCGCCCTGTGCGTTGGCATAGAGGTAATCAAGCAGCTGTTCCATATTCTCAAACCGCTGGATCTCACGCGCGGTGCCGCCGAACTGCAGCTGCTGACCGGACAGACCGCCCAGCACCAGCCGCCAGCGGTTCACCGCCTGCTGTTCCTGCATTTCCCTGCTGCTCATCGTCCTGCCCCCTCTCCAAGTGTACCGCAGATCTCGCGGTCAAGCTCCGCGCCGAAAATATAGAGTTCCTCATTGACTGCCTTCCCCCGCAGGATGTCCTCCGCCGTGCCGGCGTGGATCGCCGCAGCGGCGGCGGCGGTGCTTTGGAGCTCGGATGGTGTAAAGTAGCTGAATGCCAGGCGCAGTGACGGCAGGACTTCCAGAAAATCCTGCAGCTCCATCCCCGTGATCAGCATATCCGTCATGCGCAAAAAGCTTTCATCCGTCAGGGCAATGTCACGCGCCGTCTCAAACAAGCCCTTCAGGAAGAGTGCGCCCTGCTTCTGCATGGCTGTGCTGCCGCGGAGATAACCGCGCATGGCGGACTCTGCCTGCATCCGGCGGCTGCCGTCCATAGCATACAGAAGCCCGGATGCGGCACCGTAAACGGAGGGTTCCTTGTCATCGCGTTCGGTCAAAGTCAGCAGGGCAAGCTGCAGCTCCTCCTGACGCTCCGGCAGGATGCGGCCTGTCACGCCGTAGAGCAGGCGGCAGATCTGGATACATTCCTGTGCGCGTTCCGGCGGCACATCGCCCATGGAGGGCAGGAGTGCGATCAGCTTGCCGAAGCACTGCGCAATATACCGCAGTGTCGCATCATCCGAAAAGCCGTAGAGCATCCGGAGGGAGTGGAGCATGTCGAAATAGTACAGCCCCTTGCCGATGGAGAAGAAATCACCGTCATTCACGAGAATTTCCTCCATAATCGCAATATCCTGCGGCGGGAGGGCGATCCCCATCAGAAAGCAGTCAACGGAGATCCGCGCGGCGGTCTCGCATCTGCGCTCACGGCGGAGTGCCTTGCCTGCCAGCGTCCGGCAGGCTTCTTCGAGGTTCACACCGTCCGTGGTATGGTCGATCAGCACTGCATCCACATGGGGCGTGCGGCGGTATTTCCACAGCTCGCGCACACGGCTTCTGTCCGTTCCCCTGTGCAGATCGGGTCCTTTGAGCCGCTGTGCAAATTCCGTGCCGAGAAAGTCCATCCGATGGAAGAAACGGCTTTCCTCCATGCCCTTTCCTTTCTGGAACAGGGCGATCTCTGCTTCCTGCGGCACGGCACTTCTTGCTTTCAGCCGGAACACCTCGCACTGCTTTTCAAAATCCGCGATCAGCGGCGGGATATGCGTTCTGTCGCCGATCCTGCCGACGGCATCGCCGGTCGCAAGCTGTCCGAGGATCTCCAGCGGCAGGGAGCTGGCGGCGGTCTTTTCGCCCTTGATCATACAGGCGGTCACGCCGTCATACAATTCGTACATGCCGCAGTCCTGCGCACCGCGAAGTGAAGCCAGTCCCTCCATCAGAGAGAAGGCAGCTGTCACATCGGCAATGGAAAGCGGAAGATCCTTTTTCGCCGCTTCCTTGGCAGTCCGGGCAAGCAGATCGAGCGTATGCGCACGGTAGATCCCCTCCGGCGCGGCACCGGAAAGAAGGTCTTTGCAGATATTGTCGTAGAACTGCGGATGCTGCATACCGGAAGCATAGCCCTGCAGGGCATCCGCCGCGTCATAGGAATACGCCATGGGGTAGCAGTTCTGCACATCGGGCGGAAAGCTGTGGAGCTTCGGGGCTTTGACCTCCCCCTTTTGCAGAAGCTCATACAGTCCCAGACTGTGGAAGCCGCCGGTTACGACCAGTATTTTCCCATAGGTCTGCATGGCTTCCTGAATGCGGAATGCCATGTGCTGCTCTCTGGCAAGGCATCCGTCCGCTTCGAGCTGTTCCTGCGGTTCATCCTGCCTTGTGAGGATGCAGTAGGTGTGCATCTGGCGAATAAATTCCTCCGGCGTTCTGCGGATGCCGGCGATCTCGAAATACTTCTCCCAGAACTCCTCAAAATTGCGCAGTCCTGTTTTTTCGCAGAGCTTCGCATAAAAGCGGCTCTTCGCAAGATAGGCATCATCCGCATAGCTGTGCTTGTCCTGCTCGCTTCGCAGACCCTTTGCCTCGCTTGTATGTATGAGGATCTCACTGTAGGGCAGGTCAATGAATTTCGCCGGAATGCCGCGTTTTTTTGCTTCTGCCATCGCATTGTATTCCGGAGAGGCACAGAGGAACGGGTAGTAGCAGTGGTAGTCCTCCCCCTCCTCGCTGACAAGCTTTCGGGTATCCTTATAGAAATAATAGATCGCCGCCGGAAGCGTCGTTTCCTCGTCCGTCAGGATGGGAATGAGGTGGTTGGCATTCTCCGGACCTTCGATGAGGATGATCTCCGGCTGGTAGGCTTCGATCGTCCGCACGAGCTGGAACGAACAGACCGGACTGTGATGGCGCACCGGAAAGAACAAAACCTGCGCATCCATCGTGCATGGGATTATTTCAGGAACTTGCCCGTTTCGTAATACGCTTTCCATATTCCGCCCTCTTTCGCACTTTTCTCCTTAACTGCCGTATGGAAATAGCCTTTGAGCTTTTCCAGATCATCACGGTTTTCCTTGCAGACCGCACCGAGCAGATTTTCCGTCAGCAGGCGCAGATCGATTCTGCCGTCATCGTAGTACCATGCATGACTGAGCGTCTGGAAATAGACGGAAACGGCTTCGGCGGTACTCATGACAGCCGCAGGTCTGTCCACAAGCGTTCCCTCTGCGGTCACGCCCTCGCGCAGCTCGTGATAGGTGACTGCAAGCAGTTCGGCAACATCCGTATCCACCGGACAGTCGATGTGACCGGCTTTCGCCAGATCCTGGGCTTCGCGGACGATGATCTCCTTTTCCATCCGCACATCACGGATGGGGCTGACGGTCTCAAAATTGAAACGGCGTTTCAGTGCGCCGGACATTTCGTTGACACCCTTGTCACGGGTATTCGCCGTGCCGATGATATTGAAGCCGGGCTTTGCGAACACAAAGCCGTCGTCGCCAAGCTCCGGGATATTGAGGATCTTGTCACTCATGACGGAGATCAGGCTGTCCTGAATTTCCGCAGGGGTACGGGTGATTTCCTCGAAGCGGGCGAAGATGCCCTTTTCCATGCCGACCAGAAGCGGCGCAGGCACGAGGGCTTCACGGGACGGGCCTTTGGAGAGGAGGAGGGCATAGTTCCAGCTGTACTTGATCATATCCTCCGTGGTGCCGGCAGTACCCTGCACGGTGTTGGTACTGGTACCGCAGATGGCAGCGGAGAGCAGCTCGGAGAGCATGGTTTTCGCCGTGCCGGGTTCACCGACAAGCATCAGACCACGGCTTCCGGCAAGGGTGATGATACAGCGTTCCACGAGGGCATCGTTGCCGTAGAATTTACGGGAGATTTCCACCCGTCTGCCATCGGGATAGGAAGCCCATCCGCCGAGGATGAACGTGCGGACGGCTTTCGGGGAAAGCTTCCAGTTTTCGGGCTTTTTGCCGGTATCCGCGGATGCCAGTGCCGCCAGCTCATCGGCATAGCGTACCTCCACGGGCGGTTTGATGAAATTCTGTTCCATGGGATTTCCTCCTTGTATTTCGACGCGGAAAAGCCGCTGTACTTTCATGTGTTACTTCTTTATTATAGCACATTGTTTTGGGAATTTCAACTATTATATAGTATAGCACACCAGATGTTCATAATTGATACAACTGAAAAATTTAGGGGATTTTTTCATTTATTACTTCGGCAATAAAATGTCGATAACAGATTCAAAAGGCGGCAGCCTTTTGGCGGGTGGAGGGTACGCAGTACCCTCCATATATAGCCCCTCCCCTTGGGGAGGGGTTGGGGCTGCTCCCCACGGGGTGGGGAGACGGCACGAAGTGTCAGAGGGGACGGCACCGGTGAGGTGGGGGCAGTTTTGGAGTGCTGACCCAAGAAAAAAGTATCTATATTTAATTGCTGGAGTAATATATTATTTCTTTCGGTTCCAAAAGGCGAAGCCTTTGGTGGGTCGCGGGGGCGGGGGATGGGCAAGCTTTGCACAACTTTTCTAAAGTTTCTGTTCACCCCTTGCAAAAAATCCCGATCTGTGCTATACTGTTATAGAACACAACAAATTTCTGGAGGTACAAAATGGAATACTGGGATATTTATGACAGTAACAAGCAGCTGACCGGACGCACGATGGAGCGCAATGATTTCACGATGGCGGACGGTGACTATCATCTGACCGTGCTGGGCGTGGTATGCCGTCCGGACGGGAAGTTCCTGATCACACAGAGAGCAATGGACAAGCATTGGGCACCGGGCTGGTGGGAAGTATCCGGCGGCGGCGTGACGGCCGGCGAATCCTCCTATGATGCAGTCTGCCGTGAGGTGCTGGAGGAGACAGGTCTGGACGTAAAGAATGCCGAGGGCGGCTATCAGTTCAGCTACCGGAGAGAGAGCAAAGGCGACAATTACTTTGTGGATATTTATCGGTTTATGATGGATTTCACAGAGGACGATGTAACGCCCCAGCTGCGTGAAACCACGGGCTTCATGCTGGCGGACAAGGCGCAGATCGAGGAATTTGCAAAGCAGGGCATTTTCCTGCATTATGACAGTATCAAGGATGTATTCAACATCTGATAGAACGATCCCCCGAAAGCCTCGGCTTTTCGGGGGATTTTCATTGTTCTTGTATATTATATCTTTCAGCTGTAATTGACACAATCTGTTCAGAATCCCATGCTTCATAAAAGCAGTAATTTGTTTTCCCGTCCGGAAGCTCTGTAACTCGATACTCACCCACATCCACATCAAGGGGATTCTGAAAAAACATCGCATCAATATCCCCATAGGTCAATATCAGATTTCGGGCATCCCATGTCTGAAAATGAATTGTTATCTTATCACAATCAATCATGATTCGTTTAATATGCCCATCTTCAGCGGTAAAACGATTCATCTTAGCCTCCCATCAAAATCCATCGCCGCAGGCGATAGCAAATTTATTCCTTATTCATATGCAGTGCGCCGTCTCACTGGTACATCACATTCTCCACGCTCTCCCCACGCACCGTCATCCGGTAGGCGATCATGACCGCCGCATAAGGAATTATGGGGAGCATCGCCAGAATCACAAGTCCCCAGACGGGCAGTGAAGCCGCTGTCACGTCATCACAGATGAGATTGCACACCTGTAAAAACGGCGCACAGAGCAGCTTATAGAAGCGATAAAAACCGCCGTCCACTGCACCGATTTTTGCAAGGAGCAGGAACAGCCAGCAGAGCGCATAGGGGAACGCTGCCAGCATCGCAAGCATGTGAGGCTTGGAAGAGTGCACGGCATCCGGATCCTGCCTGAGGAGCTTTCTGTCGGCGTTTCCGATGCTGTGCCCTGCCTGCGCCATGAGTCCGATAAGGATGCCGATGGTGCAGATGCTTGTTACGATGCGGAATACGAATGCGCCGGAAAATGCAAGCGTCACATTGATAAAGAGCGTGAGGACCTCTGCAAACAGCACAAATCCCAGTATTTTCAAATAATCTTTCATAATTTTTCCTCCGTTTCTTAGCCGGAATTTCTGCATGTTATGCGGTCTGCGGGAAATACTATCTGCAAAGCCGCAAAAAAGGGGGAGCATTATGCAGAACGAAGCACCGACTAAAATCTACCAGCCGAAGCAGAGCGACGCGGCACGGATCGCGGAGCTTTCACAGAGCAATGCGCCGGTCAAGGTGTATACACCGCCGGCACAGCGTATACAGTGAGGAATAACAGGGGGACTCCCCCCTGTTTCAGCGTATCGAAAACTCTTTTTTCTTAGGGACGGTTTCCTTGAAACTGCCCCAACCCCTCCCCCAGCGGGGGGAGGGGCTATTTTTCGGGAATTTCGTCCCCGAACCCCTTTTGCGGGGCTATCGCCCCGCGTTTGATTCACGTTTTTTCGATAGAGTATTCTTCCCTGCTATTCGGCTTTTCGGATCCTTCCGATCAGACAGCAGAGCAGATAGAACACCACATTCACCACGACCACGGTCGCGCCGGGGGTGAAGTCGAGGGCAATGGCAGTAAAAAATCCGGCAATGAAGCAGCCGACGGAAATACATACTGCACCGATGACCACGCCCCGGAAGCTCCGGCAGAGCTGCATGGCAGAGAGGGTCGGCACAACGATCAGGCTGGAGATCAGCAGCGTACCCATGAGCATCATGCCCATGACAACGGTGATGGCAATGAGCGCGGCAATGACCATGTTGTAGACCGTGACCGGAATGCCGGTCGCCTTGGAGAAATTGCGGTCAAAGGTCACGGCGAAGATCCTGTGGTACAGGAGGAGGAATGCGGCAATGACAATGACTGCTGTTACAACGCACAGGATCACATACGAGGTGTTCAGCGCGAGGATGCTGCCGAACATGTAGTGGCTGACATCGTTGGTCAGTCCTGCCTTGGAGGATACCAGAATACCGATGGACATGGCAGTCGTGGAAAAGAGGGCAATGGCATAATCACCCTTGATCTTCCCCGATTCACTCAGCCAGAACAGCAGGAATGCGGCGATCAGCACGACCGGAATTGCCACATACAAGGGCGCAAGGTTCATGACGGAGGCAACGCAGAGCGTACCATAGCCCACATGGGACAGACCGTCACCGATCATGGAGTAGCGGCGCAGGACGAGCGTCACGCCGAGCAGTGCCGCACAGACAGCAACAGCAATGCCGCCGATCAGTGCCGGCAGAACGACATAATTCCACAGCTCCGGTGTCAGAAGTGTGAGAAGATTATCCATTGCGCTTCACCTCCTTCAGATGCTTGTGGGGCTGGAGATCCCTTGCAATGCGCTTGGCGATCTCCGATTCACGAAATTCTGCAATACCGGCAAAATACTGTTCCTTGTCATCCAGATAGAGTACATGCTTTGCATCCTTCAGACCGCGTTCCAGGTCATGGGAGACCATGATCACGGCGATATTGTCCTGCTGGTTCAGCTCACGGATCAGATCATAGAAGCCCACGGAAACCTCCGGATCCAGACCCGTGACGGGCTCATCAAGGAGCAGAAGTTTCCGGGTCGCGCACAATGCCCTTGCGAGCAGGACGCGCTGCTGCTGACCGCCGGAAAGCGTCCGGTAGCTGCGGCGGCGCAGATCGCAGATATCAAGGCGGTGCATATTCATCTCTGCCGCCTCCTTATCTGCCTTGGTATAGAACGGGAGCAGGCGGTGATGGGAAAGACAGCCGGAAAGAACGACTTCCTCCACGGTTGCCGGAAAATCACGCTGGATGATGCTCTGCTGGGGCAGATAGCCGATCTCGCTGCGGCGGAAATCCTCCGCTTCCGTGATGCTGCCGCCTGTCAGGGGACAGAGCCGGAGCAGACAGCGGATGAGAGTACTCTTGCCGGAGCCGTTCTTGCCGATAACGGAGAGATAGTCGCCCTGCTCCACCTGAAAGCTCAGGTGGTCGAGGACGGTATGGGAACCGAACTGTACAGTCAGGTCGTCACATTTCAGTAATGGCTTCATGTCAGAGCCTCCTTGATCGCTTCGTAGTTTTCGCGCATGAGGTCGGGAAAGGTCGTGCCGTTTTCCATTGCCTCATTAGAAATATTGTGGCAGGGATGGAGCATTCTCGCTTCTGCGCCGGTCACCGCACAGATGCGGTCGGCGATCTTTCTGGAGGAAAATTCCAGATAGAACACTGTATCCAGCCCATGATGCTCCGCCTCCGCAAACAGCTCGGCAAGCGCGCCGATGGTAGGTTCCGTTTCGCTGCTGCATCCGGTGAAGGCGGCAGCATAGTGAAAGCCATACTCTGCAGCAAGATAGCGGAACGGGAACTTGTCCCCGATCATCAGCACCGGCTCCTCACAGGTCTGTGCAAGTACGCGGTACTGTGCGTCAATCTCAGAAAGTTCAGCAATATAAGCATCTGCGCGTTCCTGAAACACATCTGCATGGGCTGGCTCCGCTTCACAGAGAGCATCGCACACCGCCTGCACCATGGCAATGGCATTCACAGGGGAATTCCAGATATGCTCATCAAAATGGACGTGGGCTTCTTCCTCTGCATCTTCCCCGTGTTCATGTGCGGATGCTTCCTCAGCGTGAGCCTCGTGGGCATCCTCCTCGTGTTCATGCGCTGGTTCTTCGTCCGCATGTTCCTCATGGGCTTCCTGCGCATGTCCGCTGTGGTCGTGATGGTGTTCCTCTGTGATGGGAGCTTCGATGTGATCCATGAGTGTGACAACATCCATCTGCGAGGTATCGAGGGCATCAAGGAGGGTATCCGTCCAGACCTCGGATTCTCCGCCGATGCGCAGGAAGATGTCGCATTTTGAGATCTCTGCCACATCCATCGGTGTCGGCTCATAGTTGTGCATTTCCTGACCGGCAGCAAGGAGGAGCGTGACATCCGCATACTCCCCTGCGATGGCGCGGGCAAAGTCATACTGCGGAAACACAGTGGCAACGATCTGCAGGCGTTCCTCCGCTTCTGCGTTCCGGAGCTGACAGCCGGTGCAGAGCAGGAGCATTCCCGCTGTCAGGAGAGCGGCGAGCCGCTTCATGGCTGTACCTCCCGGCAGGCTTCGCAGATGCCGTACAGGACGGTTTTGGAATGGTCGATGGCAAAGCCGTGATGCTCCAGAATGTGACTGTCGAGTCCCGAAAGATGCTCGCAGGTCACATGGTAGAGCCTGTCGCACTGCATACATTTCAGATGGAAATGCTTTGAACAGCCCTCGGAATGCGGCAGGTACTCATAGCACGCGCCGGTGCGGCTGTCAATGGTATATTTGCGGAGTACGCCGTCCGTTACGAGGTGATCGAGACAGCGATAAATGGTTGCCGTTCCCACCGGCGTACCGGAATCGGACAGATGCCGGGAAATATCCTGCGCCGTCACATGCTGGGCAGGATGGGACAGCAGGTACTGCATGACCTGCTCCTTCTGTTTGGTTTTATAGCCTGAACCCTGTTTCATTGCGGTTCCTCCCAGATTCAAAAATGAAAATCGTTTTCATTTTTATATTGTAGCACAGAATGAGGAGAATGTCAAGGATAAAATGAAAAACTCCGGGGGGGTGCCGGAGTTTTTCATAGTTCACTTCAGAATCTCAATCGCTTTCGCAAGCTGAGGATCGGTTTCGGGGTCGATGGCGGTAATAACGGTCTCCTCACCGGCTTCTACTTCCACGTCAGGAGTCAATCCTATGCCGTGGTAGCATTCCGAGCGTGTGGTCTGGTAGGTCGCAACGGTCAGCGTCAGTCCGCCGCCGTCTTCAAGGGCGGTCGTCACCTGCATGATGCCCTTGCCGAAGCTTGTAGTGCCGACCAGCTCCGCCTTATCGAAATCGCGCAGGGAAGCAGCGAACAGCTCTGCGGCACTGGCAGAATTGCCGTTGATGAGGACTGCCATGGGGATGTCCGTTTCCTCCGCATCGGAATAGAGCGCGGTTTCAGTTGTACCGTCCTGGTAGGTCGCGGTAGCGATCACGCCCTCCGGGAGCATGGGATCGACAATGGCTTCCAGGGAGCTGAGCAGACCGCCGCCGTTGTTGCGCACATCAAAGATCAGCGACTCTGCGCCGTTTGCAAGGAGGTTTTCCATTGCCTCCTGGAACTGCGCCGGGGTATTTTCACGGAACGCACTGATGGAGATATAGCCGATCCCGTCTTCAAGTAGCCTGCTGTCCACGGTGATGAGATCGAAGGTCTCACGGACGATGCGGTAGATCTGATCCGCCCTGCCCTCACGGCGGATGGTGAGCACAGCGCGTGTGCCCTCCTCGCCCTTGACGCGGGCGACAGCTTCCTCAAAGCCCAGCTCCAGCACGTCCTGCTCCTCCACGGCGATCACAAGATCCTCCGGAAGCAGACCAGCCTTCTCAGCAGGAGAACCTTTCTGTACCTCAACGATCCGGATATAGCCCTCCTCGTTCAGGGTCACGGTTACGCCGATACCGACTGTCTGACCGGATTCCTTTTCCTGGAGCGTCCGGTATTCCTCCGGGGTCATGTAGTTGGAATAGGGGTCATTCAGACCTGCCATATAACCCTTGAGCAAGCCGTTCATTAAAGCTTCCTCGTCAAGCTCGGTATAATAATTGGCGCGCACATAGGAGTCGATGGTCTCCAGACGCTCATATTTTTCTGCCTTCTCCTTGACTGCCTGTACCTTCTGGTTGAAGCTTTGCAGGGAAAAGAAGGAGGTCAGG
Organism: Oscillospiraceae bacterium; assembly: GCA_045546475.1. Classification (GTDB taxonomy): domain Bacteria; phylum Bacillota; class Clostridia; order Oscillospirales; family Ruminococcaceae; genus UBA3855. Next base: position 82,805 of record JAZQCT010000014.1, read on the forward strand.
ATGAAGGTAACGGCTGCCACAAGCGCGGCAATGCTGATGGTCAGACCAATGCTGATTTGTTTGTTCAATGGCAAATTCCCCTTTCCTTATACTAATCCCCAAAACTATAATAGACAAAATCGGTTTCAAAAGGCGTTAGCCTTTGGCGGGTCGCGGGGGCGCAGCCTAACAGGCTCCCGTCCCCTCTGCCTCCCTTCGTTCAGCATCTCCCCACCCCGTGGGGAGACGGCACGAAGTGTCAGAGGGGACGGCACCGGTGAGGTGGGGAAACTTAAACTGTCTATTGGTGTTAGAGGGATTAGTATTAACATAATACAGGGACGCTATCAGCCCAAAGAGGCGATTACGTCCCTGCGATACTTATTAATAATTCAAATAACCGCTCGGATTGACAGCCACGCCGTTTTTACGGATCTCAAAATGCAGGTGGAAGCCGGTGGAATGACCGGTACAGCCGACCTGACCGAGACTCTGTCCCTTGCTCACATAATCGCCGACAGAAACATAGACCGACTGCATGTGCGCATACATGGTGGAATAGCTGTCACCATGGGATACGATGACATAGTTGCCGTAGCCGTTGCCGCAGCAGTTGCTGCTCTTGGCATAGTTATGACTGCACGCAGTGTTGACAGCGATGACAGTACCGGCTCTGGAAGCCGCAACAGTCGCGCCCTTATTCTGTGCAATATCATAGCCCTTATGCAGCTTGCCCCAACGCCAGCCGTAGTAGCTGGATATGTAATAATGACCGGGGCATGGCCAGCCAAAGGATGTGCTTGCATAATCGGAACCGCTGGAAGAATTGCCGGAAGAACTGCTCGATGAGCTGTCTGACGAGCTGCTGCTGGAGGAATCGCTGGAAGAATTATTCTGCTGCTGTTGCTGCTGTTCCTGCTGTCTCTTGGCTTCTTCCTCCTTGCGCTTGCGCTCCGCTTCCTCTGCAGCCTTACGCTTGCGCTCCGCTTCTTCCGCTTCCTTGCGCTTGCGTTCTTCCTCAGCGCGGCGGATCGCCTCACGGATCTCAGCTTCCGTCTGCTCGATTCGTGTATTTTCTGCCTTCAGATCATCAATGGACTTGTTGCGGTTGGCTTCCTCGATCTGCAGACGCTCCAGCTCAGCCTGTGTCTGGGCAATGGATTCCTGCAGGTCAGCCATGGAAGCTTCCATTTCGTCGCGCTTGGCTTCTGCATTCGCCTTTTCTGTTTCAAGCTGCGTCATCTGGGTGTTCAGAGTCACCAGATTGGCATTATAGGACTCCAGCTGTTCCTTCAGATCATTGACCAGCTCGTCATCATGGCGCGCTACGCAGGAGATCAGCTCATACTTGGAAAGCAGATCATAGAAATCAGTTGCGCCGACCAGTGCGGATGCCAGGCTGTCGTTGCCGTTGACATACATCGCACGCAGACGGAGCTTGAAGGTCTCCAGACCCTCGGCAATGTCAATTTCCTGCTGGGCGATGACTGCCTCCAGATCGGCGATCTTGGTTTCCAGGGTGCTGATATTGGACTTGATCGCTTCCAGCTCAGTATCGAGGATCTGCATGTTTTCCTGCAGGGTTTCGATCTTGTCCTGCAGTACACGCTGGTATTCCTTCTCTGCCTGCTGGTCAGCCTCAAACTGTGCCAGCTCCTGTTCATACTGCTTGATCTTTTTGTTGTTCGCTTCTTTTTGTGCCTGCAGCTCTGCAAGGGTCGCACTCTCTACATGCTTTACAGGTGCATAGGTGGCATTCACCATACCTGTACTGCATACAACTGCCAGGAATACAGCAGCTGCTTTCATTTTCCATTGTTTCATACACCGCGTTCTGCGGTACTCACCATCCTTCTCAGGTGCGCTGTACGGACAAAGCCGGCAGTCCCCACTGCCCGACGCTTTATGCGTCCGTTCAGCTTAAACGTCAATATGTCTTGTTGTACTAACCACGCTTCCGATCGCGCCGACCAGTGCGCCGCCGCATACATATGCCAGCGTCACGGTCACATAGATCGAACTGAACTGAATAATGCTTCCCATACCAATGATGCTGAGCAGTGCTACCTGCTCCTGCAGAATCCCGACAATGGAATCATACACGAGCCATGTGATGATCAGCGCACTGCAGCCTGCCAGGAATCCTGTGATCATACCTTCAATGAAGAAGGGCAGACGGATGAAGGCGTTGGACGCGCCGACATACTTCATGATCTGGATCTCCTCACGGCGGGCGTAAACGCTTGCCTTGGTCGTATTGGAAATGATAACCATGGAGACAATGATCATTGCAACAATGATCGCACCCATCACCCAGGTCAGGATCGTCCGGAGCTGGATGAGGATATTGACAAAATCATAGGGGGCGCGGATCGAATAAATGTGATCCATTTTTTCGATTGCCGCGATGGTATCGGAGATCCTGCTGATGTCAGCCACACGCAGACGATAGGCATCCACAAGGGGGTTGTCATCGCCGAGGGATTCAAACAGCACCTCATACTCTGCCATGCTGTCCCGCAGTGACAGGAACGCCTCCTCCTTTGAGTAGAAGTTCACCTCAGAGATGTTTTCCATCTGACTGAGCGTTTCGCCGATCTCCGTCAGCTGTTCATCGGTGGTCGTATCATCAAAGTAGACGATGACTTCGTTTTTCTCTTCGATACCGCCGATAATGGAGTTTACATTATAATACAAAAGAACTGAAAGTCCGACCAGAAGCAGGGATACAAGGAGCACACAGAATGAAGCAAACGCCATCATCCGGTTTTTCCAGACATTATCCACACCCTGTTCGACCAGATATTTCACACCGCTAAATTTCATCTGCGCCTCCAATCACCTCATCAAACGCGATTTTTCCCTGTGTGATATTGATGATACGTCCGCCGAAATGGCGTACAAGGTCATGTTCATGCGTTACCATGAGGATTGTCGTGCCGCATTCGTTGATGCCCTTGAGGAGCTCTACGATCTCGTAGGAAAGCTCAGGGTCGATATTTCCCGTAGGCTCGTCGGCAATGATGAGCTTCGGGTCATTGACCAATGCTCTTGCAATGGCAACACGCTGCTTTTCACCGCCGGACAGCTCGTCCGGGTAGGAATTTGCCTTTGCCTGCAGTCCCACCAGACTGATCACATAGGGAACACGCTTACGGATATATTTCCTCGGCGCGTCGATCACGCGAAGCACGAAAGCAATATTCTCGTACACCGTCATGGAGGGGATCAGGCGGAAATCCTGGAACACAAAGCCGATGGTACGGCGAAGCTCCGGGATCTTGCGTTTTTTCAGCTTGCTCAGATTATAGCCGTTGACGGTAACAGTACCGCTGGTGGCATCGATTTCTTTGAGGATCAGCTTGATCATGGTGCTTTTGCCGGCACCGGAGGAGCCGACAACGAATGCAAAGTCGCCGTCATTGATCTTCAGACTGACATTGTTCAGTGCATCCACACCGCTTGCATATGTAACGGACACATTCTTTAGTTCAACCATTGAAAGAAGTGCACCTTCCTTTCCTTTCCGTACAGGAACGACCGGATAAAGAGTTTGCCCGACACACAGTTAGGGTGTCAGGCAAAGAAATGCATCTTTGAATCAGAACTTTACAGGATTTGCCTGAAGATATTTTTTCACCATAAGCGCGATCTTGAAGATAATCGCATGATCGAATTCTCTCAGATCAAGACCTGTCAGCTTCTTGATTTTTTCCAATCTGTAAACGAGTGTATTACGGTGTACGAACAGCTTTCTGGAGGTTTCAGATACATTCAGGTTGTTCTCGAAGAACTTCTGAATGGTGAACAGCGTTTCGTGATCGAGGGACTCAATGCTGCCGCGCTTGAATACCTCATGCAGGAAGGTATCACACAGAGTCGTAGGCAGATGATAGATCAGACGGGCAATACCCAGATTATCATAGCTTACGATCACCTTGTCAGTATCGAATACCTTGCCGACTTCCAGAGCCATCTGTGCTTCCTTGAAGGAACGTGCCAGCTCCTTAACGCTGGTCACAGCGGTACCGATACCCACGTTCACGCGGGTATAGAACTCACTGGACAGCGTATCGGAAATCGAACGCGCCAGGTTCTCCAGATCCTTAGATTCCACAGTGCTCTTGATCTCCTTGACAAGCACAATGTCATTTTCCGTAATGTTGAACACAAAATCCTTGTTCTTATCGGGGAACAGATTCTGGATCACATCGTAGGCAGAAATATCATTAGAAGAAACAATGCGGATCAGCAGTACAACACGGCTGATCTCTGCATTGAAATGCAGCTCACGCGCTTTGATGACAATATCACCGGGCAGCACATTATCCAGAACAACGTTCTTGATGAAGTTGTTTCTGTCGTACTTTTCGTCGTAGTACTGCTTGATATTGGACAGTGTAATGGACAGGATGCTTGCATACTTGGATGCAGCCTCGTCCGTACCCTCTACAAATACCGCATAATCCGGCTTTGCATGAGGACCAAACGGCTTATAGGTGTAGCCGTCGCGGATAAATATATCATGGGTATCACTCAGATCCAGGGACACAAATTCATTGGTCGTTCCGATCTTTGTCAGGTCGCTGCACGCAATAATGGTTGCATTTTCATCCACAACGCCGATGGTAGCATCCATAGTGTCGCGCATCTGATGTACAAGGCCCTGAAACAGTCTGTTGGACATAGTCTGACTTCCTTCCGTAATTCATTATTTTGATACACTCGTTATTTGCATTTCTCTACATATTACAGATTGTAACATATAGTTATGAACACAGTATGAACATATATTTAATTTTCTGTGTTTTTCCGCGAAAACGGCAAATTTTTTTCCCCTCTTTTGGTAAATCATCACAAATCGGAGCCGGAAACTGTAACCGTTTGGTAACCTTTAAGGCTTTTGCAGGGGAATGAGGGGTAGGTGGATGATTTTTCTTTGGTAGGGTCTTGCAAAAATCGCCCCCTCCAATGTCATTCACTTAAAGGAGCAAATTATAAATTCTTCTGATAATTTGTTTTCAATTGCGACTTTCCCGCAGTATGCAAAGGGGACACCATAGGGGCAGGGGAAAAAGAAAGCACTGCAAGCCTTTTATAGCAATGTTCCGCGCCAATAGCCATGACGCTCTGCGCAGCAAGCGTCATGCGGTTGGAATGCCCTCGCCGCGTGCGGTAAAGCTTCCTCACCGCTTCACTTCCCCGCGCGAATCACCGGCGCGGGTTCCGCGCCGCTACATTTTTTCGGGGCAGTCGATTTTGAGGATGGACATGGCGTTGCGAAGGGTCTGACCGACTGCGCGGGCAATGGCGGTTCTTGCTTCGCGAAGCTCCGGTGTTTCGGCGTTCTTGACGCTGCACGCATCATAGAACTTGTGGAACAGGGTCGCAAGCTCGGTAGCGTACTTTGTAATTCTGGACGGATCATATGCCTTGGCTGCCGCCTCGATCTCTGCCGGGAACTGTGCCAGATGGCGGATCAGCTCGATCTCCTGTGCGGTCTGCGGTGCCGGCAGCGCGTTCATTGCCGTACCCTCCAGATACAGACCCTCCTGCTTCAGATTGCGGATGATGCTGCAGATTCTTGCATGTGCATACTGTACATAGTATACCGGATTCTGGGAGGTCTGTTCCACTGCCAGATCCAGATCAAATTCAAAATGGGTGTTCGCTTCACGCATGTTGAAGAAGAAACGCGCTGCATCCAGCGGGATGTCCTCCAGCAGCGTCACCAGCGTGATCGCCTTGCCGCTTCTCTTGGAAAGCTTCGCAACTTCGCCGTTTCTCAGCAGAATAACCATCTGCATCAGTACAACATCCAGATGGCTCACGTCCACGCCGAGCGCAGTCAGAGCCGCCTTCAGACGCGGTACATAGCCGTGATGATCTGCACCAAGAACGTTGATCGCCTTGTCGAACTTTCTGGTCACGAGCTTGTCGCAGTGATAGGCAATATCCGGTACGATATAGGTCGGAATGCCGTTTGCACGCACAAGAACGAAATCTTTATCCGCGCCGAACTCGGAGGCCTTGAACCAGATCGCGCCTTCCTGCTCATAGGTGTAGCCCTTTTCCTTGAGGGCATCCACGATCTTCCAGACATTGCCGTCCGCATGGAGCGTGCTTTCACGATACCAATTGTCATATTCAACACGGTATTTCTTCAGGTCGCGCTCCAGACCTGCAACATTCTTCGGGAGGGCATATGCCACCAGCGCATCACGGCGGGTCTTGCTGTCCACGTTCACGAATGCGTCGCCGTTCTCCTCTGCAAAGCCCTCTGCATGGGCGATGATGTCGGGACCATGGTAGGCATCTTCAGGCATTTCCACGCCTTCCTGATATTTCTGGAGATAGCGCACCTCCAGAGAGGTCGCAAACTTCTCGATCTGGTTGCCGGCATCGTTGACATAGAACTCACGCTCTACCTCCCAGCCTGCCCATTCCAGCAGTGCTGCGATACCGTCACCCAGAGCCGCACCGCGGGCATTGCCGACATGCATGGGACCGGTGGGATTCGCAGAAACAAATTCCACCAGCGCGCGCTTGCCATTGCCGCCGGAGGTCTTGCCGTAGTGTTCCGCATCGGTCAGGACTGCCTGTACAGTATCGGAGAACCATGTGGTTCTGAGGAAGAAATTGATAAAGCCGGGACCTGCAATTTCCACACGCTCAAAGTAGGTACCTGCAAAATTCAGGCTTTCTGTGAGCATTTCTGCGATCTTTCGCGGCGGCATACGCAGTGCCTTGGCAGAAACCATTGCAATATTAGCGGCAAAATCACCGTGGGACTTGTCCGCAGGGATCTCGATCTTGAATGCCGGGATCGGCTCGGCAGGCACCTTGCCCTCTGCCACCAGTGCGGCAAGTGCAGAAAGCAGCATTTCGCGCAGCTGTTCCTGCGCGGCTGACATCATGTTTGTCATAAATAATTCCTCCTGTGTATGGGTCTTCCGGATACTGGAAGTCCTATTGTTTTTTCAGATCCAATATAATTTCGTTGTCGGACAGCAGCGTGGAATTGGAGTCCACGATATAGCGCATTTCGAGATGTCCGCCCTCCGGTGTGATCCGGTTTCTGAGCCATTTGGCAGTAATGCCGACGGCAATCTCACCGAACGGCGTTGCATAATGGCAGAAATGCTTGACCCCCTGCTGCACCACAAGATGCGTCTGGAAGGTTCCGGTGCGGATGATGGATACCATATTTTCCGGTGAAATGCGCAGGTTCGTGCGTGAACCCTCCATGCCGGTCGTTTCGGACTCGTCATAGGAAATGACGAGATCTCCGTTTTTGTCCTGACAGAACTCTGCCTCCGTATTCAGCTCACTTTCGGTGGTTTCCTTTCCGTCGTGCTGAATGCTGCGCAGTGTCATGATCCATTTTTCTTTCACGGATATTCTCCTTATATTCTGCTGCTGAACACCTGTCCGTGTGCGGCATCCTCCAGAAAATGCTTGGCATTCTCCCGGAACATGGACACGCTGTCACTGACGTAGTAGACATTTTTGCCCTTTTCCGCGCTGTCCGTCAGCAGTTCGTTTTCTTCAAGGCATTTTTTCGCATACTTTGCAGCCTCCTCGCCGGGGGAGATCAGGTTCACGCCCTCGCCCATAATATCGGCGATAATATCGCGGATAATGGGGTAATGCGTACAACCGAGGATCAGGGTATCGACCTGTGCGCTGCGGATAGGGGCGAGGTATTCCTCCGCGGCAAGGCGTGTGATCTGGTTATCGCGGTTCGTGTAGCCATACTCAACAAGATGCACGAACAGCGGACATGCCATCGCGGTGACGCTCAGCTCGCTGTTGAGGGTATGCAGGGCATGTTCATAGCTGCCGCTGCGGATGGTAGCAGGGGTGCCGATGACACCGACCCTGCCGTTCTTCGTCACGGCACAGGCTGCCTCCGCTGCGGGGTAGAGTACGCCGCTGAACGGAATGTCCGCAACGGGGGAATTCATGCCGAGGACAGAGCTGACAGTTCCGCAGGCGGCAATGATCATTTTGACGGGGTGCTTGCAGAGAAACGCGGCATCCTCGCGGGCATAGCGCAGAACGGTTTCACGGCTGCGCGTGCCGTAGGGGATACGGGCGGTATCTCCGAAATAAATGATATTTTCATTGGGCAGGATCCGGTTCAGCTCCTTGACAGCAGTCAGACCGCCAAGTCCGGAATCGAATACGCCGATGGAACGGTTATCCATGGGGAGTGCCTCCTATATATGTATGTCGTTGTTATGCGGAAAGAATGGAAAGAGATGTTTTTCCCTCATAGGCTTTCAATTCAGCGTAAAGGGCAGTTTGCTGAAAATCGCTCATGCGGTAGGCACAGCGGAGGGAGTGTTCGACCGCACCTTTTCTCGGTGCAGGCGATGATGCCGCACTGCAAAAATATTCAAAACACTTGACAAAATCGTGTCCCTGCGTCACCATCAGCAAATCCTGTAATTGATCAGAAGTAACATTATACCGCTGAAGAATCTGCTGATATTCCACAGGATGACTTTGAATAAAGCCATCACTATGCGCATCTACTTCCTGCTCAGCGATTATCTGCTGAAAAACACCATTTATATCAATCATATTGGGAATGGAGATCTCTTTGAAATTGACGTTCCATTCTTTTTGCTTGTCCTTGTCAGCAGGTAAATTCTCGTCACGGTATTTGCGGAATACGGACAGCCATTTCAATTCACAAAGAATTTTTTCACGAAGTTCTTTAAAAGTAAGCGTTCCGCGGTAAAATTCCCCTGTGATCTGGCACATCGCATCATCATTTGCAATCAGCATCATTTCAAGGTTGCAGTAATCATAATAAAAAATTCTCTGCGTTTCCTGTATCTGCTGGTAGTCGCGGTCACAGATGCCAATAACACGTTTTTTATTTAAATCTTTTACTGTTTTTTCAACTTCATCCTTTTTCTTACCATCACCAACTTCTGCAATAATTACATTTGGTGATACCTTCTCTTTAAAGAAAGCAGTATCACTCTTCCCCTCTACTACAACTACAACTTTTTCGCGCTTAATATCTGCAGACAACTCAACCCTGATTTCCGCAATCAATTCACCTGTTTTCATTTCGCGTTTAATGGAATTAGTCCCCATATGACTCACCCACATCTTCCCCGTATAATTCATCCTGATACTGCTCACCAAGATCAATCTGTGATTCCCAGTGATTTCCGATTACATATGGCGAATGTGTTGCTACGATTGCACGAAAATCCCCATGCTCGGCAATCTTAATCAGGTCATCCATGAACTGCTTCTGCCACACAATATGCATTGAGATTTCCGGTTCATCAATCAGCAGGAGCAGATTCTCGTTATTGAAGATTAAAGAATAATACATCACAATAACCTGCTTTTCTCCGGAGGAGAGCTGTTCAAGGGCGAGGGGGTTCTTCGTTTCAGTGTCGATCACCTCAAATCCATTTTCTCCGGAAATTTCGAGATATTTGAACATTAGGCGATTGTTGACAATTCCAACGAATAAGTCGAGTTTATTGAGAAGAGCGTCATAAACAGTGTATTTATTTATATTAGTACGAAAAAAAGCATTCATTGAAGCAGATGTACTCTCTTGATATGGTTCCGACTGCGTTGGTTCATTCGTGAGATTGTAAATCCTAAGCTTATCGAATCTATCATTCAATTGTTTTTGAAACTCCTTGTATTGTTCCTCAGTAATTCTCTCACCCTTGTTAATACGTTTTGGAAGCTTTGCATCTTCTTCGCTTGCTTTTTTCGCAAAAGCACTGCGAACATTATCAATCTCTTGCTTCATCTCTTTCGGTTTCTTTGTGACCACCTCAGTCGCCGTTTGATTTCCATCCTTACCTGTATTGATGTCAATTAACCGCTGTTCACTAATAACAACAATATTTCCACACAATGCCGCTATTTTCTTACAAAAAGATTCTATCGTTTCTTCAATAAATTTCCCTTCAACAAAGGCACGACCTTTTTGAATTAAACGATAATCAACCTGATTAATAGGAGTGTGCATTATTTCATTTTTTGAAACCGTGTGGTCAATCGTTTTTTCCCAATCAATTAAACCATAGTAACGCACCTTAGGAATCTCGAAACCACCAAACATGATATATTTATCATAATTTTTTATTTCAACTACATCATCATTATCAAACCAAACAACTACAGATAAAAACACAAGATCTGTAAAAAAATAGACATTCCCGCTTCCCAACGCCTCCAAAATCCTCAGCACCGTAGACTTACCAAACCCATTCGGTCCAGTCAGAATTGTCACACGATCCTTGAACACAAGATCATAATTAAATTTAGGATTGCCGAACAGTCCCTCGATTTTCAATCTTGTAATCATATTCTCACTCCCCTCTTATAGTCTGCACCGCTGACGCGGGTTCAATCAATAGCTTCTATCCGCATTGTCGATCGCCTGCTCGATCAGCTTATCGACGAGGTAGGACGAGGACATGCCGAGGTTTTCCATGAGCTTCGGGTACATGCTGATGGAGGTAAAGCCGGGCATGGTGTTGATCTCGTTGAGGATGACATCGCCGTCATCGGTCAGGAAGAAGTCCACGCGGGACAGACCCTTGCAGCCCATTGCGCGGTATGCCTTGACTGCTGTTTCCTGAATTTCACGCGCCTTGTCATCCGGGATCCTTGCGGGAATGAACAGGTTCGAACCGCTGAGGATGTACTTAGCATCATAGTCATAGAAGGTCTTGCAAGACTCGATCTCGCCGACAAAGGATGCAAACGGTGAATCATAGCCGAATACGGCAACCTCCAGTTCCCTGCCGCTGATGCACTCCTCAATGATGACCTTGTTGTCATGGGAGAAAGCGATCTTCACAGCATCCAGCAGCTCCTCGGCATTGTTCGCACGGTTCACACCGATGGAGGAGCCTGCATTTGCGGGCTTGACGAACAGCGGGAAGCCCAGCTCTGCGGCGATCTCTGCACAGCGATCCTCCATTTTGTTCAGCTCGCGGTGACCGATCTTGCGCCACTTTGCAGTGCGAACGCCGTTGTAGTCCAGCATGGTATGGGTTGCCGCCTTGTCCATGCAGGCAGCGGATGCCAGCAGACCGCAGCCGACATAGGGGATCTTTGCCAGGTCGAGAAGTCCCTGGATCGTGCCGTCTTCGCCGTTCTTGCCATGGAGCACGGGGAATACCACATCAATTTTCTTTATGGATGCTTCGCCGTTTTCGATCGTGATCAGACCCTTGTGAATGGGGTCGGGTGAGAGGATCGCGGAGGTACAGTCGGGATCCTTTTCCCATGCACCGGATGCGATCGCGGCGATGTCGCCGGGATAATACAGCCATCTTCCCTTCTTGGTAATGCCGACGCATACGACCTCGTACTTGTCAGCCGGAATATTTTCAATAATGTGTGTGGCGGATTTCAGTGAGATCTCATGCTCACTGGACGCACCGCCGAACAGAACTGCAACTCTGATTTTGGACATAAAGACTGCTCCTTTACCTTATATATATCAACCGGACCGCGGACACTGCCGCCGTCTTTCAGGTACTCTTATTATTGTATCACATTTTCCCGCAAACTGCAAGCATTTTTTCAAAAAAATGGCGCATCCTGCTGACTTGTTGCCATTTTGCACCGCACTGTCCGGTGATATGATAATATATGTGCTGGGTTTGCACAAAATGACCGCCGGACAGATCACTCCATCCGGCGGTAAGTATTATTCTTCTGTGGTTTCTGCAACCTCAGCTTCTACAAACTGCGGTGCTTCTTCCTTCTCCTCGGTCATGTCCTTGCCCAGCAGCTCCGGCAGCTCCATGCCAGCCTGCTTGAACAGCTCGTTCAGGGGCGGTACAGCCTTCATCATGCCGGAAATAAAGCCGGCTGTGGAATTCTGACCGTCAGCATTTGTGCCGCTGTCCCATACAGTAACCTTGTCGATCTTGATATTCTTGATCGCCTCAACCTGGATGGCAACCAGATCCTCCAGCTTCTCAGCAATGAGGAGCTTGACAGCTGCATCTGCATTGCCGCCGGCAGCGTCCACGATGTGGCGCATACCTTCTGCCTGACGAACGAGGATCTCCTGCTGACCCTTCGCCTCAGCCTCCATCTTTGCGAAGATCGCGTCAGCCTCGCCTCGTGCCTTGCGGCGGATTACCTCAGCCTCAGCCTCTGCGTGGATCTCAGCCTGTTCCTTGGCGATCTCAGCCTTGACGATAACGTCTGCCTGCTGGGTAGCCTTTTCGAGCTGTGCTCTCTGCTGTTCAGCTTCCTGCTGTGCAGCATAGGCTTCCTGCTTTGCCTTTGCAGCCTGTACAGCTTCGGCAGCAGTAGCCTGACGGAGGGACTCAGCCTCGCGCTCACGGCGTACAGCCTCGGACTGTGCAACCGCTACTCTTGCGTTGTTTTCACCCTCGATGGCAGCAGCATTTGCAGCAGCGACCTGTACACGCTGTTCCTGCTGTGCGTTTGCCTGACCGATCTCACCGTCACGGTTCTGCTCAGCAACGCTCTTCTTAGCGTCGTTGACAGCCTTTGCAGCGGCTTCCTTACCCAGTGCATTCAGGTAGCCGGACTCATCGGTGATGTCGGTTACGTTTACGTTGATCAGACGCAGACCGATCTTCTTCAGCTCGATCTCTACGTTCTTGGCAACTGCCTGTGTGAACTTCTCACGGTCGGAGTTGATCTCCTCAATGTCCATGGTTGCGATGATCAGACGCATCTGACCGAATACGATATCCTTTGCCAGCTCCTGGATCTCCACAAGCTTCAGACCAAGCAGACGCTCAGCGGCATTCTGCATAACGCCCGGCTCGGTAGAGATACCAACGGTGAATCGGGACGGAACGCTGATACGGATGTTCTGCTTGGACAGTGCGTTCTTCAGGTCAACGTTCATGGAGATGGGGGTCAGATCCAGGTACTGATAGGACTGGATGACCGGCACGATGAAAGCGGCACCGCCGTGGATGCAGCGTGCACTTCTCGGCTGACCGAACTGGTCCGTACCAACCTTACCGTAAATAACGAGGATCTTGTCAGAAGGACACTTTCTGTAGCGTGACAGGATCGCAAGTATCACTGCGAACAGCACGACCACGATGACACATACAACAATCAATACTTCCATTTTACATACTCCTTTTCATACTAAATAGATTCTGCTTCAGATACAGCTGCATTCTGAACAGGCTCTTACGCCCCGGCATTTTCAACCACCAGCGTATCGCCAAGCACATCTGTTACCAGCACCTGTGTACCGGTCACGATCGGTGCATCGCCGCCGTTCACAGCGTCGATCTCACAGAATCTGCCCTGCAGCTGCATGGTCACCTTGCCTTCGCCGTCGCCCTTTGCCGGAATGGTCAGATAGACTGTCGCGGTCTCGCCGATGGCATTTTTCAGGTTCAGCGTACCATCTTCGGCAAGCTTCGCGGACACCTGCACGAGCTTTGCTACGACGTACATCATAATAAAGCCGCTGACAGCACCGATCAGGATGCCCAGCACCGGGGACAGACCGCCGTTCACACAGACGATGGATACCCAGCCGAAGACGGTCAGGAATGTAACGATCGTCTGCAGCGTCAGGAACTTGAGCGTTCCGAAATCCGCAGGATTGCCGCCGTCATGCAGGAGGCTGCCGTCATGGTCCGCACCGCAGACATCGCACACATCGCCGTCAAACATCACATCCGCATCCAGCTCAGGTGGCATATCCAGTCCGGAGGTGTCCGAAACGTCAATACCGCCATCGGACTGACCGCCAATCATGGACAGCACCATCTGCAGCACCAGTACCAATGTGGACGGGATCGCGATGCAGTACAGCACCTGCAGCACAGGTCCGAGATTTTCCCACCAGGTTTGCATATTTCCCATACTCCTCCTTTCTCACGGAGCCTGTTCAGCAGCCTTTCCGGATACCGAACACGCTCTCAGAACCTTGACCGCCCTCTCGCCGGAGAGCTGCAACGTGTAAATTTTATTTACTGAAATTATTATACAGCATTTTTCGTCGTTTGTCAAGGGATTTCCGGTATTTTTTTCATCGACAGGTAAAATTTTTTCGCTCCGACCCGGACGAGTCCGTCACTGTACCGTGGTAAAGCAGGTGCCTATACCTTATAAATATGCAGCCAATTGTGAAAATTTCGAGAAATTTTATTTTTTTTTGAAAAAGCACTTGCATTTTCCCGCGGAATATGCTATGATATAGTAAATGGTAGTAAACTGAGTTTACATGTTAGGAGATGATAATGAATGGATAATGCAGAACTCGGCAGAAGACTGAAGGCGGCACGTCTCGCAAAGAAGATGACGCAGAGCGATGTGGTGGGTGATTTTATCACGCGCAACATGCTCAGCCAGATCGAAAGCGGCAGCGCAACACCCTCGATGAAGACGCTGGAATACCTTGCCGGCGTGCTGGAGATCCCGATGGAGCGTCTGCTGGCAGACCAGGGCGGTCCTGTTGAACCGGAGGCGATCTCCGTACTCGGACGCGCCAAGGGGCTGCTGAAGGAGCAGAACTATGAGGCTCTGCTCGCAGTGGAAAACACTGGCGGCACGATCAGCGATGAGCTTCATGCACTGCACAGCATCGCACATCTGGAGCTGGCAAAGGAGCTTTGCCGGAACAAGCAGGCAGAGCAGATGCAGACAGCGGTCAACCATGCGCGGCTCGCGGCGCAGGAGGCAGAAAACGGCATTTATGCCAATGCCGCCCGTGCAGCAGAGGCAAAGCAGCTCATTGCGGAGATCGCACAGTACCTGAGCAGCTACTATTCCACACTGGCACATGGGATCAATTCCTGAACAACCGCAGAGACCCCCGGCGTGCACCGGAGGTCTCTGTATTTTTTGTGAAACCCCAGCGCACCCGCAGCGTATTTTTGTACATTTTTTCCTGAAAAATCCAATCGGAACCCCTTGACAAAATGAAAAAAATGTGGTAAAATGATAGTACCTCTTTGCGGGGGTATTTTTATGTGCTTTTATACCGCCCGCCAGTCGAGGGAGGCAAACAACCTACACATCCGGTGACGGATGAAGAAATCTATTCAGGAGGTGCCGATATATGAGAGTTAAGGTGACTTTAGCCTGCACAGAATGCAAGCAGCGCAACTATGTTTCTAAAAAGAACAAGAAAAACGATCCTGAGCGTATCGAAATGAGAAAGCACTGCAAGTTCTGCAGAAAGCATACGCTGCACAAGGAAACAAAGTGATCGGAGGTCTGACGCATGGCGAAGGAAAAGAAAGACACTTTGCAGAACACTGAGGATTCCGTAAAGGAAGAAACCAAAAAAGCCAAAAAGGACAAGAAGTCCGGTAAGAAGGAAGAAGGCAAGAAGGGATTCTTTGCCGGCATTGCCAAGTGGTTCAAGGATCTGAAGATCGAATTCAAGAATGTAACATGGCCGACCAGAAAGACGGTATTCATCAATTCCGGTATCGTTCTGGGTACGATCATTGCTGCAAGTATTGTTGTAGGTTTGCTCGACGTTGGCGTACTTGAACTGCTCAAGTTCCTGATCGGACTGAGTCAGGGTGAGTAATCACGGGTCAAGAAGGAGGATTTGAAATGTCGCAGGCGGCAAAATGGTATGTCATTCACACATATTCCGGTTACGAAAACAAAGTGGCACAGAATATTGAAAAGGTTGTGGAGAATCGTAAGCTGCACGACTTGATTCAGGAAATCCGAGTTCCGACCGAGCGGGTTACGGAAATCGTTGACGGCAAGACCAAGGAAGTCGAGTACAAGACCTTTCCCGGCTATGTCCTGGTGAAGATGATCTGCAACGATGATTCCTGGTATGTTGTCCGCAACACAAGAGGTGTGACAGGTTTTGTGGGTCCCGGCTCCGAGCCGACTCCCCTTTCTGAAAAGGAAGTCGCTGCTATGGGCGTTGAGGTGACCGGTGCATCCGCGATCAAGGTGGATTACAGCGTCGGCGACCGCATCCGCGTGACCGGCACAAAGCTTGATGGCTTCACGGGTATCGTACAGAGCATTGATCTTGAGGGCGGCGAAGTAGAAGTCCTCGTGAATATGTTCGGACGTGAGACCCCGACGACCATCGCACTGCATCAGGCAGTTCTGCTTGATGACTAAAGGGAAGCTCAGAAAGCTTGCTTTTTGAGAAGACCTGAAAACATGTATTCAGTTACAAGATGAAAGCGTAAGCTTTCCGTGGGAGAGATGCGGCAGCATCCGCACTCGCCTTTACCACAATAATGGAGGTGCAATATCATGGCACAGAAAGTAGTTGGCTATATTAAGCTGCAAATCGCTGCAGGTAAGGCAACACCTGCTCCGCCTGTTGGTCCGGCTCTCGGTCAGCATGGTGTAAATATCATGGCATTCACAAAGGAATTCAACGAGAGAACAAAGAATGACATCGGCATGATCATCCCGGTTGTTATCACTGTTTACGCTGACCGTTCCTTTACATTCATCACTAAGACTCCCCCCGCAGCAGTTCTGATCAAGAAGGCTTGCGGTATCGAGAGCGGTTCCGGTGTTCCGAACAAGACCAAGGTGGCTAAGATCACTAAGGAGCAGGTTCAGAAGATCGCTGAGACCAAGATGCCCGACCTGAACGCAGGTTCTCTGGAGGCTGCTATGAGCATGGTTGCTGGTACAGCTCGTTCCATGGGCGTTGTTGTAGAAGACTAATTACGGCAGAAAATACTGTCACTCAATATGGTGGGAGGAAACTTTCCGCTAATCGGATGTGCGAAACAGCACGCCGGTATTACCACTGAATTAGGAGGAAAATTATAATGAAACACGGCAAGAAGTATGTAGACAGCCGTAAGGCGATTGATTCTGCAAAGCTCTATGATTCCGTTGAGGCTCTCGAAGTCGTTTGCCAGAATGCAAAGGCAAAGTTTGACGAGACTGTAGAGGCTCACATCCGTCTCGGCGTTGACTCCAGACATGCTGACCAGCAGGTTCGTGGTGCAGTTGTACTGCCCAACGGCACTGGTAAGAAGGTAAGAGTCTGCGTATTCTGCAAGGAGGACAAGTACGAGGCTGCTCAGGCAGCTGGTGCTGAGTTCGTAGGCGGTCAGGATCTGGTTGACAAGATCATGAAGGAAAACTGGATGGATTTCGACGTAGTCATCGCATCCCCCGACATGATGGGTCTGGTTGGCCGTCTGGGTCGTGTGCTCGGTCCGAGAGGTCTGATGCCCAACCCGAAGGCTGGTACTGTAACTCCGGATGTTGCTAAGGCTGTTACTGAGGCTAAGGCTGGTAAGATCGAGTATCGTCTCGACAAGACCAACATCATCCACTGCCCGATCGGCAAGGCATCCTTCGGTGCTGAGAAGCTCGACCAGAACTTCGCAACTCTGATGGAAGCTATCGTAAAGGCTAAGCCGGCTGCAGCAAAGGGTACCTACCTGAAGTCCTGCACAGTGACTTCCACAATGGGTCCTGGCGTTCCGGTTGCTACTACAAAGTACGGTGTATAATTCACACATACGCATCCCCGCTTTCTTTTGGAAGGCGGGGATTTTTGTTTGTCAAAAGAATTATTTTCTGGGGAACACGCCAAAGTTCCCCCACCCACCCCAATATCATTCACTTAAAGTAGAAAATTATATATTCTTCTGATAATTTATTTGCAATTACGGCTTCCCCGCAGTATGCAAAGGGGACACCATAGGGGCAGGGGGAAAAAGAAAGCACTGCAAGCCTTCTATAAACACTAAATCGCTTTGCAAAATCGACATTTCCCCCTGCCCCTCTGGTTTCCCCTCTGCACTCCCCTTCCGTCACCCCACCCCCTTTGTCGATTTTG
>JAZQCT010000015.1:0-8414 GCA_045546475.1 Oscillospiraceae bacterium
ACAACGCATCTTTTCGGCAAAATTTCACGCATCCTGCGTTGAAAAGGTTTGACAGGCGACAGCCTGCCTGCACCTTTTCGCCTTGTCTGCATGAAATTTCTGCTCGAAAATCTGCGTATTATTTTAGTGTCAACACTCCCTAGAAAACTTAAGGTGACAGGATAGTATAATAAAGGAGGAGTATTCCATGAAACCCAGACAGCGCATAGCCGTTCTCGCGGCATTTTTACAGATGTCCACACTCCTGCCGCAGATGCCCGTGCAGACATTTGCGGAGGAACTGCCGGCAGAAACTGTACAGACAGAAACCATTGCACCGGAAACAACTGCATTTACCGAAGCATCAGAATCACTGACGGAAACCATAGTGTTCACAGAGAGTACGGAGGAATCCACAGCATTCACCGAAACCACTGCCGATCCGACCGAACCCCTGCCAACGGATGCGACCGATCCCACAGAAACAACGGAAACGACCATTTGGACAGAACCGACCGAAACGACAGAACCAAGCGAAACCACTTCATGGACGGAAACGACCGAAACCACCCAGGACACCACGGAACCCCTCAGTCCGGAGCAGCTGACAGAGGCATTCGTGGCAAGGCTCTATTCCGTCATGCTCGGCAGAACACCGGACCCGACGGGACTTTCCAATTGGACGCAGAAGCTTCTCAGCGGGGAGGAGACTGCCGCAGAGGTCATCCGCGGCTTTGTGTTCAGCCAGGAATACCTGAACAAGAATACCAGCAATGAGGAATATGTGACCATGCTCTACCATACCCTCATGAACCGTGAGCCGGATGAAGCCGGGCTTGCTTCATGGTGTGAAAAGGCATCTATGTGCAGCCGTACCTTTCTTCTGCGCGGCTTTGTCCAGTCCTCCGAATTTTCCGCACTCTGCGAGAGCTACGCCGTGCAGCGCGGCAATATCCTCCTGACGGAGAACCGCGACCGCCATCCCGGCATGACCGGATACATCACCAATCTGTACCGCGAGAGCCTCGGCAGAGAACCGGATTCCGCAGGTCTGAATAACTGGACGGGACTGGTGCTTGACGGAGATAAGACGCTCAGCGAGGTCATCCTGAATTTCCTCGGCTCCACGGAATTTATGGAGAAGAATGCAGAGAATGCGGACTATGTGGCTTCCCTCTATCCCTGCATCCTCGGCAGACAGCCCGATTCTGCCGGTCTTGCTAACTGGGTCAACCAGATGGAATGCGGCAAGACACGCTTTGCCATCTATCTCGGTATGGTGAAATCCACCGAGTTCCAGGAGCTTTGCACGAAATACGGCATTGCTGACTATGTGACCGACCTCGGCGGCATCGGTTCTGCCATGCAGGTGAAGCAGTCCTGCCTTGTCTACCGCCAGCCCTCCTATTCTGCGGGAAACCGGGGCTATGTCTACGGAAACCAGATCCTCACCGTAACCGGCATCAGCGGTGACTGGTTCAAGGTCGCCTTCATGGATGGCATGGGATACATCCACAAGGACAAGCTGACAAAATACGACAGCAGCGGCATCAAGGTACTGCCCGTGACCAATATCCCGCAGTGTTCCACGCTCGGCGGCGACTCCCTCCCGACAGGCTGTGAGGTGACCTCGCTTGCCGTGCTGATGCAGTACCTCGGTTTTGCCGATGCGACCAAGAACCATCTTGCAGATGTCCATATGCCGCGCGGTCCGATCGGCAGCACGGATCCGAATTATGCCTTCATCGGTTCACCCCGGACGAGCTATTCCTACGGAGCCTATGCAGGCGTGATGCTTCGCACAGCGGAAAATTATTTCAACGCCAATACCATTACGGACTATGCGGTCAATGATCTGACCGGTGCAGAACTGACCGACCTCTATGCCCAGGTTGATGCTGGAAATCCCGTACTCGTCTGGTACACCATGAACTGTACCGCAAGACGCACCTACGGTGCTACCTGGATATTCACCCGCGGCCAGCAGTGGACGCAGCCGGGAACGGGTACCTACAGCTTCACCTGGAGAAACAGCGAACACTGCTCCGTTCTGGTCGGCTACAACAAGACAAAGAACACCGTCATTCTTGCCGATGTCTGGGCAAACAGCGGCGCAGCGACCGGCGCGCTTACGGAATACAGCGTCAGCGCGTTCCTCAGTGCCTACAACTGGCTTGGCAATCAGGCAGTGACGATCACAAAAAACGCTGCGGAACCTGATATGGACGTAAGCACCGAAACAGAATGATCACAGAAACCTCTCTGCTAACAGACGAGGTCAACAACTTAAAGCAAATGGTTTCAAAGGCGACAGCCTTTGGCGGTGCTGGTGCGCAGCACCAGCACTAACTCCCCCTCCCTTTGGGAGGGGGCAGGGGGTGGGGCAGCTTTACAGAACCATCGTTAAAATGCTTAAGTTGATGACGTTGTACTTACAGAGAGGTTTTCCTGTTCGCAGACTTTTTTACAAGACAAATCCTCCCTTATATGGTAAGATATAACTACAGGGCAGAAAGCTATGGCTTGTGCATCGGGAGCCGTACACGGGTACGGATGACCTGCACAAGGGTGCGCGGGGCAGTGCCGAAGCGTATTCCGCTGATGTCCGGGGTTGATATGGACCTTTTCCGTATCTCTTTCGATTGAGCAGGTTCAACTCCTGCACATGTTTCGGGAACATGTAAGTGGTTTTACATTCGACTTATTTACCCTTTCACGGTAAAGCATGACACATCACGTCAAGATGAAAAATCGGAAGAACTGTATTCCATCCCGCGGCTTGCCAAAGGAAATGGGAGCATTGCCAGCCGTTTGCAGGATACCGGTGCTTCGCCCCATCTGCCAGAGCATATGCTTCCGCAGGTCTGCGCGTACATCTCAATGCCCACGCCGCCATGCTTCCATGGAATACAACCATGTTAATTTATACTAATACCCAAAACAGTAATAGATAAAAGCGATTTCAAAATGTGAAGCCTTTGGCGGGCTGGTCCCCACGGGGTGGGGAGACGGCACCGGTGAGGTGGGGCAAATCTAAGTTGTCTATTGGGTTAAGGGGATTAGTATTATCCCATAGGAGGTATACATATGAAATACACGATCAATGACACCGAAAGAGCCTTTCAGTTCAGAAAGGGAAGATTTGAAAAGATGCTCCAGCCGGGCGTATACCGTGATCTCTTCAGCAGCACCGAGATCATCCGCACACCTCTCTCCGCCCCGCTGCATGAGAGCTTCAGCGAAGTACAGCTTGCATCCTTTGCCAAGGATGCTGCTTTCGTCGCTGAAACCGTGTCCATTCAGGTCGGTGACGGTCAGCTTGCCCTGCATTTTGAGGACGGACGCTACATCGACAGCCTGACCGCCGGCAGCTATGTCTACTGGAACACCGTGAAGAACCACACCTTTCAGATCTGCAATATCACTTCCCCCGAGATCACCGAGGACATTCCCCGCTACATCCGCGAGAAGCTGTGCCGTGAGGGCAGGATGGTCGCAACGCATGTTCCGGAGCACTGCAAGGGACTGCTCTACTTCGACCGCATCTTCCAGCGCGTGCTGGAACCCGGTGTCCACTACAACTGGAGAATGGAGATCGGAGTCATGAGCGAGATCGCCGACCTGCGCAAGCAGCAGCTGAACATCAACGGTCAGGAGATCCTGACCAAGGACAAGGTGAACATCCGTCTGAATTTCGTCTGCGCCTACCGTTATGCAGATTTCCTCAAGGCGCATACGGAGATCCATGACTATGCAAACCAGTTCTACTACGCGGTGCAGATGTCCATGCGTGAGTATGTAGCAGGCTGTACCCTCGATGAGCTGCTTGCCCAGCGCGAAGCCGTTGCCGCCGCCGTGACAGAACGCCTGAAGGAGAAGGCGGCACCGCTGTACATCGAGGTGATCGAGACCGGTATCCGTGACATCATCCTCCCCGGTGAGGTACGCGACATCATGAACACAGTGCTGATCGCGGAGAAGCGCGCGCAGGCAAATGTCATCACGCGCCGCGAGGAGGTCGCCTCCACGCGCTCCCTGCTCAACACGGCAAAGCTCATGGATGAAAACAAGACCCTCTACAAGCTCAAGGAGCTGGAGTACCTGGAGCGGATCTGCGAGAATGTCGGCAATATCTCCGTCTCCGGCGGCGACCTGCTGGCACAGCTGCGCGAGATCGTCGGAGCAAATGCATAACAACAGAGAGCGCATCAGAAATGGTGCGCTTTTGTGCATAGTGCTGCGTCTGGCGTTTTTTTCTTGAAAACTATTGACGAATGAAAGAGAATATGATATAATGTAAATGTCAGAAGATAACAGATAAATGAATCAATCTGTTTTGTTTCTGCTTGTATGAATAAAAATAGTTTTATTGGAGGTAATTTTTATGAAAAGATGTAAATTTTGGGTATCCCTTCTTACAGCGGCATCACTTTTTTCTGTAATGCCTGTAACTGCATTAGCTGCATCTGACAATCTTGATGTGAATAATGATGGTGCGGTTAATTCTTCTGACACTGTATTTTTGAACCGTTATTTGTTGGGATTGCAGGATGTAACTGATCTCAATAAAATGGACGTTACTGGAGATTTCATTGTCGATTCAATGGATTTGGCGTATATGAACGCCAGATTTCTTGGAAATTCGTTTGAAATGACTGCTGTAGATACTATGCTTCCGCTTGTAACTACGCAGACACAGAGCCGAACCTATTGGAAATATGTTTGTGGGACAAATTCTTCTCCCACCTCGTACACATTAACACAAAGCATCGTTGATAACGGTACATCAGCATCGTGTGCTTCACTTTTTCCTGATGTAGCTTCAGAGAATAATCTTTTGGATGATAATCGTGTTCCGGTTGATAGTAATTTTGAAACAGGAATCGTGAAAATTTTTGACAGCAATGGTTTTCTTGGTACAGGCTTTGTTGTCGGCGATAATGTGATTGCAACTGCAGCACATGTAGTTTATCATCCAAATACTAATACATTCAGGGAACCAGAGGTGATGCTTTTTACGAGTACAGTAACCCCCTATCAAAGAAGTGATGTGGAAGAAATTCATATTCCTGTTGCATATGATGATGGTACATATTCTGGCGATCAAGATTATGACTACGCTCTGCTGTATTTGGATGAAAATCTAAGCGGTTATACACATTTTGATTTAGGTGCTGTCATTGATTCGCTTTCGATTATGGATGATTTTACGTTTGAAACTATGGGGTTCCCGGAATCGTTTGATTATGATTTTGATGGCGTTTCTGAGTTTGCCAATTCTGTTACTGAACATATGCCGTGTTATGTGTCAGGAGGATTTGATTCTTTTAGAAATAATGTGATAAACCATTATTTATATACAAGCGACGGACAAAGCGGGTCACCTGTTTACAATAAAACAGCATACAGCGTTAATGGTGTGAACAAGCAGCAACTTACTGCTGTTTCTATCATAATTCGATTTAATTCAGTTACCGCAACAACCAGTTTAAGAATGACAGCTCCCGTTATCCAGTTCTACAAAGCCAACCCTAACATTGGCTAATTTAAGGAGGAATACTTATGACGAAAAAAGTAATTTCTTTTTTGACTGCTCTTTCCGTCCTTTCCGCAATGCCGCTGTCAGCTGCAGCGGAGACAACTTCTGAAATCGACTCGATCATGGCTACTTCTGAACAGTATATGGATCTTACAAATGACTATATTTATGATGAAGAGCAGGACATTATGTATGCACGGGCATTTCCGGATTATTTCAAAAGTGAGTTCAATTGTGTGAGTAACGCGTTTATTATCCTGACGGACGGCACAGAGCTGACAGAGGATATGATCGACATTACCGATGTGGAGGTGACGGTATCGGAATGGGACAGCTCGCAGTGGTTCAAATTTGATACCTACGCCGAGGACAGTCTGCTGATTCCCGAAGGAGAAAAGGCGTACCAGATCACATTGTCCAATTGGCAGCTTAATGATCAGTACCATGCATTTGTAAGAGATTTTGCAATTAAACATGATTATGTGTCCGCTGTTTATGGTCTGTGTGACAAGCAGTATGATGTCACAGAATGGTCTGGCAGCTTTACGGTCTACACAGGTCAGGATGTTGATGAATCTGTTTTTGACGACATCCGGGAACTTGCTGCAATGAATCCCTCACTGTATTCAACGGATATTGAATACGGATTGCGCCGCTGGAGTGTAGAGATTGCTTCTGCTGATCGGAGGGCTATTTATGGTCAGTATACAGAAAAGAAAGCCTATAACATGCATCTTTACATTAAGGGAATTGAAAAAGCACTCAATGAGAATTACAAGGATTTGATTGTGGCTGCTAATGCGGATTTCAGCTTTACTATGGATATTCCTGACATGGAGTCTCCCACCATCTACAAGCTCTATTCCGTCTGGACAAACGGCGGCGACTTTGACAGTGACGGCGAGGTAAATTCTGCTGATGCCGCCGAAATGCTGAACTACTCCGCACTTTCCGGCGCGCTTGCGACCGGCACACTGACAACTACCCAGCAGGATGCCGGAGATCTCAACGGAGATGGTATCGTGGATGCAGCTGACGCAGCCAACGTCCTCGTCTACTCCGCACAGAAAGGCACCGGTCACGAACCCGACTGGTTTGATATTCTGAAATCCTGATAAATACACGAAGCCCCCGCCATTCCGGCGGGGGCTTCTGTTATTCTTCGTTTTTCTCGTTCTTTTCCTTTTCAGCTTTCTGCTTCGGCATCCGGATGATCTCCACCTGTTCAATGCGTCTGCCTGCCATCTTCATGACCTGCACCTGCAGATTCTGATAAGTAAAGCTCTCACCCGTATTTGGAATGCGTTCGAGCGTTTCCATGACCCATCCGCCAACAGTAATGGCTTCAAAGTCGCTGTCCATATCCAGTGTTTCAAATACCTTCTCAATGTTCGCCTTGCCGGATACGATGTACTTGTTTTCGTCCACTTCGCTGATTTCGCGGATGATCTCGTCATGCTCATCCCAGATCTCGCCGACCAGCTCCTCCAGAATGTCCTCCAGCGTCACAATGCCGACCGTGCCGCCAAATTCGTCCGTTACCACCGCAATGTGCAGCTGCTGTTCCTGCAGCTCCTTGCGCAGGTCGCTGATTTTCTTGCTTCTCGGTACATAAATCACAGGCTTGATGATCTCCTGAATATCCGTCTTGCGGTTATATGCCGCATTGTAGAAATCCTTCAGATAGAGGATACCAGTGATATTATCCAGTGTTCCCTCATAGACCGGCAGTCTGGAATAGCCCGTCTCGGAGAATACCTCCGCTGCCTCTTCCTTGGAAATGCCCGACGGGATCGCAGAAATATCAATTCGGGGCGTGAAGATGTCGCGCACCTCCAGCTCATTGAACTCGATCGCACTGCGGATCAGCTCGCTCTCGTCCTTGTCAAGGTTGCCGTCCTGTTCTGCTTCGTCCACGATCGTCAGCAGTTCCTCTTCGGTAATACCCTGATCGTCGGGGGACTTGAACAGAATGCCCAGCAGCTTCTGCCAGAGCTTAAAGAAGAATGTGATCGGTGTCAGAACGATCAGGAAGAACTGCAGGATCGGCGCAGAAAACATGGCAAGGCCCTCCGGACGCTCCTTTGCAATGGTTTTCGGAGAGATCTCGCCAAAGATCAGCAGAACGATCGTGAGGACGATCGTGGAGACTGTTGCACCCAGGTCAGGATCCTTGAGCAGATTAACAAACAGCAGTGTCGCAACAGAGGAACAGGTGATGTTTACAATGTTGTTGCCGACGAGAATGGTGGAGAGGATCTCATCATATTTTTCCACCAGCTTCAGTGCCATAGCGGCACGTTTGTTTCCGTTTTCCGCCATGTTCTTGATACGGATGCGATTCAGGCAGGAGAATGCAGTTTCTGTTGCCGAAAAATACATCGACAGCATAATACAGACAACAATAATGACAAGTGAGGATGCGTTATCCATGATTTACAACCCTTTCTTTCGATTCAAAATTTCTGATACGGTGAATGACGATACATCAATTATGCACTACATGTCCATCCTCCGTTCCCTACAGCATCATGCAGACAACAGGAAAAGGGTATAGCCCCGCCGCGGCGGCAAACTATGCCCTGTGAACATCTGATATTACAAAAAATAAAATACGGGACGGCGTTGTCGTCCGAACTGTCGTTTGTCATACGTTCCTCCTGCATGAATTTACTTTATTATAGCATACTTATGTTCTGATGTCAAGCACTTTTGCAAAAAACTCACGCAAATCAGTTTTTCTTTAGCAGACTCTAACTAGGGAGTGTTGACACTAAAATAATACGCAGATTTTCGAGCAGAAATTTCATGCAGACAAGGCGAAAAGGTGCAGGCAGGCTGTCGCCTGTCAAACCTTTTCAACGCAGGATGCGTGAAATTTTGCCGAAAAGATGCG
>JAZQCT010000016.1:0-6112 GCA_045546475.1 Oscillospiraceae bacterium
ACGACATGGCTACGATCCGACTTCCCTTTGTCGATTTTGTTGAAAGTCTTTGAGCCTTGTCATATATTGACAAGGACGGTACATTGGTCGTACCGTCCTTTTTTCAAGAGCCATGTTCCGCTTGCGCAAAGCGCATAAGGAACATGCGGTTTGCAAAATTCGCTCGCGAAACGTGAATTCCCCCTCACAGAAAGTCCCCCAAACGCGAATCGCCGGCGCAGGCTCTGCGCTCTCCCTTAATTTTTCAAGGATTTCCTGAAAAAGATTGATTTTTTGCATCTTTTCTGCTATAATAAGTATAGGTATCAATTTTTCATAACACCGGAGGCTATTATGAGTAAGATCACAAGATTTTTTGACGATATGAAGCTGAAAAACGTCGCTTTCATCGGCACGGGTGTAAGCCATACTGAGCTGATCTCCCTGTTCCGCGACAAGGGCATTGCTGTCACGGTGCTTGACAAGCGCAGTGCTGATAAGTTCCAGGAAACCTATGACATGCTCTCTGCAAAGGGCGTGCAGTTCCGTCTCGGCGAGGATTACCTCGATTCCCTGACGGATTTCGATGTCGTATTCCGCACACCGGGCATGTACTACAATAATCCAGCTCTCACCAAGGCAAGGGAAGCGGGCGTTGCCATTTCTTCTGAAATGGAAACATTCTTCGATCTCTGCCCCTGCAAGATCTATGCAGTGACAGGCTCGGACGGCAAGTCCACCTCCACCACCCTGATCGCGGAGATCCTCTCCGCTGCCGGAAAAACCGTGCATAAGGGCGGCAATATCGGCAGAGCACTCCTCCCGATCATCGAACAGATCTCCGAGGATGATGCCGCTGTTGTGGAGCTTTCCAGCTTCCAGCTCATTTCTATGCGCAAATCCCCTGATTCCGCACTCATCACCAATATCACCCCGAATCACCTCGATGTACACGGCACAATGGGGGAATACACCGAATGCAAAACCAACCTCATCGCACACCAGAACGCATTCTCCCGCACCGTCCTGAATCTCGACAATGACGGCACCAAGGCTCTTGCGCCCATGGTGCGCGGCAAGCTCTGCTGGTTCACACGCCGCGAAACACCCGAAAGAGGCGCATTCCTGCGTGAGGACGGAATGCTCTGCTACACCGAAAGGGGCGAGGTGACTCCCGTTGTCCACAAGGATGACATCCGCATTCCGGGTATGCACAATGTCGAAAACTTCCTCGGCGTGATCTCCGTACTCTGGGGCGAGGTGGAAATTGCGGATTTTGTCAAGGTGGCAAAGGAATTCGGCGGTGTGGAGCATCGAATCGAATTTGTCCGTGAAGTGAATGGCGTTCGCTGGTATAATGACAGCATTGCCACAAGCCCGACAAGAGTCCTTGCAGGTCTGCGCAGCTTTGACCAGAAGATCATCGTTCTCGCGGGCGGCTATGATAAGAAGATCCCCTTTGAACCGATGGCAGAGACTGTCTGCGAGCGCGTCAAGACCCTGATCCTGATGGGCGTAACCGCGCCGAAGATCGAGGCGGCTGTAACAGCTGCAAAGAATTATGATCCATCCGCACTGAAGATCCTCCATGCAGATTCCATGGAACATGCTGTGGAGCTTGCGGCACAGGAAGCGCAGAAGGGCGATATTGTGACGCTCTCCCCCGCGTGTGCAAGCTTTGACCTCTACCCGAATTTTGAGGTGCGCGGACAGCATTACAAGCGTCTCGTAAAGGAGCTGAACTGATGAAAACGCAGATTATCGCGGATATGCTCACCGCCCTCTGCAGGGTGACGGGCATTTCCGGTGATGAGACCAATGCCGCCTTGACCGCGGCGGAATTTCTGAAATTATACTGCCCCGATACGCACATCTCCCATGGGAATGTCATCGGCACCTGCGGCAGTACCGATCCGGACGCGCCCCATGTCCTGCTTGATGCCCATATCGACCAGATCGGCATGATCGTCACCAGCATCACGGATGACGGCTTTGTGACGGTCGGCAATGTCGGCGGCATCGACCGCAGACTGCTTCCGGCACAGAGAGTGCATCTGCATGGCACAAAAACCATCGACGGCGTGGTTTGCGCCATGCCGCCCCATCTGACAAGCGGTGACGAAAAAGTCCTGAAATTCGAGGAAGTCCGCATTGACACGGGCTATTCCGCCGAGGAACTGCGGGCAATTCTCTCCCCCGGCGACAGTGTGACCTTTGCCGGACATATCGCCCGTATGCTGGGCGACCGCTTCACCTCCCCCGCGCTCGATGACCGCTGCGGCGTAGCGGCGATCCTCAGCGCACTGCACAGCGTCAAGGACGAGGAGCTTCCCTGCCGTGTGACGGTGCTGTTCTCCACACAGGAGGAAGTGGGCGAACGCGGCGCGAAGATCGGCTGCTATGCGGCAGATCCCGACATCGCACTTGCAGTGGATGTGAGCTTTGCACGGAATCTCGGCGACAGTGAGACCAAGACCGGAAAGATGGGCGGCGGTCCGATGATCGGCTATTCTCCGTCCCTTTCCAAAACGATCAGCCGGACGCTAAGCGAGATCGCCGATGCTGAAGGGATTCCGTGGCAGTATGAGGTCATGGCAGGTACGACCGGCACGAATGCGGACCAGTTCTCCGTCTGCCGCGGCGGCGTGAAAGCCTGCACGGTATCCATTCCGCTTCGCTATATGCACACACCGGCGGAGATCATTTCGCTGGAGGATGTGCGCATGACGGGCGCGCTGCTCGCGGGCTTTCTGAGGAGGTGCAGGTAATGCTGAACAAGCTCAAGGAATTATGTGACATCTGCGGCATTTCCGGAGATGAGGATGCAGTCCGTGCATACCTCATGGAACACATCGCGCAGATCCCGGATATTCTCGAAATGACGACCGACCCCCTCGGCAATCTGCTCGTGCATAAAAAGGGCAGTAACACGCTGGAAAAGAAGGTCATGCTCGGCGCGCACATGGATGAAGTCGGTCTGATCGTGACCGGCATCCGTGCGGACGGCACGCTTTCCATTGCCGCAGTGGGCGGCGTGGATGCGGATGTGATCCTCGGCAGAAATGTCATGGTCGGAAAGCAGAAGCTTCCCGGCGTGATCGGTGCAACGCCCATTCACCTGCTGTCCGGCTCTCAGCGCGACGAAAAGCCGAAAATGGACGCACTCTATGCCGACATCGGCGCAAAGGACGCGGATGATGCCAAGCGATTTATTTCCCCCGGCGATCCGGTGTATTTCATGGGGGAATACACACAGCTCGGCGGCGGCAGGGTGACTGCCAAGGCAATTGACGACCGCTTCGGCTGTGCGGTGATGCTCACGCTCTTAGAGCAGGAGCTTCCCTATGATATGTGGTTTGCCTTCTTTGTACAGGAGGAGATCGGACTGCGCGGCAGCCGTGCAGCGGCATACACCATCAACCCCGATTTCGCACTCATCCTCGAAGCCACAACGGCGGCGGATCTCGACGGCGTATCCGGTGACGCGGCAGTGTGCAGGCTCGGCGGCGGTCCCGTGGTGTCGTTCATGGACAGAAGCACCATTTACGACAGGGAGCTGTACCGGATGGCGTTTGAAACTGCGGAGGAAATGGACATTCCCTGCCAGACCAAGAGCCGCATTGCCGGCGGCAACGATGCAGGGGCAGTGCATGTATCCCGCGGCGGTGTGCGGACGCTGGCAATCTCCGTTCCGTGCCGCTGTCTGCATTCTCCGTCCTGCACGGCACAGGTGAGCGACATGGAGCAGTGCCTGAACCTGACGGCAAAACTTCTGGAGAAGATTGAGAAATTATGATCAGACAATTGGAAATAGACAGTGAACTGAATACGGAACAGCTGCGGCAGAGCTGGCGCGGACGGAAGATGTACTCCTACTACAAAGCCTACGGGCTGGGCTATTCCTTCTGCCAGTTCTACGCGGTGGGTGACTGCGGCGTGATGCTGCGGCTGAATGATACGGTGCTGATCTGTGACGCTTCGGAAGCGGACGCGGAGGATCTCGCGCTCTTTTTACAGATGCACCAGCCGTTCCGTGTGGAATGCAATGAACCGGTGCGCACGCTGCTGGCAGAACGCCTGCCGGATTACCGGAGCCTGCACCGGACGATGTTCGAGCTGATACCGGATGACGCGCCTGTGGACGCGGAGGAGACCGTGGATTTCCATCCGCCCCTTGCAGAGGTGTATGAGATCCTGTCGGCGGGCTTCCCGAATTTACAGGACTACGCGCTGTGGCTGACGGATACTTCCCACCGCTGCCGGCATGGCGTGAGCCGTGTGATGACGTACCGGAAAGATACGACCGCAAGCATCATGTTTGACATTGACAATCATGTGCTGGTCGGACAGGTTGCGACCCGTCCGGAGGCAAGGGGTCTTGGACATGCCCGCATTTTCCTGCGCTGGCTGGCTGGCTTCCTTGCACAGTTCGGCAAGACGGCGGTGCTGTACGCGCTGGACATCCGGGAAAGCTTCTACCGGGAGATCGGTTTCCGCGCACTGGAGACCGAGTATGTACTCGAACGGATGGAACAGGAAAAGGATAATTTGCAGAAAGGACGTTTAGACAATGGCAATTCATGAGTATTTTCAGATCAATGAGAAGCTGCTGCAGCTGGCAGAACAGGCAGAAGCCAACTGCGCCGCCTGCTTTGCACAGATCGACCGCACAGCGCGGAACAATGCGGCTAAAATTTTGTCGGCTTTTGCCGAAAACCGCGTCAGCGAGGGCTGTCTCGGCGGCACCACAGGCTATGGCTATGGTGACATCGGGCGTGATACCCTCGATGCGGTATGGGCGCAGGTGATGCACACGGAGGATGCGCTGGTACGGCACAATTTCGTATCCGGCACACACGCGCTGTCCGTGGCACTGTTCGGCGTACTGCGCACGGGCGATAAGATGGTTTCCATCACCGGAAAGCCTTATGATACACTGGAAGAAGTGATCGGCATTGCAGGCGAAGCCGGCAGCGGCAGCCTTGCAGATTACGGCGTGACCTACGGACAGGTGGATCTCCTCCCCGATGGCAGAGCCGATCTTGATTCAATCCCGGAAGCTGTCAAAGGCGCAAAGATCGCCTATATCCAGCGTTCGAGGGGCTATTCCCTGCGCCGTGCCTTCACGATCGACGACATTGCAGAAATGGTGCAGGCGGTCAGAAAGGGCAATCCCAATGCCATCATCATGGTGGACAACTGCTATGGTGAATTTGTGGAGGACAGAGAGCCGACGGATGTCGGTGCGGATGTGATCATCGGTTCGCTCATCAAAAATGCCGGCGGCGGCATTGCCAGAACCGGCGGCTATATTGCCGGAAAGGCGAAGCTTGTCGAGCTTTGTGCATATCGCCTGACCTGTGTCGGCATGGGCAAGGAGGTCGGCTGCACACTGGGCATGAACCGCGAAATGTACCAGGGTCTGTACTTAGCACCGGATATTACTGCAAATGCGCTGAAAACCGCTGCATTTGCCGCAGAGCTTTTCACACTGCTGGGCTTTGACTGCACACCCCGTGCGGATGAACCGCGAGGCGACATCGTAACAGCACTCCAGCTTCAGACACCGGAAAACCTGATCGCATTCTGTCAGGGCATCCAGAAGGGTTCGCCCATTGATTCCTATGTGACTCCGGAACCATGGGACATGCCGGGCTATTCCAGCCAGGTCATCATGGCGGCAGGCGCATTCACCATGGGTGCCTCCATCGAGCTTTCCGCCGACGCCCCCCTGCGTGAACCCTATGCCGCGTGGATGCAGGGCGGCATCAGCTACAACAGCAGCCGGATCGGCGTACTTCTGGCAGCACAGGAAATGTTCAGCAGAGGACTGCTGCATTTATAATAACACTGTTTTCGCTTGGGCGAAGCACAAAAGGAAACAACAGTTTGTCAAAAAGCCAGAAATCAAACGCGGAGCCATAGCTCCCCAAAAGGGGGTTCGGGGACGAAGTCCCCGAAATATAGCCCCTCCCCTGGGGGAGGGGTTGGGGCTGCTCCCCAGGGGGTGGGGAGACGGCACGAAGTGACAGAGGGGACGGCACCTGTAAGGTGGGGGCAGCTTTGGCGTGCTTACCCCAGAAAAATGCTTTTTCCAAAAGCTGCTGTTTCCGCTTGTGCGAAGCACAAAAGG
>JAZQCT010000017.1:0-29694 GCA_045546475.1 Oscillospiraceae bacterium
TCGCTCGGTCACTCCGGACAAAAGCACCGCTTTCCCCATACCCCCTTATTTAAATGGGGGACGCGGTGCGGAGTAGCTTTGTCTCTCCGTTCCCTCGCTTCGCTCGGTCACTCCGGACAAAAGCACCGCTTTCCCCCATACCCCCTTTGTTTTCTATTATAATAGGCTGCTGCACGATCGTGCAGCAGCCCATTTTGTTAAATCTGTCCGTGGAATGTTCTGGAGATGACATCATCCTGCTGTTCCTTGGTCAGCTTGATGAAGTTCACCGCATAGCCGGAAACACGGACTGTCAGCTGCGGGTACTTTTCCGGATGCTTCTGTGCGTCCAGCAGTGTCTCTCTTGTGAATACGTTTACATTCAGATGATGACCGCCCTTGGAAACATAACCATCGAGCAGCTCTACGAGGTTGTCGATCTGTGCGTTGTTTGCCATAATAAAACCTCCTATGAAATAGATGTGTATGGGAGGGGACTGTTACCAGTCCTCCTCGGTATCGGTTTTGTCGGAATCTGCATCGTCCTCATCAAAGAATGTCGGAACTGCACATGCACCGAGCCTGCCGGAGCAGTCCGTGCTGTTGATGGTCTGCACCTTTGTCTGTTCGCCGACTGCAAGGTTAATGTGTCCGCTGCCGCTTTCTACCAATGCGTCCAGCAGTGCTGCCAGCTCCTCCGCCTGTGCGTCCAGGTCGGGATCATTCTGCGGCTTCATCGTCAGCCTCCGCTTTCAGTGCGTCCAGATCCAGCTCTCCGGAGAACATCACGGTACTCTTGCCCAGCGCGTCCGGAATGATGGAGAAGGTGTTGGAGATACCGTCCTGTGCATGACGGAACGGAAGCTTTGCCACAGATGCCAGAGATGCAACTGCACCATTGGTATCCCTGCCGTGCATCGGGTTTGCTCCCGGTGCCAGCGGCACGCCCTGCTTTCTGCCGTCGGGTGTATTGCCCGTCTTCTTGCCGTACACCACGTTGGATGTGATGGTCAGAATGGACATGGTCGGCACACCGTCGCGGTAGGTGTGATGCTTGCGGATCTTATCCATGAAGATACGGACAATATCCACCGCAATGCTGTCCACGCGGTCGTCATCGTTGCCGTATTTCGGGAAATCACCCTCGACCTCGTAGTCCACAACAATGCCGTTTTCGTCACGGATGCACTTGACCTTTGCATACTTGATGGCACTGAGGGAGTCAGCCACAACGGACAGACCTGCGATGCCGGTTGCAAAATAACGCTTGACATCACGGTCATGCAGAGCCATCTGCAGACGCTCATAGCTGTACTTGTCGTGCATATAATGGATGACATTCAGCGTATTCACATACAGTCCTGCCAGCCATTCCATCATCTGGTCGTACTTGTCCATGACATCGTCATAGTCCAGATAATCACCCTCGACCGGTCTGTACTTCGGGCCGACCTGTACCTTCATGACCTCATCCACGCCGCCGTTGATGGCGTAGAGCAGGCACTTTGCGAGATTGGCTCTTGCGCCGAAGAACTGCATCTCCTTGCCGATGCGCATGGAAGACACGCAGCAGGCAATGGCATAATCATCGCCGTGGGTAATGCGCATCAGGTCGTCATTCTCATACTGGATGGAGGAAGACTTGATGGACATTTTCGCGCAGAAACGCTTGAAATTCTGCGGGAGTCTTGTGGACCAGAGAACGGTCATATTCGGCTCCGGTGCAGTTCCCAGATTGTTCAGGGTGTTCAGATAACGGAAGGAGTTCTTGGTTACCATATGCGCACCGTCAATGGATACGCCCGCAATGGATTCTGTGACCCATGTCGGGTCGCCGGAGAAGAGGGCATTGTATTCCGGCGTGCGAGCGAACTTGACCAGACGGAGCTTCATGATGAAGTGGTCGATCATTTCCTGAGCCTGGCTTTCTGTGATCAGCCCCTTTTCCAGGTCACGCTGGATATAGATATCCAGGAAGGTGGAGGTTCTGCCGAGGCTCATCGCCGCGCCGTTCTGCTCCTTGACCGCTGCCAGATAGCCGAAATATAGCCACTGGATCGCCTCCTGTGCGTTCTTTGCCGGACGGGAGATGTCAAAGCCATAGATTGCGCCCAGCTCCTTCAGCTCACCCAGCGCACGGATCTGCTCGGACAGCTCCTCACGCAGACGGATGTTCTTGGAGGTCATACGCACAAAATGCGTGTCCTGCTGGTGCTTCTTGTCCTCAATCAGGCGGTCAACACCATAGAGAGCCACTCTGCGGTAGTCGCCGATGATTCTGCCTCTGCCGTAGGCATCCGGCAGACCGGTCAGGATCGCGGATTTTCTTGCAAGGCGCATTTCCGGTGTGTAGGCATCGAATACGCCCTGATTGTGAGTCTTTCTGTATTTTGTAAAAATGTCAACAACTTCCTGGTCAACCTCATAGCCGTAGGCTGCACAGGAGGTCTGTGCCATACGGATGCCGCCGAACGGCTGGAGAGAACGCTTGAACGGCTTGTCCGTCTGGAAGCCGACGATCGTTTCCAGCTCCTTGTTCAGGTAGCCGGGACCGTGGGAAGTGATGGTTGAAATGATCTTGGTGTCCATGTCCAGCACACCGCCCGCCTCGCGCTCCTGGCGGCTCAGATCCATGACCTGTTCCCAGAGCTGTTCGGTGGCTTTTGTCGGACCTTCGAGGAAGCTTTCATCGCCGTCGTAAGGGGTATAGTTCTTCTGAATGAAATCGCGTACATTGACGGAGGTATTGCTCCATCTGCCGGGTGTAAAACCATCCCATTCGGGTTCAAAGTTCATTGCCATATTGCATCTTCCTTTCCAATCAGCAGTTTCCATGTCTTTCTGCCGTATACCGGCTGGTTTCTGCCCTCTATCAACATGATACATCATTCATGCGCCTTTGTCAACATTGTTTGCCGGGGTTTACCGAGATTCTGTTTTTTTTCTATATTATTCTCCCACAGACGGATTGTTTTATGCAAAATGCGTATCCTGTTCTTTTAGTGCTTTAGTCAAAAATAACGATATATGGTCGATTCTGGAATACTTTGAGGAATTTTCTGCAGGTGTATCACTGTCCTCCCAGGGCGGACAGTTTTGCTGTCAGTTGAATTTGAAAATCTTTCTTGCGAGTCGGTAGCCGTTGCCGAGGACCTGCCGCTTGCGGATGACGGGCATATCGGAAACGCCGCAGAGCGTCCGGTAGCGGAGCTGCTTATAGAGCTTCTCGTCCATCTCGTAAATATCACGCCAGAGCTTGCGGCGTTTCTGCTCGTTTTCCTCCTTCTTGCTCAGCGTCAGGAATACCGAGCAGATGAGGATCATCATGGAGAGATAGTGCAGCATATAATTGCGCAGCCGCTTGGAGCCTTCCAGCTTCATCGGGTTGCAGGCGTTCAGCATATGATAGGTCACGCGGAGCTGCTGATCCACCTGGCGGATGAATACCTCCTCATTGACCGACTGGTCAGCGCGTCCGATGAAGTAGCAGTAGAAATTCTCATTGAGATAGTACATCGTCTTTACAAAGGGCAGCGGCTGGTAGACGAAGATATTATCCACATAGAAGCAGTGGTGGGGCAGGGCAATGCCGCTGTCGCGGAGCATCTGCGTGCGGTAGATGACCGAATGCATGAGAATGTTCTGGTCGGGGCGGAATCTTCCCAGCTCGTCCCAGCCGAAGATCTGATTTTCCGGCATTTTTCCGGTATATTTTACCGTGTGGCTTGTCCCGTCCTCTACATGTTCATAGGTGTAATTGGAGAGGAGCATATCCACGGGCTGTTCCATCTGTGAAAACTCGCGGAGCTTTGCGAGGATCTTCTGGTAGACCTCGGTATTTACCCAGTCATCGGAATCGACGACCTTATAATACAGCCCGCTTGCTTCCTCCAGACCTTTGTTGACACCGGAGCCGTGACCGCCGTTTTCCTTGTGGATGGCACGGACGATGGTCGGATACTGCGCCTGATAGCGGTCTGCAATCTCAGCAGTATTATCCTTGGTCGAGCCGTCATTGACGATCAGGATCTCAACCTCCTCGCCGCCGGTCAGCAGCGTATCCAGGCAGTGCTCCATATAGGCAGCGGAATTGTAGCAGGGAACTGCGATACTCAGCAATTTCATTGAACTTCCTCCGTTTCTGAATGCTTGTGGTAGTATATGTACTGCAGGGCAGGGTATACATTGCGTTTGCCGAAAAGATCTTTTTCTGGGGAAGACATTCCATTTCTGCCCCCACCCCAGCCCCTCCCCGAGGGGAGGGGCTATAGTTCGGGGACTTCGTCCCCGAACCCCTTTGCGGAGCGATCGCTTCGCGTTGTATTTCAGTTTTCCGACAAACGGATATACATATTCTTATGTTAATTAGTGCATCCGCACGACATTTTGTGACAAAATGTTGCACAGGCTAACTATACTATATAGTATACAGGAAAAATGGGAAAAAAGCAAGAGAAAATGCGAAAATAGTCATTTTAACGAAAAAAAGATCCCCGCGCGGTTCTTGGCGATAAACCTACTATGAGGTGTGGAACGATAGCCAATGCCTTGCTGGGGCAATATTATACATTTATGAAAATCGGTTTCAAAAGGCGATAGCCTTTGGCGGCGGGGGGGCGCAGCACCCCCCCTAAATCCCCCTCCCTTTGGGAGGGGGCAGGGGGTGGGGCAGTTTTTGGGTGCTTCCTCAAGAAAACGTATCGACATTTAATTGCGGGGTAACAAACAAGAGGCGGCTGCCATTTCACTGCAGCCGCCGTTTGCCCTATTTCCTCGCCTGCGCCAGTCTCGCATACTTCTCCTTCGTTGCCAGACCGCCGCGGATGTGCCGTTCCTGTTTATTCTGCAAAAGCACCTCGCGTACCTGCTCCGCCAGAACCGGTCTGATATGCGGCAGACGCTCGCTGACATCCTTATGTACCGTGCTTTTGGAAATTCCGAATTGCTTTGCTGCAGCGCGTACCGTTGCGCGCTGTTCCAGAATATAATTCCCCAGCATGACTGCCCTGTCATTTGGCTGATACTCCATAACCTCACTCCCATCCGGATTTGCCTCCTCGGAGGCTCTGTACACTATATGCGGAAATTTTGCGGCAATATGTTAATCCGTGAAAAAATTGCTTTACATTTTGTATGGAAATGTGGTATAATATAACTGTCAAACTATCTGGACAGGAGGATTTTTATGGAACAAGCATTCGATCCCCGTTTTCTGCTCGTCGGTATTCTTGCATTCTGCGCTGTCATTGCGCTGGTCGTGTGCATCATCGTCCTGCGCACCATGCAGAAAAGAAAGACACAGCAAACCATGCCGGCGGAACCCTCCCAGCCCCTGCCGGGCGGAGGCGGCAGCTATACCATGCATATTTCCGGTATGAACTGCGAACACTGCCGCGCCAATGCAGAAGCGGCTCTCAATGCCTTTGAGGGCGTGACCGCACAGGTTGATCTGAAAACGGAAACCGCACACATCCGCTATGCCGGCTATCCCGACCTGACCCTGCTCGACCGCCTGCGCAAGGCTGTGGAGGACGCGGGGTTTGAGGTGACGGAGATACGATAAATCATTTCATACTATTTCCATTTAAAAATCTTAATTTATTAAGATTTTTATAGCCGCCGCAGGCGGCGTATGGAAATGCATGAGACGGGTTTTGTGCAGCTACGCTGCACAAAATATAGTGTGTGCAGCACACGCAGTCTGTCGAAAAACCTAAAATCAAACGCGAAACGGTAGTTTCGCAAAAGGGGTTCGGGGATGAAGTCCCCGAAATATAGCCCCTCCCCCGCTGGGGGAGGGGTTGGGGCTGGTCCCCACGGGGTGGGGAGACGGCACGAAGTGACAGAGGGGACGGCACCGGTGAGGTGGGCGCAGCTTTGGGGTGCTAACCCCAGAAAAAAGACTTTTTTGACAAGCTGAGTGTGCGCAGCACACGGCTTTCTTTAAACCGCTTATTAAGCGATTTAAAGAAAGAGAGTATCAAAAGCTGTCAAAACCCCCACAATTATATCACAATTCATGCCCGATTTGTGATAAATGATTGACGAGAAACAAAATACATGCTATAATAAAAACATTGAGGAGGAACAGGTTATGCTGAACATTGACCTGCGTGGAAAAACAGCCCTTGTCACCGGCGCATCCGGTGAGCTGGGACGTGTGATCGCCCGCACGATCGCGGACTGCGGTGCGGATGTCGCACTGCATTACTGCCGGAGTGCGGAACGGGCGGAGCAAACGGCGGAAGCCATCCGCAGCACCGGAAGACGCGCGTTCACTGTGCAGTGTGATGTGACGGATTTTGCGCAGGTACAGCGGATGCAGGAGGAAGTCTCTGCACAGTTCGGAGCTGTTGATCTGCTCGTGGCAAATGCCGTGATCCAGTATGAATGGCGTTCCGTCCTGGAACAGCCGCTTACGGATTTTTACAGCCAGTTCGATTCCTGTGCCATGCAGACCGTGCATCTGGCGAAGGTGTTTCTTCCGGCTATGATACAGAATAATTATGGACGTATCGTAGCCATCAACACGGAATGCGCCGCGATGGCAGAGGCGAATAATGCCGCCTATACCGCCGGAAAACGCGCACTTGACGGTGTTGTCCGCTGCCTTGCAAAGGAAGTCGGCAGTCATGGCATCACTGTAAATCAGGTCGCTCCCGGTTGGACGATCTCGGAGCGTGACAGGCTGAACCATTCCGAATCTGCACCGGAGTATGAAAAGACCGTCCCCCTCGGCAGACGGGGTACGGATCAGGAAATTGCCAATATGACGGCATTCCTGCTCTCCGATCTGGCAAGCTTTACCACGGGTGCTTATATTCCGGTATCCGGCGGCAGAGTCATGCCGGCGATATAGTGAGGTGGATGATGGAATACGAACACATCTGCGGGCAGTGCCTGCACCATCAGAACCTTGTGGATGACCTCATGCAGAATATGCCTGATCCGGAGCTGCTGACAAGGGTGGCTGAGCTTCTGAAGATGTTTGGCGAACCGACCCGCGTCCGCATCCTGTTTGAGCTGCTCGATCATGAACGCTGCGTCGGCGAGATCGCGGAACGTCTGGATATGACTGTTTCGTCCATTTCCCACCAGCTCCGCGTCCTCAAGCAGGCGCGTCTTGTCAAAAGCAGACGCGATGGAAAGACCATTCATTATTCCCTTGCGGATGCCCACGTGAAAACGATCTTTTATCATGCACTGGAGCATGTAATGGAATAATTTTCCGTCATTTTGACTGGAATTTGTGCAAAATATTGTATTTATCCATGAAAAATAGTGCAAAATAATGATTGTTTTTTTGTGGTAAATATGTTATAATTAAGTGAATCAGTGTGCTGCATTACTGCAGTGTACGGATATAAAAGTGTATACAAGTGCGCCGGTTCGTGCACCGGAGGCATTTAAATGAGTGGAGGAGTTAATCATGAAAAAGACAAAGGCTGTAATTGCTGCCCTTCTGACAGCAAGCATGTCCCTGACAGCGTTCGGCTGCGGCGGCGGCGAGGAGACCGTAAGCGTTAAGGAAATGGATTCCATGACCCGTGAGCAGATCGCATCTCTGTGCGCTACGGACGAAAGACTGACCGGCGAGCTGGAGAATAAGACCATTACATGGCTGTCCGACTGGAATATCGAGTCCGACAGTACTGGTAAGACCACCCCGATCGAGCTGGCAATGTTCCAGGAGCGTTACGGCGGTGAGATTAAGTGGATCCAGTGTACATATGCAGAGCGTTACGACAAGCTTGCAAACTGCATCAACAGCGATGAGGGTGTTGACTTCTTCTATGCCGGCAACTTCGACGCATTCCCGAAGGGCGCGATCCGCGGCATGTTTGTTCCGGCGGATGATTATGTTGATTTTGACAGCGAGATCTGGGCAGATGTCAAGGAAGCAAATGATTCTGTTATGTGGAACGGTCAGCACTACATGACCGTTGTGCAGGTTACAGGCGACAACTGCGCAGTTGTGTATAACCGCGATACCATTCAGGAGCTGGGCTTTGAAGATCCCGCAGAGCTGTTCAAGGACGGCGAGTGGACATGGGATGCATTCCAGGAGATGCTGGAAGCCTATGTAGACCCGGCAAACAACAAGTTCGGTATTGCCGGCTGGTGGTTTGAGAACGCACTGTCCGCTACGACCGGTGTGCCCAATATCGGTCTGGAAGACGGCAAGCTGGTCAACAATCTGACAGATCCGTCCATTGAGCGCGTACAGAACTTCATGTATGACCTGAATACTTCCAATGCTGTTGCGATCGGTGTCGGTGACTTCGGCTGGACCGACCATCCGGAATACATCGGCGAGGGCAAGCTGCTGTTCTATCCTGTAGGTTTGTGGAGTCTCTGGGACGGCAATGTGGATGCAGATACCGGTCTGCCGAACTGGCAGAAGACCTACGGCGAGAACTGCTTCTTCGTTCCGATGCCCAAGGATCCCGATGCAGATGAGCATTATATCCCTGCAAGCATGGATTCCTATGTATTTGTAGCAGGCGGTCACAACCCCGAGGGCGTAGCGAAGTTCCTCGACTGCAAGCGTGTATCCCTGATGAACGACGATGCGATCCGTCTGGGCAATGAGCAGTTCATGGCTGACTATAAGTGGACCGACGAGATGGTAGAGATGAAGTCAACAATGGACGAAATGGCACTGGAGAATCCGGTATTTGACTTCATGAACGGCGTATCCACCGACCTTGCAAGCATTCTGGACAGCTCCGAAAACGGCGTGCGTGCAGCCGGCAAGGGTGTTCCGTGGAATGAATCCCTGGCAGCGATCAAGGACGCAGTTGATACCATGGTTGAGGAAGCTAACAGCGCACAGTAACCTGTGAAGTAATTTGCAGCATGTTTCAGTACAGCAGCTCTGGAGGAAACGACGGGGCTGCTGTTGCAGTGATGTGGAGCCTGTTCACATTAAAATCTCATACGCATCTTTTCGGCAAAATTTTACGCAGTCTGCGTTAAAAAGCCTTGCCATACATACAGTATGCCTGAATGCGAGATAGGATGCTGTTCGAGCATGAATGGTATGCAGGCAATGGATATAAGCCTGTATGCCTGCGGCTTTTTGCCTTGTCTGCGTAAAATTTATGCTCGAAAATCTGCATATTCATTTTATGTGAACAGGCTCAATGTTTACAAAATATACTTGAAATATGAATCGAAATGTGATACAATATAAGTAACAAAAAATTCACAGGAGGCTTGTGCGTATGGCAAAAGTTCTGGTAACAGGCGGATGCGGATTGATCGGTGACCATGTGTGTTCGGGCTTTTTGAAGAAGGGATATGAGGTCGTTGCGATCGACGGACAGTCCAGCGACTACAATCAGGGGAAAGAAAATTTTACATTTGTTGAGGGCAAGCCTACGGATAAGGCTGCCTATGCGAATGTATTTGACAAGCATAAATTTGATACGGTGATCCATCTTGCATGTACAGCCGATAATGACCTCGACGGCAGCATGATCTCTGATCGTCATGTGGATGAGAGCAAGCAGTGCGACGGCTTTATCTATCGCTTTGCAATTGCACATGATGTCAGACAGTTTATTCTCATCAGTACAACACAGGTGTACCAGATGCCGAAGACGAGAGAACCGCTGCGCGAGGATGATTTTGTCAAGCCGCTGACGAATTATGCAAAGCTGAAGCACAATTCTGAAACGACCATGGCTTCTGACATCGGCAGAGCGAAGGGCATGATGTGTGCGATCCTTCGTGTGCCTCAGGTGTATACCAAGGATTTCAAGGAGAATCTGGAATCGAAGATCACAGATCCCAAGGACGGTTCCAAGTTTGTATATCGTACCGGTGAATATGGCTTCCATTTCTGCTGTGTACATAATCTCGTGGATTTCCTGCTCGGTTTCGTCCGTGCCGCTGAGGATAACTCCTATAACGGCGTGTACAATGTGGCAGATAAGAATCTGACCATGGCATCCGAGATCATTGAATACATGAAAGCAAATCATCGTATTGGTGTTGTGTTGCAGAAAACTCCTCCGAATACCAGCATCAATTCGATCAAGAATCTGATCGGCAACAAGGAAATGAAGACGAATTACCGTTTTCTGGACTTCACCCGCATCCTGACCAACAATATGTTTGACATCAATAAAGCGTCGAAATATTGTTCCTTCCGCTGGACGGTCAAGAATACCAAGTAATGCAAGCACCCTGCCTCGCAGCGGGGTGCTTTTTGCTGTCGGGGAGGGATTGTTCATCTTGCAGAAAAATCACCTTTTAAATCTATACCAAATGTACAAAAAATCGCTGATATTCCATATTGAACTGCCGAATATGGTGTAAAAGGCTTACATTTTCTGCACTTATTTACAGAAAATACTTTTTAGTTTTACAAAAAATTCATAAAATGTTTTTTTGTATCAGATATTCCCGACATAGATATATGATATAATATAAAATGACGAAACGTATGCATCCGGTTTCCTGTGAATCCATTTGCAGGAAAGCCGGCGCGGATGTACGGAGGTGAGTATGTGCAGGAAGTAGGTTCGGAACGTGTGATAGATGTGGTGGAAGATTTTTCATGTCCCCACCAGTCGGAAGCATATCGTGCAGCATTCCGGAAATGGCGGCAGCGGGAGCATAACCGCTATGCCTTCTGCTGCAGGAAGGATCCCAAGGAAGCGACCTTCTCAGAGAGTAAGGCGGTCAGCGCGGATACGCCTGCACAGATCGAGCAGGGCGTGATCGGCAGGCTCGGTTATCTGATCGGCTGTTTGATGATCCTTTATCTGGTTATAGAGAATGTACTGGATAAGCT
Organism: Oscillospiraceae bacterium; assembly: GCA_045546475.1. Classification (GTDB taxonomy): domain Bacteria; phylum Bacillota; class Clostridia; order Oscillospirales; family Ruminococcaceae; genus UBA3855. Next base: position 10,784 of record JAZQCT010000017.1, read on the forward strand.
GATCGTCCTGGTACTCAACGCTATGGGGATTCATGTGTCAATGACCTTCTGGGACTCCGGTCTGTACGGCGATGAACGCGGCATTTTCCTCAGTGTGCTGCTTGTCAGTACCCTGAAGTACCTGCTGCCGGCACTTTTGTTTCAGCTGGTGCTGCGGTTTCCGCTGCGGGTCAGCCTGCCGCTGCGGGTTGCCAAAGCACAGACGCTTCTGTTCGGTGCTGTCCTGACCATGCTGCTCAGTGCGGGGCTTGGCATGTTCCTTGTCTCCAGCTCCGATGATCTGGAAAAATACAAGCTCATCTGCAATGCCGTTGATATGGACGACAGCCGGATGGTGCTGTATACGCTGTTCATTATTTTTGCACTGCCCATTATGATCGAATTGCTGCTGCACGGCGCGATCTTTCAGGCATTGCGGCAGTTCGGTGATCTGTTTGCGACAGTAACAGTTACGCTGCTTTCGGCGTGTATGATGCACAATCCGCTCGACTCCCTGCGTGCGGCAGTCATCGCCCTGACGATTTCCTATTTCGTACTGCGAAGCGGCAGCTTCCTGACTGCGATCCTGCTCCATATCGTACATGAGATCTACATGTTTTCCCTGTTCTATATCGAGACCTTCGGCAGTGTCTATTCCCTCCAATGGTGGATGACCATCCTGCTGCCCTGTGCGGTGGGACTTGTGACCGGTATCTGTATCCTCTGGTACGGCAGACCCGCCGAGGAAGCAGAACCCAAAAATACCACCTTCCTCCGGCTCCCGGATAAGCTTTCCGCATTCTTCTCCAGCTTTCCCATGCTGGCTCTGGTGATCGTTTCCATTGTGATGATGATCATTTCTGCTGTTATTGTGTAATTGATTCAAAAGGCGATAGCCTTTGGCGGGTCGCGGGGGCGCAGCCCCCGCTCTAATCCCCCTCCCTCTGGGAGGGGGCAGGGGGTGGGCAAATTAAAGGTCTCTATTGGTGTTAAGTGAATCAGTATATATTTAATTTCCAAAGTAATATCATGCATCATCCGTCCGCTGTTCAGGCGGACGGAGCTGTCTTTTTACAGGAGGTTCTATGGAATCACATGAATTTTACATGCGCCGCGCCCTTGCATTGGCGGAACAGGCGGCGGAGCTGGGAGAGGTGCCGGTCGGTGCGGTAATCGTCCGGAAGACCACCGGCGAGATCGTCGGAGAGGGCTATAACCGCCGTGAAACTGACAGACATGCCCTTGCCCATGCGGAGCTTGCCGCGATCAATGCCGCCTGCCGGAAGCTCGGCGGCTGGCGGCTGCCGGAGTGTGCTATGTATGTGACGCTGGAGCCATGCCCCATGTGCGGCGGCGCGATCCTCCAGGCGCGGATCGACGAGGTGTATTTCGGCGCATATGATGCCAAAAGCGGCGCGGTCTGCTCCGTTCAGCAGATGTTTGAGCTGCCGTATAACTGGAAACCCGCCGTGACCGGCGGCATGATGCAGGAGGAATGCAGCAGCATTCTTTCCGCATTCTTCCGCCTGCTTCGTGAGAAGAAACGGAAGCAGAAGGAAGCGGCAACGGAGGGATAAAATCCAGAGTGGATACCCGGAAAAAATCTGCCCCAAGGGCTTGCAATACTCCGCAAAATATGGTATAATAATAAAGAGCCTGTTCCGCATCTTGCAACAGCAGCCTTTTCATCATCTTTTCCCTGTATCTTTGCCTAAAATTCTTGAAATACATACAGTATTCCTGCGGATTTTGTGCTGTGATACATGAAAAATCTGATTGAAAATTCTACTGTTTCCAGATACAGAACACGCTCTAATACATGCCCCATGTGCATGGTGAAATTATGTGAAAGGAGCATCCGCCTTGTGCGGATCAGTGATAAAGCTATGAAATACAGAAAGAGCCTTTGTGTCCTGCTCGGACTTCTTACTGTAATGGCAGTCGGCTGCAGCAAGCCTGCCAACAACAATACCGTTTCCCAGACTGAAAGCCAGGTGGAGCAGATGACTGCCCCCGATATGCAGAATTATGAGGAGGTCAAGACCTTCTATGGCGAGTCTGCAAGCTATGGCAATATGACCGTGACTGTCTCCAAGATGGAGGATCCCGGTATTGTGATGGAGAATACCGGCAAGATGGCAGTGTTCTTCGAGGTGACTATTGACAACGATACGGAAGAGACTGTTACAACAAATTACCTGAACAACTTTGCAATGACAGTGGATGGCACCTATTATGAGCCGAAGGACTGCTTCACGATCCCGGTCATGAAGAAGCTGTACGATGCCACCGGTCAGGATGCCTTCCAGGGCGAGATCGCACCCGGCGAGAGCATGACTGCATTTCTGGCAGCCGAGGTCGCACCGGAGTTCCAGGAACTGGCACTGCACTACATCCCCAAGACGACCGACCGCGGCTCCCGTGTCACCGTGGAGCTGACCAGGGACGATATGACCAAGGCAGAATGATGATAACACCCAAATCCCGTTCCGGATGGAACGGGATTTGTTCATTATGCAGTAAAATTATGCGTAGAATACGTTGAACCTGCACAAAGAGCAGAACCTTACAGCACGCGGCAGCAGAGCACTTGACATCGGGGGCGGCTTGTGCTATAATGTTAGCATACTAACAAAAAGGAGGAAGCATGGAGCAGAAAAGATACATCGGATTTGCAGTGAAAATGCTGTCGAATCTGATCAAGCGTGAGGCGGATAAGGCGATGCTGGAGGTCTGGAAGGATGAAGCGACCGTCAACCACTGCCGGATCACGGGTTATCTGTATCACAACCGCGGCAGGGATGTATTCCAGCGTGAGCTGGAAACCAAATTCAATATCCGCCGTTCCACCGTCACACAGACCCTGCAGCTGATGGAACGCAACGGCATTATACAGCGTGTACCGGCGGAAAATGATGCCCGCCAGAAGAAGCTGCTGCTGACGGAAAAGGGATTGGAAATGCATACAAGGGGAATGCAGTGCATTGACTGCTTTGAGGAGCAGCTCACTGCGGGGATTCCGGAGGAGGAGCTTGAGGCGTTCATGCGCACGCTGGAGAAGCTCACGGATAATCTCCGGAATATTTCGGAGTAGCGGGGAAACTGAAAGGAGGAGTCTGTTATGATCAGACGTTTGCTGCAGTGTGTGCGGCAGTACAAACGGGATTCGATCCTTGCGCCCGTCATCATCAGCGGCGAGGTCATTCTCGAAGTACTCATGCCATGGATCATGGCGAAAATCATTGATAACGGCATCAATGCCGGCAATATGGATTACATATGGAAGATGGGCCTGGTGCTGATCATCTGCTGTGCGGCATCGCTCTGCTGCGGTGCGCTCGCCGGAAAATTTGCTGCCTCTGCGTCCGCCGGTCTGGCGCGCAACATCCGGAAGGATATGTATTATAATGTACAGAATTTTTCCTTCCGCAATATTGACAAATTCTCAACCGCCAGCCTTGTCACCCGTCTGACAACGGATGTCACACGCATTCAGGATTCATTCCAGATGATCATCCGTACTGCGGTGAGAAGTCCGTTCATGCTCATCAGCTCCGTGGTAATGGCGTTCACCATCAACTGGAAGCTGGCGTTTGTATTCCTGGCTGCCATCCCGATTCTGGCAGTGGGACTGTATATCATCATGACCCACGCACATCCGGTGTTCGAGCGCGTGTTCAAAACCTATGACAAGCTCAACCGCGTCGTACAGGAAAATCTCTACGGCATCCGCGTGGTGAAATCTTTCGTCCGCGAAGAGCATGAGACCAAAAAATTCAAGGAAGTATCCGACTCCATTTATAAGGACTTCTGTTATGCCGAGCGTATGCTCGCATTCAACGGACCTCTCATGCAGTTCTGTTCCTACGGCTGTATGCTTCTGATCTCCTGGTTCGGTGCACGCCTGATCGTACTCGGCGGTGATACCGCCATGACCACCGGCGAGCTGACCAGCATGTTCACCTATGTCATGCAGATCCTCATGAGCCTGATGATGCTCTCCATGATCATGGTCATGATCACCATGTCAAGGGCATCCGCTGAAAGAATTGTGGAGATCCTTGATGAAACGCCCACCATTCATAACCCGGAAAGCCCCCTGACAGAGGTAACAAACGGTGATATTGATTTCAACGGTGTGGAATTCAGTTATTCTGAAAAATCCGGAAAGCCCTGTCTTTCCGATATTAACCTGCATATCCGGTCCGGTCAGACCATCGGCATCATCGGCGGCACCGGCAGTTCCAAGTCCACCCTCGTCCAGATGATCCCGCGTCTGTACGATGTTACCAAGGGCGAAGTGAAGGTTGCAGGATGGAATGTCCGTGACTACGATCTGCAGACCCTACGCGACAGCGTGGCAATGGTACTCCAGAAAAATGTGCTGTTTTCCGGCAGTATCAAGGAGAATCTCCGCTGGGGCAATCCGGATGCCACGGATGAGGAGCTGATCCACGCCTGCAGGCTTGCACAGGCGCATGGCTTTATTACCGAGTTCCCGGACGGCTACGATACCCACATTGAACAGGGCGGCCGCAATGTATCCGGCGGTCAGAAGCAGCGTCTGTGCATTGCAAGAGCACTTCTGAAAAAGCCGAAGATCCTGATCCTGGACGACTCTACCAGTGCGGTGGATACCAAGACGGATGCCCTCATCCGCAAGGCGTTCCGTGAGGAGATCCCGGATACGACCAAGATCATCATTGCACAGCGCATTTCCTCCGTTGAGGATGCCGACCAGATCATTGTTATGGACGACGGCAGGATCAATGCCGTCGGTACACATGCGGAGCTGCTGGAAACCAATGCGATCTATAAGGAAGTATACACATCACAGATGAAGGGAGGCGAGGACGATGGCAGGACCGCATAGCAGACCGCCCAAGGGCGCAATGATCAAGGGCATGGGCGCAAAGGACACCAAAAAGACCATGAAGCGTCTGCTGTCCTATATGAAGGAATACAAGCTGGAGCTGTTCTTCGTCTGCCTCTGCCTTCTGGTTTCCGCAGTCGCAGGTGTGGCAGGCAATATGTTCCTGCAGACCCTGATCGACGACTACATCACCCCTCTCATGACGCAGGATAACCCGGTTTTCACCGGTCTGCTCCGCGCACTCGGCACGATGGCGGCAGTTTATGCCGCAGGCATTTTCTCCACATGGTTCTGCAATTTTACCATGGTGAAGGTATCCCAGGGGATCCAGAAAACCATCCGTGATGAAATGTTTGCGCATATGCAGACGCTCCCGGTGCAGTATTTTGATACGCACACCCACGGCGAGATCATGAGCCATTATACCAACGACACCGACACCCTCCGCCAGATGATCTCCCAGAGCATCCCGCAGATGATCTCCTCCGCTGTGACCATCGTGGCAGTATTCAGCGCGATGTGCGCAACAAGCCTGTGGATGACCGGCTTTGTCATCCTGACCATCATCGGCATGATGTCCGTGACAGCAGTGATCGGCGGCAAAAGCGGCAAATATTTCGTAGAACAGCAGAAATCCATTGGTAAGGTCAACGGCTATATCGAGGAAATGATGGAGGGGCAGAGAGTCGTGCAGGTCTTCTGTCATGAGGAGGCTGCCAAGGCAGATTTCGACAAGCTCAATGATGAACTCTGCCATAATGCCACACAGGCGCATACCTTTGCCAATATCCTCATGCCCATCATGGGCAATATGGGACATCTGCAGTTTGCACTGCTTGCCATGTTCGGTGGTTTCCTTGCGCTCAGCGGCATTTCTCCCGGACTGACGCTCGGCGGCATCGTGTCGTTTCTCCAGCTGAGCAAGAGCTTCAATATGCCGGTGACACAGATCTCCCAGCAGATCAACGCCATCATCATGGCTCTGGCAGGTGCGGAGCGCATCTTCGATCTGCTCGATGCGCAGCCAGAAGCAGATGACGGCTATGTAACGCTGGTCAATGCAGAATATGATATGAACGGCGAGCTGACCGAATCGCAGAAGCGCACAGGCATCTGGGCGTGGAAGCATCCGCACGGTGACGGTACTGTGACCTATACGCTCCTGCGCGGCGATGTCCGGATGAATGAAGTGGATTTCGGCTATGTACCGGAAAAGATCGTCCTGCATGACATCAGTCTCTACGCGGAACCTGGTCAGAAGGTCGCATTCGTCGGCGCGACCGGCGCGGGCAAGACGACCATCACGAACCTCATCAACCGCTTCTATGACATCGCGGACGGCAAGATCCGCTACGACGACATCAACATCAACAAGATCAGAAAGAGCGATCTGCGTCACAGCCTTGGTGTGGTACTCCAGGATGTCAACCTGTTCACCGGCACGGTGATGGAGAACATCCGCTACGGCAGACTCGATGCCACGGACGAAGAATGTATCGCGGCGGCAAAGCTTGCCAATGCCCACGGCTTTATCGAGATGCTCCCCGACGGCTATAATACCGTACTCGAGGGCGATGGTTCGGGACTTTCGCAGGGACAGCGTCAGCTGATCTCCATTGCAAGAGCCGCAGTTGCCGACCCGCCGGTCATGATCCTCGACGAAGCGACCTCCAGCATCGACACCAGAACGGAGGCACTCGTGCAGAAGGGCATGGACGGTCTGATGAAGGGCAGAACGGTATTTGTCATCGCCCACCGCCTGTCCACGGTACAGAATTCCGATGTGATCATGGTACTCGACCATGGACATATCATCGAAAAGGGCAATCACGAACAGCTGATCGCCCAGAAGGGCAATTACTATCGCCTTTATACCGGTGCATTTGAGCTTGAATAACATGAAATCCCCCTGCGGTTCATTCTGCAGGGGGATTCTGTCTGTCGAAAAACCTAAAACCAAACGCGAAACGATAGTTTCGCAAAAGGGGTTCGGGGACGAAGTCCCCAAAGCGGGGTTCCAAGAGGCGGCAGCCCCCGCTCCAGAGCCCCCTCCAAAGGGAGGGGCAGGAGGTGGGGCAACCTTTGAACAACTTTCCTAAAGTTGTTCAGTCTGTCGAAAAACCTAAAATCAAACGCAAAACGATAGTTTCGCAAAAGGGGTTCGGGGACGAAGTCCCCGAAATATAGCCCCTCCCCCGCTGGGGGAGGGGTTGGGGTGGGGGCAGTTTTGGGGTGCTAACCCCAGAAAAAAGACTTTTTTGACAAGCTGCACAACTTTCCTAAAGTTGTTCCCCTCTTCACAAAAAACAATTGATTTTTGTCATTTAATGTGCTATACTATAGAAAAATAGCTCCAGAAAGGGATGAGCATATGAAAAAATTAACCGGACGCGCCGCCGCATTCCTGGCGGCACTGGGGATGTGCGGCAGTATGCTGCTGCATTTTCCGGCGAATGCCGCGGATCCTGCCGTTACCTATGAGAACGGCTTCTGCACGGACGGCTCTTATGAACCAGCAATTCTCAATGACAATGCTACTGAGGATACTGCGGATGATTACTACGAGATCGGAAACGCCGGTCAGCTCTACTGGTTCGCGGCACTCGTGAACGGCGGTGAAAAGACTGCCAATGCCGTTCTGACTGCGGATATTACCGTCAATACAGGCGTGCTGGATGCCAACGGCGACCTTGCAGACGGGGATTTCCGTTCGTGGACACCGATTGGAAATAATAAAATGAAGTTTTTAGGTGTGTTCAACGGAAACAATTACACGATTAGTGGTTTGTATTTCAATGATAGCAGTACATCGTATGTTGGTTTGATTGGTGCAAATGGTGAGGCGGATGCAGCAGGAACCATTCAGAATATCGGTGTGATTGATTCTTATTTCAGCGGCAAAAATTATGTTGGCAGTATCTGCGGACAGACTCAGAAGGGAACGATTACTAATTGTTTTACAGATGCGAGCATAACAGCATCTAATTTTGTGTCATACGCTGGCGGCATTACGGGTAGAAATGATGGCGGTACCATCGAAAACTGTCTTGCGGTTGGTACTGTGACTGGCAAGAATCATTTCGGCAGCATCTGCGGCAACAATTCGAGCAGTGCTGGAACTATTATCTCTAACTGCTATTTTAACAGTGACAACTTTACCGGCAAGGCTGTTGGTAATACGAATGGAACGATCACCAATACCGCCGGCATAACCTCCGAACAGCTTGCATCCGGCGAGGCGGCTTACCTTCTGCAGGGTGATCAATCGGAAACTGTCTGGGGGCAGACGATCGGCAAGGATGCCTTTCCCGTTCTGGACGGTGCAGCGGTATATTATGTGGAAAGCTGTATCGGCACACAGATCTACAGCAACACCAATGCCGAAAGCGGTGTACATAGCGTAGGGGAGGATGGTGTCTGCACACTCTGCGGCATCACCATCGAATCCACGACAACCACTGAGACTACCACGGAAACCACCACCGAATCCACAACAACCGAGACAACAACAGAAACGACCACCGAATCCACAGCGACTGAGACTACAACAGAAACAACGACCGAATCTACAACGTCTGAGACAACTACAGAAACAACGACTGAATCTACAACAACCGAGACTACAACAGAAACAACAACCGAATCCACCACAACTGAGACTACAACAGAAACCACCACCGAATCTACCACAACCGAGACAACAACAGAAACAACAACCGAATCTACCACAACCGAGATCACAACAGAAACAACCACCGAATCCACGACGACTGAGACCACAACAGAAACAACAACTGAATCTACAACGACCGAGACCATGACAGAAACTACGACCACTACTACTGAATCCACCACATCCACGACCGAAACTACAATAACAACGACAGAAACCACCCCCACGCTGACGATCACGGGATATACCTACACTGTAGAAACGCGCACTCCGGAGTTCTATTTCTCGCATGACGAAAGTGCGTTTGATCCGGAGAAGCTGATCGAACAGGTAACACGTTATGCGGTCTACTCCGACGGAAGCATTTCGGCGGAGGGCGAGCTGCTGGAGAGCCTGGAGGGCGTTCAGCTGGAGGGCGGATCCGCGGCGGCGGTCTATGACGGCAAGAGCTATGAGTACATCCTGGATATCCTCATCACGGATGCATATGGAACACAGACAGTCAAGGCTGCGACTGTGAACTATATCGGCGTGAAGGGCGATACCAATCTGGACGGCGTTGCAGATGCCAAGGATGCTGCGGAAGTGCTGATGTATGCGGCGGCTGTCGGTGCGGGGCGTGAAGCTTATCTGCAGTCTGAACAGTATAAAACGCTGGAGGATTTCGCATTCTTCCTGACAGATGTGGATGCGTCCGGTGCGGCTGATTCCAAGGATGCTGCGGCGATTCTGGAATACACCGCTGCAGCAGGTTCCGGTGAGCCGAAACGCTGGGAGGAGATCCTCGGCGCGGCATAAAACGGAATGCTCTCTACCCTAAAAATGGTGATACATTGAATGAAACACCTGCCCCTGATGGGATGTTATCCATCAGGGGCATCTTTTTTGCAGATGTGCACTTTTTGAACAACTGATATGGTACAATAGAAGTATGGAAGAAACGTAACGAATCAGAGAACCTGTCTTCATAAGGGACGCGAGCAGATTTTCAAGGCGGATTTGTGCCATGCCAAAGCACGAAAGCCGAAGCCATACATGCTTATATCCAACGCCTGCATACCATTCATGTTTGGACAGTATCCTGACTCACATTCAGGCATACTTTGTGTATTGCAAGGTTTTCGGGCAAAGGCATGGTGTAAAGATGCCGAAAAGCTGCCGCGGCATCTTATGAAGACAGGTTCTGGGGAGGTATGTACCATGATGTTTGATGTGAAGCTTCTGAGAAGAACCAATGCACCGGAGCCGGGAAACGGCGAGGTATTCTGCTCCATTGCGGATACCTCCCTGTCCGCCCGTGCAAAACGCTGCCTGTACCGCAACGGTGTTATGACCACCCGGCATCTGATGGAGAAGAGCGAGGAGGAGCTGCTGCAGATCTCCAATCTCGGTGTGCGGACGCTGCAGGAGATCCGCGATTTCAAGCGTCTGCTCCATGCGGACGAGCCGGAGGAGGAAATGCTGCGGGCAGTCCTGCCGCCCCACAGCACGGAAACAGAACAAGCCGCAGATCTTCCGACATGATCTGCATCAAAGCCCGCTGGACGGAATGTGCAGCGGGCTTAAAAAATATTTAATAATTCCGGCGCGATAAATGCAGCTTTTTTGAAAATTGCCCATGATTCAGGAGTTTTTCCTTCTGCTTTTCCTGAAGAACCTGGAAACCGTAAAACACCAAGGATTGACATTTCCGGACTTTTTCGCTATAATAATACTGATCTCAAATCAAACCATTGCAATAGTTTGATTTGAGTCGTGCGCTGACGCGCCCGCCATTTTATGCCGTTTCACGGCATAAAATCCGTCTCATGCATTCCCATACGCCGCCTTCGGCGGCTATGAAAATCCTGAAATCCTTTCATGATTTTCAAATGGGAATAGTATAAAAGCCTGACATGCTTCATAGACAAGAAAGAGAAGGCGTTCCAGGAAAACAGCGGTTTTGCCGCATGGGAGGAATTATGATGTTGGAAGAAAAGAACAAACAAAGGAGAATGTACGTCCTGACAGCAGTGCTGCTTCTGCTTGGCAATCTGCTGCAGTTTCTGACGATCTGGCTGCTGCAGAAATATGATCATGTATATTTCGATCAGCTGCTCTATCAGCTCAAAGCCCCCTCGGAGGGCGCGCAGGGTTCCCTGATCTCCAGCGCGGCGGTGCGCGTTGGTGTGTTCGGCGTGGGGCTGACCCTGGTCGAAATGCTTCTGTGTCCGCGGCTTGTACGGTCGCTTCGCAGAAAATGCGCCGCGAAGCACAATACTATTTCCGGCTGCATCAGCAGGATCACCCGCTTTCTGATGCGGCGTGCGCTCCCGCTTGCAATGGCAGTGTTCGTATTTTATCTGTCCGTATTCGTGCAGAAATTCGATGTCATTGCCTATGTGGATACGGCTTCCACACAATCTGATTTCATTGAGGAGCATTATGCCGATCCGGAAACCGTGTCCATCCGTTTTCCGGAACAGAAACGGAATCTTGTATATATTTTTCTGGAGTCCATGGAAAGTACCTTTGCCGATCCCTCTGCCGGCGGCTCCATCACGGATGATTTCATCGGCGCATTGAGTACGCTTGCACGGGAGCATGTGAATTTCTCGCATACCTCCGGCATCGGCGGCGCACTGCCCTATTCCGGTACGACCTGGACCGCCTCTGCCATGGTGGCGCAGACCTCCGGTCTGACTGTAAAGGTACCGCTCGGCGCGGATGCCTATGGCACGGAGGAGAGCTATATGCCGGGCGTGGTATCCCTCGGAGACCTGCTGTCAGAGCAGGGCTACCGCCAGACGCTTCTGGTCGGCTCCAATGCGGAATTTCACGGCAGAGAGCCGTATTTTGTCCAGCACGGCAATTACAGGATCGTGGACACGGATTCCCTGAAGGCATCCGGCAGACTGCCGGAGGACTATGATGAATGGTGGGGCTTTGAGGATGAAAAGCTCTTTGCCTTCGCCAAGGAGGAGCTGACCGCACTTGCAGAAAGCGGTGAACCGTTCAATTTCACTATGCTGACTGCGGACACCCATTTCCCAGACGGCTACGAATGCCGTCTGTGCGGGGATACATATGAAGAACAGTATGCCAATGTGCTGACCTGCTCCGCGGAACAGACCGCCGCCTTTGTGGCATGGATCCAGCAGCAGCCCTTTTATGAGAATACGACCATCATCCTCAGCGGCGATCATCTGACCATGGATCCGCAGTTCCTGGAGGGGATCGACGAGAATTATACACGCACGACCTTCAACTGCATCATCAATGCTCCCATTGTACCCGCACAGGAAAAGAACCGGCAGTTCGGCACATTTGATATGTTCCCGACTACGCTGGCGGCTCTCGGTGTGCAGATCACCGGCGACCGGCTGGGGCTGGGAACGAACCTGTTCTCCGGAAAGCAGACGCTCACAGAGCAGTACGGTTATACGGTGCTGGACGAGGAGCTGCAGAAGCACTCGGCGTTCTATAATGCGAAGTTTCTGGAAATGGAAGATCCGCTGGAAACCCTTCTGCCCGAATCCATGCGGTTTGGAAAGGGGAATGAATGATGAAGAAAGTCAGACTCCGCAGGGCGGTCCATCTGCGTGACTGGTGCCGGATATGGCGGCTCTACTTACAAGCATTTCCGGCGAGTGAGAGAAAGCCCTTTGCGATGATATGCCGGATGTGCCGGCAGGGCTATGCGGATGTGTGGGTGATCGAGCAGCCAAGAGGGTTTGTTGGTCTTGCAGTCACAATGAAAGCGGATGAGCTGGTGCTGCTGGATTATTTCGCAGTATCCCCGAAAGTGCGCGGAGGCGGCATCGGCAGCCTGGCTCTGCGGACGCTCCAGCGGATGTATGAGGGAAAGCGGTTCTTTCTGGAGATCGAGTCCACGTTCACAGAAGCACCGGATCTTCCCGAACGTCTGCGGCGCAAACAGTTTTACCTGAACAACGGTATGCAGGAGCTGGATGTCCATGTCGATCTGTTCGGCGTGGAAATGGAGCTGCTCGGCTACGAATGCAGCCTGACCTTTGCGGAGTACTACGCGCTTTATGCTAAGAGGCTTGGGGGGATGGCGGAGAAGCATGTAAAAGAGATGTAACCTCCTGTACCAGCCGATTCTGATGTATTTGCTCCGCCCTGAAACACAGGGCGGAGATTTTTCGTTTCTGCGGAAAAATCCTTGACAAAACCCACAAAAGATGGTATACTGATATAGTGTATAGCCAGCTTTCCAGCTCGCTGAAACTTTATAACATTACAGAGGTGATAGTAGAATGAAGTATGCAGAACTCGCAGGTAAACCCAATGTACCTGAAATTCAGGAAGACATGCTGAAATTCTGGAGAGAAAATTCCGTTTTTGAAAAATCCGTCAACAAGGAGACCGATCAGGAGATTGTTTTCTATGACGGCCCTCCCTTCCCGACAGGCAAGCCCCACCACGGCACGATCCTGGTTTCCTTTATCAAGGACATGATCGCAAGATACTGGACCATGCGCGGCTACAAGGTGCCCAGAGTCTGGGGCTGGGACTGCCACGGTCTGCCGATCGAGAACCAGGCAGAAAAGGATCTCGGTATTGATGACAAGAACTATATCGAGAATACCCTCGGTATCGACAAGTTCAATGACAAGTGCTTCGAGATCGTTTCCGGCAACAACGAGGCGTGGAAGGAATATGTTGAGCAGATGGCACGCTGGGTCGATTACGAGGGTGCGTACAAGACCATGAACCCCTCTTTTATGGAGAGCGTTATGTGGGCGTTCAAGCAGTGCTATGACAAGGGTCTGATCTATAAGGATTACCGTGTAACACCCTACTGCACACACTGCGAGACTTCTCTGTCCATCTCCGATACCAGAGAATCCGACTCCACCCGTCCGCGTCAGGACAGATGGATCATTGCAAAGTTCAGGACCGCTGAGGTCATCAACGGCAAGCCCGTATATTTCCTTGCATGGACAACCACACCGTGGACACTGCCCTCCAACCTCTGTCTGGCAGTCGGTGAGGCTCTCAATTACTCCTTTGTAGATGTCGGCGAGGAGATCTTTATCGCATGTACCAATGTTCTGCCCAAGTATGACAAGATCTTCGGCAGTGAGCCTGTGATCGTCAAGGAATGCGTCGGCGCAGATCTCGTGGGCATGACCTACGAGCCGCTGTTCCCGTATTTTGCAGACCTCGCAGAAAAGGGCGCGTTCCGTGTCGTAACAGCGGATTATGTCGGCTCTGACGAGGGTGTTGGTATCGTACATACTGCGCCGGCATTCGGTGAGGACGACTACTGGACCTGCAAGAACAACAATATCCCGCTGATCAACCCTGTGGATGCAAAGGGACGCTTCACTGAGGAAGTGACCGATTTCTACAGCGCGGACAATGATAAGAACGTCATCGAGATGAATCCCATTGTCATCCGCTTCCTGTATGATAACGGCAAGGCGGTTGCAGATGGTACCATCGAGCATAACTATCCGCACTGCTGGAGATGTAAGAATCCGCTGATCTACAGAGCAATGGACGCTTGGTACTTCGATGTTACCAAGATCAAGAACCGTCTGATCGAGCTGAATGAGGACATCAACTGGGTACCTGAAACCATTAAGCACGGCAGATTCGGCAAGTGGCTGGAAAATGCGCGTGACTGGAATATTTCCAGAAACAGATACTGGAGTACCCCCATCCCGATCTGGGAGTGCGATACCTGCGGCGATAGAACCGTACTCGGCAGCGTGGACGAGATCGAGCAGGCAAGCGGCACACGCCTGACAAACCTGCACAGACAGTTCATGGACAAGGTGACCTTCAAGTGTTCCTGCGGGAACTGCTCCGGTACCAAGGTGCGTGTTCCTGAGGTTCTGGACTGCTGGTTTGAGAGCGGCTCCGTACCGTTTGCACAGAAGCACTATCCGTTCGAGAACAAGGAATGGTTCGATTCCCACTTCCCGTCCGACTTCATCGTAGAGTACACCGGTCAGATCCGCTGCTGGTTCTATTACCTGCATGTTCTCTCCGTGGCACTCTTTGACAAGCCCTGCTTCTCCAACTGCGTCGTACATGGTACGATCCTCGCAAAGGACGGCAAGAAGCTCTCCAAGTCTTCCAAGAACTACACCGACCCCATGCTCCTGATGAAGCAGTACGGCACAGATGCATTCCGTCTGTACCTCTATCAGACAAATGCAATGCTCGTCGGCGATCTGCTCTTTGATGACAATGGTATCCAGGATGCATACCAGCAGATCATTCTGCCCTACTGGAATGCCTGCAACTTCTTCATTTCCTATGCAAATGTTGTCGGCTTCAAGCCGGAGGCTCTGACCGTTCCCCAGACGGATAATCAGCTTGACAAGTGGGTACTGGCAAAGCTCCATGAGGCAACCACAGCCATCAAGGAGAATATGGATGCGTACCTTGTCAATAAGTATGTAGAAAACCTGATCTCCCTCGTGGACGGCATTACCAACTGGTACATCAGACGTTCCAGAAGAAGATTCTGGGATAAGGAAATGACTGCCGACAAGAAGCAGGCACTGGAGACCCTGTACTATGTACTGGTGAACACCACCAAGCTTTTTGCACCGGTCGCTCCCATCATTTCTGAGAAGATCTACCAGACCCTGACCGACGGCTTCTCCGTACATCTGGAGGACTTCCCGGAGATCCCGGAGAGCTTCAAGGATGAGGAGCTGCTGGCACAGGTCAAGCTCGTGCGCAACGTGATCTATCTGGCACGTTCCATCAGAAGCAAGAACAAGGTGAAGAACCGCCAGCCGCTGAGCACACTGCGCGTCGTTCTGTCCGAAAAGGCAGGCAATGCAGTTGTGGAGAGCTTCCGCGACATCATCGCTGAGGAGCTGAATGTCAAGAATGTGGAGATCCTTGAGAGCGTCGGCAGCGTGGCTGAGGTGAAGTACGCACCGAATTTCAATGAGATCAGAAACAGATACCCCGACAGAATCCCGGAGATCATCAAGGCTGTCAAGTCCGGCAAGTTCGAGCTGAGAGCTGAGGATGCCCTGCTGGAGATCAACGGCGTACAGGAAAGCTTTGACGCTGAGATCATCCTCGTGACCTATCAGGCAAAGGCAGGTCAGCATGTGGCAAGTGAAAAGGGCGTTGTGGTATCCCTTGACCTGACACTGACCGATGAGCTGAAGGATGAGGGCTTTGCCCGTGACATCGTGCGTGCCGTACAGGATGCTCGCCGTCAGATGGACTGCGCGATCACAGACGAGATCAGCGTAGCATTCGCCGGCACTGTACCGGAGGCATGGGTGGACTACATCTGCGGTGAAACACTGAGCAATCGTGCAGA
Source organism: Oscillospiraceae bacterium (assembly GCA_045546475.1). GTDB lineage: Bacteria > Bacillota > Clostridia > Oscillospirales > Ruminococcaceae > UBA3855. Next base: position 26,615 of record JAZQCT010000017.1, read on the forward strand.
GATCGCAGAAGCAGACCTCACTCTGGAGATCACAGGCGATGATGACAGAGCTGTGACTGTAAAGGTAAAGAAATAACATGATTTTTTGCATACATCCCGCTGAAAGGCGGGATGTATGAATCATATATTCCGGAAAGGAAAAGAGAATATGAGAAACGACTTACCAAAAGTATATAACCCGCAGGATGTGGAAAAACGCATCTATGCGCAGTGGGAATCTGCCGGCTGCTTCCGCGGGATCCGTGACCCGAAGAAGAAGCCCTATACAATTGCAATGCCCCCTCCAAATGTTACCGGTCAGCTTCATATGGGTCATGCTGTGGACAATACCCTGCAGGACATTCTGACCCGCTTCAAGAGAATGCAGGGCTATGCTGCACTCTGGGTACCCGGTACCGACCATGCCGCCATTGCAACAGAGGCTAAGATCGTAGAGGCAATGCGCGAGGAGGGTCTGACAAAGCAGGATCTCGGACGCGACAAGTTCATGGAGCGCGCATGGGAATGGAAGGAAACCTACGGCGGCAGGATCGTTCAGCAGCTGCGTACCCTCGGTACCTCCTGCGACTGGGAACGTGAGCATTTCACCATGGATGCTGGCTGCTCTGATGCCGTTCTGGAAGTATTTGTCAAGCTCTACAACGAGGGCAAGATCTACCGCGGCAACCGTATGGTCAACTGGTGTCCGAAATGCGTGACTTCCATTTCTGACGCAGAGGTAGAATATGAGGAGCAGACCGGTCATTTCTGGCACCTGCTCTATCCGGTCAAGGAGACCGGCGAATATCTGGAGATCGCGACCACCCGTCCGGAAACCATGCTCGGCGATACCGCCGTTGCCATCAATGCGGAGGATCCCCGCTACAAGCATCTGCACGGCTGCCATGTCATCCTGCCGCTGCTGAATAAGGAGATCCCGATCGTCTGCGACGAACATGCGGATATGGAAAAGGGAACCGGTGTTGTAAAGATCACCCCCGCACACGACCCGAACGACTTCGAGGTTGGTCTGCGCCACCAGCTGCCGCTGGTTCGCTGCTTTACTTATGACGGTCATATGACCGGTGCAGCTGATCTTCAGGCATATGAGGAGCTGAAGGCAAGCGGTCACATGACCGCGGATGAGCCGGAGGTGCTCGACTGCGGCAAGTATGCCGGCATGACAACGGCAGAGGCACGCAAGGCGATCGTTGCAGATCTCGAAGCACTTGGTCTGCTCAAGAAGATCGAGGAGCTGAAGCACGATGTCGGCACCTGCTACAGATGCCATAACACCATCGAGCCGATGATCTCCAAGCAGTGGTTCGTTCGTATGCAGTCCCTCGCAGAACCGGCAATCAAGGCTGTCGAGGACGGCGAGCTTCGCTTCGTTCCGGAGCGTTTCACCAAGATCTACCTCAACTGGATGCGCGGCACCCGCGACTGGTGCATTTCCCGTCAGCTCTGGTGGGGTCACAGGATTCCTGCATGGTACTGCGCAGACTGCGGTGATACCGTTGTTGCAAAGCAGGCACCCTGCACCTGCCCGAAGTGCGGCAGCACCAATCTGGAGCAGGATCCCGACACGCTGGATACCTGGTTCTCCTCCGCTCTCTGGCCGTTCTCCATTCTGGGCTGGCCCAACGAGGATGCAGAAGACTACAAGTACTTCTACCCGACCAGCACACTGGTAACGGGCTATGATATTATCGGCTTCTGGGTAAGCCGCATGATCTTCTCCGGTCTTGCCTATACTGGCAAGCTGCCGTTTGATACCGTTGTCATCCACGGCATTGTTCGTGACAGCCAGGGCAGAAAGATGTCCAAGTCCCTCGGCAACGGCATTGACCCGCTGGTAGTCATTGATGAATTTGGTGCGGACGCACTGCGCTTCATGCTCGTACAGGGCAGCACCCCCGGCAATGATATGCGCTACAGTGACGAGAAGGTCACCGCAATGCGCAACTTTGCAAACAAGATCTGGAACGCTTCCCGTTTCCTGCTGATGAACCTTTCCATTGATGAGTGCAGGCTCCCTGATGAGCTGGAGCTGGAGGATAAGTGGATCCTCTCCAAGCTCAACACCCTCACCAAGGAAGTAACTGACAATCTCGAAAGCTTCGAGATGGGCATTGCCGCACAGAAGCTCTATGACTTCACATGGAACTGCTTCTGCGACTGGTTCATTGAGCTGGCAAAGATCCGCCTGAACGGCGAGGATGAAACCAGAAAGACCAATGTACAGTATGTACTGTGCTATGTTCTGACCAATATTCTGAAGCTTCTGCATCCGTTCATGCCCTTCATCACGGAGGAGATCTATCAGGCTCTGCCGCATGACGGCGATTTCCTGATGATGCAGCAGTATCCGGTATATGACGAGGCACTGAATTTTGCAGCGGATGAAGCAACAATGGAGACCATTATGGAGGCGATCCGTGCAGTCCGTGAGTGCCGCGCAGAGCTGAAGGTTCCGAACTCCAAGAAGGCACATGTTACCATCGTGAGCGCGAACACGGGTATTTATGAGACTGCAAAGAGCTTCCTCATCCGTCTGGCAAGCGCATCCTCCGTGGATGTACTGGCAGAGGAAACGGAGGAGCTGGCAGGCATGGTGAGCGTTGTTACCGCCGATGCGAAGATGTACCTCCCGCTTGCAGAGCTGGTGAACCTTGATGACGAGCGCGCAAGACTCCAGAAGGAGCTGGACAAGGCATACAAGGAGCTGGAGTTTGTCAACAACAAGCTGAACAACGAAAAGTTCATGGCGAAAGCCCCTGAAAAGGTCGTTGCCGGCGTTCGCGAGAGCGAAGCAAAGGCAAAGGCTCTGATCCAGAAGCTCGAAGAGCAGATGGCTGCGCTGAAGTAAGTGAATATGAGAAAATCCCCCGATAATTCGGGGGATTTTTGGTTGTTGATAAGCCTGCTGGATATGCGCCGCAGGCGGCTGAAAAGTTTTTGGTCGAGCTTTTTTCAAAAAGCTCGCAGGGGTCAAGGGGACGGAGTCCCCTTGTCGCTCACCGCAGTGAGCCAAATCTCCTAAGCCGTCGCTTTTTTCAGGGGTGAATCAAAAAAACAGTCCGGTGGACTGTTTTTTTGAG
>JAZQCT010000018.1:0-6499 GCA_045546475.1 Oscillospiraceae bacterium
ATTCCAAAGGGATGACATCCCTTTGGCAGGGGGGGCAGGGGGACAGCGTCCCCCTGCAAAGCGGACTCTACTCAGGAAGAAAAACTATCTATCCTCAAGCATCAGGATCGCAGTGATCTCGGGACCGATGTTGATGGAGACAGCGGCACCGATCTTGACGATCTCCTCCGGCGGATAGCCGAGCTTTTCGGTCAGGGCGGCAGCGAGTTCCTCCGGAAGCTCACTATTGGAGCCGCGCAGGACGACATAGGGCGCGCTCTTGATCATATTTTCAGCTCTGCTTACAAGCGTGGGAACGATCTTCTTTTCACCGCGGATCTTTTCGAGAACCTTGTTGTCACCGTCCACGAACTGGATCAGGGGCTTCAAGCCCAGCAGATCGCCGGCAAAGGCTGCCGCTGCGGATACTCTGCCGGATTTCTTCGCATACTTCAGAGTATGGGGGATGACATAGACCGTTGCCTTTGCAAACCAGTCCTCCAGATAGGCTACGATCTCCGCAGCGGAAATGCCGCGCGCTGCCATCTTTGCTGCCTGCTTGACCGGATAGCCATAGAATGCAGTGTAGCAGGTGGAATCAATAACGTGGATGCGCATCTGCTCATTTGCCATCGGATAATTCTCGTAGATGGTATTTTTTGCCATCAGCGCGTTCTGGTAGGTCGCAGAGCCTTTGGAATTGATGGTCACACAGATGACATCCGTATAGCCTGCATCGAGATATTCCTTGAATTTTTCCTCATAGGTGAACGCGGTAATCTGGGATGTGGTCGGCAGTTCATCGGACTGCACGAGCAGATCATAAAATTCGTCCGTGGACAGGTCGCGCTGTTCCGCATAGGAACCGCCGTTGACAGAGAGCATAATGCTGAGGACATCAATGCCCAGCTCCTCCGCAGCGGACAGCGGAATATCACTTGTAGAATCGGTAAGCAATTTAATTTTTTCCATGTTCTTCTCCTTTTTGGGAATCATTCCCATTCGTATTTTGTCAGATCGCCCTTGGCTTCCAGCTCCGGAAAATCCCACTGCCGCAGGACTTCATAGGCGGCAATGGCAACGGAATTGGAAAGATTCAGGCTGCGCAGCGTCGGGCGCATCGGAATGCGGACACAGGTGTCCGGATGTGCATACAGCAGCTCCTCCGGCAGTCCTGCATCCTCCCTGCCGAACATCAGGTAAATGTCCTTTTCCGGGTCATACTGCACATCGCTGTGACGCTTGCGCCCTTTCGTGGTAAAGAAATAGATGGTATCCTTTTCATGCAGCTGCATGAAGCTGTTGAGGCTTTCGTATTCGGTGATGTCCAGCTTGTCCCAGTAGTCAAGCCCGGCACGTTTGAGCTGTTTGTCCGTGATCGTGAAGCCGAACGGATGAATGAGATGCAGCTTTGCGCCGGTGACGGCACAGGTGCGGGAAATATTGCCGGTATTCTGGGGAATCTGCGGTTCGCAGAGGACGATGTGTAATGGCATGGGTACTCCTTTTTTTGCTGATCATCAGCATTTTCCATTCATGTTTTGTGTGCTTTTTCATATACTATCCCTGCAAAGGAGGGATGATATATGAAAATGAGTACACTTGTCAAGGGTGTGGCAGTCGGCGCGATTGCTGGAACAGCGTGCTATGTGCTGTCCAAATCATCCGACAGACAAAAGCACCGCATCAAGCGTCATGCAGAGCAGGCACTGAGAGCCGCCGGATCTGTGGTGGACGATATTACGTCCATTATGTATTAAGGCAATACCGCACAAAGACCGCCTGACGACTCAGCACGGGCGATCTGCTGCCTTTTGCACTTCCTGCAAGCGGCAGCGGTTTACTTATTCATGCAGTTTTTACGATAAGCAAGGTAGCTTTCGAGGATAATGACGGCTGCAACGGCATCCACGACTGCCTTGCGCTTTTTGCCTCTGGTGTTGGTGACATTGAGGTAATTGTGGGCGGAAACGGTGGTACTGCGTTCATCCCACATGACGGTTTCCAGTCCTGTTTTCTCCTCCAGAAGCTTTGCAAAATTCATGCATTTTTCGGCACGCTCGCCGATGGTGTTATTCATATTTTTGGGATAGCCCACGACGATCAGCTCCGCTCCCTGTTCCTTTGCCTTTTCGGCAACGGCATCGGCACAGCGTTCAAAATGACGCTCCTGCACGACGCAGACGGGGGATGCAAGAAATTCTGATTTGTCGCAGATGGCAAGCCCTGTGCGGGCATCGCCGAAGTCTACGGATAGGATTTTCATAGTTTTACCTTTCGTTTAAAGTGGAATTACTGCGACCTTTGTATTATTGATCTCTTAGGTATGCAGTGCGATTTCATGCCAATCGTTTTCCTGCGAGATCAGCCATTCCAGACCTCTTCTGCGTTCGAAAACGACCTCCATATTCAGGTCGCCGATGGGAAGATTTTTGTCAATGTGCATATTCTGGACACATGCCCAGTGATAACGATAATGGAGATCCAGCATATCGAGGATTTCCTCAATATCACGCAGTTTACAATTCCGGCAGAATGCTTCGTAGGAATCGCAGTCTCCCACCAGATGAATTGCCTTTTCGCAGTCGCAGATCTGACTTGCATCGGAAATATCCTCCACAAGCCCCAATGCCCATGCAAGTGACCAGAAACACTCGTATTCCCAGACAACATCCACGACATCCTGCTGATCGAATCTGCCGGTAACAAGGTGTGTTTCCTTTTCGTTGAGTACATCGGATACGCCGAATTTCTTCATAAGGTCAATGAAAAATTGCACGCCGTCGTACTGCTGTTCGGAAATATCACAGGCGATCTGCGTGGAAAGCAGTGCAGCGATGGCTCTTTTGCAGATGGCATCCTTGCTTTTCATCGTCACATCATCGGCGGACTCAATGCAGGGCAGTCCTGCAAAGATGCCGATGCCCTTTGCCTGAATTTTCTGTTCGGAAAGTGCTTTACGTTCCTGCGGTGTTTTCATAGTTTTCTCTCCTTATTTCATCATAAGTTTTTGGTCTGAATAATCGTTTTCTTATCTGACATCATAATAAAATCCATCCGCTGCTTCTCTGTCCTTTCCTGTGAAAATGCGTTTGGTAAGCTTGCGGTTTTTGATCAGATACCAGTCTCCGAATTCATCAAATTTGCGGCTGGAGGTAAGGATATGGGATTTCTTCAGCGTGCCGTATTTCTGTCCCCTGCTCACGCCGAGTTTATTCAGTCTTGCGGCAAAATCCATATCCTCCAGACTGATCAGGCTTTCATCGAAGCCGCCGATCTTCTCAAAATCCCGCTTATAGCACCAGAACATACCGCCGGAAAGGGCAGCTTTGTTCTTCCACATGATGGGAATGAGATTGACTGCGACATAGGCACCGGAGCAGAGAATGCCGAGGGACACTCTCTCAAATTTCGAACGAGTGCCGCCGCCGACATACTTGCCGGATTCGAGCATTTCTGTGATTTCTTTCAAAGAGCCTTTTGTCATACAGCTGTCTGCGTCGATCGTTACAATAATATCGCCCTCTGCGGCTCTGACACCGGCATTGCGGATCATGCTGATACATTTATCGTGATTGTCAATCACATGCGCACCAAATTTCCTCGCAATTTCAGCGGTTTTGTCCGTGCAGCGATTCGCCGCAACAATGATCTGCACACGGCTTCCGGGTACTTCCTGCTCGGCAAGCTTGATGGATTCCAGACAGGCGGTGATGTAGTTTTCTTCGTTGTGAGCGGGGATGATGATGGAAAATGTGTGGTTACTCATGATAGTTCTCCTGTCAGTTGGTCACGAAGCTCCAGAATGTTTTCTTCAATGCGGCGGATCACATCCATAAACACCGCATCGCTCTCCCCCGTCGGATCTGGCAGATTCCAGTTGTCATCAAAAGCCCTGCCGATGTAGGGGCATCCAACATCACATCCCATGGAAATCACGAGATCGGGCGTGGGAATATCCGCAAACAGCTTGCTGTGCTGGGTTTCTTCCATGTCAATATTGTACAGCTGCTTCATCAGACGGACGGCATCGGGGTTGATTCGGGGTTTCAGTTCGCTGCCTGCCGAATAGCTTTCAAAGACATCCGATGCAAGGTGTTTTCCGAGTGCTTCGGCGATCTGACTGCGGCAGGAATTATGGACACAGAGAAATGCAACCTTTTTCTTATGGTGCAGAGGCGAAAACGGACAGCGTTTGCCGATGCACTGGTTGTTTCGGTGGCTGAATCCGCACACGATTCCTGAGGATTCCATCTGAATGCCGAAATGCTCTTTCGTAAAGTCGATGGCTTCAAGGATGGCAAGGTAGGAATCACGCTTGCAGCAGCGAGGGCCGCCGACACTGCCGATGGCTTCAAGGGATTTCGCCGTCATGCGGTTGGAAAGTCCCCACGGAATTTCTGTCAGAGGGGATGCCTTTGAAATGATGGACATGTACATGCCCGTGCTGACACCTGCGCCGCAAGCACCCCAAAAGCCGCACGCACCGCCGGGGACTTGCTTGCCGCGGTGCATCAGCTCTTTGAGTGCCGGCATCAGGTCGATTGCACCGCCGGCATTTTTGTAGGCAGTGAGGAGGGAGGCGCCGACAAGGACATGATGCTCCGGACCGTGCATATGGCAGAACGGCTCACGCATGAGTGTAGTCAGAATTTTGATGGGGTTCTTGCCCGTCTGTGCAAGACAGATGCCGATGATGGCATCCAAACCCTTTGTATGACATTCGTCGCAGACAAAATGCCCCTTGATACAGGCAGTTTTGCTGTGTTCTGTTTTTCCGCAAAGCTCGCATTTCATGCTCTGTGCGGTTTCCAGATAGGAAAGGGGGGATTTACAGATGAGGCATTCTTCGTTCATAGAGTCTCCTTTACAGCAGGTGTTCAAACATCGAAACTATTTCACATGGGATATGAATTTCCTCCAGCAATGCTTTGATTCTCTTTGAAAGCAAAACCTGATCTTCAATGCAGACATCATCATTCAGCGGTGTGAAATATACAATACTTCGATAAGCAAGAAATGGTTCTTCGGAGGATTCTCCTGCATCCTCATTCTGCCGGATTTCCAGCCAGTGCATCTGCATGATTTGATCATCACCAAGCTGATTCAGCAGTATTTCCATGTTATGACATTCTGTTTCTGCATAGATGGCAAACCATGTGAGAGGGATTTTACGAGATGGTCTCATGTTTATCTTAACTCAGTCCATACTGCATCTGAGCCAGAATTCACCTTCAAAATCAGCAGTCACAGGCGGTTCTGCATATCCGTCAGTAATTGCCGTTCCGCTGATCGTTACATGAATCATATCATCCTCTTTATCAAGAATCCTGAATCTGTAGTTCATATACGGCTCATGTTCAAAAAGGTACAATGTATCCTCTCTGTCATCGGCTTCCTCTACATCTTCAACCGAATATTCCGTACCGATCAGATCTTCAACATCTTCCATACCCGTTTCATGCTCATTGATCACCATATACGGTGCGACCGATTCATCACCGAACTGTCCGCCCTTAAACTTAATATCCATAGATACTGTAAAGGTATCCTCTTCTTCGTCGCTTTCAAAGATGTAAAATTTTGTATCATTGCAATCATCTACTTCAAACTCGTATCCGTTCAGTACAAGTTTGCCTTTTTGCATATTTGACATATAATTTCCTCCATATTATGTTTCTGATTCATCATCTTCTCTTTTTGCAAGGGGTGGGCAACATCAGGGTTCCGCACCTTACCTCGGCTGCACCGTACTGATAATATCATTTACAGCAGTTTTTCAAACAGAGGAATCATTTTGCTTTCACAATATACCTGTTCACGCAAAACGTCCGATCCTTCAGCGGGAAATATTCATCTTCTGTTTTCAGAAAAACGCCGCCGCATTTTTCAATCACTTTAATAGAGGCGATATTTTCGGACATGGCATCAATCCTGATTTCGGAATATCCTTTTGTAAACAGATAGTCAATCAGGCATTTGCAGGCTTCTGTCATGTATCCTTTGTTCCAGAATTTTCTCGACAGATTATAGCCGATCACAGGCGTTCCGATGACACCGCCCAGATAACCGACCACATCAATTCCGCCGATCAGCTCATGGGTGTCTTTCAATTCGATGGCGAAATTGAGGCGTTCGGGCTTTTCATATTCCTCAATCCATTGATGGAGAATGGCTCTGGTTACGTCAATGCTTTCATGGGTGTTCCAGCCCACATATCTGCTTACCTCCGGATCGCTTGCCCATCCGGAAAACATGACTTCTGCGTCATCTTCCCTGAATGGTCTTAAAATCAGGCGGTTTGTTTCAAGTGTGAGTTTCATTTTTATCACCTTAAATCGTAAGTCGGATCGTAGCCATGTCGTTCTGTGAGCCAAGGAGTTGTAGCTAAGTGTTGTCTTCCTAAGACCGCTTGGCCTCCGACTTGGAAAACATGACTTCTGCGTCATCTTCCCTGAATGGTCTTAAAATCAGGCGGTTTGTTTCAAGTGTGAGTTTCATTTTTATCACCTTAAATCGT
>JAZQCT010000019.1:0-33942 GCA_045546475.1 Oscillospiraceae bacterium
CCATAACAGCCTTGTTGGTCAGCTGGAGCGCTTCTTCGATCGTCTTGCCCTTGATCAGTTCGGTTGCCATCGAGGATGTTGCAACTGCCGCACCGCAGCCGAATGTCTTGAACTTGACATCTGTAATCACATTGCCGTCGATCTTCAGGTACATCTTCATAATATCGCCGCACTTGGCATTGCCTACCTCGCCGATGCCGTCTGCGTTTTCAATTTCGCCCACATTGCGGGGGTTGGTGAAATGGTCCATTACCTTTTCGCTGTAAATCATAATTCCTTGCCTCCTGTGTATTGCTTGTTTTTTATTCTTGGGAGCTTCTGAAAATCCCCTGCCCCTCCCAGAGGGAGGGGGATTTGGAGCGGGGGCTGCGCCCCCGCGACCCGCCAAAGGCTTCGCCTTTTGAAACCTATTTACTTATACCAGACTGGTGCCTTCCTTGCACATTTTTTCCCACATCGGGGACATCTCACGCAGGCGGTTTACGACCTGCGGAATCACTTCGAGAATATAGTCCACATCTTCCTCTGTGAAATCTCTGTCGAAGCTCAGACGCAGAGAACCATGTGCTACCTCATGCTTCAGACCCAGTGACAGCAGTACATGGGAGGGATCGAGGGAACCGGAAGTACATGCAGAGCCGGAGGATGCACACACGCCATGATAATCCATCATCAGCAGCAGGCTCTCGCCCTCAATGCCCACAATGGACACGTTTACATTGCCGCACAGACGCTGTTCACGGCTGCCGTTCAGTCTTGTCTGCGGAAGCTTGAGAATGCCGTCGATCAGCTTGTCCCGCAGGGGTGTGAGCTTTGCGATCTTGCCGGGAATATCTGCTGTTGCAATTTCCAGAGCCTTTGCCATGCCCATGATGCCGGCAACATTCTCTGTTCCGGCTCTTCTGCCGGATTCCTGACCGCCGCCGTGTACCAGATTCGGCAGAATGATGCCGCGTCTCACATACAGCGCACCCACGCCCTTGGGCGCATGGAACTTATGACCGGAGAGTGAAAGCATGTCGATGTTCTGTGCCTTGACATCAATTTCCACATTGCCCACTGCCTGCACGGCATCGGTGTGGAACAGCACCTTGTGCGCCTTGCAGATTGCACCGATCTCAGCAATGGGCTGGATGGTACCGATCTCATTATTCGCATACATGATGGTCACAAGGGCGGTATCCTCACGGATCGCCTTTTCCACGTCTGCGGGATCGATCAGACCATCCGCACTGACGGGAAGATAGGTCACCTCAAAGCCGTGCTTTTCCAGATATTCGCAGGTATGCAGTACCGCATGATGCTCGAATACGCTGGTAATGATATGCTTCTTGCCCTGTGCCGCCAGACGGTCACAGGTACCCTTGATCGCCCAGTTGTCCGACTCGGAGCCGCCGGCAGTGAAATAGATCTCATTCGTCTGCGCACCAAGACAGGCTGCGACGCGCTCGCGGGCGTTGTTCAGAGCCGCGTGGGACTCTCTGCCCATTTTATAGATACTGGAAGCATTGCCGTAATGCTCCGTGAAATACGGCAGCATTTCCTCCAGTACCTCCGGAGATACTGCGGTGGTTGCCGCATGATCCGCATAAATATAACGTTTTTCCATAGGTCTCCCTTTCCTTTTCTGCGTTTGCCGTTTTTGCAGAGAAATGCAAATACATCTCACTATAGTATACCACATTTTCTCAGGAAATGCAATATTCCCGGCACAGTGTTAGCCAATGCAACATTGTTGTGATTCCGCTGCAATATCATTTTGTATTATTCCGCCGGTGTATCGTACTCCTGCTTGCTGATAAAGCGTTCTGCGAGTGTTTTGGTAATGCCGGCGCAGACGCTGACCTGTGTGACCAGATCGTAGATACGGTCGGAAACGCGCTCCTGTTCTTCAAGCAGCGGCAGTGCCACGCTGTCGATATTGTCCGCGACAAAATGGAACGCCTTCTGCTGGTTCATCACGAAGGAATTATAGCGTTCCCGCAGCATGTCCCCTTCCAGATCGGGCGGGAACATTTTCTGAATGGCAGAGATGCCCAGCGCGTCCTTCAGCGAGCAGATCACCACAAGATAGGCGAGGTGGGCGCGGCTGTATTTTTTCTTTACGGGCGGCGGCATGACGCGCATTTTGACATAATTATTGATCATGGAGGCGGTCACAGTCTTTTCCTCCTCCCCGCTGCCGATGGCAAGATAGCGGTTGATCAGCAGGGTCATCTGATCCATATACAGCTCGATGTCCGGAAATTCCTCCCATGTGGGAAGCTGGAATTTCCGCAGGAGCGCGGACATTTCGTGGTAATAGCTGCTGAAATTTTCCTTATTGTAATGCATACTGTACCTCCGTTTCTCTGTGTACGGTCTTCTCATAGCTATTATACCATCTTTTTGTCAGCTTGTCCAGAATTTCCGGCTAAAAAATTCATAATATTTTTTTAAGAACCACTTGACAAAATGCGTTATATGATGTAATATAGTATTAGAAACCAGATTAGGATATACTGTACGCAGTGGCGGGAGTTTTGGGAGCATAAAAGACATAGGCTGTAGTTGTTGTCATTATTATTCCGGCAATTAAAGGTCAATAATAGATTCAAAAGGCGATAGCCTTTGGCAGCGGCGGTGCGCAGCCCCCCCACCTAATAGCCCCTCCCCTTGGTGAGGGGTTGGGGCTGCTCCCCACGGGGTGGGGAGACGGCACGAAGTGACAGAGGGGACGGCACCGGTGAGGTGGGGGCAGTCTTGGAGTGCTGACCCAAGAAAAAAGTATCTATATTTAATTGCCGAAGCGTAATAGCATTTCATAAGAACCGTATAAACCCAAGAATCAGTAAAGGAGAGAGAACGATGCGTGAATTTGTGATTATGACAGATGGTCCGTGTGATCTGCCGAGGAGCTATTGTGAGGAACATGGCGTTACTGTGATTCCGCTGTATGTGAGCCTTGCGGGGGCGGCACCCGTTCCCTTTCCGGCGGAGAGCTTTGACACGAAGGCGTTTTACGATGCACTGCGCGAAGCAAAGCCTGTCAAGACCTCTGCGCCGAATATCGAGGACTGCCGGAAGGCGATGCTCCCCTATCTGCAGGCAGGAAAGGACATTCTGCATGTGGGCTTTTCCTCGAAGCTGAGTGCGGCATACAATACGGCACGGCTGGCAGCTGAGGAACTGAAGGAGGAATTTCCCGGACGTGAGATCCTCTGTCTGGACAGCAAATGTGCTTCTCTGGGGCAGGGGCTGCTGGTGGATCTGCTGGTGCAGAAGCGTGAAAACGGCTGCGGGCTGGAGGAGACCTATGCCTATGGCGAGGAGATGCTCCCGCGCATCCGTCACTGGTTCACAGTGGATGATCTGATGCATCTCAAGCGCGGCGGAAGGATCAGCAGTACGACAGCTGTCCTGGGAACGATGCTCCAGATCAAGCCCATTCTGCGTGTGAACGAGGAAGGCGGACTGGAACAGCACAGCAAGGTACGCGGCAGACGCGCGGCACTCAAGCAGCTGGCGGATTATGTGGGTGAAAACATGGTACCCGGCACAATGACCGCCATCAGCCACGGCGACTGCGAGGAGGACGCACAGTTCGTGCGCGATATTCTGCGCAGAAAGTATGGTGTTAAGCAGATCATGATGAATCTGGTTGACCCGATCGTGGGCGCACACAGCGGACCCGGAACACTGGCGGTGTTCTATGTGGAGAAGACAGAGGCATAAAAACAGAGGCGTTCCGCACGATTGCGGAACGCCTTTTTTACCCCTTCAATACATCTCTTGTTCCAGTTCACGAAACACCTTGGTATCAAAAAAATCCGTGATTGTGATCTCCAGACCGTCACAGAGCTTTTTGATGGTTACGATCCCGATATTTCTTGCCCTGTGATTCACTATATCATTCACTGTGGATTGCGTGACTCCCGACAGATTACTCAGCTTATTTACTGTAATCTGCCGTTCTTCGCACAGCTCCAGGATCCGCGCGGCAACGGCTTCTGAAATATTCATGCTACCATTCTCCTTTTGTGGATTCTATATAAAATATGATAGCATTTTTCATTCAAAATAATTGTCGGTAAACCGTTGACTTATTCAAAAATCCATGGTATAATACAATTAACGGCTTGCCGTTAATTTCACAGGGCACAACGAGAATGATATAGTGAAAAATAAGCACAGAACCGGCTGTATGAACCGGTTCTGTGCTTTGTTTTGCAGGCAAAAAACAAAATTATCAGAAGAATACTGAATCCTATTTTTATGTTGTCTCCTCACCTACTCAGGCAAACTTCACAACACAAACCGTCTCGGCAAAAACTCCTTCAGCACATGCTCCCCATCCGCAAGCACGATCACGAAATCATCCCCGCAGAACTCCGCCATCACCTGCAGACATGCGCCGCAGGGAATGCAGGGTGCGCCGGGGGGGTCTCCTGCCGGTGCGCCGCAGATGGCAATTGCGGAAAATTCGCGCTTTCCGTCCGAAACTGCCTTGAAAATTGCCGTGCGCTCCGCACAGCAGCCGAGCGAATAGGAGGCATTCTCCACATTACAGCCGGTGTAAATGCTGCCGTCTGCGGTCAGCAGTGCCGCGCCGACTGCAAAGCCGGAATAGGGGCAGTATGCCTGCTGTCTTGCGGCTTTCGCTGTTTCCATCAGGTTTTTCATCCTTTGTTCTCCCTTCTGCTTCCCTCCGCCGGTTCACCGCAGATGCGTTCCGCCCAGCAGTTTGCCCAGCGTTCTGTGTAGAAGCTGTAATATGAGATCTGCTTTTCCCGCCGGAGCTTCCGGCAGGGCGGCAGGAGCATCCAGAGCATGGAGGGCAGTGCGATCACCGGCAGGTACAGAGGTCCGAGCAGCAGGGACTGGAGCGTATGCCCGTACTCATGTACAAGCAGCGGACGGCTGTCTGCATCATGCTCCGACAGGAACAGGAACATCCCGATGGACGCGCTGTACCGGCGTTTCCAGAGACTGACCGCCGCGCCGTGATACATCGGCTGCCTGCTGCGCAGATGGAACAGATAGATCACCGCGCCGATCAGCGTCTGCGGCAGCCCCCAGGTACACTGGAGCAGGATGTAGGCGGTTTTTCTCATGGTGTCCTCCTTATGTATTACTCCGGTAATTAAATATGGATACTTTTTCTGGGGTCAGCACTCCAGGACTGCCCCCCTGCCCCCTCCCGGAGGGGGGGGGGATTTAGTGGCGGTGCTGCGTACCGCCGCCGCCAAGGGCTTCGCCCTTCGAACCCGCTCAGGTTGATGGCATTGACCCCCGTGGGGAGGTGCTGCATATACGCAAACGCATCCCCGCCATACATCGGGAATGCGCCTGCAAAAATGGAGAGAATGACAGAAACCGCACCGGATGATCAGTCCGGGAAAGCCCGGTTTCTACTTATATAACAACGCAGGCGGAAAAAAATTGGATGTTTTTCAAAAATTCCTTGCATGTGTGCAGCTGGTATGCTGCATGGCGTATTCCTGAAGGTTGCCGGTGTAGACCACATCATCCCCGATCACGTGCAGAAAGTTTTCCGGCTTAACAATGCGTTCAAAGCGTTCTGCTTCAATTACAGCAAATTTATCCAGCGTATCCCGCACAAATTCTGAACAGTAATAGCAGTTTTCCTGCTGGTAGGCGATCCGGAACCATGCGAGCAGCAGTCCGATGTAGTTGTAATGGTACTTCTGCTTTTCAAGATACATCCGGTCAAGATGCGCCTGCATCGCCTGATACTGTGCCTGCGTGACCGGCACGCGCATGACGACTGCCTGCGTTTCACAGAACCGCTTGAATGTTCCCCAATGCGGACTTTCCATCACAAAGCCGCCTATGACCGGGTTGTAAGGATGCAGCCGCCCGAAGGAATACATCGTATGCAGGCTCCTGTCAAGGCTGAGGGAAGCGTGGTTGTATTCTGCCTTGGTAATGAATTTCAGCACCCGCGAGAGGAGCGTCCCCGTCTGGCTGACAACTATGTAGATCTCATATTCCTTGCTCTGTTCCATCATGACTTCACATCCCTTTTTGTACAAATTAACTTTTGCTTCATTATACCATATCTGTTGGTTTTTGTCAATTTGTATAAAAAATTAAGAAATTTATACGAAACGTAGTGATTTGTGCGTGTTTTGTATAAACTACATTTATTCGCACACACTGGTTGTGTAATTTTCTTCCGGATCCGTAGTTTTTTACGGATGTTGTTGACTTTCAGAAAGGAATCTGTTATAATGAAAATAGAAAATCTGCACGATAGGAGTGAAACAGCGATGCTGGAGCGTTTTGAGGTTAAAAATTTTATGGGATTTTCTGATTGGCTGAAGTTTGATCTGACCGCCCGTGATTATGGCTTTAACCAAAATCTGGTATATAATGGGCTTGTCAACAAAGCAATCGTATACGGAAAAAACGGTATCGGTAAAAGTGCGCTGGGTCTGGCTCTTTTCGATATTATTACACATCTGACGGAAAAGCACCATAAAACCAAAGCGAATTATAGAAATCTGGATCATCTTGATAAACCAGTACAATTTCGCTATCGTTTCAGATTTGGCAACGACCGTATTGTTTATGCATATGACAAGTTAAAACAGAAATTTCTTGTCAAAGAATTTCTGTCTATAAACAATAAACCTGTAATAGATTATGATTATTTTAGTAGATCCGAAGAAGCAAGATTTGTAGATCCGGCTTTAATGGGAACTCTAAACTACGAACTTCTGAGCAAAGCGTGCGAGGACAATGCTCTATCTGTGCTGAAATATATTTACCGCAGTTCACCAATAAATCCGGCATCTCCGCTGACAAAATTGATGCACTTTTGCGATAACATGCTCTGGTATCGAAGTCTGTCTGAAAATTCATATATGGGCTTTACTTCAGGCGGAGCAACTTTGACAGAGGTCATCCGTGAAAATAACAAGCTGAAAGAATTTGAAGAATTTCTGCGTGAAAACGGTCTTAACTACCAACTCGGTTTTGAAGCGGAAAATGATCAGTATACCCTATACGCTTATTACAACAATGGTAAAAACAAAGCTCCCTTTGTTTCGCTGGCTTCCACTGGAACAGGAACTCTGCTCCTGTATTTTGCATGGAGTCTAATGGCATATTCACAGATCTCATTCTTGTTCATTGATGAATTTGACGCATTTCTGCACTATGAATCCGCAGAAATGCTTGTCCGGCTTTTAAATGAAAATCCGCAGTTCCAGTCCGTTCTTACCACACACAACACCTATCTGATGCAGAATCGTCTGACACGACCGGACTGCTGTTTCCTAATGTCAAAAAACAAGATCACGAATCTGTATGACGCAACGGATCGCGAGATCCGGGAAGCGCATAATCTGGAAAAAATGTATATCAATGGGGCATTTGTAGAGTCATGATGAAAATACTGCTGATACTAGAGGGTGCAAATGAATCGGATTTTTTTGAATCGCTTCTCGATCGGTTTGGCTTACAGGCAGAGATGTGCGTTGTCGGTACGAATCTCTATTCGCTCTATGACAGATGTAAGGCCTATAAGTTTGAATGTGATATCAGGGATGTACTGCGTGAGATCGTTCCTGATGAGAAAATATGCGAAACACTTCATCAGGAGAATTTCACATACACCTATTTGGTCTTTGATGCGGATTTGCATCACAAGATATCAGAATATCGGAAAACGGATATTTCTATTAAAAAACTGCTGGAGGAGAATTTTCCGAAGCTCATTGAAATGGCTAAGTATTTTACAGATGAAACTGATCCGTCCGTCGGGCGGCTTTACATCAACTACCCTATGTTGGAATCCTTTCGTTATTGTGATTACTTTGATGAGGATGGCTATCCGGCAGACAGTATTTCCATTCATGATATGCACAAATTCAAGCAGCTTGCAAGTCAGAAAAAGCTGGCAGGCAGACCAGTTACGAAGTATACAAAGGATAATTTTTCAGGCCTGATCCACATGAATCTCAGACGGCTGAAATCGGTGTCCGGTGACTGTTTTGAAGATTTTCCCGATTATCTGCTGTATCGGGATATTTCCCGGACACAGCGGATTGCATCGAACCAATTTGAGAAGATCAAATCTTCTGAGGAACTATACATCCTAAATACTTCAATTTTCATGCTTCTGGATTATTATGGAAACAGGGATAGTTTTTACGATCATATCATTACATAAAAAGGACGACGCACCCCGCATCGTCCTTTTTCTCATTCTGTTTACGCTTCCTCGCTGAACATATCCTTGCCCACGCTGCAAAGCGGGCATTCGAAGTCATCGGGAAGATCCTCGAACTTTGTACCGGGGGCAATTCCCAGATCGGGGGCACCCTGTTCCTCGTCGTATACCCATCCGCAGGCATCGCATACATACTTCTTCATCATGTGTTCCTCCTTATTGAATTGGTTCAAAGTCAGCAGCTCCGTGCTTGCAGAGAGGACAGATGAAATCCTCGGGGAGGGTATCGCCCTCATGCACATAGCCGCAGATCTTGCAGACATAGCCCTTCTTGCCGTCCGTTTCCGGCTTGGGCTTGACGTTGTTCTGGTAGTAGGAGTAGGTCATGGTCTCGCGGTCGGACATCACGCGCGCCTCGGTAACAGCGCAGATGA
Source organism: Oscillospiraceae bacterium (assembly GCA_045546475.1). Lineage (GTDB taxonomy): Bacteria > Bacillota > Clostridia > Oscillospirales > Ruminococcaceae > UBA3855. Next base: position 8,614 of record JAZQCT010000019.1, read on the forward strand.
ACATGCCGTGCGTTTCCAGATCGACATACTGCTCCACCTGAAGCGACATAAAGGAATTGATATAGCGCGGCAGGAAGATCAGCCCGTTGTCGGCACGGAACGGCTCACATTCTGCAAACTTGTCCGTATTTCTGCCGCTCTGGAAGCCGAATTTTTCAAATACCGCAAACGGTGCATCCACAGTCAGGCAGTTGATGTTCATTTTGCCGGTCTGACGGATGACATGGTGGGAATAGTTCTCCTTGCTGATGGTCACAGCAATGCGGTTGGGCGTATTGGTGACCTGGGTGACGGTGTTGACGATCAGACCGTTGTCCTTTTTGCCGTCGTTGGAAGTGACCACATACAGACCATAGCCGATGTTGAACAGTGCGGACAGGTCATTCTTATTCGCGGTCGCGTCCTGCTTGGCAAGATACTCGCGGGACAGCTCCTCTGCGAGTGCATTGAGCTGTGCGGTGCTGTCCTCATTGAGTGCGGAGAGGATCTTCACAGTCGTTTCCGCAAAGGTCAGGTTTTTGCTCTTTTCCAGCATTCCCTTCATGACCTTCGCCGCAGTCGGTGCCCAGCTGCCGTTTTCGATCAGGGCTACAGTACGGTTCTGGAAATTGCGCTCCGTCAGGTGGGTAATAAATTCACGCATGAACGGGAAGATCTCCGCATTATAGGTGGTCGTTGCCAGCACAAGCTTGCTGTAGCGGAAGGCATCCTCGACCGCCTCTGCCATATCGCAGCGTGCCAGATCATTCACCACGACCTTCGGGCAGCCGTTGGCACGGAGCTTGTCCGCAAGCTGGAGCACTGCCTTTTTGGTATTGCCGTAAACGGAGGTATAGGCGATCACGATGCCCTCCTCCTCCGGCTGGTAGCTTGACCATGTATTGTAAAGATTGAGGTAATAGCCGAGATTTTCCGTAAGAATCGGACCATGCAGGGGGCAGATGGTCTGAATGTCAAGACCTGCCGCTTTTTTCAGAAGTGCCTGCACCTGTGCGCCGTACTTGCCGACAATACCGATATAGTAGCGTCTTGCCTCACATGCCCAGTCCTCCTCGGCATCGAGTGCGCCGAATTTGCCGAAGCCGTCCGCAGAGAACAGAACCTTATCGGTGCTGTCATAGGTCACGATGACCTCCGGCCAGTGTACCATGGGCGCGGTAACAAAGGTGAGCGTATGGGGGCCGAGGGAAAGCGTGTCGCCCTCGCCGACTACAATACGGCGGTCTGCGAAATCCGTGCCGAAGAAATTCTGCATCATGACGAATGCCTTGGCAGAGGATACAACTGCTGCATCCGGATATGCCTTGAGGAATTGCATGATGTTGGCAGAATGATCGGGCTCCATGTGCTGGACGATGAGGTAGTCGGGCATTCTGCCGCCGAGAGCGTTCTGGAGATTGTCGAGCCATTCATGGGTAAAAGCTGCATCCACGGTATCCATGACTGCAATTTTCTCATCAAGAATGACATAGGAATTATACGCCATACCGTTAGGAACAATATACTGTCCCTCGAATAGATCAATCTGGTGGTCATTTACGCCGATGTAGCGGATGTCGTTTGAAATGTACATTTGTTTCCTCCTTATTGCGATCTATTCCTGTTTCAGTATGCCCCATTTATACAGAAAATACACATACAGGAATCATTATTATTATAACACATTCCGACAAAAAAGTAAAGTGAAATATGTAAAAAAATATCCGATTCGAAGAAAATGGCTGCCGCATATTCCATGCGGCAGCCATTTTCTAATCTTCTTCGGTTTCGCCTTCTGCGGCGGTCGTGGTCTCACTGCGTTCGACGCATTCGATGGCAACCTTGTACACACCGGATGCCCAGACGTTGCTGACCCCGCTGAACGAGATCTGCGAATCACCGGTAAAAGACGCGCTCTGTGCCACGTTGTAATTGGTCAGATCCACACGCACCACAATATCCGTTGTGCGCAGTTCGTCCAGCACCTCCGGCGGACCGATCACGGAGATCGTCAGCTCTTTGGTGATGATCCTGAAGTCATAATTGCTCGGCTCATTGATCGTGGAGATATTGTCTCCGCTGACCTTGAAGCTTCGCTCCTCCAGTCCCTCCGGATCCAGTGTCAGCGATACTTCCTGGAAACCGCTCTGATTGATCACTCCCTCCACAGCGGGAACGGTAAAGGCGTTGCTGTAGCGCAGATGGATGTCCTCCAGCTTCAGGAAGCCGAGGTTCCAGCTCTCCTGGTTTGCAAGCAGCGTACCATTGGAGGCAAGCGTGATGCTATCCTCGGAGAGGATCAGACGCTCCCGCAGCCAGTCCACATCGAAATTGCTTGGTGCATTGCGGATGTCATAGGTCAGCGGCAGCTCCTTCTGCGTCAGGACGGGAATGGTAATGGTATAATTCATCGACGGCATCTCCAGCTCATCCATCTCTAAAATGGAACCAGCATCATTATAGAGCGTGACCTCTGTGCCGTTGAGCGTATGGGTCGCATCGATCACGGCGGACTTGTCCGAACGCACGGACACCTTGCTGATCTGGTCGAGCTGTGCAGCGGGACCTGTAATGTCAATGGAAGGCGGTTCGCAGGTCACCTCGTTCATGGTATGTCCCGGCGAGATGACGATATTCGGAAATTCCGGTGTCACAGCAAAGGTGCGTGTTTCGATCCGGTCAAATTCCACATCCACGCGGGCGGGGGTGATGGTGTTCACCTCAAAGGAGATGTTCCTGGAGGACTTGACCTCGATCTCCAGCGGGTATTCTCCCGGTGCCGTCACATGATCCATGGATACATAGGCGGTCAGATTTTCCTCATTCAGCGTACCGACCTTGGAACGGCTGCCCTCGATCTGGACGCTGACGGTTTCCACACTGGCGGATACCACGCTCAGACCGCTGGCTTCCGCAGGCGTTCCGACGGTATCAATGACCAGCGGAACATTATAAATGGTCACGGGAGTCGTGGGGTAAGCTGTGACGGAAATGGTGAACCAGATCAGCAGTGCCACAGCAATGGAGAGGATCATGGTCGCCGGCTTGCTGGTCGTCAGGCGTTCGATCCATGCTTTCAGGCTATGCATCATTTTCATTGGTATCCCCCTTTCCTTTTCCGCGCAGTCTGGAGGATAACCGCCGCTTGCCATCCGTCTGCTTCGGCAGAAGACGCTCATTCAGCAGATGCTGGAGCTTGTCGCGGGTATAATTGCGCGTCAGACTGCCATTCTCCGCAACGGAGATCTGCCCTGTCTCCTCGGATACTACGATCACAAGTGCGTCGGAGTTCTCGCTCATGCCGATGGCAGCACGGTGACGGGAGCCGAGCTTCTTGTTGATCAGCTCCTCCTTCTGGGGCTTGGGCAGGAAGCACGCCGCCGCCAGGATCATGCCGTCACGCATAATGACTGCACCGTCATGGAGGGGGGTCTTGGGATAGAAGATATTCCCGAACAGCTCCTTGCTGGGGACGGCATTGACGATGGTACCGTTCTCGATCTGTTCGCCGAGCTTTGTTTTCTGCTCGATGACGATGAGCGCGCCGGTACAGGTTGCACTCAGCTCCACGCAGGAATCACAGATGGCGTCGATCGCAGTTTCCCATTTCGCGGTCATTTCGTCACTTGTTCCGCCAAAGCCCAGGTTTTTCAGTCCGAGCTGTGTATGACCGAGCTTTTCCACGGCACGGCGGATCTCAGGCTGGAAGATGATCATAATGGCAAGAATGCCGATATCAAAGGTCGCTTCAAGCAGATAGGTGATCGCCTTCAGCTCGATCGCCTTGCTGACGGCATAGGCGACAAGCAAAAATACAATACCCTTGAACAAAGGACCTGCTCTGGTTTCGCGTATGAATTTGAAGACAAAATAGATCAGATAGGACAGCAGCGCAATGTCCACGAAATCCACGGGATGCATGGTACGGATCACGCTGTATATGGATGTCCATATGTCATGGAAAGACATTTGCTCACTTCCTTTCTGTTGTGCTGGCATTTATGTAAGAGGGCTTTCGCCCCCTTTAACATCATACCACAAATCCGCTGTTTTTGCAATAGGATTATGTGAAATGATGATGATATTTTTTTATCGGATGCGCCGTACCGCCTGCGCAAGCTGCCGGACGTTCTCCGGGCGGCTGAATGCGGACGGCGAAAAGCGCACTGTTCCTTCTGCAGTGCCGAGGCTGTGATGTGCCAGCGGCGCGCAGTGCATTCCGGCGCGGAGACAGAAGCCCGCCTTTGCAAGCTGTGCGGCTGCCTCCTCCGAGGGGATGCCCCTGAGCGAGAACGACACAATGGGCGCATACTGCGCCTGCGGATGGCGGTGGATCGTGATCCCCGGCACTTTGGCAAGCTCCGCCGTGAGCAGGCTGCACAGGGCATTTTCTGTGCGATACAGCTCCGTGATCCCTCTGTTCCGGACAAATCGGATGCCGGCGCGGAGGGAGGCAATGCCGATCACATTGAGCGTGCCGCATTCCAGGGCATCGGGCATCAATTCCGGCTGTTCGGGCTGTGCGGAGAGACTTCCCGTACCGCCCTGCATCAGCGGCGGCAAGGGGAATTTTCCATCCGTAATGAGCATACCGGTGCCGGTGATGCCGTACAAGCCCTTATGCCCTGCGGTGCAGAGGATGTTGATGCCGTCTGCAAGGCTCACATGCAGGATGCCGCACGCCTGTGCGCCGTCGGCGATCATGCAGATGCTGCGCTGCCGGCAGAGGGCGGCGATCTCCCGCCACGGGAGGATCTGACCGGTTACATTGCTGGCAAGGGTACAGATGACAGCTTTCGTATCGGGGCGCATGGCTGCGCGGAAATTCTGCACGGTCTCCTCCGCATCGGGCGACACATGTGCAATGCTGTATTGGATTCTGCCCTGCTTGGCGAGTGCGTGGACGGGGCGCAGGACGGAATTGTGTTCAAGGTCGCTGATGATCAGATGTCCCCCATCCTGTGCGATCCCCTGAATGGCAAGATTCAGGGCGTGGGTGCAGTTGAGGGTAAAAATGACGTTTTCGGGCTGTGCGCCGAAAAGATCGGCTGCCTCCTCCCGTGCGGCATAGACCAGATCGGAGGTTCTTGCGGCGATGGGATGCCCGCCCCTGCCGGCACTGCCATAGCGGACGATCGCCTTTTCCACGGCAAGCCGTACCTCCGGAGGCTTGGGATAGGTGGTGGCGGCATTGTCAAAATTGATGATCATCCGCTGTCACGCTCAATTCTCGTACTGCGGACGGTGATGCCGTTTCGTTCCAGTAATCGGAATGCCGCATCACAATCTCCACGCATACGCAGTGCAAAACCGCAGCCGTCCTTTTTGCCGGTGTTCCGGATAATTTCGGCAGAATAGCCATTCGCCGCCAGAATCCGCTGTGCTTTCCGTGCCAGCGTATCCGATGGTATGACCATTTTGCATATCATAGTATCACCTCTTTCACAGACTGGTGTAAGGGCGCAATAAACACCCTCATGACAGTTTATGTAAAACAGCGATACTCCGTGATTAGGATTGCTTTATCAAAAGCGTCACGCAATGCGCAGAGATGCCCTCTTCCCTGCCGGTGAAGCCGAGGCGTTCCTCGGTGGTTGCCTTGACGCTGACACGATCCACGGGGATTTCACAGACTGCGGCGATATTTTCACGCATCTGCACGATATGGGGGGCAAGCTTGGGTTTCTGGGCGAGGATCACGGCATCGAGGTTGCCGACGGCATAGCCATGTTCATGAATCAGCTTCACCACATGGCGCAGAAGCTCCAGACTGTCCGCACCTTTGTAACGGGGATCGGTGTCGGGGAAATGCTTGCCGATGTCGCCGAGGGCGAGCGCACCCAGAAGGGAATCTGCGATCGCATGGAGGAGGACATCCGCGTCGGAATGTCCGAGAAGTCCGAGGGTATGGGGAATTTTCACGCCGCCGAGGATGAGGTCACGCCCCTCCACGAGCTTATGCACATCATAACCATGTCCGATACGAATCATAAGAGCACCTCCGCAATTGCCCGGTCTTCGGGCGTTGTGATTTTGATATTGGTATAATCGCCGGTCGTCATGCAGACCTTGCAGTTGATGGCTTCGACCAGCTGGCAGTCATCGGTGAAATCCAGACCATGCTCCGTGGCAAAATCGACCGCCTCGAAATACAGGCGTTTCCGGAACACCTGCGGTGTCTGGGTGATATAGAGGGATGGGCGGTGGGGGGTATCGGTGATGAGTCCATCATCCACGACCTTAATGGTATCCTTGACCGGCACGCCGAGGGTCGCACCGCCGAACACACGGGCATCCTTGATGACCTTCCGGATATGTTCGGACTTCACAAGCGGTCTTGCGCCGTCATGGATGGCGACGTACTGCGTATCCTTGGATACCTTTCTCAGTCCCTCCAGCACGCTTTTCTGGCGTGTATCGCCGCCCTCGGTGATGGCGGTGAATTTGGTGATGCCGAGGGTTTTCGCTGTTTCTTCGATGGCAGCGTTGTTTTCGGCTTTGGTGACGATGATGATCTCCGCCACATCCTCGCAGGCTTCAAATGCCCGCATACAATGTCCGATGACATTGGAATCGCCCAGCGGCAGGAGAATTTTATTGATGCCGCCCATACGGGTCGCATTTCCGGCACATACGATAATAACGGAAGTATCCGCAGAACGGGTAGGATTTTCTGACATGGGAACGCCCTCCTTTTTGGGTTCTTTCTTATTATAAGTATAGCACAGATGAATATAGTGTGTCAAGGTGGGATGCAAAGAAAACCGCACCTGTGGGGGTGCGGTTTGAGAATCATAATGTTATTATTCGAGGAGCATTCGTTTGAGGAGTGCAAGGTCGAAACCATCTACTGCACTGTCAGAGTTGAGATCGGCGGTGGTGAACTGCAGCGGTGTGAAAGTTCGCAAATCAAGGAGGTATTTTTGCAGTAAAACAACATCCAGGACGGTAGTTTGAGAATCCTGATTGATGTCAGCGGGGTTGTATTCCTCATCTACTGTAAAAGTTACCACATTGCTCATAACAGGCTGATCATCAAAAACTGAATCTACATATGCGACATATGTTCCTGCTGGTAGATCAAGCTTGAATGGAGTAGAAGCACCACATTCAACACAATACGCATCTCCTACCCATAGTTCATCTTTCCAAATTTTCAGATCACGCCTTGAAGATGCGGTATTACAAATCCATGAAAATGTAGTCTTTGTATTTTTATTTCCCGATGTTACAGAAAGCTCAGTTATAACACAGTATATCTGAAACTGCTGTGACGATTCCCCATGAAATGTATACATTTGAATATTTGTACCATCTTCGCTATAATTTCCGCATACATCCATGACACAATCAGTTGTTTTTGATCTAAAGTAATATGCACCTGATTCACCATAAATATACCATTGTTGCGCATCACTACCTACATAGGATTCATATGCATAAACATTGTTTCCTACTGTATTTCCTCCTGTAGAGTCCAGCACTTTATCACCATTATATATCACATAGGAGCCATCATCCTGACGAACAAATTTCCACAACTGTGACTTGGAAACTGCCTCGGTTCTCATGTCAACATTATTATCTTCTTCTACAGTCAACGCCTTCCAATAGCTGGTATTGAAAATCAATGCATAAAAATCTGTTCCTAAATCAACTGGTGTCATATTTCGATACCACACATCAGGATTTACTGGAATGGATATATTATGTGTCAAACTCCCCTCTCCCATAAGTGAACCTTTTGGCGTAGCCGAAGCTGTAGCTGAATAATTACCCGCCTGCGTTACAGTAAAGCTATAAGATGTATTCAGATTCATGGTTTCATTAATAACCCTTGATCCATCTGGAGCATCAATTGTCAGCCAATAATGCGACAGATTGGAATTAGATGGGGATGCAGCCCATGAAAGATTAACAGTATCTCCTACAGTATAAGACTCTTTGTCCGTGGTAATGGTGGGGGTAGCAAGGGGTTCAATAACGGAACTGCTATAATTCGGACACTCATACCCAATAATCTTAAATCCGCTGGTGCCGCCAGTACTTCTGGATAAGCTATGTGTATAAACCTGTTTTCCGCCGTTTGTGTTGCCGCCAATTGTTGTAATTGTGGAATCCGTTACATTTGAAACAATTTCTACATGGTTGGAAACACCATCACTATTTGTGTCAATATAAGCAATATCGCCTACGCTGGGTGTATAGCTGCTAAATGATTTAAATGTATTTCCAAAATATCCAGTTGTTGAGGACGCGCTCTTACCGCTTGCTCTTGCCTGCTTTGTAATGATACTTGTCGAAATCTGCGCCTGCTCTGCACACCATGCAATAAACATGGCACACCAAGCATCCTGCAAACCATACCATCTTCCATACTCTGTGTAATTTCCGGAGCCACTGGAAGTGCCGCTTAAATCAGAAGAACTGCTGCTTTCATAGTATCCATATTGTGACATCGCCACATTGACAATATCTGTCCTTTGATCACCTGTCAGATTCACAGCAATTAACTGAGAATAATACTTGCTGTTTTTGTAAGAATCCGAAGGTGTGTAGGTTATTGTCAGGGCAGATGCAGGGGCATACTCCGTCGCCGGGATCAGCATAAGCAGAAATACCACGCTCAGCACAATCGACAACATTCGTTTGGTAAACGTTTTTTTGTTCATAATTTACTCCTCCTTCTTTTTCCACAATACAAATGCCTTTGCGGAAAATCTGTCAATTTTATTGTACAAAAATACAAAAAAAATACAAGCATTTTTTCAGAAAATTCACATTTTTTCGACCTTCTGCATAATCGAGTACATTACTTTTTGTATAGCTTCCCAAAATAAAAAAAGAACGATGACGCACATCGTTCTTCTCTCATTAAATCATACCAGCCCCAGCAGATCCTCCACAAGCACCTTGGAACGGTAGCCGACTGCGGAATTGACCACTGCACCGTTGCGGAATACAAGCAGTGCCGGAATGCTGGAAATGCCGAATTTCATCGCAAGTGCCGGTTCCTCGTCCACATTGACCTTGCCGACCTTGACGGTATCCGCATATTCCTCTGCGATTTCCTCCACGATGGGCGCAAGCATCTTGCACGGACCGCACCATGGTGCCCAGAAATCCACAAGCACCTGCTTGTCGGAGTGCAGGACTTCTTCCTCAAAATTTTCTGCGGTAATGGTTACTTCTTTCATGTGATTTCCTCCTTGTGTAACTGAATCGTTTTGTAAAGCTCTCTATCCATCCCCGAGGGGATAATGTCATCAACTTTAGGAAAGTTGCGCAGAATTTGCCCACCCCTGCCCCTCCCGGAGGGAGGGGGATCTGGGGCGGGGGCTGCGCCCCCGCGACCCGCCAAAGGCTGCCGCCTTTTGCATCCGCTTATTTTGATTTATAATACAGCATACAATGGCAGTATCCCTCAAAATCGGGATCTTTGATCTGGTCGCGAAATTCCTGGCAGATGCACTTGTTTTCCTCCGTGCGTTCCAGACGACAGGGACAATAGCCGCCGGTTTTCTCCAAGCCCTCTTTGACCATTTTTACCACTTCTTCGTCTTCGTTGAATGTGACTTTCATGTAGATTCCTCCTTTGCTGTTCATTCCGCAAGCAGTTTCTGCAAATACTGTTCCAGCTGATCCGCCGGCATTGCGCCCATAAAGGTATCCTGCACCGTACCATCACTGCCGATAAAATACGTCACCGGCACGCCGTAAACGCTGTAGGCATTGGCGGCACTGGTCATGGTATCATAGTACACCGGAAATGTATAATCATTCGCCGCCAGAAATTCCTCCACAACCTCCACGGTTTCACGCTGTCCGTCAGTCAGGTTCACAAACAGGAATTCCGCACGGTCGCCGTAGCTGTGATATGCCGCATCGAATGCAGGCAGTTCCGATTTACACGGACCGCACCATGTCGCCCAGAAATTCAATACAATGGGCTTTCCGAAATAATCCGACAGCTTCACGGATTCGCCGCTTTGGTTCTGCACGACAAAATCCGGTGCGGTGACGGTCTCCTGCTTCTGTGCAGAGGATGTGCCGTCCGGCGTGTAATTTGCCGAAAGGAATCGGTATCCAGCTGCCGCACCGCCGATCAGCAGGCCGCCAGCAAGCAGGACAATGAGAAAAGTTTTCTGTTTCATAGACTACCTCACGAAAAGACCGCCATCAGCCGATCCATCCAGCCGAATGCAATGCAGATGCCTGTGACGATCAGGAAAATGCCGCTGACGAGATTGATGATATTGTAGTGTTTCTTGATGAATGTGAATGCACTGCCCAGCTGTTCGATCAGCACCGCCGAAAAAAGGAACGGCACGCCGAGTCCCAGCGAATAGGTCAGCAGGAGCAGAACGCCCTGCACCGCCGTACCGGATGCGGAGGCAAGCATGAGGGCAGAACCCAGAAATGCCCCGACGCAGGGGGTAAGGCTGACGGAATAGATCATGCCGAAAAGGAATGCCGAAAACAGGCTGTCCACATGAATGCGCTTCTGTATGCCCTGAAAGAACGGAATGCGGATGACATTAAGATAACTTAGACCGAACACGATGACAATGATGCCGCAGACGATGTTGACGATCATCTTATAGGCGGAAAGGAATGCGCCGATCGTTCCGGCGAATAATCCCAGCAGGCAGAATACCACGGAAAATCCGGCAACGAATACCGCTGCACGGGAGAGTGTGTGCTGCTTTTTGTCAGCATTTCCGGCAAAATAGGACAGATACACCGGCAGCATCGGGAGCATACAGGGGGAAATGAACGAAATGATCCCCTCCAGAAATGTGATGACAAACTGCATGGATACTCTCCTTTCGGTGTTTTTTCTATTATACCATGTTTCGGTGAAGATGTAAAGTAAGTATCTGCAATTTTGTGTCGGGTATGCGGGGAAAAGTGCAGGCGATGTCGTCAACTTTAGCTTTCTAACGATACACATGCAAAGCTGCCCCACCTCCTACCCCCTCCCGGAGGGAGGGGGATTTAGGGGCGGTGCTGCGCACCGCCGCCGCCAAAGGCTATCGCCTTTTGAAACCGATTATCTTTGGTTGATGATATTGGAAGTGCAGGAAGGGCTGTATGGTAACTTTGTCTTTCATATTCCTGTCCAAGAATAGCATTCTTGCAATCTATAGGTTTTCATTCTTTCCCCCTTGTGGGGAAAGAATGAAAACGATATGGGATTCCAAAGGGATGTTATCCCTTTGGCAGGGGGTGACTCCCCACGGGGTGGGGAGATGCCGAACAAAGTGAGGCAGAGGGGACGGGGCGGTCAGCCTGGGGGACAGCGTCCCCCCACATCACTCCCCCACCGCCTGCACTCCCCGGACGGTCACACGGGTTCTTCCGCTGAGGGTGCAGGTAAAGAGGGTGATGTCCCATTCTTCCGCGCCGTTTTTCATCGTTTCCACATCATAGCCGCCGATCATTTCTGTCTGGATCACCTCATAGGTGTGAACCATACCGGACAGATCGGTAAAGTGGATCAGATCACCGCTGTTCAGGGACTGGATATTCCCGAAATGCGAGCTGAAATTATGCGCTGCGATTACCAGATCACCCGCAGCTGCGGAGCCGTCATAGCGGCAGGGCGCAAGCTGAAGGTTCGGGTAGCTCCAGTCCTGAAGCACTGGCAGCTCCAGTCCCAGTGACGGGATCGTCAGCACACCCGCATAGACCCTGCCGTCCAGCTCCACTGTGGGATCGGTCGGCTCCGGGGGAACCGTGGTTTCAGGCTGTTCATAATAGGCGTACAGATCCTCCGTCGGGGGGATGATCTCCATTGTGGTTTCTGTCGGCGGTTCGTCGGGGATCTCCTGCTTGAGTTCCCGCAGCAACTCCACAGCCGCCGCGCCGCTGGTTCTGTCGTTGTGCACGTTATATAAAACAAGGAACAATGCTGCCAGCAGCAGCATTGCTCCCAATCCGATCATGCACCATGCATATTTTCGGTTCATTCGTCAGTTACTCCTTTGTGTACAGCTTCATGCCGATGCCGATCGAAATCAATCCGGCAATGGCAAGCAGCGGAACGGGCCACCAGAGCTGTCCGGTCTGCGGCAGCTTTTCGGGCTTTGCGGTGGTCTGTGTAGTGGTTCTGGTGGAGGTAGTGGAAGCAGAGGTAGTAGTATAGGTTGTCTTTTCTGTTGTTTTCTGTGTTTCGGTGACAGTCGTCTGCTCTCCGGATTCCGTTGTTTTCGCAGTTTCCGACTCCGTGACGGAGGAAGAAGCGGTGCTGTCCATAGTGGTGTGTATCGTTTCTGTTACGGAGGTCTCTACCGTGTCGTTCTCCCAGAAATCAAATTCCTCATCATAGGAATTGACAATGGCATACTGCACACCGGATGAGGTATAGGTAACGGCATAAAAACGCGGTACATCGACCTCGATCACATTCCATTTGTGTATCTCCGTAGTCTGCCACTGATAGGTCCAGTTATTTGCTTCGTTCAGTACGACCGTTTCATACAGCTCACCGTCACAGTGGATCTGCACCGTAATGGAAGGCGGTCTGAGCATGGTCATCTCTTCATCATGCAGCCAGATTTTCTTCAGTGTGTGTGTTTCTTCTGTCCAGTTCATCGCATCGCTCTTGGGATAGGCGAGGAGATCCAGTTCGTCGGTTCCGGCACTGGGCACCTCAATCAGGAAGGCAGAATAGAAATAGGTCGTATCCTCCACAACGGTATGACTGCCGCTGAGCAGGTACAGACCGCGCGGGAGCTTGTCAAACTTCACTCTGCCGGTGCTGTCCGTTGTACCAATATCCACATACTCCAGATCATAGCTGATCGCATAGCTCTCCAGCGTCTCGGCAGCATCGCGCAGGGCGGATTCGGAGGTATCCTTCAAAGAAACGGGGTAGCGGGCGAAATCACCGCGCAGCTCCAATGCACCGTCCGCATCGCGTCCGCCGACGCAGTAGATCTTCCATTCCACGCCGCTCAGAATGACATCCTTCTCGGTCTGGCAGATCATGGTGAGCGATCCTTTATCATCTGCGGCAACGGCGCAGACCTGCAGGATCCCGGCAAGGAACCACAGGAGCATACCCAAGACGCAGAACAGGATCTGGCATCTTTGCTTCAGAGTTGTGCGCATATCAATCCTCTCCTTTTTTGCTCGGCAGATAGTACATGGGGTTGTGATAGGGCAGTGTCCGTTTTTTCCTTCTGCCGGTGATCGTCCAGAATACGAGCAGCACCAGCACCATCGGTGCGGCGATCAGGGGAACGACCAGCAGGGAATCCATCTGCACGGCATCCGCAGAAACACGGATGGTACGTTCCTGTTCATAGACAGTATCCACACGGCGGGAACGCAGGAGCAGACGGTGGGTATTGACACCATAGGGGGTGCAGGTCATGAGCGTTACATAGTCCTGATTCGGAACGACTGCAAGCTTCTCGACCTCATGCGGAAGTACGATGAGGATCTCCTCGACCTCGTAGGTCAGCACCTCATCCAGGATGGTAATGGTGAAGGCATCCCCGACAACGAGCTGGTCAATGTCGGTGAAAAGCCTTGCGGAAGGCAGTCCTCTGTGTGCGGAAAGCACGCAGTGGGTATTCACACCGCCGACGGGAAGGGAGGTTCCCTCGATATGTCCGACAGCGATATTGAGGACGGATTCGCTGGTGCCGTGGTAGATGGGCAGCTCCACATTGATCTGCGGGATGGTGATATAGCCCATGATACCCGTGCCGGAAATATCCAGCGCGTTCCAGTAGCCGCCGATGTCATCATAATTGACAAAGGGGGTATCGACCGTAAGAAGCCGGCGGTTATAGGCATGTGCCAGCTCCAGAATATCGGAATAATCATTGTCATCGATCTGGGTAATGGTTTCGCTGTAGCTCGCGATAGCGCGGCTCTGAACCTTGGAGTTCCACCAGTCGCTGATCGTGGGATAGAGCATCACGGAGAGACCCACCAGAAATAAACATGTTAAAATAATAGATGAAAGCAGTCCTTGTTTCTTTCTCATGGAGCCCTCCCTAATGGCGGGCGGCGGCGGTGATGCCGCCGCCCGCTTCAGGTTATTCAGTCAGTTTAGTTCATTGGATTTGTGAAAATGTGTTGTATCGTGAGGGGAATTATTCCTCGTTCTTCATGCGCTTCTTAGCGATCAGACCTACGCCCGCGCCAGCTGCCAGTGTGCCGCCGATCACGTAGAACAGGGTGGTACCGATGCCGCCGGTGGAGGGGAGGGAAGAACCAGCCTTATTAACGATTGCATCAGAAACCAGACCAGTCGCAGTATCGCCAGCATTTGCCACTTCTGTCGTACCGTGGAACAGCTTCAGTGCAGTCAAAGCCTTACTTGCAACGCCATCAGTCCAGTTCTGATCATTTACGGTTGTTGCCGTAATTGTCAGAGACAGATCATCCATGGTATTATAACCGCCCGGTGTCTTAGTTTCCTTAAGCAGATACTCACCATCATCGAGACCTACAAATCCAAACTTACCGCCTTCCTTTGTTAAAACCTCAGTAGCACCTGCTTCTGTGTCTGCCCAACCTTCAATCTTATTTGTTGTGGTATTAACGATCGCCCACTTACCAGTATATTCACCAGATTTTGCCTGCAGCTTAAATCCAGCAAGACCTGCACCTACTTCATTTCCTTCTGCTTTGGCGTTCAAATACTTGGTCACGTCCAGACCATAAGTAAACACGATAACGCTGTCAGGAGCAGCCTTATTTGTTTCAGAAGTATCATTGGTCGTATCAGCATCCCAAGGATTGTAATTCTGATTCGGATTGCTGGAGAACGTCAGATCTACAGTATTCACATTGCCGTCAAGACCTACTTTCGAATCCGCTGTCAGTTCAGCCTTATATTTAGCATATACATAGCTGGAAGAAGTAACAGTTACAGGAGCCATCGCATCATTTGTTGCATACAGAGTTCTGATGTCCTTGAAAGTAACCTTAAATCCTGTTACATCATTACCAGTCTTAACTTCAGTAACAGTATAGTTTTCATGTGTTTCACCACCGATTGTAACCGATGCGGGAATTGTTTTTCCGTCAACCTCAACTACAACGTCACCAGCATCAAACACATTTGGAGTAACAGAACCCGTACCGTCCAGAAGCTTGAACTGCTTCGCAACAAAGCTATCACCAAATTCGTAGAAATAATGATCATAGTCATTGATTGTTTCCGGAACAGTACCACGCAGTACAAAATTAATATCTTCACCAATTGTGTAGTCAGCTACGTCATTGTAATTACCGTAACGTACATCATCCCAATTAGCAGCATTATCCTTTTCGTTCTCCAAAACCTTCTTATGAACAATAGGTGCGGATGCCTTAGGATCAATTGTTACGGAATCAGCAACCTGCAACATATATCTGGAAAGTGCATCACTGTAACCCATTCCATCTCCAGTTGCTTCAGTATCAATTACCAGATAGTAACCAGCATCAAGATTTGCCTTTGTGTAGTGTTTGGAAGCTGCTACATATTCAAGCTTCGTACCACCAGTTACATACTTACTGAAAATCGCTGCAATCTTGTCAATATTTGTTTTCTCATCATCCGTACCATTCTCAACCGACTTGAGTGCATCAGCTACTTCTGCAGCAGATGTCAGGTCAGAACCCGTTGTGTCTGCATCATTTGCATACTTCTTGAAGATGTTCTTGTTATCCGTACCAAGAATATTCAGAGCAGACAGTTCTGCATAGATACCAGAAATGGTATTACTATCAGTACCAGTACCCCATTTTACGTCAGAAAATACAACGGGAGAAGTATCGCTATCCTTTGTCAGTGTACCATCAAAAATCTGATAAGCGGTATACTCATGACCTGTAGCTTCATTACTTACAGTAACAGTACCTGTTGTGATGTCAATCGCACCTGCGCTCATCATACTCATCATCGGCACTGCCATACAAGCTGTCATAGCTGCTGCTGCTGCGATCGCTGCAAATCTTCTCATTTTTTTCATAATAATTCTCCTTTTCATTCAGATGTGGAGTGGGCGGCGGTCGTGCCGCCCGGCTCCGGCTGTTTAAGTGTTGGTTGTGGTTTATGCTTAGCTTTGGCTGTTCCGCCGCCGCTTCGTGACGAAATATCCGGCAATGCCGCTGAGCATCATGACAAGCCCTGCTGCATAATAGATCTTCACGCCGCCCCCGCCGGTGGAGGGGAGGGTGCCAGTCGTTTCTGTACTGGATTTGAGTTCGTTTTCAACGGACATTGCTGCAGCACTGCCGTTCGCCAGCTGTACGCCGCTGCCTAAATACTCGATCGGAACGTAGCTTGCGCTGTTGCCGCTTACGACACCGTCCGTCAGAACCTCTTCGATGTAGTACTTGTAGGGGTTGCCGTTGGGGGAGCAGAGGGGGAGGTTGGGCATGGTGCCTTCCCAGCCCTGATTTGCATACAATGTCAGTGTACCTACAGATTCCATGCCAGTTGTGTCAACATCAACAGCGAACAGGTCAACCGTGATTGAGAACTCATCGTATTTGCCATCATAAGAGTCTGTTGCCTTAACGACTGCCGTGCCTGTCTTCAACGCTGTGACTTCCAGTGTGTCCGGATTAATACTTACTACATCTGCACCTTGCAGTACTTCCCATGTTACAGTTCCGATTGCATTATTGAGGGAAATCGCCTTGACTTCGTCAACATTCATCGTATCATCGCCTGTGATTACAGGATCACCAACAAAGGAAAGTTCTGCAGTTTTCTCAGCATCACCGCGCTTGGCAGTAATCGTAACACTGCCTTCTTCGGTCGGATTGATGGTAATTGTACTGCCTTCAACTGCCACGCCATCACTGCGGGTAAAGGTAACACTGTCGCTTGGTGCAGCATTCAGCGTTACAGTTTGTTCGCCGCCATTGACGCGGATCTGATTGGGTTCAATGCTGAAACTGAAATCCTTGGGTTTAATTCTAATTGTGACAGATGCAGTATTGGCCGGATTTGCGCTGTCTGTAGCTGTAATGGTTACGTCAGTATCCGTTGCAACGCTTCCGGCAGTAATTGTAACTTCATTGCCTTGTGTTGTATTGAAGCTTACAATATTCGAATTACAGGACCAGTTTACTGTGCCTGTACCGCCGGTAGCGGTGAGCTTTAAGCTGGTGGATTCTTCAATCTCGGTTTTGTTGTTTTCGGGGGTGATGGTGAATCCTGTGGACTCTTTATAGAATCGTACCGCACTCATACTTGCTGAACCATCATTCGGCCACCATATCTGTAATTGACACATTCTAATCGTTGTTGGTGATGAAAGCGTTATTTTGCCCTTTCCATCTGTTTTCCAAAACTGAATCTTACCACTTCCAGACCAATCATCGTTTAAGCAGATACAACCATTATCAAAATTCTCCGAAACATCAATCTCAATATAAGAGATGTTCTCCAAGTTGGAATCAAAATTAATATTTGTGTTCAGCGAAAGATTCGAACCTGAAATTGTGTGTACCAATTCATACTGTGTAGCCTTCGCCTTCACATCACTCCCCACCACACTGATGCCCTTGATGGCGGATGCCTTCTGGGACTGGGTGTTGGAGAGGGTGAGGGGGGATTTGGGGTAGAGAATCGTAATACCGCTCTTTTCCGGGAAATCATCCAGACTGTCTGCCAGTGTGCCTGTGCCGTATACGGAATACAGACCTGCGGCTGCGCCGACGAGACCGGCGTTGTAGTCGATGGCGACTTCGTTGCAGTTGTAGTCATTTCTTGCATCCGTATATGCACCTTCCTTACTGGAGGGACCACCAACCAATGCACCAACTAATGTGTACTTGGATTCGGCAGTCGAATCAGCACTGGTTGTGCCGGATTCTGCTCTGTGATGCGGATACTTGGGGGAGTTGCTTGCAAAACCTGTAACAAAACAAGTATTTGCAGGATTGCTTCCCAGTAAGTACTTCATCTGTCCCTTTGCCCATGTGCTGTACTTTGCTGCTGCAGTCTGATCGGTTGTATTCTTTGCAGCAACGAGTGCAACCATCTGCATAGATGCGTTGTATCGCGCACTTCCCCACCAATCCTGGAAGAAGTATTCGCTTGGATTGTCCAAATTCACCTTAGATTCCAGATGATTTGTAACTGTTGACCAATTGCCTGTAATATGTGCCTTTGCACAGAGTGCAGCGAGTGAAACGTCATTCCAGCCGTAACCCCAGTATCCTTCACGGAATTTGGCATTATCAAAGCAGAACTGCTTGTAACCATATTCATCGCTCTGTCCACCGGAGGTATCTGTTGCCAGATAGAGCCAGGCTGCTGCCCATGCTGCATCATCTGTCCAGCCTTCTGAATTATAGAATTTCGCATGAGGTTTAAAATCATCACTGCCTTTATCTCCATCTGCGACCTTCTGCACTCTTTTTGCATAATTAAACAATGCTTTCGCATATTTAAGATCTTCTTCGTTGCCAAAATTCAGATAATTCAAAGCTAAAGTAGCTGCATACTCTGCTGCAACATCGCTTGCTGCGGTAGATGTCCGGTACATGGTACGAGGATCATTATTCTGCGCCTCTGGTGCCCCCCAATACGAGTGATCCGTATCGCCATTTCCCTTTACATAAAGGAACGAAATCACATCATCTTCGTCCTCATTCAATTCTGTAGAAGCCTTCATGAACTGACAGAACTCTTCCATGAGAACACGATAGTGAGTTGTCAGCCCCAAATTCTTGTACGCATCATCAAATTCGTAATAACTCCAGCCAAGTGTCGAAGCAGTATAACCCTGTGGCAAACCAAATATCGCATGGTCACCAGCATCGTGAAAGCCGCCTGGAACTTCATCGCCAGTATGACAATTACCTCTCCAATTATAAGCAGAATTATCTGCTACTTCCGTACCACACATATTCGCATCATAGAAATAGAGCGAGTATTGCAGGAGTCTGGAGTAGTCGGAGGTCTGGTCGTACTCACCGTTTTCGTCCGTTGGGTCAGTGGGAGTTACAGTTGCGGTGTTGCCGTCCCCCGCCGTCCCGCTGTTCACAACTTCCTTGCGGTAGACGTTGACTGTGATGCTGCCGGGGCGGGTGCTGGTGTCGCTTTCATCGCCCGACCACTTCTTGGTTACCTGCAGGGAGCCGGTTTGGAGTTTATTTTCGATTTCCACTGTTCCGTTGTTCTGATTTGTTGTCGTACTTTCGCCAACCGTCCAGCCGTCCGGAACATCCCGCTCCACCATTTTGTAAGTGTAGCCGCTGGGAATGTCCTTGTAATTGTACGTCCAGCTGTTGCTCGCATTAAGAGTCTGCGTAGAGTTCGGAAGATCCTTCCAGCCGTCTGTGCCGTTTTCGGAATACTGAAGCTTCACGCTGATTTCCGGGAGAGTAACACCAGGGATACTGTTGCTTGTAATCGCATTACCCTTGGAATCCACCCACTTTTTGTGTGCTGTCAACGAAATGGTGTTGAGGGTGTTGGTGATGTGGATAATGGTCTTTCCGTCATCGGGATACAAAACCGTGTATCCGGAAGGTGTACTCACTTCTCTTGCATAATAAAGATAGGTGGTTACACTGCCGTCTGTGTTTGTAACCTGATTCGGTATCTGTGACCATGTATGCGTCCATTCACCATCCGTATTCGGTGTGATCTCAACTGGATCGCCGTATGCAGTACCCTGATTGTTTGTCATCTGCTCCTGGGTCGTTGCCTGATAGAGCTGTACGGTGATCTTGTCCGGTCGTGTAACGCTGCTATACAGTTCATCCTTCTCCCAGTCCTTCTGTACGGTAATATCCGTCTTTGCTCCCATCAGTTCATTCGGGATGGAGATCGTATTGCCTGTAACAGTGAGGGGCATGGAGTTTGTGGATTCAGTATTCTGAGTTGTGTCGTCAGTGTCAGTTTCAGTGTCTGTAGAGGAATCAGTGGGGATTGTACCGAAGATGTAGGTTTCACCAGCAGTCATATCTTGTGTATAGATGGCTGTATTGTTGTCCGATGCCTGGATCATAAGTTTTCTTGTTCCAGAACCTGTTGTTACAATCTCAATTCCAACAATGCCATCTTTTTTGTTCAAGGAAATATTGACCGGCATCCAGTGATCACCTTGATTTCCATGTGTTGGATTTTCCACGATTTCCTGTGTACCATCATCATAATAAACTGTAAAAGTAGAAATCCGAATGGTATCTGCGTTATTATCATTCCATGCAGTTTGACCATACGTATAAGTTGTTGCTGTCGAACCGCCTTCAGAAGCTGTGCCGTATACACGAACCTCCTTTACTGTAACACCAGTATCATAGCCTTGATTCTGTACTTTGAAATTACCAATTGCATTCGGCACCTCGGTAAAAGTAGCAACTCCGCCAACAACAGAAACATATTTTCCGTGCAAAGATGTCTTAACAGGATCTTCATAGAGGATGAGTGTACTGCCATCTGCCGGAGAGGTAACTTCGACTTCAATCTTAGTTACATCAGTTGCCGATCCATATGCCCAAATCTCTTTACCCCAAGCAGTGGATGCAGTGAATGTTATATACTCAGGAGCATCACTACTCAACGGCACGATCGTGTAATTGCCATTATCCAGCTCGATCTTGAATTTGTAGGGTTTGGCTGGTGTCTGGTAGCCGCCGGGAGCGGTAACCTCTTCAAGGGAGTAGGTTCCCTTTTTCAGATAGCCGTCCTGCACATAATTTTCATCGTAGCTTTCCGGAGCCGCAGCTTTCAGTACTTCAAAAAGATCCAATTCTTCATCAATACGGAAGCCCTCATTCCAATTATCAACAGGATATACTTTAGTGTTTCCTGTCAGCAACCGGAAATATGCACCTGTCAGCTTGGTAGTACCAGTGACATCTGTTTTTTGCAGTTTTACCTTCGCACCATAAATCTTCTGATCCTTCATCTCAATCGTGCGGTTGTCAAGATTGTCATCGGTGATTGTGAAGTTATCAAGTGAATTTTTAACAGTGTCCACGCTGGGTTCCTCTGCGCTGGACAGCCAGTAGATCTTACCGCCTGACTTCACCATATAAACCGGATCAGCCTGTTCGTAGCCACTGGGTGGTGTTTGCTCATTGAAACGATACAGTGTATTTTCTGTTAGTTCATCTGGCTCGAGAGTGATTCTGCTGGATGTGATCTGCTTAATCTGTGAATAATTCTCGCCGTCCTTCTTTTCCAGATAAATCACTGCATTTGCCATATCTGCGCTGCTCAGAGGTTCGGAACCGTCGTTCTTTTCAAATACATAACCATACCTATTCGTAAAACGCGGAACCGTATCCGGCACCGGCACCGGCATGAGCATCATGCTGTCGGGGTCGAAGTAGTAGTCGTTTCCATCCAGTGTAATCGTTCCGCTTGTAGTGACGGTTGTCGGATCGACAACAGATTCTACTGAGGTTACACTTGTAAAAACAACGTAGGTCGTGTCCTTTGTTGCAGTGTACTCGGTCGTATAGCCAGAATCTATAAGAATTTTATCTGTCACTACGGAGGAAGAAACGATTACAGTTTCCGTGACAGTACTGCCGTTTTCATCAGTGACATAGTTGTTGTCCGTATCCGTTGCATATACAGTTGAGGTCTCTACGCCTGTCACCGGAACAACGGTCTGGGTCTGCATCATGGATGTTTCACCGTTTGCATCCGTAACAATCTGACCGTTTTCATCTGTAACCGGGACTTCTGTTGTAATCTCTTCTGTCACAGTATAGTAGCTTTCAACTTGTTTAACAGCATCTGCTGTTGCAGTGTAGGCTACTGTGCCATTCGATTCATAGCTGCTATCGATCATTTGCTCAGTCGGCTTATTGATCGAGGTGATCTTGCCGTTGGTCATGTCCAGATAGTAGGTATTTCCATTCAGCTCGATCGCTCTTCTCGTCTGCTGATTGCTCTCCGTGTCGTAGGTGTCGGTGACGGTCATGGTGGTATTCAATACCTCATCACCACCTGGACCCACAACCGTGATCGTTACCTGAACCTTTGTCGGAATTGTGTTCTCACTGGTTTCGTCAGCCTTAATCAGACCTGAAGGATCAATCACTTCCTGAACGGTGATCGTGTATTGATCGTCCGTTCCGATGTAACCTTCCGGCGGTGATGCTTCCTGCATCGTGTAGGTTGTTGTAATGTCTTTAATCGCTGTGTTGTAATTTGTCCCGCCATCATAATCCACCGCTGTGGGGATCGTGATGTACTGGGGCTTGTCGCCGCCGTTGGATGTCCAGGACTCTACAATTTCCTCTCCCTTTTTCAGGGTGAAGCCAGCACCGGCGAGGGGGGTTATTCCATCTTCCTTGAACTTGCTCATGGGGATGGGGTAACCGGAGGTGGAGCCGAGGAGGTCGATCGTTCCTTGGTAGGGACGATAGCCAAACTCAAAGCTACCGTCGAAAGATAATGCCACTAACGCACCAGATAAGTGACCAGATGCCTCGGTTCCAGAAGTCTTATCTGTATTAACATGTGCATAAGGTGCAAAAATGTTTCCTGCTATGTTATTATATAATGTTAAAGAAGTTGCATCATGGAAATTATAAAGCAGCTGTTCACAACTTTCATGGTTGTTCTTATTACCCTTGTCATTATTACTGATATAAGTTCCCCTGTAATTAAAAGGTTTACCACCATTATTATTTGAAATATGAACACCATTGATAAATGTAAACTGTGTTAAGTTAAAGTCGATTTCTTCACCGCCAACACTTACAACAATATTCGCGTCCTCTGGAATACCTTCAAAGGAAATATATCTGCACTTTGTAGAAAGAATATCCCACTGTTCTTTTGAAATGTTAAAGTATGCGATTGTTTCATCCGCATCACCTTCATATACAAAGTGTCCAATATTCCAATGTTCCCAGTTTCCATTATCTGTGTATTCGTTTGTTAAGTCATCACTGCCTGTTCCATCATAGGAAAAACCTGTTTGGTTTGAGCTCTTTGAAAAATAAAGATTACCATTTGGATTAATTGAAGCGAGCTTGTCACTTCTCGTCTGCATCAAAGAAAATTCTTTCTCAAAATCAATCAGTGGTTCATCTACTTTACGGAAAGGCTCCGTGGTGTATGATGATTTTACAAATTTTGTGGAACCATCTGATTGCGTCTGCTTTATATATGTGTAATATGTGGGGTAATCTGTTATAATCAGATCAGTGTTGATGACAAATGTTTTATCAAGCAGTACATAATTGTCTCCACCGCCAAGAGGCTTGTAGTAGTCGTAACTCTGTGTTACAATTCTGGTAAATGTGTTACCCTGTACAATCGCATCTGCATAACCCCAGTTGTTAGTCAGATACTGCAAAGATTCATCAGTAACAAAATCACCATTTGCAATTTCAAAGCCCCATTGTTCACCATCAAGTCCCCCCTTATCGGAAAGGTTTGCACCTCCGCCAACTGCAAGTCGGCTTTCCACGTCGGCACGATGACAAGTAAAATCACCTTTCAAGAACACACCAAACTGACTTGCAATACCCAACAGGTACTTGGAACGTGCCAGTGCCAGTGTCTGCTCTACGGTGGAGCCAGTAATTTCAGGTTTGTTTGCGCCGACCAGAAGTGTTACTTTTGCCGCTTCATCTTCAACGATCTCTACACCGTCCGAAGCCACCGCATTCGCCAACTGCGTCGTGAACACCGGTTTCACCGTAGTACTCTCGGCGTTCTGCATGAGGCTGAGGGGGACGGCAAAGGTCACGAGCATGGAGAGTGCAAGGACGATTGCGAGGTATTTCTTCTGCTGTTCATGATCCAACAAATAGCGGTCGATCATGCCACGAAAGTCTTTCACGGTAATTCCTCCTTCCGGCAGTTTCAATGGACGCTCAGCCGATCAGCCCGATCTTCTCCCAGGGGTAAAGTCTGAAGAATACCTTTCCGATGATGTACTCGTCCGCAACGCATCCCACTGTGCTCGAACGGCTGTCAACGGAGGCTGAACGATGGTCACCCATCACAAAGATCCGATTTTCCGGAACCTGATACGGGAACTCCAGGTCGCATTCGCCATACGCCAGCTCGTCCACATACGGTTCCTCCAGCTTCTCACCGTTTACATAAACGGTGCCGTCCTCCTTCATGTCGATCCAGTCACCGGCAATGCCGATCACGCGCTTGAGGAGGATCTTATTGTTGTAATGAAATGCGACAATGTCGCCGCATTCAAAATTGCCTGTCTTATTGCAGATGACCAGCTCGTCATTCTGCATCGTCGGTGTCATGCTCGTGCCTGTCACTCTCAGTACCGGCAGAAACAGCATCGACACCAGCACCGCGATCGCCGCGACTACCAGAAGTGAATTAACTGTGTCGCTGAACGTCTTGATGAATTTCGACCGGTAGCGCAGCCGCCTCAGCTCTGTGCCCAGCTGCTCCGCTGTCGGGAGATCCTTTGTCTCCGCGGTCTGCTCTCTGTTCTTTTCGTCCGTCATGGCTTCGCCTCCGACTGTTTCTGTGAGGCATCCTGCATCGCCTGCATGACTGCGCTGGTGATCCGTTCGAGGTCAGTGTCCGTGATGCCGCCCGCCGCAGTTCCCAGCTGCTGACGGAGGCTCTCGTTTTCCTGCCGGAGCGACTCCAGCTCACTCTGCATGTAGAATAACAATTCAAGCAGCTCAGTCCGCTTGAGTTTTCTCAATTCCTTATCTGTCATGTCTTTTTCTCACTCCATCTGATTGATTTCTGTTCTTTTCTATATTATACTCCCTGTTACTGAAAAAGTCAAGAGTTTTTGTGCATACCTCACAAAATCTGGCAATATTACAGGAAACGTATGCCTGTTTTGTGCATTTTATGCAAAAATCAAATTACCCAGGGTATACTAAAACGGTTTCAAAACACCGGGGAAGTTTTTTCACCCCTCCCCCTATTGCGGCAGCCCCCTCCCCTCCCAATGGATTTCACGATTCATTTACATTTTAGCTTCGATTTATTCATATACAGCTTTTTCCATAAACGAAATCGTTTTTACCTTGTGCAATTTGCACAAAAGAGGAAAAATCTGCAACAAAACAGAAAACCGCTTTTGTAAGCGGTGAATGTTGTTATATTTTGGAAATTTCATACTGATCCCCTAAGACCAATAGACAACTTTAATTTGCCCACCTCACTGGTGCCGTCGCCAAAGGCTACCGCCTTTTGAATCTGATCTTGTCTATTATAGTTTAGGGGGATCCGTATCATTTAATACAAGCTCCAGAAAAAGGACCTTTTCTACACACAAAACCCCCGCCATCCGGCGGGGGTTCTGTTAAGGTTCAGATGTCAGTCAGAGCAGATGCTCTCTGTTATTCTTCATCCTTCTTGGTACGTGCATACATCAGAGTCATCAGGAACAGAGCTGCGCCTGCAACTGC
>JAZQCT010000020.1:0-31638 GCA_045546475.1 Oscillospiraceae bacterium
GGTCCAAGGGGCGACGCCCTGGCGGGGGCCGGGGGGGCCCCCCCCCCCAACCCCCCCCCCCCCTCGGGGGGGGGGCAGGGGGTGGGGCAGCTTTGCACAACTTTCCTAAAGTTGACGACATTGCGCCTCCGGGAGGGGGCGGTTTGGGCGTGCCATCCCTAAAAAATACTTTTTTCTACAAGCTCCAGTGCAGCCCCCGCACCTTTTGTACATTCTGCCGAACGAAACCGTTTTCAACATAGTGAATATACACAAATCACAAAATCATTCAAAAAATTTTCAAAAAACTATTGACATTTTACCGATGACGTGGTATAATAGAATCAAGATAAAGGAACTGCAGAACTTTATACAGGCAGAGCTCCCCGATGGGATCTGAGGCAGGTTTGAGGAAATATCCGAGAACTGTAAGTTACCTCCATCGGAAGCAAATGGTCGAAAAGGAGGCGAGCCCCATGGAAAATCTCGAATCACAGCAGCAGGCGGCTTCGCCGGTCGCAGATAAGTGAAGGGTGAATTGCACAGCAAAGACTGATTGGCAGCCCAAGGAGTAATGATTCAATTCTGCGAAATTGGTGAAAAACGTCTGGTTCTGACACATGTTCATGTTTCAAATGCCGGTGTCTCAGAACAGGATGCAAAGGATTAAAAACGGGCACAGAAACTTGATATAGCAGGCATACAGGATTTCGGAAATGGAGGTACACTCCCATGAGAACGGTGCTTACCAGCTGAATGAACAGCACAATTTCCTTACTTCTTTGAAAGATGTGATGCAAAGTGAAAGCTTCTGTCAATTCCAACAAGAACAACGTTTTGAAGAATCCTTAGTGAAAGGCGTGTGTGACCGATGCACAGGAGAACTACCGCGGTGTAACCGCATATTTACAACTGAATAAAAACAGCTCCCGACGTGCAGCATTGCGATAGTCGGGAGTTTTTGTTGTGATATATGTATGGCGGGGGCTGCGCCCCCGCGACCCGCATATGTACCCGATGGTCAATTTTCCACCACCACCAAACACCTCGCCATCCTCGACTTTCCAAGGCTTTCCGCCTTGCCGTCTGCGGTGCGATGCAGGATGTGCGCGCCGTTGGAGTAGACCACGCTGCCATCCGCGCAGAGAGTGTAATCCAGCACCGCCTTCGCCAGAATTTCCTCCGTTCCATCCGGCGCGCGGCGTACCAGCACGCGGTTTCTGGACATGATGCCCGCGTAGGGATCGCCGGCTTTGGTGTTTTCCTTCTGGTTCTTTTCGGCTTCCAGCTTTCTTCCCTCGAAGAACAGCTCCTTTTCGGATTTCTGCTTGGTTTTCACATCACTGCGCCTGCCGCTGTTGTCCAAAGGCTCCCTGCCGTAGATGATACTGAACACATTCAGGAATCCGATCAATGCCTTGATCAGCCGATAGGGGAACAGCAGTACATCCTTCAGAATACCCAGGAAGGAAGTCTCCTGTTCCTCCTCCAGATGGTAGGGCTGGCGGATGAAATACAGATTTCCGGCAGCGTCCTCCTTCGGCGCGAGAATATCATGCTTCTCATCTTCCAGCACGATCTCCATGCGTTCCGTATTCACGTTGTAGGATGCCGCAGCACGGGGCGAAAATGCGATCTGTCCGCCGTTTCTGGCAATGCCCGCCGTGGAGAAATACACCAGCCTGCCGTCCGCCGACCAGCTCGGAGAGGATTCGCAGGAATCCCCGTCCGTTACCTGCGAATAGGCACTGGAGGGAAGCCGGAACAGCGCAATATGGGACTGCCCGTTGGGATAGGTAACGCAAGCAGCGACCGCATCCCCGCAGCTTGCGATCTCTCCGAGCCGGATGTCGTTGCCGGAACAGATATGCCCTTCCATTTCCGGCTTTTCAGAGAAACCGCGCCGATACATGCCGCCGGATGCATCAAGCTGCAGCGTATAAAGAAAATCATCCTGATACAGCGCAAGTCCCCGCATCTCCGAATCTACCTGCTCCTGTGTCTGCGGCTCGTCGATCCCCATAAACTTTGCGCCGCGTCCGGTGGTCTTCCAGACCTTGCTCTGCTGGATCTGTGCAATGGTCTGCTGATACTGCATTGCGCGGTAGCTTGGCAGCTCGATCTCCCTGCCGTTTTCCATCAGATAAAGAGCCGTGCCGTTTGTATAAAGTACTTTCATTATGATACCTCCCGATCAATCATTCCAGAGGAATGAGCCAGCTTGTAGAAAAAGTCTTGCTTTCTTAGGAAAAGCTTTCCTGTAACTCCCCCCAACCCCTCACCAAAGGGGAGGGGCTATATTTCGGGGACTTCGTCCCCGAACCCCTTTTGCAGAGCTTACGCTCCGTGTTTGATTTTAGGTTTTTCGACAGACTGAATCATTCCAGAGGAATGAGCTTTCCTTCGTTCCATTGATAATCCTGCGCTGACAGCTGTCCTTCTGTGCCGTTGTAAGCTGTCAGACGTTTTGTCTCTGCATCGGCATACAGCCGGCAGCCGACGGCATTCAGTGCATCCCAGCTTACAAACTGTGCGCACTCTGCATCGTACCGGTAATATGTCCCCTTGCAGTCTCCCTGCAGGGTATCCGGAATGTACAGATCCGCATGTCCGTCAAAATCATAGTCCTCCGTTCCCAGATAGCACTCCGGTTCCCGCAGGTACGCCCCCTCCAGGGGAACAGTAGGGGATTCCTTCTGCTGTTCAAAATACGCCCCCAGTGCCGCATAGCTGTCCCAGAAGCTGCCGAGCGGCAATTCCTGCAGCAGCTCTGTGTTTTTCATGACATGCACAGCATCCGTCATCATGCGGAAATACAGCGGATATTCGATGATTTCTTCATAATGGTCATACGAATTGTGAATACTGCGGCGGCAGAGAATCTTATTCTCATCCTCCGCATACCGGTAAAGATCCTCCACGAGTCCCTGCTGAGTGAAATACTGCTCCGTTACTTCCGCCGGCATAAGAATCGCCTGTTCCCAGCGGTATCGGGTGATAGTCGTGCCGTAGATGCTGTGCGCATTCATCAGCAGTGTACCGTCGGGACTGCATTCCATGTACCAGCCCGTGCCGCCCTCTTCAAAGTTCATCACATCCCACAGGACAAGCTGTCCGGCTGCATCGTCATAATGATAATAATGCCCCCGGAAGCTGTGCGGGGATTCCGGAAGGAACACATCCGGAAAACTGTCCCCATCATAATCACAAATGCAGATGTCCGCTGCATCCGGTACCTGCTCCATGGGGATGGTATGCAGAAATGCACCGTTCAGCGTGAACTCGATCCCGTCCGTCTGTGTTTTAAATGTCAGTTCATGTGCAGGATTTTCAGTGGTTTCTACAGTCTCCGGTGCGGCGGTGCTTTCGGCGGGCAGTGTTGTTTCTGTGCTCAGTGAAGGAGCAGCTTCAGATGCAGCACACCCCGTCAGCAGCGGCACGGACAGTAATAGCATAAAGTGCAGATGGTATGGATACCGCATGACATTTCCTCCCGTTCAATAACTGTTATGATTATAGCACAGATCAGGATAAATGTCAATTTTTGCAGAAATTCCGGAGCGATCAGAAAGACGTTTGCCTTTGGAGTTATCCCTCTTTCAGCTGCTGCAGGAATCCCCCTTGCAAAATCCCCCGATCCATGCTATAATATAACACAGATCGAATACATTATCGGAAAGGAAGTGATTCACATGTCACCATTTCTCAAGGGGATGCGGCACGGCATTCCCATCGCGCTGGGGTACCTGTCCGTTTCGTTCGGCTTCGGCATTCTTGCGGCGAAGCATTTCAGCCCCGCCGTTGCCACTGTGATCTCAGCCACCAACCTTACCTCAGCCGGACAGCTTGCCGGCTTGCAGATCATGGCAGAATGCGCACCCACTGCTGCCTCGTTTCTGGAGATGGCTCTCACCCAGCTCATCATCAATATGCGCTATGGACTGATGGGCATTTCTCTCTCCCAGAAGCTTGACAGCACATTCAATACGCCCCGCCGGATGCTCACCTCGTTCGGCATCACGGACGAGATCTTTGCTGTTGCTTCCTCACAGGAGGGGAAGATCACCGCACGGTATCTGTACGGCATGATCCTCATTGCCTTTCTTGGCTGGACAAGCGGCACCTTTCTCGGCGCGGCAGCGGGCGAGGTTCTCCCGCAGTCCCTCACCGATGCCATGGGACTTGCACTCTACGGCATGTTCCTCGCCATCATCATCCCGCCCGCACGGAAAAGCAAGGGCGTTCTGCTCGTTGTCATTGCCGCAGCGATCCTGAGTCTTGTGTTCAGATTCCTGATGCCATTCATCACCAGCGGCTTTGCCGTGATCCTCTGCGCCGTCGGTGCAGCAGCTCTGGGTGCGCTGGTATGTCCGGTAAAGG
The DNA here is from genome assembly GCA_045546475.1 of Oscillospiraceae bacterium. Lineage (GTDB taxonomy): Bacteria > Bacillota > Clostridia > Oscillospirales > Ruminococcaceae > UBA3855. Next base: position 4,360 of record JAZQCT010000020.1, read on the forward strand.
AAGAAACATGATGTAATACTGTCCCTGTCAAACTTAATAGGTTGCAAAAGACGATAGTCTTTGGCGGCGGTGACTCCCAATGTCATCAACTTATTAGGCGGGGGAAAGGGGCGGCAGCCTAACAGGCTCCCGTCCCCTCTGTCACCTCGTGACATCTCCCCACCCCGTGGGGAGTCACCCCGAAAACCGCCGCAGGCGGAAGCGGGGTGCGGGGGCGCAGCCCCCGCTCTAATCCCCCTCCCTTTGGGAGGGGGCAGGGGGTGGGCAAGCTTTGCGCAACTTTCCTAAAGTTGACAACATTGACGGGGTGGGAGACAGTAGCAGTGAGGTGTGGCAAATTAAAGCTATCTATTGGAGTTAAAGAAATTCGTATAAATTGAAACACTACAGGAGGAACGACATATGTTAGAAGAACTCATCTCAAAAGTGAATGACGCGCTGTACAGCTACATTCTCATTATCCTGCTGGTCGCAGGGGGCATTTACTTCACCATCCGCACCAGATTTGCGCCTTTCCGGCTGCTCCGCGAACAGTTCCGTGCCGTGATGGAAAAGCCCGCTGACGGCAAGGGCGTATCGTCCTTCCAGGCACTCATGGTATCTACCGCATCCCGTGTCGGTACGGGCAATATCGTCGGCGTATCCACCGCCCTCTGTCTCGGCGGATTCGGGTCGGTGTTCTGGATGTGGGTCATCGCCGTCATCGGCAGTGCGTCCGCATTTGTGGAAAGTACACTCGCCCAGATCTACAAGAAAAAAGGTCCGGACGGATGCTACGGCGGTCCTGCCTATTACATCGAAGCTGCCCTGCACTGCCGTCCGCTGGCGGTCGTATTCTCCATATTCCTGATCCTGACCTATGGTCTGGGCTTCAATATGCTCGCATCCTACAACCTCCAGTCCACATTCTCCGCCTATTCGTTCTATGATGCGGATGTGACACCGTGGATCATCGGTCTGATCACCGCCGCTATCGTCTGCTATTGCCTGATGGGCGGCGGCGGACGTGTCGTGAAAATTACCTCATTCCTCGTGCCGATCATGGGCTGTGCCTATGTGCTGATCGCTCTGATCATCATCATCATGAATATCACAAGCCTGCCGTCCGTCTTTGCCGCAATCTTTTCGCAGGCATTCGATTTTGAGGCAATCTTCGGCGGATTTACTGGCTCTTGTGTCATGTACGGCATCAAGAGAGGTCTGTTCAGCAATGAAGCCGGTGTCGGCTCTGCGCCGAATGCCTCCGCCTCCGCAGAGGTCAGCCATCCGGCAAAGCAGGGACTTGTGCAGGTGCTCTCCGTGTTCATTGATACGATCCTGATCTGCAGTGCGACTGCATTCATGTGTATGTGTTCCGGTGTGGAACCGTCCGCAGAACTGTCCGGTGCACCCTATGTCCAGACTGCCCTGCGCGAATCTTTTGGTGCATTCGGTCCGGTCTTTATTACTGTTGCTATGATCCTGTTTGCATTCACCACGCTCATCGGCAATCTGTTCTATGTAGATAAATGCCTTGCACATCTGCTGGGTCATGTCCCCGGCAAGAAATTCATGCGCATCTATCATATCATCGCCTCCCTGATCGTCCTGCTCGGTGCGGGTCTGAGTGCGGATCTCCTCTGGAATATCTCCGATATCCTCATGGGCGGCATGACGCTGATCAATATGCCCGTGATCGTCATCCTCGGCAAATATGCCATCCGTGCGCTCAAGGACTACGAAACACAGCGCAAACAGGGTGTTGAGCCGGTATTCCATGCGAAAAACATTGATCTGCCCCATCAGGTGGATTATTGGGAATAACTGAAACTTGCAGAACCTCCGGATTCGTCCGGAGGTTCTGTTTGATACGAAACACTCACCATTATGCTGAAAATGTCCTGAAAGTTCGAGGTGAGGCAAGGGGGACGAAGTTCCCCAAAATCCTCCGCAGGCGGAGTCGGGGGGAATCGGGGGCGGCAGCCCCCAACCAAATCCCCCTCCCCCGTGGGGAGGGGCAGGGGGGCAAACTTCATGGGCTGATCTCCAGAAAAAATGCAATAAACCAAATAACATATCATTAAGAATATGTATTTCACACAAAATTCATTGACAATCCTACAAAAATATGCTATAATATAACCAATATATTTTGGAAAGGAAGTATATCCCTATGGCACAGAGAATTGTATTGAACGGCACATCCTACCACGGCGCAGGCGCAATCGCCGACATCATCACAGAAGTACAGAGCAGAGGTTTCCGGAAAGCATTCGTCTGCTCCGATCCCGATCTGATCAAGTTCGGCGTAACCGCAAAGGTGACGGATCTGCTCGATGCAAATAACATCGCTTATGCAGTGTTCTCCGAAATCAAGCCGAATCCCTCCATCAAGAATGTACAGGACGGCGTGGAAGCATTCAAGGCTTCCGGTGCGGACTGCATCATCGCTGTCGGCGGCGGTTCTGCAATGGATACCGCTAAGGCTGTCGGCATTATCATCACAAATCCCGAATTTGCGGATGTGAGAAGTCTTGAGGGTGTTGCCCCCACAAAGAACCCCTGCGTTCCGATCCTCGCTGTTCCCACCACTGCCGGTACAGCTGCAGAGGTAACCATCAACTATGTTATCACCGATGAAGAGAAGAACCGCAAGATGGTCTGCGTGGATACCCATGACATTCCGATCGTGGCATTCGTTGACCCTGATATGATGGCAACCATGCCCAAGGGTCTGACCGCTGCAACCGGTATGGATGCACTCACCCATGCAATCGAGGGCTTTACTACAAAGGCTGCATGGACGATGACGGATATGTTCCATCTGAAGGCAATCGAGATCATCGCAGCATCCCTGCGCGGTGCGGTGGAGAACACCCCCGAGGGCAGAGAGGGCATGGCACTCGGTCAGTACATCGCCGGCATGGGCTTCTCCAATGTCGGTCTGGGCATCGTGCATTCCATGGCGCATCCCCTCGGTGCGGTTTATGACACACCCCACGGCGTGGCAAATGCCATTATTCTCCCGACTGTGATGGAATATAATGCAGAGGCTACGGGCGATAAGTACAAGTACATCGCCGCTGCAATGGGCGTACAGGGTACGGAGAATATGACCGTGGAAGAATACCGCAAGGCTGCCATTGACGCAGTCAAGCAGCTGTCGCAGGATGTCGGCATTCCGGCGGATCTCAAGGAGATCGTCAAGCCCGAGGATGTTCCCTTCCTCGCAGAATCCGCTTATGCGGATGCCTGCCGTCCGGGCAACCCGAAGGATACCTCCGTCGAGGACATCACAGCACTGTATCAGTCGCTGCTGTAATCCCCCTATCGCAATTTCCAGCCCGCCGCTTCAGGCGGGCTGTGCTTTTTCACGCTCAGTTTTTTCCGTGTTGAAAATGCGTTTTTGTTTAAAATCACGATTTCTGAAAAAATACTGAAAAAAGAGAAAAAAAGTCGGATTTTTTTCTCTGAACATCTTGAAATTTTGCCCGATTTGTGATATGATATTAGGAAAGAGCTATGCCATTTTTCTGCGATGCAGACAAAATTTTTTTGCCCAAATGCAGAAAACGACGGAAAATCGCAGGGATTTGGTAAATAAGTAACGTGCTTCGCTCTGCACGGGTTATGGAGAAGAATATGCCAAAAAAACAAGACATCAACAAGATTATGATCATCGGCTCCGGCCCGATTATTATCGGTCAGGCATGTGAGTTCGACTATTCCGGTACACAGGCCTGCAAGGCTCTGCGCGCACTGGGATATGAAATTGTACTGGTCAATTCCAATCCGGCTACTATTATGACGGATCCGGACGTTGCGGACATTACCTATGTAGAACCGCTGAATCTGGCTCGTCTGACACAGATTATCGAAAAGGAACGCCCGGATGCACTCCTGCCGAACCTCGGCGGTCAGTCCGGTCTGAACCTCTGCTCCGAGCTTGCAGAGGCTGGCGTTCTCGATCAATATAATGTCAAGGTCATCGGCGTTCAGGTAGATGCCATCGAGCGCGGTGAGGACAGAATCGAATTTAAGAAGACCATGGACAAGCTCGGCATTGAGATGGCTCGCAGCGAGGTTGCATATTCCGTTGATGAAGCAGTCAAGATCGCTGAAAAGCTGAAGTATCCGGTTGTTCTGCGTCCCGCATATACCATGGGCGGCGCAGGCGGCGGCATGGTTTATAATGTGGATGAGCTCAAGGTCGTTTGCGCAAGAGGTCTGCAGGCAAGCCTTGTTGGTCAGGTACTCGTTGAAGAATGTATCAGCGGCTGGGAAGAGCTGGAGCTCGAGGTTGTCCGCGATGCGGAGAACAACATCATCACTGTTTGCTTCATCGAGAATATCGACCCCATCGGCGTGCATACCGGCGACTCCTTCTGCTCTGCTCCGATGCTGACCATCTCTGAGGAGACACAGAAGAAGCTGCAGGAGCAGTCCTATAAGATCGTTGAGGCAATCGAAGTAATCGGCGGCTGCAACTGCCAGTTTGCACATGATCCGGAGACAGACAGAATCGTTGTCATCGAGATCAACCCCAGAACCTCCCGTTCCTCTGCACTTGCATCCAAGGCAACCGGCTTCCCGATCGCTCTGGTATCCGCAATGCTCGCGTGCGGTCTGACGCTCAAGGAGATCCCCTGCGGCAAGTACGGCACACTGGACAAGTATGTTCCCTCCGGTGACTATGTGGTAATCAAGTTCGCAAGATGGGCATTCGAGAAGTTCAAGGGCGCACAGGATAAGCTCGGCACACAGATGCGTGCTGTCGGCGAAGTCATGAGCATCGGCAAGACCTACAAGGAAGCATTCCAGAAGGCAATCAGAAGCCTTGAAATCGGCAGATACGGTCTGGGCTTTGCAAAGAATTTCCACGAGCAGACCAAGGAAGAACTGCTCCATCAGCTGCGCTTCCCGTCCAGTGAGCGTCAGTTCATCATCTATGAGGCACTTCGCAAGGGTGCAACTGTGGAAGAAATCTTCCAGCTGACCAAGATCAAGCACTGGTTCCTCGAACAGATGCTCGAGATCGTCCAGGAAGAAGAAATGCTCCTCACCATGAAGGGCAGCGTTCCGGCAGAGGATGTACTCCGTCAGGCTAAGCTCGACGGCTTCGCAGACAGATACCTCAGCCAGCTGCTGGAAGTACCGGAGGAGGATATCCGCAACAAGCGTTATGAATACGGCATCCGTGAGGCTTGGGAAGGCGTACATGTCAGCAGCACACAGGATTCCGCATATTACTACTCCACATACCATCTCACAGAGGACAAGAGCCCTGTGAATACTGATAAGCCCAAGATCATGATCCTCGGCGGCGGCCCGAACAGAATCGGTCAGGGTATCGAATTCGACTACTGCTGCGTTCATGCTTCTCTGGCGCTCAAGAAGATGGGCTTCGAGCCGATCATCGTGAACTGCAACCCCGAGACCGTTTCCACTGACTACGATACTTCCGATAAGCTCTATTTTGAGCCGCTGACCCTCGAGGATGTACTGAGCATCCACGAAAAGGAAAAGCCCGTTGGCGTGATTGCACAGTTCGGCGGTCAGACTCCGCTGAATCTGGCAGCTGACCTGAAGAAGAACGGTGTCAATATTCTGGGTACTTCTCCCGAAACCATCGACCTTGCAGAGGACAGAGATCATTTCCGTGCAATGATGGACAAGCTGGGCATTCCGATGCCGGAGGCTGGCATGGCTGTCAATGTTGACGAAGCTCTGGAAATTGCAAACCGTATCGGTTATCCCGTTATGGTGCGCCCGTCCTACGTTCTGGGCGGCAGAGGTATGGAAATCGTGCATGACGACGAGATGATGCGTGTGTATATGTCCGCAGCTGTCGGCGTGACACCGGATCGTCCGATCCTGATCGACCGTTTCCTGAACCATGCGACCGAGTGCGAGGCAGATGCGATCTCCGACGGCACAAACTGCTTCGTTCCGGCAGTGATGGAGCATATCGAGCTTGCCGGCGTTCACTCCGGTGACTCCGCTTGCATCCTGCCTTCCAAGAATCTGACCGATGAGCAGATCGCAACCATCAAGGACTATACTAAGAAGATCGCTGTCGAAATGGGCGTATCCGGTCTGATGAATATGCAGTATGCGATTGAGGGCGATACCGTTTATGTACTCGAGGCAAATCCGAGAGCATCCAGAACTGTTCCGCTGGTATCCAAGGTATGCAGCATCAACATGGTCAAGATCGCAACTGAGATCATGACCGCACATCTGACAGGCAAGCCCTCTCCGGTGGCAGATCTGCGTGACCGTGAGATCAATCACTATGGTGTCAAGGAAGCTGTGTTCCCGTTCAATATGTTCCAGGAAGTAGACCCGGTTCTCGGACCGGAGATGCGTTCCACCGGTGAGGTTCTGGGTATTTCCGAATCCTTCGGCGAGGCATATTACAAGGCACAGGAAGCAACACAGACCAAGCTCCCGTCCGAGGGTACGGTCCTGCTGAGTGTATGCAATCTCGATAAGCCGGAACTGGCTGAGGTTGCACAGGCATTCCACGAGCTGGGCTTCAAGATCATCGCAACCAAGGGCTGCTACAACCTGATCAAGGAAGCTGGCATTCCGGTTGAGCGTATCTACAAGATGTCCGAGGGCAGACCGAATATCGCTGACCAGATCGCAAACGGAGAGATCCAGCTGATGGTCAATACCCCTGCCGGCAAGGAGAGCGTGGACGATGACAGCTACATCCGTAAGGCTGCCATCAAGCATCGTGTTCCCTATATCACTACCATGGCAGCTGCCAAGGCAAGTGCAGAGGGTATCCGTGCCATCAAGGAAAATGCAAATATTGCAGTAAAGTCCCTGCAGGCATATCACGCTGATATCAAGTAAGCAATAAAACTGAAACCGCTTCCGGTGTATGCCGGAGGCGGTTTGCTAAATGCCAAAAAGGCGAATTTATGCCGATGTTACGATTCGTATCATGAGTGTGACAAGAAGAATCTTTACATTCTCCATCCTTTCTGTTATAATAAAACCAGCTCAAGCGCAAAACAAGAAAGGTTATGGAAAAATGAACGGAAAGAAATTGTTTCGCACGGGTGTGCTCCTGATTGATGGGTTTGTACTCTGGACGGTACTCATTTGTACAATGGATGTTCAGCCCATCGGCGTGAACGGAACGAGCGTAGGTTTTGCACAATTGAATGGTTGGTTTCATCAATTGACAGGTGTTCACATGGCGGTTTATCACATTACTGACTGGCTGGGGCTTGTGCCGGTGTGCGGTTGCATGATTTTCGCTGGGATTGGCTTGATACAGCTGGTGCAGAGAAAAAACCTGCTGAAAGTAGATTATGATATTCTCATATTGGGTGTCTATTATGTGATCGTGATTCTTGGATACTTGTTTTTTGAAATGGTTCCGATCAATTACAGACCGGTGCTGATCGAAGGAAGAATAGAAGCGTCCTATCCCTCTTCCACAACGCTTCTGGTGCTAAGTGTGATGCCTACGATCGCTTTTCAGGCTGACCGCAGAATAAAAAAAGAACATATCCGAAAATGCATACGTGCAATTGCAGCTGGCTTCTCGTTATTCATGATAATAGGACGCACCATTTCAGGTGTGCACTGGCTGACGGATATTGTTGGCTCAGTCATTTTAAGTGTCGGATTGTATCTGATCTATCAGTCAAGCGTTGCGTTGTATGATCGGAAAAAGAACTGACAAGGGGGGAGCATGATGGAATTCAATGAAAAATTACAGGAGCTGAGAAAAAGCCGTGGACTGACACAGGAGGAGCTGGCAGAGGATCTTTTCGTATCCAGAACCGCAATCTCCAAATGGGAATCAGGAAGAGGATACCCCAGCATTGACTCGCTGAAAGAAATCTCAAAGTACTTTTCTGTGACCATCGACGATCTGCTGTCATGTGAAAAAATACTTTCAATTGCTGAAAACGAAAGCAAGTCAAGTATCCGGAGTATTTGTGATCTGCTGTTCGGCATCTCGGATTTGATGACGATGATCCTGCTGATACTGCCGCTTTATCCAAAGACAGTTGGTGATCATGTTTATTCCGTCAGCCTGTTTGCATACACAGAATTATCTTTGATGAACAGACTGATTTACTGGCTGATGTTTGCCGTACTGATCGCAGTTGGCGGCATAAAGGTTGTGCTCAATCAGATGAAAATAGAAAAAGGACAAAAAATCATCACGAGCTGTTCTCTGATATGCAGCGTTGCAGCAGTATTGTTTCTTGCAGCAACGAGAGAAACCTATGCAATTGTGATTACTTTTCTGCTGCTGGTAATCAAAACAGTATTGATTTTGAAAAGAGTGACCGCTAACTAACGTAGTGAAGAATACAGAAAGGAATACCCCATGCAAACCCTCATCCTCAACGGCTCACCCCGCAAAAACGGCGATACTGCCGCACTTCTTTCGTATCTGCGAAACTATTTGAAAGGCGAGATTATCGAAATTTCGGCATATTACGACAATATTTCCCCCTGTGTTGACTGCCGCAGATGCAAAGAATCCGGTATCTGCGTGATACCGGATCGGATGCAGGATATTTACAAAATCATCGAAACCTGCGACAACATCATCATTGCCTCCCCGATCTATTTCTCCGAACTGACCGGACGGCTTTTAGATGTTGCAAGCCGTCTGCAGACCTATTACTATGGTATGCAGAAAAATCACGGACATCCTGTGAAAAAGCCCAAGCGTGGGGCAGTTCTTCTCGTCGGGGGAGGGGAGGGCGATCCGCAGAATGCCTATGCAACGGCGGTGCGGATTCTCCATTATATGAAAGCGAAAGAGATCCATCCCCTCATCTGCAGCCACCATACGGATGAAATTCCAGCGGCGGAGGATGCGGCTGTGCTGGAACAGATTAAGGCGTTGACGGATTTTCTGCATCGGGATTGATGGTGTACCAGAACATACGGTAGAATTTCTTGTAGAACCGCCCCATCAGCTCGAAGCGTTTCCGATCAAATCCGGTCAGTTTTGCCTGAATATCGGGATTTACCATGTCGATTTCTCCTGAAAAGACAATGCTGTCCGTTTCGAGAATGTGCGGATCATTCATTGCAAAATCAATCTTTGCGTTCACATTGTTGACGGGATTCTTGAATTTTGAGCATTTTGCCGCAAGCGGTGTATAGGCATCGAATGTAAATGTGCAGAATCCGAATTTTCGCTGGATTTCGCCTAAAAGTGATTTCATATCCGATTCGGAAAGATACATGGAAACACCCTCCATCAGAAAATGGATGTACTCCCCGTGATAGTCGATTTTGTCCATCCACGAATGATCCGTGATAGAAGAAGCGATCATCCGGTAACGCTCCGATTCCTCATAATACTTCTTCCGCAGGTCAATGACTGCGGGAAAATCGAGGTCGTACCAGCATTTCGCCGAGCTTTGCACACGCTCACAGCGGCTGTCAAGTCCGCATCCGAGATGCACCACAAGATGGGGAATGCCAAGATCCTCCGGCGGTGCATAGGCGGCGCAGTCATCATATCTTGCCGCACGCATTGCCATGAAAATGGCAAGTCTGCGTGAGGTGTCTACATTCTGCATTTCTTCCGGCAGACTCTCCACAATGCGTTCTGCCGTTTTATCTGTAAAAATCCCCTCCCTGCTCATCGCCGCTTTTCCATACAGCGGAATGAACAGGGTTTTGCTTTCATTGTTCATCATAACACCCTCTCATACAGTGCAAATGCAGGAATTTCTGCAATATTACGGAGCAAATCACGTTCTCCTGCAAAGGCAAAGCCCATCTTTTCATACAGCCTTCTTGCCGGGTGATTGTCCGGCACGACATCCAGCCGAACCGCCGGAAAACCGCGATCTCTTGCCGTTTCAATGCAGAAATCCACCATATGCTGTGCAATGCCCCGACCATAAGCGTCGGGCGAGACCGCAAGCGAGTGGATGACCATATATTCCCCCTTATCGAGTGAAATACTCCAGTCGCCTCGCTCATACGCGCCCTCCGGGTCGTTGTTCAGAATGAAGCCGCCGACCACTGTTTCACCGTCCAGGCAGAGATACTGCACACCTTTTTCAATCGCTGCGCGGATGCTCTCGCGCGCCGGATATGCCCCGTGCGTCCATTTCGGATAGTTGATGTGCGCTGTGAGGTAGGCGGTCACTTCTGTATAAAATGCCGCCGCCATATCCAGATGCGCCATCGTGCAGTATAGGATCTCCATATTATGCCTCCTGTTCCGCTTCAAGGAAGATCAGCTGTGAATCAAAATCGGACGAGACACGCTGTCCCTCCATCCGCTCACCGGCGGAGCAGTCGGAGATCAGTAGACCGAAATGCATCAGCTCGTCACCGTAGGCACGGTACTCATTGTCACCGCCGGAAATCCGGTAGCAGAGGTTTTCCTCCAGCCCGGCAAGCTGTACCTTGCGGAACGGAGAAAGCGGACGGTTCAGCGTCTTGTATACACCACAGACCGCCTGTGTTTTGTCCTCGGAAACTGCCATCCAGATGGCTTCGTTTGTGTCAAACGGACTTTGCAGCCGGTAGAATGTCCCGAACTGGAACAGCCGGCGGTGCTTCTTGTAGAATGCGATCTGCGCCTTGATCTGTCCGATTTCCTCCTCTGGCAGCCAGCAGAGATTCAGCTCATAACCGAATGCTCCGAAAAACGCCGTATTTGCGCGGGTATGCAGAGGTGTACTGCGGTTTGTCAGCCAATTGGGAACCCCAGCCACATGCGCTCCCGTGCTGACGATGGGATAGCCATAGGAGGTGCCGTACTGCACCAGCACGCGCTCGTGCGCATCGGTCGTATCCGAAGCCCAGCACTGCGGCGCATAGTAGAGCATTCCGGCATCAAAGCGTCCGCCGCCGCTGGAACAGGATTCAAAGAGAATGTGCGGGAATTTCCGGATCAGACGCTCATAGAGATCGTACACACCGAGGATGTATCTGTGGAATACCTCCCCCTGACGCGCCGGCGGGAGTGCAGCACTCCAGACCTCCGTCATGGATCGGTTCATATCCCACTTGACATAGGAAATATCGGCTTCGGACAGAACCTGTTCCATCTGTTCATAAATGCAGTCCACAACCTCCGGACGCGAGAAATCCAGCACATACTGGGTTCTGCCATGGGATGCCGCGCGCTCCGGTGTCTGCAGGATCCAGTCCGGATGCGCCCGGTAGAGGTCGCTGTCCTTGTTCACCATCTCCGGCTCGAACCAAAGCCCGAAGTCCATGCCCATTTCCCGAATGGACTTTGCAAGCCCCGTGATGCCGTGGGGGAGCTTTTCGAGGTTCGGCTGCCAGTCGCCAAGACCTGCGCGGTCATTGTTCCGCTTTCCGAACCAGCCGTCATCCAGCACAAACAGCTCAATGCCGCATTCCTTTGCCACTCGTGCAAAGGACAGGATCTTTTCCTCATCAAAATCAAACGTCGTCGCCTCCCAGCTGTTCATGACGATGGGACGCTCCCGGTCGCGCCAGTAACCCCTTGCCACGCGGGTGCGCAGAAGGGTATGCATTTCCTGGCTCAGCCCGTTCAGACCCTCGTCCGAGCAGAACAGGAGAGATTCCGGTGTCTGGAAGCTCTCCCCCTGCGACAGAAGCCAGCAGAAGCCCTGCGGATGGATGCCCTGGCGGACGCGCGTCACACCGAACGCATCGACCTCCGCAGAGGCAAGGAAATTGCCGCTGTAGACAAACTGGAAGCCGAAACATTCGCCGGCGGTTTCCGTAGTATGGGGGCGTTTGAGGATGAGCAGGGGATTGTGATTGTGGCTGGAATGACCGCGTACACTGCCGATGGACTGCATTCCGGGACGCAGGGGAGAGGTAATGACATGACGTTCGCGCGACCATGCGCCGGAGAACTGCATCATTTCATAATCGCTGTCATAGAGATCCACGTTCATGCTCATGGCAGAATCAAGAAATACCGGCGCACCATGATTGACAAACCGCGCACTTCTTGCAATGCAGGCGTGGTCACGGAAGATGGTATAGAGCAGGAACAGATCCATGTCCGTCACAGCATCATGCAGATGAAGCTCCAGTGTTTCTGCCTCGCGGTCATCCTCGCAGTAGGAAGCGGGCAGACCGCTGAGCTTCGGCTTCCCGGCAAAAATACGATGCCCCGCATAGCGGAAATCGGAGATCGCACTGCCGTTTTTCTGCTTGATGGAAAATGCCGGCATCCGGAAATCTGCCGCCCCTGCACAGGGATATTCCTGCCGCTGCTGTTCCGGCGAAAAGAGCGCGTCCCCCTCGATCGGGAATGCCGTCAGCGGACGCGGCACCATCTCGGTCATATGGCTGTAGTCCCCGCGGTTGCGGACAGCCTTTCCGAAATAGCGGTGACCGGGCTGCTCGTTCTTCATGATGTACAGAATATAGCTGATTTTACCGTTGCTCAGGTGGAAGCTCCGGTCGGATGGGTTGTAGGTGATCATTTGAAACACTCCTTATTGATGATGTTTTTTTCTGCTGGGTTCACACTTTAAGTCCATAAGAGCGAAGAACCTTAGTATTTTCCATTCTGCGGCGTTCCAGCTCCGCCTGTACCTTCTGGTGCAGTTCCTGATCCGCATGGATCCTTTCAAAAATCGCTTTCTGACAAAGCGCAAATTCGCTGACTGCGTTTTTCATTCTCTCCCTGAATAGCTCCTTGTTGTTTGTTCTGACATACAGGAAGCCTTCATTGCAGGCATTGTTCGGATTGCTGCTGCCGAAGCTGTCGTCGTCGAAAAGCTGCAGGAGCAGCCCGATTCTATGGTGATATGCAATGCAGGAATCAATGTCCGTCACTTCATTTAGCACAGGGAGCATGATGTTTTGGGTGATCTCAAAAGCATACTGCATGTCTTTCAACATTTGCTCTTCCTCAGCGGCGCAGGAAAAACGATAGATTTGTTTTCTGAATTTTCTGAACTCCGATTCCGGATCGTCATTCCACGGATGCAATCGTCCATAGATCCAGCAGTTATCCATCAGCCAGTTTCCATTGCGCTTCGGACTCAAAGTCAGGTTGATGGACTGCCGGTATACTGTAGCAACACCGCCAAGAATTGTGAACTTCTTATTTCGCGGATTAAAGCTTTGCTCCTCCATATAGGTGATCACATGGATGATCCCATCCCCGGCGAGACGAACAAAATAGGGCTGTCTGTCTTTCAACTTCATAAAACCATATTCTTCCAGACCGTTTCCGAACACCTGCAAAAAAGCAGATCGTAATGTCAGCATGACTTTCCCTCCCTGTCAACTGCTTATATTACTGCCATTATACCACAATCCCCCCAAAAAAGCAAGCATTGACAAACCTGTCGATTTGTGCTATGATGAAGAAAACCAAGGAAAAGGAGAATCCCATGGAAACACGAGTTGCCATTATCGGCATTATTGTAGAAAACAGCGAATCCGTCACCGCACTCAATGCCATCCTGCATGAGTACGGTGCCTATATCATCGGCAGGATGGGCATACCCTACCACACGCGCGGCATCAATATCATCAGCGTTGCAGTCGATGCTCCGCAGAACATCATCAGTGCACTGTCCGGCAGGATCGGCAGACTTGCGGGGATTTCTGCCAAGACGGTTTATTCCAATGTGACAGGGGAAGCAAAATAGGGAGTGTTGACACTAAAATAATACGCAGATTTTCGAGCGAAAATTTTATGCAGGCAAGGCGAAAAGGTGCAGGCAGGCTGTCGCCTGTCAAACCTTTTCAACGCAGGATGCGTGAAATTTTGCCGAAAAGATGCGTTGTAAGGCTTAGTGTCAACACGACCTAGTACGAATAGCTCATAAATCATGAAGAAAAGAAGGCGAAATTATGCTTATCAAAGCGTTCGGCAAGTCACTCAGACGGGAATTTCAGGGGTACAATGCAGGAAAATTCGCAAAGGATCTTCTCGCCGGCATCACGGTCGCAGCGGTGGCTCTGCCCCTTGCGCTGGCATTCGGTGTCAGCTCCGGTGCGACGGCTTCCGCAGGTCTGGTCACCGCCATTCTGGCAGGTATCCTCATCGGCGGTTTCTCCGGTGCATCCTATCAGATCAGCGGTCCGACGGGTGCAATGTCTGCAATTCTCATTTCTCTGGTCGCACAGTACGGTATGCAGGGTATGCTCATGGCAAGCTTTCTTGCCGGCGTTCTCCTGCTGATCTGCGGCATTTTCAAGCTGGGCGGACTCGTGTCCTATCTCCCGATGCCCGTTATCACGGGATTTACCAGCGGTATTGCGATCATCATCGCATTCGGGCAGATCGGCAATCTCACAGGGCTGACCTGTGAGGGACTTACTACCATTGAAAAGGTGCAGAGCTATTTCCGTCTGGAACAGCATTTCAATGTGACCACTTTCCTCATTGGTGCGGCAGTGATCGTATTCATGGCACTCTATCCGAAGAAGCTGAACCAGTACTGCCCCGGTTCTCTGGTGGCAATCATTCTGGCAACGGCAGTGACTGCGATCTGCGGGCTGGATGTGCCGCAGGTCGGCGCGATCCCGAAGAGCCTGCTTCTGGAGGACAGACTGACCTTCTCCGGCATTTCCATGTCCGATATGACGGGACTGATCACACCGGCAATTTCCATTGCGGCACTCGGTCTGATTGAATCCCTCCTCTGCGGCGCATCCGCAGGACGCATGAAGAATGAGAAGCTCAATGCGGATATTGAGCTGATTGCACAGGGCATCGGCAATATGGTGATCCCGCTGTTCGGCGGTGTTCCGGCAACGGCAGCGATCGCAAGAACAAGCGTTGCGATCAAGTCCGGCGGTCAGACAAGAATGGTTTCCATCATTCATGCGGTGGTACTCCTGCTGTCCATGTTCGTGCTGGGCGGCGTGATGTCAATGATCCCGCTGTCTGCACTGGCAGGCGTTCTGATCATGACGGCATGGCGCATGAACGAATGGCACGCCATCAAGAATATTTTCCATATGAAGATCAAAACTGCCATGATGCAGTTCCTGCTGACCATGGCAGCAACGGTGATCTTTGACCTGACAATTGCAATTCTGATCGGTGTCATTTTCTCCGTGTTCATGTTTGTCATCAAGGTATCCGACATGCAGGTGACAGTGGCGCAGGTCGATCCCAAGCGCGTGGACGAGCATCATGCAGACCCGGCAAAGCTGGATCATACCTGTGTTGTGTACATTTCCGGCCCGCTGTATTTCGGCACTTGCAATAAGCTGGAGGAAAAGATCACGGCACTCGGCGAAAACTACAATATCATCTTCTCCATGCGCGGCGTGACCATCGCGGACATGTCCGGCATCGAGGCTCTGCGCGACTACTGTGAGGGCATCGTCAAGGAGGGCAGAATGTGCTATTTCTCCTGCGTACAGGAACCCGTCATGCAGATGATGGAACGCTGCGGCTTCAAGGAGCGTTTCAAGTATGATATGTACTTCTGGAGCACTGACAAGGTGTTTGAGCATATTTCGAGTCTTTGATGCAGGGGCTTCGTCTGAGAGCAGGATGTTTTCAAGGTTAAGGTTTTGCCTTTGCCCCGCAGGGGCATTGGCAAAACGATTCGGGATTCCAAAGGGATGACATCCCTTTGGCGGGGATCAGGGGGCGGAGCCCCCTGTACACAAAGAAAAGACGGCGATTCGCCGTCTTTTTTAATCAGTAACATATCCTGTATTCATCACAAGCCGCTGCCCCTGTTCCCCCGTCATCCATTCGACAAAGGGCTTTACATTGGGATTTTCATTTCCCTTTACTGTAATCGCATACAGCTCCGTTGTCATGGGGTAGCTTCCGTTGCGGATGTTTTCCTCATTCGGATATACCCCATCCAGCTCTAAAAACTTGATGCCGTCCGAATCCTCAAAGACCATCTGCGACGCATAATAGCGGAACGAATACCCGATGGATGCCGCATCGTTCTGATACTCTGCCACATCACGGATCACACCGACCATGGACTCAGTGTATTCGTATTCGAGCGGCGCACGCATGGGGACATCCCCCATGAAATACTGCATCATCGTCTGCGAACCGGAATTTTCCGGACGCTGGAACGCCAGAATCGTCTTGAATCCGCCGCCCAGAAACAGCCAGTTGTTCGTCTTTCCCGAATAGATATTCCGGATCTGCTCGGAGGTCAGCCCATCCACGGGATTTTCCTCACTCACGAAGAACACGAACCCCTCCTTGCCGATCGGGGTCATTTCCAGCTCCACGCCGGCTTCCTCCGCAAGGGAAAGCTGCGCCTGCGAGGGTCTTGCACCGAAGAAAATATCCACATCGCCCGCAATCAGGCTCTTGTAAGCCTCGACCGTATTGGTGAATGCGATCGGTCGGGGCGCATCGTTTTTCTTTGCCGTCCGCTGGATCTCGGCGATGTTCTCATAGCAGGCATTCGCAAATGCCGAATACACCGGATACGCCGCCTCTGCACCATCCAGCACGGGCATATTTTCCACATTTCCAATGCGGAATGTGGAAGATTCGATTTCCGGCAGAAGATTGTCCGGATTTTCCACATAGTACGGCTCAAGATCCACACTCGACCAGCCGTTTTCATATTTCCAGCCGTAACCGCTTTGATTGCTGTTATAATAAGAATTGATCAGAACCCGTAATTGCGGATCAGTATCGCTCAGCACAATGGTATCCAGACTCCGGAAATAGGAAAGAAACTCACTCGTTACCGCAACTGCCAGCGAAAGAAAGCCCACAGCGATCCACTGCCGCACGGAGGGACGTTTCCGTTTGATGCCCTGGATACGTTCCCCGATGGAGAAACAGAGGATATTTGCCGCCAGTGTAACCAATACAACCAGTGTAATGATCACATCAAAGTAGTCGTGTACGGACAATCTACCGGATGCGTACTCAAGCAGAAATGCAGCGGCAGCAACAAAGAACAGCCCCACCGCCGGAAGATATGCCTGCATCCACGAGAGTTCCTTTTTTGTCAGGTGTACTGTACCGATCAGCCCGAGAAAAAACGGTATCACAGGGAGGATGATCAGTCCGATTGCAGAGTTCATCATCGTCATCATATAAAGAAGGGAAACAGGAAGTACCGTCATCGCAAGTACGGATAAAACCCAGTACCCCCACGGCTGCGCCTTAATCCATTCAGCAAGCTTCCTGTTCCAGCTCAAGGCAAAGCCCCCTTTCCAGTGCGCGGATGATGCGTTTGAGGGAATAGAGATGCCAGATCTCACTTGCCGCACAGCATTTATCTGCCAGTGTGATGATGAAGCTTTCGCGGTATTTCGGCAGCTTTGCGCAGAGGGGGAACATGTGCTTGAGGATGATGTCGCGCTCGATCTTATTCAGCGAAAATTCCTTTTCTGCGTTTTTCAGGGAGAGCTTGGGGTGGCGGAAGGTATGAAATTTCATGGCAGAATCCTTATCATGCCAGTCATACAGAAAATAATCATGCAGGAGGCAGCCGCGCACCAGACTGCGCACATCCACCTTGACGCGGAGCTTCTGTGCGATGCGCAGAGCCATGTAGGCAACGCAGATAGAATGCTCATAGCAGTTGGTCGTTCCGTGCTGCATGAACTTGCGCTCCATCTGCATTCTGGGGGAATGCAGGATCTCATGACCATAATACAGAACCTGTTCGATCAGGGGCTTTCGTGCTTTGATATACCACATGGCGGTTTCCTTTCTGTTGTGCTGATACTAATCCCCCAAACTATAATAGACAAAATCGGTTTCAAAAGGCGATAGCCTTTGGCGGAGACGGTGCGCAGCCCCTCCCCTAAACCCCCCTCCCCCCGGGAGGGGCCAGGGGCCTGCTCCCCCGGGGGTGGGGAGACGGCACGAAGTGACAGAGGGGACGGCACCGGTGAGGTGGGGCAAATTAAAGTTGTCTATTGGGGTTAAGAAAATTAGTATGATTTTCCTCTTCCACTCATTATAGCACGAATTTGTATATTTTGTCAATTCCAAACATACCGAAAAATAACTTTTTTCCAACTGCACTAAAATTGCAAAAACCTATTGAAAATTACAGCGTTTTGTGATATGATAGTAACATGCAAAACTCGCAGAAAATACAGCTTTGCATCATCAAAATACCCCGTCAGAACGACGGCATCCGCCGCACGTTGATGCGATTCACTGGAGGAGAAAAATATGAGTAATGTAAGACCGGAATCCATGGCAAGAATCACCACACCGGAACTCGCAAATGCTTTCATTGAGGAGCAGGTTGCAGAGGTTCGCGCACAGGTCGGTGACAAGAAGGTACTGCTGGCACTGTCCGGCGGTGTGGACAGCTCCGTTGTTGCGGCGCTGCTGATCAAGGCAATCGGCAAGCAGCTGGTATGCGTGCATGTCAACCATGGTCTGATGCGTAAGGGCGAAAGTGAGCAGGTCATTGAAGTATTCCAGAATCAGCTGGATGCCAACCTGATCTACATTGACGCGACCGACCGTTTCCTCGACCTGCTGGCAGGTGTAGCGGAGCCGGAGAAGAAGCGCAAGATCATCGGCGGTGAATTTATTAAGGTATTTGATGAAGAGGCAAGCAAGCTGGAGGGCATTTCCTTCCTCGCACAGGGTACGATCTATCCGGACATTCTGGAGAGCGATGGTGTCAAGGCGCACCACAATGTGGGCGGTCTGCCGGAAGATATGCAGTTCGAGCTGGTAGAGCCTGTAAAGCTTCTGTATAAGGATGAAGTCCGTGAAGTGGGCAGAGCACTGGGTCTGCCGTCCTCCATGGTTGACCGTCAGCCGTTCCCGGGTCCGGGTCTGGGCGTTCGCTGCCTGGGTGCGATCACCCGTGACCGCCTGAATGCACTGCGTGAGGCAGACGCGATCCTGCGTGAGGAATTTGACAATGCCGGTCTGAACAAGACTGTATGGCAGTATTTCATTGCTGTACCGGATATGAAGAGTGTCGGTGTCAAGGATGACAAGCGTTATATGGGCTGGCCGGCAATCATCCGTGCGGTAAATACCAAGGATGCAATGACTGCAACCATCGAAGAGATCCCGTATGCAGTGCTGAACAAGATCACAGCACGCATCACAGCCGAGGTCGAGGGTATCAACAGAGTCCTGTATGACCTGACTCCCAAGCCGGTTGGTACGATTGAGTGGGAATAAGCGCAGGATCTGCGCAGGTGATTCGCGTGCGATGGCTTCTTATTAAGGAAAGCTTACTTCCCGCGGCGTGAGTTCACCGCACGCTGTCCCCTTGCAAGCAGAGGGAACAGCTTCTGTAAAATAACAAACCTCCCGTAGTTCTCAGCAAAATGAGAATTACGGGAGGTTTTTGTTATTTTATTTCCACGGGCGTTTCCCCTTTGTCCAGCCCTTGCCGATCCAGTATTCTTTATCGGCAGGATTGAAGCCTTTTTTCTGCATGATGGACATGATCTGGAAAAAGGCTCTTGTCTTAATACCTGGCTTTGCTTTGCCAGCTTTTTTTGAGATCCTTTTTGCAAGGGCGGTGGTCTTTTTCTCAATTTTGGATTTTATGCCCGGCTTTACCATTTCCCATCTGGTTTCCATAACGGCAACGCCGAGCTTGTATGTCCTTGCAATTCCCCAGAAAAACGTGCTGTCTGCCATATCCTTTATCGTACTTCCCATGCCCGCCCCTGCGGCAGTGGAAATGCAAACCGCCTGTTTTCTGAACATTTTTTCTTCGGGACGGTGGACTAAGAACCGGTATCCGTAATGGTCTAAAAACGCCTTCATAGCACCTGTTGAATGCATCACATAGACAGGACTTGTCAGAATAATCACATCAGCTTCGTCCATCGCATCCGTTATGGGCTTCAGCATTTCATAATGGGGGCATTTTCTTTCATCCATAAAACAGGCTGCACACCCTTTGCAGAAATGCGCAAAATCTCTGGGCAGGAAAAATTCCGTCACCTCTCCGCCCAGCTTATCATAGAGCTGTTTTGCGATATTGTATGTAGAACCCTTGTGGCTCTGTCCGTGGATCACTGTGATTTTCATTGTGTTTCCTCCTTCATTTTATTCTGATATACCTAAAATCGCTTCCAATTCAGGCTTATGTGTAATACGGCATAATAAACAAATATTAAATGATGTGATTTCGCTTGAGCCATCAAGTGTATATCTGAATTTGTTAAAAATAGGTGCATATTCAACCACAATATCTTTAAGAGCTGCATTGTTCAATCCCTCAAGTTTTTGCGGATTCAAAATAAATGCAAGCAGTTTTTTTGAAACGGTTTGACCTGTTGTTTCTTTTATGTAATTCTGTATGGCTTGTTGTTTATTCATTGTTATCCTCTACTGCAAATCAATTTATTGACCCTAAATTGCTGGATTTATAATCCTAAATATTATAAACTAAATTTATCCAGCTGTCAAGCGTCCTCCCCGCCAAAAAACATCCCACAATTTTGTACGTTTTACCTATTGCATTTTCCGCGAAAATAGTGTATAATATAATTGCAGGCAGAGTATATGCTGCGCTGTATACCTATGTAACCGAATTAACGTTTAAGCGACATGTAATGTCGTCGGTCATAGGGGCCGCCTTAGGGCGGCTTTTTTTATACAAGGATGGGAAATACCATGAATGTTTATGTTTACTCCGATGAATCCGGCGTGTTCGATGTGAAGCACAACCAGTTCTATGTGTACGGCGGACTGATCTTTCTCGACCATGCCTCCAAGGAGCTGTGTACCAGAAAATACCTCAATATTGAGCGCATGATCCGCAGGAATGCCGAGTACGAACCGGATGCCGAGCTGAAAGCCTGCCGCATCACCAACCACGAAAAATATAAGCTCTACAAGTCCCTGAAGCATTTCATTATCTTTGGTGCCGTTGTGCTGCAGGAGACCGTCAATGCCAATATCTTTGAGGATAAGAAAAGCAAGCAGCGTTACCTCGATTATGTCTATAAGATCGCCCTGCGCCGTGCCTTTGAGCGCATGATGAAGGACGGGCTGATCACCGAGGACGGCGTGGAGAATATCTACATCTTCGCGGATGAGCATACCACCGCGACCAACGGCAAATATGAGCTGCGCGAGGCTCTCGAACAGGAATTCAAGCGCGGCACGTTCAACCACAACTACCACCACTTCTACCCGCCGATCTTCTCCAACCTCAACCTCATCGAGCTGAACCTCTGCGATTCCTCCACCAAGCCCCTCATCCGTGCGGCGGACATCATTGCCAATAATATCTATTACAAATGTGTCAATGCCATCCCCTTTGACCAGGATCCCAATACCTATATTACCTATTTTCCATAAACAGCAGCGCACATGCCGGGAGTATGTGCGTTTCTTTTGTTCGGGGGAAGGTGGAGGTGGAACTTTAGGAAAGTTGTGCAAAGCTTGCCCTCCCCCTACCCCCTCCCAGAGGGAGGGGATTAAAGCGGGGGCGCAGCCCCCGCACCCCGCTTCCGCCTGCGGCGGTTTTGGGGGTGACTCCCCACGGGGTGGAAAGACGGTACGAAGTGACAGAGGGGACGGCACCTGTACGGTGGGGAATCGTTGCACAACTTTTCTAAAGCTGCCTGCATCGCCTCTGCAAATGACAAAATCGAGTAGTTTCAGCACTATTTCCATAAACTCTGTGCGCTTCTATACTCACGGTATTAAAATATTGAGATTTAGCGGAATTTCATAAAAAAGTATTGCATTTCTGTGTAATATATGGTATACTATAATATAATACGGTTTTTATGTCCGCAAACCATTTCAGGAGGTACATATATGTCTTTTTTGGATAAACTGAGTGCAAATGTCACCAATGTAGGAAGAACAGTTTCACAGAAAACAAAGAATTTTTCTGAAGCAAGCTCCCTCTCCAGCGAGCAGAAGCGCGAGAAAGCGCATATTCAGGAAATGATGAATGAAATCGCGAAGCTCTATTTTGAAAAGTATAAGGACGATCCTAGTGCAGAGTTTGCAGAGCAGATCGCTTCCATTAAGACCTCTGAAAAGCGTATCGCTGAGCTGCAGACGCAGATCGAGGAAGTCCGCGCAAGAGAGCCGGAGCTGATCGCTGTTCCCGAAGAGCCGAAGGTGCAGAGAACTCCCACTGCCATGGTTTGTATGCAGTGCGGTCATTCCTATCCTGCCGGTGAAACTACCTGCCGGAACTGCGGCTACCAGCTCATCCCGCAGCATGGTACTCCCAACAAGAATGCTGCAGAGCCGCACCAGCCCATTGCGGAAAACTGGTACTCTCCGAGCGATGATGCAAAGCCTGCGGAGAACGCAGCAGCAGATGCTCCCGCACAGCCCGCAGCTCCTGAACAGCCCGCAGCCCCCGCACCGGAGCAGCCCTCTGCCCCTGAGCAGAGCGGCAGCCGCTTCTGTGCTTACTGCGGCAAGCCCTGCACGATCGGTCAGGCTTTCTGTGCCAACTGCGGCAAGAAACTGTAATTCATTGAATATTTACAATTTTTCATTGCAATTTGTGCATAAATATAGTATAATATAGATGAACGGAAACAGCCGGAGCGGGATCCGGACTTTGAGAGAAAGGAAGAGCCGAGAGTATCGGCGGTGATGATAATTGTCTGAAAAAAACATCCATATTGCGGTGATTGTTTCCACGATTGACGAAGAATACCAGAGCGATATTCTCAGTGGTATCCGACATTTTGCAGCAGATAACCGCATCACCCTGGAGCATTTTGTTGCGTTTGGAAATGTGGGCGGCGATACACGGCATGACACCGGTGAGTACAACATTTTCAACCTTGCCAACTTCCAGAAATTTGATGGCGTGATCCTTGTCATCAATACGATCCAGCTCGCAGACAGCCTGGAGAACGTAATTGCCCAGGTGCGTAAGGCGAGCATCCCGGCGGTCTTTATTGATAAGGATGTTCCTGGTTTCTATACCATTGGTATCGACAATGAGACTGCCATGCAGAACATGGTGGAGCATTTTATCGTCAGGCATGGTTTTACCCGCATCAATTATGTGTCGGGTCCGGCGGATAATGTAGAGAGCCAGCTCCGTCTGCGGGCATACCGCAGCACACTGGAACGCTATGGCATTCCGGTGGAGGAGG
Organism: Oscillospiraceae bacterium; assembly: GCA_045546475.1. GTDB lineage: Bacteria > Bacillota > Clostridia > Oscillospirales > Ruminococcaceae > UBA3855. The sequence goes on from JAZQCT010000020.1 coordinate 27,352, forward strand.
AGCGCATTTACCACGGCAATTTCATGTCCAAGGACGGTACAGCGGCAGTTCGAGCCTTTATGGATTCCCCGCTGGAGTTTCCGCAGGCGATCATCTGCGCAAATGACCTTATGGCGATTGCTGCCATGAATGCCCTGTCGCAGAATCATCTCTGCGTACCGGAGGATGTGGCAGTTTCCGGTTTTGACTATACCCATGACGGCAGGAATTTTTCACCGTCGCTGACCTCCGTTCAGCGTCCGCTGATAAGAGGCGGAAGGCTTGCCTGTGAGATCATCCTGAATCACATCCGCGGCATCCCGCAGGAGCGCAGTGTCACACTGGATACCAAGTGCCTTTTTTCTGAAAGCTGCGGCTGCCGGGAAACGCCGGTCATGGACATCAATGAATTTAAACAGCGCAATTTCAATGTGCTGGAGCATTATACCAATGATATTTCCCTCGTCAGCCGCATGAGCTCGGCTCTTGCGGAGTGTGACCATCTGGAACATTTTGCCTTTGCCCTGCGGAAATTCATTCCTGAAATGCAGTGCGAGGAATTTTACCTCTGTCTGTGCGACGGCTGGCGGAAGGGCATTATGATGGATGAGACTGAGGAGAACTACATGCTTCACATCCTGTCACCGAGCGATCCCATTGTATCGGGCTTCGGCGAATCGGTGCAGGTCGCACTTGCCTATAAGAACGGCGAGACCTTCCGGATGGAGGATTTCTCCGTTTCCGAAATGCTGCCGGGTCTGTTCGATCCGGATCATACTCCAGGTAATTATTACTTTGTTCCCCTGCACTTCCGTGAACGCTGTATCGGCTACTGCGTATTCCGGAACAGCAGCTTCCCGACGCACAGCAAGCTGTTCAACAATGCGATCATGACCATTGCCAATGCTTTGGAAAGTGTCCGGAAGATCATCTGTCTCGATCAGGTGTCCAAGCGGCTGACCAAGCTCTATACCATTGATCCGCTGGCGAATATTAACAACCGCAACGGCTTCCGTATCAGCACACAGCAGCTCTACAGCTACTGCATCAATACAAGAAAGCCTGTTATGCTGATGTTCCTTGACATGGACGGTCTGAAGACCATCAATGATACCTATGGACACAAGGACGGCGACAATGCGATTATTGCACTGTCGGATACACTGCGTACAGCATGTTCCGGCGGGGAGATCTGCTGCCGCTTCGGCGGCGACGAGTTCATCGTCTTTGCAGCGGACTATACAGAAGAACGTGCCCAGATCCTTCGCAGCCGCATTCATCAGCTGCTGGACGAGGTGAATGAGAACAGCATGATGCCGTATACGATCGCAGCCAGCATCGGCTACCACATCGCTGTGCCGGATCGCGGCATGGATCTGTTCCAGCTTGTGACGATCGCGGACAACATCATGTATGCAGAAAAGAAGAAGAAGAAAACATCCCGATATCTAAAACGCCGTGCGGTACTTCCGGTACTTTCCTCCGATGATGAGGAGCAGGATACAGCGGACGCTGTGTCCGATACTGCCGCGGAGGAATCCTGAGCGTACATACTGTGCGTGCGTTTCGTCCCTCCCGCACGGCGGGGGGATGAAATCGGACAAAAAGGAGCCGCCTGCTTCAGGAGCAGGCGGTTTTTTGCAGAATATCGGGGAACCCTATCAAAGAGGAGGCGGGATCATGCAGGAGAAGATCAGAAGCTGTGCCGTTGTCGGCACACTTGGGGCAGTGCTTGCAGGCTTTACGCTTGCCAGCTGGTTCGGTGCGGACAGCGCGTTTTCAGACAGTGAACGCAGGGTGCTGGCACAGAAGCCGGAGCTGTCCGCAGAAACCATACTTTCCGGCAGCTTTATGACGGATTTTGAGACATATGCTATGGACCAGTTTCCCCAGCGCGACAAATTCCGCACACTGCAGAGCATTGCCAAGCTCGGCGTGTTCCGTCAGTCGGAGACAAACGGGCTGTATCAGCAGGACGGTATTCTTGCGCAGGTGCAGTATCCGCTGGAAACGCAGATGCTCGACCATGCGGGGGAACGCTTCCGGTATGTGTATGACACCTATCTTGCAGAAACAGGCTCCCCGGTCTATTTTTCCATCGTGCCGGACAAGCATTATTTCCTCGCAGAGAAGGGCGGTCGGCTGTCGCTGGATCATGGCGCACTTGTGGAGGAGATGCGGAAACGCACGGAATATATGCAGTATATCGACATTTTTCCGACGCTGGAAATTACGGACTACTACCGCACGGATACACACTGGCGGCAGGAGTGCCTTCAGGATACAGCGGATGTCATCGCACAGGCAATGGGCATACAGCTTACCGCAGAATATGAAACACGCGAAACAGGGCATCCGTTCTACGGTGTATACCATGGTCAGCTTGCCCTGCCCGTGGAGCCGGATGAGATGTACTATCTTTCCAATGCCATGCTTGACAGCTGTACCGTGACGAGCTATAACACGGGTCTGCCGGTGCAGAACCCGATGTATGACATGGAGGCGGCAGCCGGGCGCGATGCCTACGAGCTGTTCCTCTGCGGTGCAGATGCGCTGGTGACGATCGAAAACCCCAATGCATCGACTGACAGGGAGCTGATCGTATTCCGCGATTCCTTCGGCAGCAGCCTGATACCGCTGCTGGCAGAGGGCTATACGAAGATCACCGTGATTGACATCCGCTATGTCCAGCCGGCAATGCTGGGGAATCTGGTGGAATTTAAGGGACAGGACGTGCTGTTCCTGTACAGTACGCTGATTCTGAATAATAGTCTGGCGTTGAAATGAAAATAGCCCCATTCCAAGCCCTCCGGGAGGTGAAGGTCGGCAGAGAGCAGCGCATTCCGTTTGAGATCACCGCTGATCCGTTTCATTCTGAACAGAATATGCGCTATCTTGAAAAAATGGTATCCGACATCCGCACAGGTCAAGCGCATTTTTCCCCCATACCCTGATCGGGGAGGACGATGACGAATGAAGCTGCTGTGGGAAGACCGGGCTTGGGACGATTATCTCTACTGGCAGGGACAGGATAAGAAAACACTGAAACGCATCAACAAGCTCATCAAGAATATTTGCAGAAATCCATTTGAGGGCATCGGAAAGCCGGAACCGCTGAAAGAAAATCTCAGCGGATTATAGAGCAGACGCATTGATGACAATGGAAACAGGATTGTATGTTTTGTCGAAGATGATATTGTGGTATCATTGCCTGCAAAACACACTATGAATAAAGAGAGAGGCAGCTGCACAAATCAGTGCAGCTGCCTTTTTACGATATTACCGCATCACTTCACCGTCAGCAGTTCAACCATGAACTGATTCTCCTCCTCTGCCGCCGCAGAAGCCTTGCCGTTCATGTAGCTGACATGGAGCAGGTAGGAAACATGGTTTCCGGTTTCCTTGTCCTCGTAGAAATACTTATAGGTCTCCACCACGCCCTCACTTGTGTACTTGGTGCGAAGCGGCGCGAAGCCGACATAATCCTGCACCGCCTTGGAGTCCATGCCGGTGTTGATCATGGCAGCGTCAATATGCCCCTTGGTCTTGATGCCGTTGCCGTAGCCTGCGATCTGGGTGTAGTCGTAGTAGGTCACATCAGTGATGACATTGTTGACCGTTCCCGCAAAAATCAGCCATTCCGGTACGGATACGCCGCTGACCTCCACGGTTTTTTCGCTTTCAAACAGATAGGAATAACTCTGTGCTGCTGCTGCCGCATTCACACAGGCGTATTCGGAGGTGCCGGTCAGCTCGACCTTGGTGTATTTTTCCGCAGTTTCCGGACTCACACCGATCTGCTCGGAGAGCGTCTGTGCATAACGCGCACCGTCATTCCGCCATTCCTTCACCTTTGCGGAAATGAGGATGATGATGGCGACCAGCACGATGGCTGCGAAGAGCATGGCAGCCGCCTGAGGAGAAAAACGACGTTTTACCTTCCTCGGCTGATGATTGTGTGTACTGCTTGTCTGTGGCATATGTAGTTTCCTCCTTTGCGGCGAACCGCCGCTGGTGATTGGTTTCCTTTTGTGCTTCGCACAAGCGGAAACAGCAGCTTTTGGAAAAAGCATTTTTCTGGGGTAAGCACGCCAAAGCTGCCCCCACCTTACAGGTGCCGTCCCCTCTGTCACTTCGTGCCGTCTCCCCACCCCGTGGGGAGCAGCCCCAACCCCTCCCCGAGGGGAGGGGCTATCTTTCGGGGACTTCGTCCCCGAACCCCCTTTTGCGGAGCTACCGCTCCGCGTTTGATTTCAGGCTTTTTCACAAACTGTTGTTTCCTTTTGTGCTTCGCCCAAGCGAAAACAG
>JAZQCT010000021.1:0-18787 GCA_045546475.1 Oscillospiraceae bacterium
ATGTCCGCCGAAAGGCGGACAAATTTTTTTGTTTTATCATTCTATCTTATTACTCCAATGAGAAAAAAGGTACTTCCGCCAAAATCGACAAAGGGGGTGGGGTGACGGAAGGGGTGACTCCCCGCGGGGCGGGGAGATGTCAAACGAAGTGAGACAGAGGGGACCGCTCGTGTAACGAGTGCAGAGGGGCAGGGGGAAATGTCGATTTTGCAAAGCAATTCAGCGTCTATAGAAGGCTTGCAATGCTTTCTTTTTCCCCCTGCCCTTATGGTGTCCCCTTTGCATACTGCGAAAAAGCTGAAGTTTCAGAAAATAATCAGAAGAAATAAAAGTGAATATATCAACTTTTTTATTACCGGTTCATTATTTCAAATACTCCTCAATATGAAACCTCGGTCTCCTCTTCGTTTCCAGATAAATTTTCCCGATGTACTCTCCCACGATCCCGATTCCCAGCAGCTGCAGACCGCCGATGCCCCAGACGGACACCGCAAGGAACGTCCAGCCGACCACTGTGTAGCCGAGAAAATGCCGGATCAGCACATAGAGCAGCATCCCAAGGCTGATGAGAAAGATCAGAAATCCAAGGGAGGTGATCATCCGGATGGGCTTGATGGAAAGCGAGGTGATGCCCTCAAAGGCAAACGCCAGCATCTTCCGCAGCGGATATTTGGATTCTCCCTGCATCCGCGGTGCGCGGGAATAGCGGACCTCCCCTGTGCGGAAGCCCAGCATCGGCACCATGCCGCGCAGGAATACATTGACTTCCTCATAGCCCGATAACTCCGCCAGTGCGCGGCGGCTCATCAGACGATAGTCCGCATGGTTGTAAACCATCTCCACACCCATGGCGCGCATCATCTTATAATACCCCTGTGCTGTACCGCGCTTGAACGCCGTATCCGATGCCCTGTCGTTCCGGACACCATAGACGATCTCACAGCCGTCACGGTACTGCGCCACCATGCCGTCAATGGCATTGATGTCATCCTGCAGATCCGCGTCCAGTGAGATCACAGCATCGCATTCCTCCCGGAGCGTCATCAGCCCGGCGAGCAGTGCGCGCTGGTGTCCGCAGTTGCGGGAAAGACGGATGCCCTGAAATATCCCGTCCTCCCCATGCAGTGCCTCAATGACCTGCCATGTGGCATCCTTTGAACCGTCATCAATGAACACGATCCGGCTTTCTGCTGAAATACTGCCGCTTCCGATCAGATCATGCAGCTTTGTCCGCAGCTTCTCCGCCGATACCGGCAGTGCCTCCTCCTCATTGTAGCAGGGCACTGCCAGATAGATGGACGGACATTCTCTTGCTGTACTCATCGCGCCGCGCTCTTAGTCCCAGGAAGGCGTGTCGCCGCTGCCAAGCGCAGCTGCATAGACCAGGATCTTTGCCGCATCCACGGAATCCACGGTGTTATCCCTGTTCACGTCTGCCGCCGCTGTGCCGTTTGCATCCAGCGTGCCGGTGCCGCCGGAGCCGATGTTGGCAGCATGGATCAGTACGCCTGCCGCATCCGTTGCGTCAATGGCATTGTCACCGTTCACATCACCGCGGAGTGATGCACCGAACAGCGCATTGATCTGCTCGGCAATGCACGCATGTCCGGCAGCTGTTGCATTCATATCCAGGTTGGAAAGGTTCACATACTGATATGCCAGCCCCAGGAAGCTGCTGTGTACATCCACGACCTCATAGCCATTGGCAGCCGCTGTTTCCGTGATCGCCTGGTTGACAGAGGTGTTCAGAGCGTTGGAAACATTGGTGCATACGGAGGTGTATGCCTGCTGACGCTTTGCGGACAGCTCGCTCAGATTTTCGATGGTATCAATGGGATTGTAGACATTCTGGATGATGACCTGTGCATTCGGATATGCCGCCAGCTGGGAGCCGATCTCCAGCATATTGGCAGAGGCACTCTCCTTGTTGCTGTCCACTGCCTTGACCAGATCGGCATTGTAGACCAGCAGATCCATTTCATCCAGATTGTAATCTGCAAGGTTCGCAAAGAATACATCTGCAAATTTCTCAAACTGGAATTCTTCCATAAACTCGTTTGCCTTTGCCATAAAGGGATCCATGATGTCATGCAGTCCCACGCTGACGAGGATGACATCCGCCCCGGCAAGAGCCTCCTGCACCTGTGCAGTGCCCAGACTGTCCAGCACATCCTGTGTGGTATTGCCGGCAGCTGCAAAATTCAGCACCTCTGCACCCGTAAAATCGCCTACCAGCTCCACATAGGAGCTTTCGCCGTCTGCCAGAGCTGCGCCAGCCGCTACGCTGTCACCGATGACAACGATCTTCTGCACATCCTCCGCCGCAAAACTCTGTACACTGCCCATGGACAGCATCATGACCGCCGCCATCATTGCCGCGGTATACTTCTGCATTTTTGTTTTCATTTCAGTTACCTCCTGTATTTCTTTACAGCCAAAATGCTGTATATTATAATTGTATACCAAACCCGCCCCCGTGTCAAGCGCGGGGGCGTTTTTTGTGGATAGAAATATTCGCATTTCATGGATTTTTCAGGGAATTGTCACAAAAGGATGCGTTCAGGAATGCTATGCCAAGCCCGCGCAGCCCTTAAAATTTCTTATGTTTGAGCATGAACACCGCCACGATCACCGTCACCACAACGGAAAGCACCATCGGGAACCAGGTATAGGGCAGGGGCAGATCCTGCGTATTCATGCCATAAAAGCTGAAGATCATCGTCGGGATCGCCATGATGATCGTTACGACCGTCAGCCGCCACATGACAAAGCTCATGTTGTTCGAGATCACCGAGGCGAACGCCTCCACCATGCTCGACAGGATGCCGGAATAGATATTGCTCATCTCGATCGCCTGCCGCACCTCGATCAGAACATCCTCCAGCAGATCCTGGTCCTCCTCATACAGCCGGATGGTGCGCCCGCGCAGGAGCTTCTCAATCGTCACTTCATTTGCCTTCAGGGAGGTGGAAAAGTAAACGAGGGATTTCTCCAGCTCCAGCATCTGGATCAGCTCCTTGTTCTTCATCGCACCGCTGAGTTTCTGCTCCATCACATATGAGGTCTTGTCGATCTGTTTGAGGTACATCAGGTAGATCGACGTGATCCGCAGCAGGAGCTGCATCACAAAGCGCGTTTTCATCTTTGTCTGTACGCCGCGCACCACGCCGTTTGCCATATCATGCAGCACGCGGTTCTCTTTTAATGTAATGGTAAATACATGCTGCTCCGTGATGATGATGCCAAGGGGGAGGGTGAAGAACAGGATCGTTTCTTCCGTCTGGATCTCGGACATTGCCGTATCCACGATGATGAGCGTCTGGTCATCCTCGCGCTCAATACGGGAGGACTCCTCCTCGTCCAGGGAGGAACGGACAAAGCCGCTGTCCAGTCCATAGGTTTCAATGAGCTGCTGGATCTCCTGTGCTGTCGGGTCTACCACTGAGATCCAGCAGCCGGGAGCCGGTGCAGCCAGCTCCTTTACGCAGTTATCCTGCGTCTGGTAAAAATGTATCATGCTATGCCGCCTTTCTCTGCCTGCGGCGATCGGATGCCGCAGGGTAGTTATTCGCTCGCCCATACGGGTCCGTACTCATGATGCCACCTCCACACATATATAATATAGTATAGACATACTGCTGTGCTGTCTATCTTTATTATAACAGATTTTCAGAAAGTTGGCAATAGTTTTGTACAGCGGAATGCGGGGACAATTTTCAAGGACGATGTTTGAGGAAAATGAAACACCTTATTACTTCGGCAATTATACTGATCCCTAAAACCATAAGAGACAAAATCAATTGATAGCCTTTGGCAGGGGGCAGTTTTGGCGTGCTGCCCCGGAAAAATCAATATTTTATTGACAGAGCAATCATCATGGCGTACTTGAATTTCCCCATCCCTCATACCGCACTTTTTCCGTCCCCTATCATATGGTTATCACATAAAAGAGTATAATAAATAATGTCAAGAGAAAACAAAGGCGTGCCGGAAGACATGCAGTGCAATAGAACAGAAAGGATGATCGTGATGTTTGATCAGAATGAAAACAAGACCAATTCCGAAAACTACAGCTCCTATTATCAGGACGAAAACGGGAACAGCGGCACATCCAGCTATGTGAACTATTACTCCGATCCCAACGAGCCGCAGAAAAAAGGCGGCGGCGGAAAAACCTTTCTGAAGGTAGTTGCAGGACTTGCTGCAATGGCGATCGTGTCCGTTTCCTCCATTGAGCTGTACAAGCACCTCAGCACGGAGAACACAGACTGGAAGGCGGAAGATGCCGGTACCTCCTCCGTGGATGACAGCATCGCAGAGACCGATGCTGCCCAGCAGGAAAGCGCGCCTTCCGGAAATACAGGCGCAAGCTGGATGAGCATGGCAGCTCCCTCCGATGCACTCAGCATTCCCGATATTGTCGAAAAGGCATACCCTTCCGTTGTCGGTGTCAGTGCGATCTTTGAGTATACCGAGAAGTTCAGCTGGGGCTTCTACCAGTATGACGGCGATACCGTACAGGTTCCCGGCACAGGTACAGGCATTGTTATGAACGAGGAGGGCTACATCATCACCAATGCTCATTGTATCTACGACAGCCAGAATAACTGCGGCAAGGCAGTCTCTGTCAGCGTTGTCATGGGCGATGAGGATGCCACCGAGTATGAAGCGCAGATCGTCGGCTATGACCTCGAAACCGACCTCGCAGTCCTCAAAATTGAGGCAGAGGGTCTGGTTCCTGCAGAATTTGGCGACAGCGATTCCCTGCGCGTCGGCGAGTTGGTCGTTGCCATCGGCAATCCCCTCGGATTTGAGCTGTTCGGCACCACGACCTGCGGCATTGTTTCCGCGCTCAATCGTGAAGTGACCATCAGCGAAAAGGAAATGACCCTCATTCAGACGGATACCTCTATCAATCAGGGCAACTCCGGCGGCCCTCTCCTGAACTGCTACGGTCAGGTCATCGGTATTAATTCCGCAAAGATCTCCTCCGGCTATTCCTCCGGCGCATCCATTGAAGGTCTGGCGTTTGCGATTCCGATTTCCGATGCAAGCGAGATCATCAGCGATCTGATCAACTATGGTTATGTTGTGGGCAGACCCCAGATCGGCATCACCAGTACGGATGTGGATGAAGAAATGGCGCAGCGTTTCAACATGCCCCAGGGCGTGTATGTCTACTCCGTAACACCCGGCAGCGCAGCAGAGCAGGCAGGGCTTCGCCAGGGCGACATCATCACTGGCATCCAGGGGCAGACCGTGACCAGCACCGATGAGCTGAACAAGATCAAGGACGAGTATGATGCGGGCGAGACCATCACCCTCACCGTGGTGCGCTCCGGCGAAACACTGACAATGACGCTCACCCTGCAGGAGATCAAGCCCACGGAATGATTTGTTGGTTTTCTACAAATTCTCCTTATAAAAACAGCGGACGGACAGAACCAAAGGACTGTCCGTCTGTCTGCATTCCGTCCTAATCCCCCTTCCCTAAGGCAATGCCAACGACTTTAGAGGATCGGTTTCAAAAGGCGATAGCCTTTGGCGGCGGCGGCGACTCCCCACGGGGTGGGGAGATGCTGAACGAAGTGAAGCAGAGGGGACGGCACCTGTAAGGTGCGCAGCACCGCCCCTAAATCCCCCTCCCCGAGGGGAGGGGGCAGGGGAGTTTTGAAGTGCCGGCTTCAGAAAAAAGTATCTATATTTAATTAGTGGAGTAATAGATTGAAAAAGTGGAAAAATGTTGAAATTGTGCAAAACGAGCAAATAACATTGTAAAAAGGCTATAAAAACTATCTTCTTTGTGCAAATGCTATAAAAATCGAAAGAATGTTCATGCAATATTTTAAAGAAAAAACCGTCTGCCGTATTGACAATCCGAAAAAGATGTGATAAAATATATGATATAAAACGTTTTAGCGTCATTTTGCGCTAAGCGTGGGAGTACAAAGGAAGAGCGGTTTCCATGCAAGGCAGTTTGCGCATGATCGGAGGTTGCTGTTCCTGCGTAAAAAACAACAATAAAAGAAGAGAGAGGTATTTGAACATGAAGAAGTCATTTCTGAAGAGAGCAATGGCTGCTGCGATCGCAGTACCGGTTGCTCTGACCCAGACTCTGGTTTGCGCTACTGGCTTCGCTGCTGAGGAAGATACCGCAGCAACCGCAGGCGCAATCGCACTGACCGCTGCAGATCTGATGGCTGTTGAAGCTGACACAGAAAAGAATGAACCGGTTCCGGTTGCTGATGACGGTACCACCCGTACTTACAAGCAGGAATCCACCTGGAACGATGTTGCATACGGTGCACTGGCTGGTTCTGTAGGCACAGTTGTTGAGCTGGACACACAGTCCCTGGCTGATGCTGTAACGAAGGATGCATGGTTCATGGATCTGCTGAAGGATGCGCTGGTAAACGGCGGTTCCGCAGTTGCTGAGATCACTGCTGACAAGAACGTTGTAGCTACCATCAACCTCAACTACAACTATGCAGCAGAGGTTGAGAAGGCTCTTGAAGCTAAGCTTGACAATGCAGACATCACACTGAATACTGAAGCGATCACAGGCACAATCACTCTGACAGCTAACACAAGCGCGCTGGCAGACGGCACAGCTTTCGGCGGCACAGCAAAGGTTGTAATTGATGACCAGGAGATGGATGCTGAGGCTGCTATCGAGTATGCAAGAACCAAGCTTGCAGAGGTAAGAGCACAGGCTGAGGAGACAGTTAAGGCTGTTGAAGAGTATGATGCAAACGCTGCAGCTGAGGCTGCTGCTGAAGTAGCTGCTCTGTTCGATTCCTACGAGGCTAAGCTCGACAAGGCACAGGCTAAGTATGACAAGGCTATGGAAGTTTCCAAGGAGAAGTCCTATGAGGCTGACAGCTACAACGAGGTTCTGGCTGCTGTAAAGGCTGAGTATGCAGACAATGCATATGTTGGCAAGGTTCCGAACACCATCAGCGAGGCACTGAGCAACGCTACCGCAGCTGCACTGTTTGAGAACATTCTCGGTCAGGTAAATGCTGCACTGGACACCTACACTCTGGATTTCAATCTCGATGAGATCGCAACAATTGCAGAGGGTATGTATGCTGTAAGCGTATACGGTGCAGTGAATGCTGGCAATGTAGATGCTGCAACTGCTGCTATGACTGCTGATGACATCACAGCTGATGAGCTGGCAGCTCTGAAGCAGTACTTCATCGACATCGAGGCTGCAAAGGGTCTGGCAATCGTTTCTTTCACAACTGAAAAGATGGTAGATGTGACTGCAAATGCAACTGTAGCTGATCTGTCCGGCGAGGCTGATGTGAGAATCGAGAGACTGATCTCCTACGAGGTAGCTCCGGAGGAGCAGACCAGCACAGAGTCTACAGAATCCACAGAGTCTACAGAATCCACAGAGTCTACAGAATCCACAGAGTCTACAGAATCCACTGATTCTACAGAGTCCACTGAGTCTACAGAATCCACTGATTCTACAGAGTCCACTGAGTCTACAGAATCTACTGAGTCCACAGAGTCCACAGAATCCACAGGCTCCGAGACTTCCACAACAGAGACCGATGTAACAGGTTCTGACGTAACAGGCTCCGAGACTTCCACAGATGTAACAGGTTCTGACGTGACAGGTTCTGAGACATCCACAGATGTAACAGGTTCTGACGTAACAGGCTCTGAGACATCCACAGATGTAACAGGTTCTGACGTAACAGGCTCTGAGACATCCACAGATGTAACAGGTTCTGACGTAACAGGTTCTGAGACATCCACAGATGTAACAGGTTCCGATTCCACAGGTTCTGAGACTTCCACAACCGAGACAACTGCTGTGATCACCATCACTGCTGTTGCTAAGCCTGCTAACTTCTACTTCTCTCACGATGACACTGTTCTGACTGGTGAGATGCTGCTCGAAAGCGCAAGCATGGTAGTAACAGTTGACGGCGTTGCAGGCGATGCAATTGACGTTCTGGATAACATCCAGTTCGGTTATACATCCGAAGAGCCGGATGCAGGTCTGACACCTGAGCAGATCTACAAGGACAACGGCGAGCCCTACACAGCACTCCCGATCTATGCATTCTATGTAGATCCTGACAATGCTGACGCAGAGCCGATCCTCGTGAACGCCTCCATCAAGATCTATGTAGGTGTAAAGGGTGACGCAACTCTGGACGGTGCAGCAAACGCATCTGACGCTGCTAACGTTCTGATGTACGCAGCTTCCGTAGGTGCCGGCAATACCAATCCGAAGCTCTACACTGATGAGTACACAGATGTTGAGAACTTCGCATTCTTTCTGGCAGATGTTACTACTGAGCTGAAGGAAGAAACACCGGCTCAGCTGAACGCAACAGATGCAGCTAATATCCTGATGTACGCAGCTTGGGAGGGTGCTCTGGCAACAGATCCCGCTAACGGCGACATCAAGGCTAAGTGGAATGATCTGATCGCGTAAGCGAAACTAATTACTAAGCATGTTATACGCCGCAGGTGCGTGCACAAGCAATGCGGCGTATGCATAAATACAAACTTATACTTAATTTATCTGAAAGGAAATTAACGAAAATGAAGAACATGAGCTTTAAGAAGGTTATGGCAGCTGTAGCTGCTATGTCCATCGCAGCTTGTGCAGCAGCTATTCCGGCTTCTGCAGCAGCAGGCGGCGTTACAATCGACGTAGACAAGAAGGATTTTGAGAGCCTCGACGCTCTGAAGGCAGCTGATATTGATGCTGCTACAGCTGGCTATCAGGTTCCGATCTATGTAAGACTTTCTGAGAACGCAGGCGTAAACGCTGTTGAGTTCGGTATTCAGGTTGATGATCGTTGCACATTCCAGGTTATCAAGGCTTCCAGACAGGCAACAACTCTGGGTGGTGAGATGCTTGATGCTGGTATGACATTTGAGACAAATGGTCAGCTGACATGGCAGACATGGGCAGACTCTGCTTGCCTCGACTTTGCTCCGGCTAACATGATCCTGTACGTTGTAACTGTACCGGAGACAGCAAAGGCTGGCGACAAGTATGACATCAAGTATGTTGAAGAGGGCGTTAAGCTCCACATCTGGTCCAACGAAGTTGACGACGTTGACCATGTAGCAGCTGGCACTGTATCCTACACAGACGGCTACATCGCTATTGGTGAGGAGCAGACAACAACTTCTGAGTCTACAACAACAACTACTACAACTACAACAACTACTACCACCACCACCACAACAACTACAACTACTACAACATCCACATCTACTTCTACATCCACATCTACATCTGAGTCCACAACAACTTCTGAGTCCACAACAACATCCGGTACTACAACTGGTACAACAGCTACCACAACTGGTACAACCAAGGCTACAACAGCTACAACTAAGGCTACCACAAAGGCTACTACTAAGGCTCCGAACTCCAGCACAACATCCCCGAACACCGGCGCAGCTGATGTTCTGCCGATCGTTGGCGTTGCAGCAGCAGTAGCAGTACTGGGCGGCGTTGCTATCGTTTCCAAGAAGAAGGACTAATTCCCTCTGATCTGAACGATACCAAAAGCGTGAAATGAATTGCCTCCCCCGTGTTGACAGCGGGGGAGGTTTTCGTTATGTTGGGTTAAGTCCCGTAGAGTAAACACGAAAATGGTGTGCATTGCCTCTTGTAGAAAATGGCTTTTCTGGGATTAGCATACCAAAACCTACCCCAACCCCTCCCCAAGGGGAGGGGCTATACTTGGAGGATACTGCGCGGCTTACTGCCACCGTCCCCTCTGCCTCACTTCGTTCGGCATCTCCCCACCCCGTGGGGAGTCGCCCTCCACCCGCCAAAAGGCTGCCGCCTTTTGAATCTGTTATCGACATTTTATTGCCGAAGTAATAATAGCCAAGTCCTCTGCTCGCAAGGGCTTGGCGGCACGCTGAACCCTATCGCGAAACAGAAAACTTCCCCTCACTGCGTTACTCTCAACCGCACGGTTGCCGTGCTGCTTATGACTGCTCACTCAGATAAATGGACACTCTCGACTGTATCATATCCGCCGCTTTTTCTGCTGTTTGGTCTCCGGCGAGGTACATTTCTGCTTCCTCCATAAGGATCTGTTCCACCGCTGCATCATAATAATACGCCGTGTCGATCTGCTGGATGCAGTCATAGAGCGTGTCCATGCTTTCCTGCGTTGCCGCACCGATATTCACATTTGTATCGCCGTAGAAAGCCGTTGCGCCGACCATCTTTGTCGCAAGCGTGAGCTTTTCCTCCAGTATGCCCCGATGGATCGGCATCGGACCATTCAGCTTCTTCTGGAATTTTTCGGAAAGGAGATACTTCATGAAATCCCACACAGCTTCCTTTTTCTCGGACTGGGCATTCACGGAGAGGGTAAAATCACTCTGGAACACGCCGCCGGCATTTCCCTCCACGGTGGGATAGCCCATGAGCGTGATGGGCGTGTCACGGAATGCGGTGCGGATCATCGCATAATAGTCGATCGGCTGGGAGATGGTGCAAAGCTTCACCAATGCACGATCCTCCAGAAATGCTTCCACATCCACGGGCGGCTGTTCGCCCGGTGCAGTCTGTATCCAGATGCCGGAATATTCGTCCGTAGAATAACCCTTGATCATTTCCAGAAGCTTCACAAATTCAGGCGTATTGAAATAGCATTTCGCATTCTTCCGGTCGATGAAGCTGCTCTGTGCAGCCTTGAACCAGAAATCCGTCGCAAACTGCTGGTTATAGAACTGGAACAGATCCATGCCCTCTGCAAGCGGCTGATCCATAAATTCGGCAAGCGTTCTCCCCTGCTTTTCGCCCACATATTCCGTCTTTGCGGCAGCGGTATGCAGTCGGAACGAAACGCCCAGCTTCTGGAGTTTTCCGCCGTATTCCATGCTTGTGAAATAGTTTTCCAGATAATCCGAACGATTGAATGCGGGATCTGCATCCATCAGTTCATACCAGTCCGCAAACAGCCCCTTTCCGGCAAGATTCTCGAAATTCAGACCATCCGTGCAGACCAGATCCGCCACAATGCCGTCAAGGAGATCCTCACGGAGTTTGGCATGACCAAGACTCTGATCCTCCGATGTATTATAGTCTGCATAGTCCTGCAGAATAATGCGGACTCCCGTATCCTGCCGGTTGTAGGCAATGACAATATCCTCCAGACGGTCATACATCCCGACAGTCGAAAGTGTGATCAGCTCTGTATCGGCGTATTCTTCGGGAGTGCGCCGAACGGCGATGTTGTCCTTTTCCTGCCAGATGTCCTCCTCCAGCGTCCGCAGATAGAACGAACCATTTGCAAACGGCGCATAATCAAAGACCGTTCCGACGGCAATGTCGGAATTGATGTAGTTCATCACGCAGGTGAAATTACCG
This sequence comes from Oscillospiraceae bacterium, assembly GCA_045546475.1. GTDB lineage: Bacteria > Bacillota > Clostridia > Oscillospirales > Ruminococcaceae > UBA3855. The sequence goes on from JAZQCT010000021.1 coordinate 11,378, forward strand.
TCCTGTACACCATAGATGCCGTAATCATCGGAATAGTAGAAATCATATTCCCCTGTTCCGGTGTAGAAATTCAGACCTGTCCAGCCTCGTCCGCTTCGTCCGCTGATGGGCTTTCCGATTTCCGTGCAGGTTCTCGCCTCTGCGTCCAGACGGTAGATCTTATAATATTCCTCATTGGTTTTGTAGTCCTGATTGATCAGCTGTGCATAGATCTCCCCATGTCCGCCCTGCAGCAATCCCCAAAGCATCAGATTGGTCGGATAGGTGATATTCCCGTAATGCCGGAACGACTTGTCATAGCACTCGATGCTCTTCGTCTGCGTGTTCACATCGTAGGCGATGCAGTAATAATTCCCCTCTGCATCCACGGTAAAGCTGCCGTTGTAGAGAAACTGCCCCTGTGCGACCTCCTCCGGAATCTCGATGGTTTCGATATAGTTCATCTTCTCGTCATAGATCTCGATACAGCGGCGCACGATCTCTATTTCCGTTTTGAGCTGATTGCTGACCGTACACAGAATACCGATCCTGCCGTCATACAGGTTCAGGACATGGGCACTCATATCATTGCTTGCGACCTTGTCCGCTGCACACTGGGGGATGAATTCGCCCCTTTCCTCGGTTTCGGCATTGTACCAATGGAGGGTTGTCTTTTTTGCCGCTGAATCATAGCTCGACTGGATGAGGATATTCCCCACAGCGTCATGGCTTTCAAGCTTCGGCGGAAAATCCGCAAGCTCCGTCATCCGGTAGGAATTGTACAGAATATCCCCCACAACCGTCCCATCCTCATCGAGGATGACCTCACCGGAGGTGCCGGTTTCGTCCGTGGTGGAGGTGTATTCTATCTGGGTGCCGCAGGCGGTGAAGCTTGTCAGCAGGATGCCAAGGGCGGCTGCGAATGCGAAAAGTTTTGTTTTTTTCATGATGATAACTCCTTTTCTTCTTTTAGTTTCTTATAAATCTCTGCTCTCCCACAGTATGCAAAGGGGACACCATAGGGGCAGGGGGAGCGCAGAGCCTGCGCTGGCGATTTGTTGCCTTATTCGCTTCGCTCAAGCGGCAACAGAGACTTAGCCCGACCTTTGCGAAGCATTGGGAGGGCAACTGCCAGCGGCGGCTCGCCGTTAAGACTGTTCACTCACCATAATCGATGCTCTCCCCTGAATGGCTTCTGCGACTTCTTCTTCCGATTTCTGACCGGAGAACAGGGTACGCATTTCTTCGTTAATGATCGTCCACAGCGGTTCGTCAATATTGGATGTAATCCTTCCGGTATTGGCGATGTATTCCATCAATCGGTCATATTCCGCATGAGAAAAATAGCCAAGATCAACCTCTGTACCATTCATACTGACGATATTCGGCTTCCCCTCGTTCTTCAATGCTTCCTCTGCAAGGCGTTCAAAAACGGCATTGTTCATCGGAAAACCGACTTCTTCCCCGTTCGCTTTCATGTAGTCATACTGATAACTTTCGGATGCCAGATATTTCAGAAACTCCCATGCGCCCTGCTGTTCCTCCGGAGGAGATTTATAGCATATCGCATAGCGGAATCCCGAAGTATTGATGAATGCACCGTTCCTGTCATAGGACGGATAGCCGACCAATGTATAGTCCTTTCCATCCATCGACCAGAGCTGATTATGAAATTTCTGAAAACCGCTGATCGTGCAGCGTTCCACAAACCGATCCATACCTGCATAGGCATCGGAAAAGTACATTCCGGATTCCGGAAAGCTATTGCTGAATTTCAAAATCCGCAGAAATTCTGGACTGTCGAATGACACTGTGGCATTTTCATAATCAATAAACTGTCCGACATTGCCTCTCATAAAATCATCATAAACATACCATTTGTCCATCGTCCCATTAAATGTGACGTTCTGTGGCACCTGTTCCCATTTTTCGATGAGTTCATCCAATGTCCAGTTTTCTTTTGAGCCGACGTATTTTGCATCTCCCTTGAGCGTTTCTACTTGAAACACTACTGGCAGGAAATACAGATTTCCATCAATTTCATGGAGTTCCAGTACATGGCTGTTGAGAGAATCCTTACTGAATGTTTCATCATTTTCCATGAAAGAATACAGGTTGGCAAAACCACCCTTATGGGATATGATATCAAACTTTCCACTGTCCAGGAATGCTCCCTCATAGACAATATCAATATCCGTACCACGCATAATATCAAGCTGCATTTTTACATGTACTGCATCAAGTCCCATTCGGAAATTGGTATCCTCAAAACTTGGATCATAATACTGTGAATAATCTTTCAATTCAATCTTATAACCCTTGCCTAACCCATTAAAGGTCTTGACTGCTTTTGATAATTGTGCATTCAACTCGCCTTTGGTTGCTATTGTGATAATCACATCTTCCTTTGGTGTATGGGACTTCGTTTCTTCCGCCGTGCTCTCCTGCTGGGAAACTGTCGGGGCTGAAATTTCGGGGATGGTGTTTCCGCATCCGGTGCAGAGAAGCAGGGCGGAAAGGGTGATGGCAAATGCTTTTGTGATTTTCATAATATTTTCTCCTGTTTATGATTGTTCGCTTAAGTAAATACTTGCACGGCTCTGGATGGCATCCGCGCATTCCTCTGCTGTACAGCCTCCGGCAAAATACCGTTCGATTTCTTCCGTAAGAATCGTTCCGATGCGCTCCTGCGCATCTGTGCCGTTCCAGAGGGATACCCTGCCGATATTGCAGATATAGTCACGCAGAGCCGCCATGCTCTCCTCCGATGCTGCACCGACATTGACGATTGTCATATCTGTGAATTGCTCCGCAGTCGCACTCATCTTTGTGGCAAGCGTGAGCTTTTCGTCAAGCGTCCCGATGTGGATGGGCATGGAGTCGGTCAGCCCCTTCTGGTAATCCTCCGAGAGAAGATACTTCATGAAATCCCATGCGGCATCCTTATAGTGCGACTGGGCATTGACCGAAACACTGTCGTTGATGAGGAATGTGCCGTTATTCCCAGCTTCTCCCTCGTACATAGGCATTCCTACGGCGGTGATTTCCGCATCCCCGAAATACGCCCTCCGGATGATATGCCAGCGGATGGGCTGGCGGATCGTGGACTGCCGCAGAAGTGCCTGATCGTTCAGGAACAGCCTGTCGATCGACTGGAAATACTCCATATCCTCCGCTTTCCGGTTCTCCGGCAGGCTCTCCGCCCATCGGAGAGCGCGGACAAATTCAGGACTATCGAATGCACATTCTCCGGTCTGCCAGTTGATGAACATGTCCATCATTTCATACAAATGCCTGTCCACCACGTTATTCCGCCCGTTGAACGGCACGGCATCCATATCCTCCGACACGGATTCCAGCAGATCCATATAGTCTGCGGCGGTGTAATTTTCTTTCTGCGGTGCAAATTCCGTTTTTGCAAAGTAGGTTTCCACCGTATAATCATAGGTCAGGCGCAGGAGTTTGCCATCATATTCGAGAGATTCAAAGAAATTCGGGAGGTAGTCCTCACGGTTGAAAGATTCGTCCGCATCCATGAGCGTATACCAATCGGCAAACAGCCCTTTGGATGCAAGGTTCTCGAAGTGCAGATTCTCCGTGCAGATAATATCCGCAACAATGCCGTCAAGCATATCCGATTTCAGCGTTTCCGTATCCGCATAATCCACCATCATGATCCGCCAGCTGGTTTCCTGCCTGTTGTAGTCGAGGACGGCTTCCTCCAGCGAATAGGACAGATCGACCGCCGCAAGGGTCATGAATTGCGTATCCGCTGCATCCTCCTCCGTGCGCTGCTCTGCGACATAGAACGTGTCGCCGTCCATTGAGCCATTGCTGCTGTTCACCTTGCCGAGCAGGAATTTCCCATCGGGAAGGGGTTCACATTCCACGATACTCCTCCGCACGAAATCAGAGTTATTCCAATGGATGACCTCCTCCGCATTGCCCTCGGCTGTTACGCCGTACATGCGTTCGGGAGTGATATAATAGAAGAGATATTCTCCGCTGCCATCAATGAGGAAGTTCAGCTCCTGTTTATCCGGAATATCGTTGAGATTCAGTTCCTCCGCTGTGCGGTTTTCGGCATCAAGGCGGTAAACGTGGATGATCTGATCGCCGCTCATAGCATCCCAGAACGTGGTGGATACATAGACTGCGCCGTCCGCACCATTGACAAAGCTGGAAATACTTTCCTCCGGATTTGTGAGTCTGATCTCGCCGTATTTCTGATAGTCGCTATTGTAGGTATGGATCACAGGCTCGCTCAGATCGCAGTGATACCAGTTCCCCTGTGCATCGGTGAGGGTGCATCTTCTGTTCCACTGCATACCAAGCGTCTGGTCAAGCGCGAAGCCCTCCGGAATCTCCTCGACCTCCACCAGATTCCAGTCCGCATCATAGACCTCAATGCAGCGGCGGACTACGGTTTCCACACTGTTATTCATGTTGTACTCAAACTCCGTGCAGACGATGCCGGTTTTTCCATCGCCTTTGTCAAGGAACATATAGGCTCTGGTGTAATTGGTCGCTTTCTGACGCTCGCTGTTGATGGCAGGTTCAAATTCTTTGGATTCTCCCGTGACGGTATTCTGCACCATGATCGTGACAGAATTTGCCTTTGTAGGGGTGGGCTTTTTGACAAAGAACGCATTCTCCCCGATGGTATCCATCAGCTGCCAGTTCCAAGCCCCCTCAAGCTGTGTCGTGCGGTAGGAGTTCTCAAACGGGATCTCCAGTGTTGCACCGTCCTCCTGCTTCATCCCTCCGCAGGCGGCGGAACAGGTCAGCAGGATGGTAAGGGCGGATGCGAATGCGAAAAGTTTTGTGGATTTCATGAAATCTCCTCCTGTTTATGATTGTTCGCTTAAGTAAATACTTGCACGGCTCTGGATCATTTTCGCCGCTTCCTCCGGTGTCTGGTCGCCTGCAAGCACCATCTGCATTTCCTCCCAGAGAATATTGTAGACCGTTTCATCATAGTACCAGCAGGTGCGGATATTCTGCACATAGTCATAGAATGCCGCCATTTCCTCTTCCGTTGCATTGCCGACATTCACTTCACCCGATTCAAAATACATCATCTGCAGGGATTGCTTCGTGGCAACGAGCATATCCTCCTCCAGACTTGCCCTGTGAATGGGCATGGAGTCGGTCAGCTTCTTCTGGTAATCCTCCGAGAGCATGTGCTTGACGAAATCCCACACGATCTCCTGATACTTCGATTCGGAATTCACCGAGATGGTGTAAGGTGTCTGAAAAATGCCGCCATTTCCATCTTCCATCGGATACCCGAGCAGGGTCATGTCATCTTCCTTGAACACCACGGATTTGAGCGCATGATAGCCGATCGGCTGGCGGAAATGATACTCATACAGCAGGATTTCATCGTTCTGCACCGCACGGAATCCCGCTGCACCCATTTCGGGGTAGTCCCTGAACATCTCCAGAATCGCCGCAAATTCAGGCGTATCGAAATGGCATTCACCCGTTTTTCTGTCCACAAAGCAGTTCTGCGTATTGCAGAAATAATTCTGGATCATCCATTCCTTGTTGTACAGTCCGTACAGCTCCATTCCCTCCGGTAAGGTATCACGCAGTTCCATCAGCTCCGATACAGTGATACCCTGCTCCGTGCCGACATGCTCCGTCTTTGCAGCCGCTGTGATGACGGTGAACGATGTGCCTAGCCGCTGGAGTCTGCCGTCCGTTTCGTAGGCTTCAAAGAAATTCGTGAGGTAATCGTCCTTGTGGAAGTCCTTGTCATCCTCCATAAAATCATACCAATCCGCAAAGAGTCCCTTGCTCGCAAGGCTGTCGAACCGCATTTCATCGGCACAGATGATGTCCGCCACAATGCCGTCCAGCATATCCTGCTTGAACAGCTCCATACCGCCTCTCCAGTCGTTTTCGTCGCTGTTGTACATACCGTAGTCCTTGATCATGATGCGGTATCCGTCCGCTGTGCGGTTGTAGTCCATGACCGCCTGTTTCAGGCTTACGGGGAGGTTATGCACGGCAAGGCTGATGCACTGGGTATTGTCGATCTCCTCCTGTGTACGCTTTTCGAGAAGCCATGTTTCCATCCGGCTGCCCATCGGGAGAACACTCACCACAAACTGATCATCAAGAACGGGATAGAGATAATAGACATCATCAAAATCGGAATTCACCCAGTTGACGATCTCCGTGGATTCGCCGTCATTCCAGCCGTAGATGGCATATTCATCGCTATAGAAGAAATCGTACTCCCCTGCCCCCGCTACTGCATAGCCGATACTGGGATTTGTCAGCGGTCTGCCGATGTCCTCATAGCTCTTGTCCTCGGCGGAGAGCTTCACGGGCTGGAGCCATGAGCCGTATTCGCCGACACGGAAAATTGCATAGGCATTGCCGTCCGCACCGGTGATCAGATTATGCAGCTCGCTGCCGTTCGGGAGGGAGATCGTACCGTATTTCTGGAATTTGCTGTTGTAGGCTTCGAGCTTCGGGTTCATGCGCTGATCGGGATTCTCATAGGAAAAGACATACCAGTTGCCGTCACCGTCCGTGCAGATGCGTTCCGACCAGACGGGGGTATCCTGCGAAAAGCCCTCCGGTATGGCGACAGTTTCCACGAGGTTTAAGTCCTTGTCGTAGAATTCGACCGTATGCTCGACATCGGTATCACCGGAATAATTCAAAGAAGTGCTGTGCTTATTGAACAGAACCGCATAGCCGCCGTCCCCGTAAGGTTCGATCGTACCAAGGCTCACAGCCCTGCCGCTTTCGGCATTCTTCTCGAACGGAACAGCAAATTCCTGTTTTTCCCCCGTTTCCAGATCATACCGGAAGATATTGCTTTCTCTTGCAGAAGCATCGTACTGCTGATAGACGATCGTATTGCCGGAGGACATCCGGATGGTCACATCTTCATCCTCCAGAATCTGCTCGGAGCGATAGGAATTGGACAGGTCGATTTTGAGTGTTGCACCATCGGGTTCTTTCTGAAGTCCTCCACAGGCAGTGAGGGTTGTCAGCAGGATGGTAAGGGCGGATGCGAATGCGAAAAGTTTTGTTTTTTTCATGGTGATTCTCCTTTTTTGTGATTTTGTTTTTCTTTGCAAAGTATGGCGAACCTCCCCCCACCCCCTGCCCCCTCCCCGAGGGGAGGGGGATTTTGGGCGGGGCTGCGCCCCGCGACCCGCTTCCCGCCTTACCGCGGGTTTTGGGGGACTTCGTCCCCTTGCCCCCTATTAAGGGGCTGTTGCCCCTTGAACCCCGCTTGTTGACTTAGACCCCTAATAGCCAAGACCTCTGCTTGCAAGGGCTTGGCGGTACGCCTGCTATATCGCGAAAGACTAATTTTCCCTCGCAGCATTGCTTTCAAACGCGTCTGCCAGCGGGGGCTCCCCGCTTAAGACTGCTCACTCAGATAAATCGAAACTCTCGACT
>JAZQCT010000022.1:0-7788 GCA_045546475.1 Oscillospiraceae bacterium
TTAAGTCTTTGTTTCAGTGGTCTTTGTGACCGCTGCAACTTCTTTATTATACCACATTTTTTAAAGTTTGTCAAGAGGTTTTTCAAAACTTTTTGAAGTTTTTCTTTGCTTCATTTGACTAAACCGCTTGCAGTGTTCGACTCCCAGTCGCTTTTCTCTGCTCGCTGTTTTCGTTCCCTTCAGCTCATTTACCCTCTTCACTATTCTTCTTTCAATCTGCGGTTTTTTCGCCATGCTTCGAGGTTTTTTATCATCTCAGTGCCTCTCGCCTGACGACTTTATTATTATAGCATACTTTTCTCGCTTTGTCAATCCTTTTTTTCGTTTTTTTTCGAGTTTGGAAGTTCTATCCATTTTCTATCAAGTGTTTGTGTTATTTTGTCCAAAATCTCTACATGTGCTATCCTGTAAAACATATCCAGCACAGAACGGTCAATGGAACCCATATTATATCGAGAGTCAGCCAGTATATAATTGTTCTCCATCCATAATTCATCCTTTTCCGGTAGTAGTATACCTCCACATGTTCCGGCGGATGATTTCGTTTCAAAACACCAAAGACTGCTCGCTCTTCCGCTTCGCATTCATTCCCTGTTGTGTCCCTGTATTTCACCCTTATAATACCATCATCTCGTCCTTTCACAGCAACTACCTTACCCATTGTTTTTTTGCCCAAAACCATAATTGCGATCATTCGTATTGTATGCCAGAGGAGCCAGATCACAGGATATGAAAGAATCGCTCCAAACAGCCACATGACATCCAGTCCTGTCCACGCCTGTACAAAGAACAAGACAAGCAGCGACAGAAATGCAATCAGTATGTAAATCAACGATCCCATATTTCCTCCATAAAGTAAGAGCATCCCTCCGCAGAGGAATGCCCCAAAAATTATTCCTGACCCATGAGCTTTACGAGGACAGCCTTCTGTGCGTGCAGACGGTTCTCAGCCTCGTCAAAGATGGTATCTGCATGTGCTTCAAATACCTTTGCTGTGATCTCTTCCTCGCGGTGTGCGGGCAGGCAGTGCATTACGATCGCGTCAGAATGTGCTGCAGCCATCACATCATCATTCACCTGATAGCCCTTGAATGCGATCTTACGCTTCTCGATCTCTGCTTCCATGCCCATAGAGGACCAAACATCTGTGATGATGACATCCGCATCCACAGCAGCCTCCAGCGGCTTGTCGGTGATGGAGAAGCAGTCGTAGGTATTGGCAAAATCCATTACCTGCTTGTCGGGGCGATAACCCTCGGGGCATGCCACGGAAACCGCCATACCTACCTTGAGGAAGCCGACGATCAGGGAGTTAGCCATATTGTTGCCGTCGCCGATGTAGCACATCTTCAGACCGTCAAAGCTTGCCTTCTTCTCACGGACTGTGAGCAGGTCAGCAAGCACCTGACAGGGATGTGCAAAGTCGGTCAGACCGTTGATGATCGGAATGCTGCCATATTCTGCGAGATCCTCCACCTCTTTCTGCGCAAAGGTACGGATCATGATGCCGTCCAGATAGCGGGACAGTACGCGGGCGGTATCCTGCACGGGCTCGCCTCTGCCGATCTGGAGATCATTTGCGGACAGGAACAGCGGATAGCCGCCGAGCTGGTACATGCCGGTCTCAAAGGATACACGGGTTCTGGTGGATGCCTTCTGGAAGATCATACCCAGCGTCTTACCCTCCAGGATCGGATGGGGAATGTTGTGCTTAGTCTGGTACTTGAGCTGGTCAGCCAGATCCAGAATCTCAAAAATCTCCTGCTGGCTCAGATCCAGCATCTTCAGTAAATGTTTCATGTGTAGACTCCTCCTCAAATCAGATCATTACTTATTCAGGCTGCTGAAGCACTTATCAGCGCACACTGCAAACAACGGAATATAGTCATCAAACGCCTTGTTGTCAATTTCAATATAATACTTCTGATCACCATTGGTCTGCTTTTCTGTAATCATTTTGCCAACACTGGCACCATTCTTGAAGATCTCGAAATTCATGCGGTCCTGGCTCTTGATGACGTATTTCATGCCGCGTCCTTCGCACTCCAGGGACGGATCAAGATAAACGGACTTGCAGTTGATCTTCATAAAGGATTCTTCGTTGAAATCAATGCGGAAGCTCGGCTTCATGCCCGTTGTGATCTGCGTCAGGCTGTACAGCGCATAGCCGCTGGCATCATGCAGGATCAGCTGCTTGCTGAAACGCTTTTTGTCAATAGAATAGATCTTTCTGTCTTTCTTATCGGAAATCAGATACTTTTCATTTCCCTTAGGTACTACATACAGCTCCATTTTTATCCCTCCAGTACTTTACAAAGAATATCCATACCCTGATGCAGCTCATCCATGGTGATGGTCAGCGGGGGCAGAAGACGTACACGATCCTTGGCAGTCAGCACAAGCAAGCCGTTTTTCAGGCACTCCTGCAGCACATCCGGTGCTTTTTTGGTTTTCAGGGCAATGCCGATCATCATGCCCTTACCGCTGAGCTCTGCCACTTCCTCCAGTGTGCTGAGCTTCTGACGGATGTATTCGCTCTTTTCAGTGATGCTGTCCATCATGCCGTCCTGTGACATTTTTTCAAGTACCTTGACGGCACCGGCGCAGGCAACGGGATTGCCGCCGAAGGTGGAGCCATGGCTGCCCTTGTCCAGCACGTCAGCACATTTTGCATTTGCCAGACACGCGCCGATCGGGAGACCGCCGGCAAGACCCTTGGCAAGCGTGGTCACATCTGCCATGCAGCCGAAATGTTCGCCTGCCAGCAGCTTTCCAGTTCTGCCGATGCCGGTCTGTACCTCGTCCGCGATCATCAGGATGTCCTTTTCATCGCAGATCTTCCGGATCTCTGCCACAAAATCTGCATCGAGCATCTTTACGCCGCCCTCACCCTGGATATATTCGAGCATGATGGCGCAGACGGTATCGTCGAGATTTTCATGGAGATCAGCAATGTCATTTGCCTTCACATAGCGGAAGCCCTCCACAAAGGGGAAGAAATAATTATGGAACACATCCTGTCCGGTCGCAGAAAGCGTTGCAAGCGTTCTGCCGTGGAAGGAATTGACCAGCGTGATGATGGTATGTCTGCCCTTGCCGTACTTGTCAAAGCTGTACTTTCTGGCAAGCTTAATCGCACATTCATTGGCTTCTGCGCCGCTGTTGCCGTAGAATACCTTGCTGTAGCCCGTCATGGCACAGAGTTTTTCTGCAAGCTCTGCCTGCGGTGCATGGTAGAAGAGATTGGAGGTATGCTGGAGTGCGCGCACCTGTGCGCATACTGCATCCGCCCAATCTGCATCGCAATAGCCGAGTGAGGTCGTGCCGATACCGCTGCCGAAGTCAATATAGCGTTTCTGTTCCTGATCCTCGCAGACCGCACCGCTGCCTTTTGAAAGCACAACCGCACTGCGTCCGTAGGTGGACATGATATGTTCCTGCGTTTGTTCAATGATATTCATGCTGTACCAGCTCCTCTTGTTAATAATATTGCAGCAGCAGAGCTGCATATGCCAGCAGTGTGCCGGCACCTGTCACCAGAAGCAGACTGCTGTACCATATATTGCCCTGATTCCGGCAGATCCGGAACAGAGTCTGGTTTTCCTTATCGTAGCAGATGCTGATCTGCTCGCCGATGCGGTAGGTGTACTGCCACTCCGGCACATAATTCCGGCAGGTCGATGTGATCTCTCCCGATTCCGTCCGGTAGCGGACGACCGGCGCGCTCTGCTCCACAATGGCGTGGTGGCGATAGCCCGTCTGAGAAACTTTAGAAACAACGACTGCCTGGGTATATACGGGATGTCGGATACCGCGGCGGCTCCCCTTGCGCACGAATATGCCTGCAATGAAGCAGCCGAGTGCAAACAGGACGGGCAGCATCCGGATCAGTGTGATCATGCCTTGAACTGTGTGCCGATCCCTTCGCTGGATAGAATTTCGATCAGGATGGAATGCGGCACTCTGCCGTCAATGATGACCGCCTTATGCACACCGCGGCGGATCGCCTCCACGCAGCAGTCGATCTTGGGGATCATACCGCCGGAGATGATACCCTGACGCTTGAAGGAAGGCACTTCACTGATATTCACATCGGGAATCAGTGTGGACGGATCGTCCTTATCACGCAGCAGACCTGCAATATCGGTCAGAAGAATCAGATTCTCTGCGCCGAGTTCGGATGCGATTCGTGCTGCGGCAGTATCCGCATTCACATTATATGCCTGTCCGTCCTTGTCACATGCCACTGTTGCAATGACCGGAATGACACCATTGTCCAGCGCATCGAGGATGGGCTTGGTATTGACTTCTGTCACACTGCCGACAAATCCCAGATCTTCACCGTTTGCGCCCTTTGTCTTTTCGCAGATGAGCATCTGTTCATCCATGCCGCAAAGACCGATGGCATTGCCGTTATTCTGGCAGAGCAGGGAAACCAGCTCCTTGTTGACCTTGCCGGCAAGCACCATTTTCACCACATCAATGGTGGCTTCGTCGGTATAGCGCAGACCGCTGATGAATTTGCTCTTGATGTTCAGACGGCGGAGCATCTCATTGATCTCCGGACCGCCGCCGTGTACGAGGACGACCTTGATACCCACCAGATGGAGCAGCACGATGTCGCTCATAACGGCATGTTTCAGGGTCTCGTTAGTCATGGCATTGCCGCCGTACTTGACCACAACGACCTTGTTATTGTATTTCTGAATATAGGGCAGTGCATCGTTGAGCACCTGCGCCCTGATTTCATTGGAAATCATGTTCAGCATCTCCTTGCATCCTTAAATAAATCATAAAAGGCAACCTATTGATAAAATCATCGAGGTGAAAAGGTGGGTTTTTCGGGGCTGCGCCCCGTACCGCCTTTCTGAAAAGAAATTTTCAGAGATTCACAAAATGATAATCAGCTTCTGTAATCGCCGTTGATCCTTACATAATCATAGGTCAGATCGCAGCCCCATGCGATGGCAGAGCCTCCGCCGTCGCCGAGGGAAATGAGGATACGGATCTCCTCTTCGGAGAGGATCTCCTTTGCCTTCTCCTCGGAGAAGTCCAGACCTGCGCCGTTTTTGCAGACATCGATCGTTCCCTTATCGGAACCGAGTGTGACATTGACTCTGTGAATGTCGAAATCCGCCGGTGCATAGCCGACTGCACAGAGGATTCTGCCCCAGTTGGCATCCTCGCCGAAGATCGCTGCCTTGAACAGGCTGGAGGTGATGACGGATTTTGCCACGATCTCTGCGGTTCTGTCATCCTCCGCGCCGGTGCAGAGGCATTCCATGAGCTTGGTCGCACCCTCGCCGTCGCGTGCCATCATTCTGGCAAGGTTCATCAGGACTGCATAGAGCGCGTCCTTGAACATTTCATAGTCAGCATTTTCAGCTGTGATCGCCGGGCATCCGGAAACGCCGTTTGCCATCACGCATACCATGTCATTGGTGGAGGTATCGCCGTCCACGCTGACACGGTTCAGGGTCAGGTTCACGACCTCACGCAGAGCCTCCTGCAGGAGTGCCGCATCAATGGCACAGTCAGTCGTCAGGAATGTGAGAGTTGTTGCCATATTCGGGTGGATCATGCCGCTGCCCTTGAGCATACCGCCGAGCGTGCAGGTCTTGCCGCCCACGGTAAACTGCACAGCAACTTCTTTCGGCTGTGTATCGGTTGTCATAATTGCCTGTACTGCGGCAGTGTTGCCCTCATAGGACAGACCCTCTGCCAGCGCCGGCACGCCCGCAATGATCGGTTCGATCGGGAGGGGCTGACCGATGACACCGGTGGATGCAACAATAATATCGGACTTATTCAGACCAAGTGCATCCGCGGCGAGTTCACACATCTTCTCCGCCTTTTCCACGCCGTCCGCATTGCAGGTGTTGGCATTGACGGAATTGACGATCACTGCCTGTGCGATGCCGTTTTTCAGATTCTCTCTGGTCACGGCGATCGGTGCGCCCTGTACCTTGTTGGTGGTATACATAGCCGCTGCCGTGCAGGGCTTGTCGGAAACGATCATAGCAAGGTCATTCTTCTTCTTGACGGGAGCCGCTTCCGCACCTTCCTTTTCCACCAGTGCCTTGCGGGAAATGCCGCAGTGTACGCCGTTTGCTTTGAAGCCCTTGGCTGCGCACACGCCGCCTTCCACGAATGTCATATTCTTAAATTCTTTGATATTCATAGGAGAATCCCTCCATTATATTTTTTATAAGAGACCCGTAGCCTCGTCAATGCCCATCATGATATTCAGGCACTGCACGGCTGCGCCTGACGCGCCCTTGCCGAGGTTGTCGAGTCTTGCACAGAGCAGGATCTGCTCGTCATTGCCGAAAGTGAAGATCTCCAGCTTGTTCTGACCGCTGAGAGTGTTGGAGGCGAGGAAGAAACTCTTCTGCTCCTCCCCCATCAGGGGCTGCACCTGCACGAGCTTTGCATCCGCATAATGCTCTGCGAACATGGCGTTGACCTGTGCGGGTGTGATCTTCTTGTCCAGCATTCTGGTCTGGATCGGCACGGAAACCACCATACCGCTGTGATAGTCACAGATGATCGGGTTGAACATGGGGGTATGGGTCAGACCGGAAAACTTCTGCATTTCGGGCAGATGCTTGTGCTGCTGGGAAAGTGCATACTGTCTGGGACTGCCAAATTCATAGGGCTTGTCCTCGGATTCATACTGTGCAATGGCGTTCTTGCCTGCACCGCTGTAGCCGGAGGTCGCATAGGCGAATACCGGGAAATCTGCCGGAAGCAGACCATTTGCTACCATCGGATAGAGCAGGGAGATGAAGCCGCTTGCATAGCAGCCGGGAACTGCCGTCTTATCGGATGCAGCAAGCTTTGCACGAAATTCTGCGGAAAGCTCCGGGAATCCGTATGCCCATGCAGGGTTGGTTCTGTGGGCGGTGGAAGCATCCAGAATGCGGGTGCTGTCACCGGCAAGCTGTACCGCTTCTCTTGCGGCATCATCGGGCAGACAGAGGAAGGTGAAATCGGCTTCGTGCATCATTTCTGCACGTTTTTCCGCATTATGTCTGTCCTCCTCTGCGATCTTCAGCAGAGTAATATCCTCGCGGTTTTCCAGGCGGCTTACGATCTTCAGACCGGTGGTGCCTGCCTGACCATCAATATATACTTTTGTAGTTTTCATTTTCTTCCTCTTCCTTTGCTTTTTTATCCTCCCGATGGAAGCGGATCAGACTCCACGCACAGGCGGCGGAAAACACGATGACGACCCATCCGCGGGAGATGGCCATGGTGGCATCGGGGATAAAACGGGCAATGATAAATTCGCCGATGATCCAGATCACAAAAGCGATCAGCGATACCACAAATATGTAGAGCAATCGTTTTTTATTCATGGAAGCCTCATTTCATTGCGGCTTTGGCAAGGGCGATCTGCTCTGCCACAGCCTTGGCGGAAGGCCCGCCCTCGGAGATTCTGCCGTTTAAGCAGGTCTCCAGCGAAATCGCCTCATATACATCCTCTGCAAACAGCTCGCAGGCAGTCTGATATTCGGTCATGGGCAGGGTTTCCAATGTCAGGCCCAGCTCGATGCACTTTGCCACCAATCCGCCAGTGATTTTGTATGCATCACGGAAGGGCAGCCCCTTTTTCACCAGATAATCGGCGCAATCGGTGGCATTGATGAAGCCCTTTGCCGCTGCGGCACGCATATTTTCCGTATTGACACGCATGGTCGCCAGCATGGGGTCAAAGGTCTTCAGGCACAGCTTAACGTTATCAATGGCATCAAAGATGGCTTCCTTATCCTCCTGCATATCCTT
>JAZQCT010000023.1:0-6885 GCA_045546475.1 Oscillospiraceae bacterium
ACCAAATCGACATAAATTGCGGCGCGGAACGACAGCTCCGTAAAAGGGGGTTGGGGACGAAGTCCCCAAAGCGGGGTTCCAAGGGGCGGCAGTCCCTTGGGCGGGGGGGGCGGCGCTGCCGCCTCCTATAAAAGCCCCTCCCCTCGGGGAGGGGTTGGGGCTGGTCCCCACGGGGTGGGGAGACGGCACGAAGTGACAGAGGGGACGGCACCTGTAAGGTGGGGGCAGTTTTGGTTTGCTGCCCCAGAAAAAAGACTTTTTCTACAAGCTGGGACATTCTATAAAGGAAAGTCAGTTTTTCGCAGCAGACATCAAGCAATCATAAAGAAAAGTAACCATAAAGAAAGGATCGGAGCATCATGCAGTATCGTCAGCGCGCATGGGCGGAAATTTCGCTCGATGCCCTCTCCCACAATGTACAGTCCATCCGGCAGGTGCTTTCTGACAGCACAGAATACTGTGCCGTTGTCAAGGCGGATGCCTATGGACACGGCGAGGAGTTTGTCTGCCGCAAGCTCTATGACACCGGCGTGCGTTTTTTTGCAGTTTCCAGCTTTGAGGAGGCTGTCCGTGTGCGGAAATGGTGTCCGGAGGCGGAGATCCTCATTCTCGGCTATACCTCCCCCGAATGCGCACCGATGCTGGCGGAGCAGAACATCCTGCAGGCAGTAGTTTCCGGCGAATATGCCCGTATGCTGTCGGATTTTGCATCCCCCGGCAGACCCGTCCGCTGCCATGTGAAGCTCGATACCGGCATGGGAAGGATCGGCGTACCGGCGATGGATACCGCCGTCTGTCTTGCGGAGATGGAGGGCATTCTCTCCCGTCCGGGTCTGCATGTGGAGGGACTGTTTACACATTTTGCCGCCGCTGACGAAGAGGACGCGGAGAATGTGCAGTACACCAACGCACAGGAAAATGCCCTGTTCGCGGTGGATACCGCCCTGCGGGAGCGCGGCTTCTCCCTGCCCCATGTTCACTGCATGAACAGCGCGGCGATCTGCTACCGCAGCCAGCCGAAAAGCACGCTGGCAAGGGCGGGCATCATTATGTATGGTCTGAAGCCCAATGCTGCACTGCATATGCCGCTGGATCTGCAGCCGGTGCTGGCTCTGCGCTCGCGCATCAGCCACATCAAGACCGTGGAGGCAGGCACCTGCATCAGCTACGGCAGAACCTATATTACTGAAAAAACACAGAAGATTGCCACTGTCACCATCGGCTATGCGGACGGCTACAGCAGGCTGCTTTCGAGCAGGGGCGAGGTACTGGTATGCGGTGTGCGCTGTCCCGTGGTGGGGCGCATCTGCATGGATCAGATGATGATCGACATCGGAAACGTGCCGGATGTACAGATCGGCACGATGGTCACACTCATCGGCAGGGACGGCAGCGACTGCATCACAGCGGATGAGATCGCCGCAAAATACGGAACCATCGGCTACGAGGTCGTATGCGGCATTTCCAAACGAGTACCAAGAATTTTTATGGACGACGGCAAGGTGATCCACGAGGACAGCCTTGTATGATAGATTCAAAAGGCGTTAGCTTTTTGCGGGTTGCGGGGGTGATGACCCCGGAAAAGCATCTATATTTCATCGCTGGAATAATAATACCATGTCTGGGAGGATATGAAAAAATATGAATACATACGCACTGGGCATTGATGTAGGCTCGACCACGGTCAAGACTGTGGTCTGTGACGAGAAGGGAACCATTTTACATTCCGCATACCAGCGGCATTTTTCCAAGGTCAAGGAGACCGTTGCCGGACAGCTGGAGAGCATCCTTGCAAAATTTCCGGATGTACAACTCCAGGCTGCTATGACGGGCTCGGCAGGTCTGGGTCTTGCCAATGCCGCCGGCATTCCGTTCGTACAGGAGGTACACGCGGCGTTCTTAGCTGTCAAGACCTGCTATCCGCAGGCGGATACCGTCATTGAGCTGGGCGGCGAGGATGCAAAGATCATCTTCCTCACCGGCGGTGTAGAACAGCGCATGAACGGCTCCTGCGCCGGCGGTACGGGTGCATTCATTGACCAGATGGCAACGCTCCTCGGCATCACCGTCGATGAGCTGGACAAGGCATCCCTGCAGGCAAAGCGTACCTATCCCATCGCATCACGCTGCGGCGTGTTTGCAAAGTCCGATATTCAGCCGCTTCTCAATCAAGGCGCAGCCCGTGAGGATGTGGCAGCCAGCATTTTCCGCGCTGTCGTTGACCAGACCGTGGCAGGACTTGCACAGGGACGCGAGATCAAGGGCAATGTCCTCTTCCTTGGCGGTCCCCTTTCCTTCCAGAAGGGTCTGCGCAAGGCGTTCGTGGATACACTGGGACTGACCGGAGAACAGGCAATCTTCCCGGAGCAGGCTCCGGTATTCGTGGCACTCGGCTCTGCACTGTATGCGCGTGAGAGCAGACTTACTGCACAGACGGCAAGCGATTTGCTGCGCCGGGTACAGAATGCAAGGGCAAATTCCGAGGTGCTTACAGGCGACTGTTTGTTTGAATCCCATGAGGAATATGCGGCATTCGTTGACCGCCACAAGCGGCACGACCTGAAATATGCCGATCTGCGTACTTATGAGGGTGACGCTTACCTCGGCATCGACTCCGGCTCGACAACGACAAAGCTCGTACTCATTACCGACAAGGGCGAACTGCTCTACAGCCATTATGCCTCCAATGAGGGACAGCCCCTTGACCGCATCGCGGCGAAGCTCAAGCAGATCTACCATGACAAACACCCGAATCTCCGTATCCGTGGCAGTGCTGTTACGGGCTATGGTGAAGATCTCATCCGTGCGGGGCTTTCCGTGGATCACGGCATCGTGGAAACGGTGGCACACTTCAAGGCGGCAGCATTCTTCTGTCCGGATGTGGATTTCATCATCGACATCGGCGGACAGGACATCAAATGTTTCAAGATCAAGAACGGCGCGATCGACAGCATCATGCTCAACGAAGCCTGTTCCTCCGGATGCGGCTCGTTCATCCAGACCTTTGCGATGGCTCTGGGCTATGACATCGGAGAGTTTTCCAAGATGGGTCTGTTCGCCAAGCATCCGGTAGAGCTGGGATCCCGCTGCACCGTATTCATGAACAGCTCTGTCAAGCAGGCACAGAAGGACGGCGCGACCGTGGAGGATATTTCCGCGGGTCTGTCCTCTTCCATCATCAAGAATGCCATCTACAAGGTCATCCGTGCAAAGAGCGTGGATGAGCTGGGCAAAAATATTGTCGTACAGGGCGGTACATTCCTGAATGATGCGGTTCTGCGCTGTTTTGAGCGCGAGATCGGCAGAAATGTCATCCGTCCGGCGATTTCCGGGCTGATGGGCGCATTCGGTGCGGCTCTGTATGCAAAGGAGCAGGCACAGGAGCAGGAAGCAGAAAGCACACTGATCGCACCGCAGGCACTGCAGAATTTTTCGTATTCGTCGAAAAATGTCAGATGCGGCGGCTGTACGGCAAACTGCCTGCTGAATGTCATCCGATTCTCGGACGGCGGTAAGTTCATTTCCGGCAACCGCTGTGAAAAGGGCGCGGGCATCAAGCGTGAAACGGAAGTTCCCGATCTGTACAGCTATAAATACGAGAGCCTGCTGCAGCTCATGCAGAAGCAGCCGGCAAATCCGCGCGGAAAGATCGGTCTGCCGATGGTGCTCAGCTACTACGAGCAGCTGCCGTTCTGGCATACGCTGTTTACAAAGCTTGGCTTTGCTGTGGAAATTTCGGGCGAAAGCGACCGCAAGGTCTATTTCAAGGGACAGCACACGATCCCGTCGGATACGGTATGCTATCCGGCAAAGCTGGCACACGGACATATTGAAACACTGCTGGAAAAGAAGGTGGACTTCATCTTCTGGCCGTGCATGAGCTACAATGTGCAGGAGCCGGACACCTCGAACCATTACAACTGTCCGGTGGTGGCATATTATCCGGAGCTGATGAAGGCGAACCACAGCGGACTGAACCAGGATAATTTCGTTTATCCCTACATGGATCTGAACCGCCCGAAGAATGTCATCAACGTCATGAAAAAAACGCTTGCGAAATACAATGTCGGCGGACAGATCGCCGGCGCAGTGGATGCGGCATATAAGTCGGCGCAGGATTTCCGGCAGAACATCGCGAATAAGGCAAGCGATGTGATCCGTCAGGCAAGGGCGGAGGGCAGAAAGATCATTGTACTGTCCGGCAGACCCTACCATCTGGACAAGGAGATCAACCACGGCATCCACAAGCTCATCACAAGCCTTGGGCTTGCAGTGGTGACGGAGGACAGCGTTGCGGCACTCGGCAGTATGCCGAAGCTCGGTGTCCTGAACCAGTGGACGTATCACAGCCGCCTGTACCGTGCTGCGCAGTATGTGACGACGCAGCCGGACATGCAGCTGGTGCAGCTGGTTTCGTTCGGCTGCGGCATTGACGCGATCACAACGGACGAGGTAAGAAGCATCCTCGAAAGCAAGGGAAAGCTGTATACACAGCTGAAAATTGATGAGATTAACAATCTGGGAGCAGCGAAGATTCGTTTGAGAAGTTTGTTAGCTGCAATGAAATAATACTTCTTTTGCAGGGGGCTTTTCCTGTTCTCTGTCAAAGAATGCATTCTTGCAATTTCAGCGTTCTGCCATTGTCCCCGCAGGGGGCAATGGCAGAACGACACGGGATTCCAAAGGGATGACATCCCTTTGGCAGGGGGTCAGGGGGACAGCGTCCCCCTGCGAAAGGAGAGTTACTTATGGCAGAATACGCAAAGTTTACCGAAGAAATGAAGAAAACCCACACTATTCTTGTACCCAATATGCTCCCGATCCACTTCAAGCTGTTCATCAATGTGTTTGAATCCTACGGTTTCCACTGTGAGCTGCTGGAAAGTGAATCACGGACAGTGGTGGAAGAAGGTCTGAAGAATGTCCATAATGACACCTGCTATCCCTGTCTGCTGGTGGTCGGGCAGTTCATGGAGGCTCTCAAAAGCGGCAAATACGACCCGAACAAAACCGCCCTCATGATCACACAGACCGGCGGCGGCTGCCGTGCGTCCAATTACATCTACCTTCTGCGCAAATGTCTGGAGGAGACCTATCCGCAGGTGCCGGTGGTATCCCTGAATTTCTCAGGACTGGAGAAGGACAGCGCATTCCAGATGACTGCGCCCATCACGCTCAAATGCATGTACGGCGTTCTGTACGGCGACCTGCTCATGACCATCTATAACCAGTGCCGCCCCTATGAGCTGATCAAGGGCAGCTCTGAAAAATGCCTGCACAAATGGCAGGCAAAGCTCGACAAACTCTTCAAGGAAAACAAATACACCCGCACCAAGAAGATCTACCGCGAGATCCTCGAAGATTTTGCAAAGATCGAACGTTCCGCCGTTCCGAAGATCAAGGTCGGCATCGTGGGTGAGATCTATGTCAAATACTCTCCCCTGGCGAACAACCACCTGGAGGATTTCCTGATCTCCGAGGGCTGTGAGCCGGTCGTGCCGACATTCATGGAGTTCATGCTCTACTGGGCGATCAACAAGGTGACGGACGCGAAGATCTATGACGCTGCCACCAAGGGAACACCGCTGTTCAAGGGCGCGTACAAGCTTTTCCTGCACAAACAGCGCGAGCTGATCCATGCGATCAAGAAACACGGCGTTTTCACCGCGCCGCATGATTTCGAGGAGATCATTGAGAACGGCAAGAAGTTCATCGGACTTGGCGTGAGCATGGGCGAAGGCTGGCTGATCCCGGCGGAAATGGGTGCGCTTGCAGCTTCCGGTACGGAGAATATCATCTGTACACAGCCGTTCGGCTGTCTGCCGAATCATATTGTGGCAAAGGGCATGAGCCGCGCGGTGAAGGAGGCATACCCGAACGCGAACATCATTGCCATTGACTACGACCCCGGCGCGACCCGCGTCAACCAGGAAAACCGCATCAAGCTGATGCTTGCCAATGCCAAGGCGGCAGGGGGGCTTCACTGATGGACGGGGCAGTACTGGAACAGCAGATCAAGGCACATGGCATCCGGCTCGTGAGCTTTGATGTATTTGACACGCTGCTGACGCGCCCCTGCCGGAAGCCAACGGATATATTTGTCAAAATGGCATCGGCTTTTCCCGAAATTCCGCCCACTTTTCCGCAGGACCGTGTGACCGCAGAACAGCTTGCACGGCAGACGGCGGACGGCGGTGAATGCAATATCGACGAGATCTACAGGGTGATGGAGGATATGGAGCACTATTCCCCGCGGCTCTGCAAGCGTCTGAAGCTGATGGAAAAGGAAACGGAGCTGCGGCTCTGCTGTCCGCGCGAGGAGGGCATTGCACTGCTCAAGGCAGCTCTGGAGCTGAACCAGCGCGTGATCCTCATCAGCGACATGTATTTTTCCTGCCGTCATCTCGGACGGATGCTCTGTAAATGCGGCATCATGGGCTTTTCGGAGGTCTATGTTTCCTGCGATGTCCGTCACAGCAAGGCGACCGGCGACATGTTCCGCTATGTACGGCAGCAGGAGCAGTTCCCGTTTTCGGCAATGCTCCACATCGGCGACAACCCCATTTCGGATGTGATCATCCCGCAGAATCTGGGAATGCACACCATTTTTCTTCCGCTGGATAAAACTGCCGTCCTGCCCGCGCAGACCGGCATTGACCGCATTCTGCCATATGGAACAAGAAGAAGAAAGCTCGCTTCCAGACTCCTGCGGGCGGTGAAGAAATAAATGGATACTTATCCCTCGGACAAACAGTTTCAAAAGGCGTTAGCCTTTGGCGGGTCGCGGGGGCGCAGCCCCCGCTCTAATCCCCCCTCCCTCCGGGAGGGGGCAGGGGGCGACTCCCCACGGGGTGGGGAGATGCCGAATGGAGTGAGGCAGAGGGG
>JAZQCT010000024.1:0-66044 GCA_045546475.1 Oscillospiraceae bacterium
AACACATCTTTTCGGCAAAATTTCACGCATCCTGCGTTGAAAAGGTTTGACAGGCGACAGCCTGCCTGCACCTTTTCGCCTTGCCTGCATAAAATTTTTGCTCGAAAATCTGCGTATTATTTTAGTGTCAACACTCCCTAAATATAGATACTTTTTCTGGGGTCAGCACTCCAAAACTGCCCCACCTCACCGGTGCCGTCCCCTCTGGCACTTCGTGCCGTCTCCCCACCCCGTGGGGAGTCACCCTCCACCCGCCAAAGGCTATCGCCTTTTGAATCCATCATCAAAAATGCATCGACCTTAAATTGCTGGATTGCTATTATCAGTGTAAGTACGTCCCGCCGCTGTCAGAAATAGCGGATCAGGGACACGACTTTGCCGAGGATCTCCACATCGCGGACGATGATGGGTTCCATGAAATCGTTTTCCGGCTGGAGACGGTAATGTCCGTTCTCCTTGTAGAAGGTCTTGACGGTGGCTTCGCTGTGATCGACCATGGCAACGACAATATCACCGTTTTCAGCGTAATTGTTCTGCTCCACGATCACGATGTCCCCGTCGAAAATGCCGGCGTTGATCATGCTTTCGCCCCGTACACGGAGCGCGAACAGCTGGTTTTCATAATTTTTCAGCGGCTCAAATGCAATATAATCCGTAATGTTTTCAATGGCTGTGATCGGCACGCCGGCTGCCACTGTACCAACCAGCGGAATGCCGTCATGCTCTTCCTCATTCTCGTCCGTCACCACAATGGCACGGTTCTTGCCGTCCGCCATGCGGATGCGTCCGTCCTCCTCCAGTCTGTGGAGGTAGCGGTGTACGGTCGAGGTCGAACGGATGCCTACGCCCTCGCAGATCTCGCGGACGGAGGGAGCCATATTTTCACAGCGGATGTAATCCTTAATAAATTCCAGAATCTCATCTGCTCTCTGTGCGCCCATATCAGTTCTCCTCTTCCTGCAGCTGCTTCAGGATCATTTTGGCAACCTTGTAGACATCGCCGCAGCCCATCGTCAGCACCAGATCACCCTCCTGCACATGCTCGCAGACGTACTGGCAGACAGCATCAAAATTGCTGTATTTGCGTTCGTCCGTGTACTCTGCCGCCTCATCCTGCGGGAACCAGATGCAATGTTCCATTTTTTCGGCAAGGTGGCGTGTGAAGATGTTGTAGGTGTTCTTCTCGCGGGAACCCATGATGTCCGTCAGAACGGGAATATCCGCAATGCTGAGGGATTCAGCAAATTCTTCAAGATGCTGGGCGGTTCTGGAGAAGGTGAACGGCTGGAAGACTGCCCAGACGCGATTGTAGGGCATGTTCTTTGCTGCCTTCAGTGTTGCGGTCAGTTCCGTCGGATGGTGGGCATAGTCATCAGCGATGGTCACGCCCTTCACCTGACCGAGTACCTCAAAGCGTCTGCCGGCACCGCGGAACTCTGCAAGTCCCTGTGCGATCGCGGCAAAGGGGATGCCGAGGCTGTCACATGCGGCAACGGCTGCCAGGGAATTGAGGACATTGTGTTCACCGGGAACCTGCAGGGTGATCCTGCCGAGTACCTCGCCGTTCTTCACTGCGGTATATGCCATGGACGAACCGCTGAGGATCTCCACATCCACTGCGCGGTAATCATTGCCCTCGCCGTAGCCGAAGGAGATCAGCTCCTTGCCGGTGATGCCGTCAACTGCTTTTTTCGTATTCTCACAGTCGCCGTTGAAGATCACGCGCTTGGTGGTCAGCTCACAGAACTTATGGAATGAACGGATGATGTTATCCACGGTCTTGAAATAATCCAGATGATCTGCGTCAATGTTCAGGATCACGGCTGTATCCGGATAGAGCTTGAGGAAGGTGTCAACGAACTCACATGCCTCGCAGACAAAGATCTCACTGCTGCCGGAGCATCCGCTGCCGCCGATGCAGGGGAGCTTGCCGCCGATGAACGCAGACAGATCGACCTTGGCAGTGTAGAGGATCTGCGCGAGCATGGAAGTAGTCGTGGTCTTGCCGTGCGTACCGGATACGCAGACAGCGTCGCCGTACCAGCTGCTGACGATGCCCAGCAGCTCACTGCGCTCCAGTACCGGAACGCCGGAGGCTCTTGCCGCGATCAGCTCCGGATTGTCTGCCATGATGGCAGCGGTGTGGACGATCAGATCCGCGCCCTCGATATTTTCCGCGCACTGTCCGAGCATGACCGGGATCCCCATATTGCGTACTGCCTGGAGGGTATCGGTCTCGTTGTTATCGGAGCCGGTCAGATAAAAACCCTTGGCGTGGAGGATCTGCGCCAGCGGATACATACCGCTTCCGCCGATGCCGATAAAGTGAATATGCTTTTTTCCGTCAAGTATGGAGTTATTCATAAAATACACCTAATTTCTTCTTATTATTTCCATATCTAAGGATTATACTTATTATATGCTGCAGCTGTGCTTCCTTGCGCCGTGTCCTGCATGAATACGATGCCCTTTTTGCGGCATACTATCCATGCTGAAGCAATGAAGCCAGATTGGCAGAACATCACAAGGAGGTCATACCATGGAAATCACAGACATCAAAATCCGCAAGATCATTACCGAGGGTCGTCTCCGTGCAGTGGTATCCATCACTGTGGATCACATGCTCGCGGTACACGACATCAAGATCGTACAGGGAGATGAACGCCTGTTCATCGCAATGCCGAGCCGCAAGGATGAGAATGGCATCTTCCGCGACATCGTGCATCCGATCCTTCCCGAAGCAAGAAAGATGATCGAGGAGAGCATTCTGGATGCATATCAGAAGCATCTGGCACTTGCTGAGCTGGAGGCTCAGGAAAACGCCGCACAGGAGTCAGCCGCTGAAGCAGAAACAGAAGCTGCAGAAGCATAACTACATTGTAGTTTCAGGAACGGTTTTTTAACCGTTCCTTATTTTTTTGCCATCGCGGCGTATCTGAGGATCGCTGCCTGTGTCTTGGCATCCGGCAGCTCATCCGCAAGCACCATGCGCACGGCTTCCTCGAGCGGAACGCGCTCCACATCCAGGAACTCGCCCTCGTCCAGCTGCTGGCGGTCGTAGGTCAGGTGCTTTGCAAGATACATGTGAATCACCTCCGCATCATAGGCAGGCGTGGGGAAAAGCTTACCCAGATAGGTAAATTCACCGGCAGTGCAGCCGCATTCCTCCAGAAGCTCACGTCTGCCGCAGGTCTCCGGATCCTCGCCGTATTCCAGCTTGCCGGCGGGGATCTCCACGGTTACGGTGCGATGGGGATAGCGGAACTGGCGGACAAAGAGAACCTCCTGCTCGTCCGTTAGTGCAAGGATGCACACGCCGCCGGGGTGGCGCACCACCTCGCGGAACGCCTGTTTACCGTCCTCCAAAAGGACGGTATCTTTTTCAACACGGATGATCTTTCCGTCAAACAACACTGTACTGTCAAGCTGGGTCTCATTCAGATGTGCCATCTGCATCTTCCTCTCTTTCGTTGGTGTTCTCTTTGTTCTGAAACGCCTCTGCAAGCTCCTGGGTATAATGCCTTGCAGCGCGGACATCGGCAGCGGGCATATACTCATAGCTGTGTGTATGGCGGTAATGCCTGGACACGAACAGGGGCTTGGAAAGGGCTATATAAACTGCCAGCAGCAGGATGCCGCCGAGTGTGATGCATACACCGGCTTTCAGACCGGGCGTATCATAGCGGAATACGATTTCGTTCTCCCCTGCTTCGCAGCGGACTGCCATGAAACCGCCGCTGACATTTTCCACGGTCACAGGCTCGCCGTTGACGGTGGCTGTCCAGCCCTTGTCATAGGGGACGCTGAAGAATACCAGCTTCGGCTGGGACAGGGTGATCGTGCCGGAAAAGTGAGAAGAATCGTAGGTGAAATTCTCGCAGGACTCTGCCGCATGTGCCTTGCAGTATTCCAGATAGGCTTCCTCGCTGGGGGTATAGGAGGCAGCGTCCGCAGGCTGGATGATGTCCTGGTAGGTCTCCGCCTGTTCGGGCGTAAGGACGAGGGAATGAATGAGCAGACGTTCTCTGGTCATATCCGTTCTGCCCTCAAGCATATCCTGTGTCACATAGGTGTCATAGGTAAAGCCCATGGGGATGAAATACTCGTTCTCATAGATATTGAAGCCGTTTTCGGTTTTCAAATAGGTAAAGCCCGGCATTTCGAACGGCTTTTCAGGGTCGATGTCCTCGACACGCTCGAAGTAGTACTTGACAGAGAACAGGCTGCGGAGGGTGTAGTGCTTGGGTTCCGCACGGGATGCCACATCGCGGGTGATGCCGATGCTGTCATAGAACTCCATGATGGATACGCTGACCGTGCTGTGGAAGGTGCGCATACTGGACAAGCCCCAGAACATGGGGTAATTATCGTAATTTTCGGAGATGTCTATGCGGAAATAGTCGTCCTCGTCCGTTTCGTAGGAAATGGAAATTTTCTCGTCGCCGCGGATCGCGGTCTCAATATAGGTATCGCCGTCGGGTCCGATGGATCTGCCGAAATATACCACTGTTGCCGTGCTGATCACACATGCGGCAGCCGTCAGGATCACTGCTTTCTGCAGGAAGGGACGCTTGCGGGCGCGGAGCAGGATCACGCAATAGGAACCCGTCCAGAGAAGGATGGAAAGTCCGATTACCACGCCAAAATACGTCGGGATATTAGCAAATTCAAAGTAGCGGAGCGTTTTCTCCTCCCCATCCGGTGCCACATTAACCGGCAGGAACGAGATCACGCTGAACACGATGAGCATGACGGCGCAGACAGAGATGCCGCGTTTCCAGCGGATCTCCTGGTCATCCAGTGCATGGGCGGTCATCATTGCCATGATGAGGATGGGCATGTAGTACCAGCGGGCATAGTAGGAGCCGTTGAACATGTAGAACATGCTGTTGAAGAACGGCACAAATGCGCAGAAAATGCAGAGCCATGTCAGGCGGGTCGCCCAATGCTTCTTCCGGTGTCCCATGAAGGCGATCACGCCAGCCATGGAGAACATGGGGAGATAGCCGCCGATGGATGCCCATTTGCCGTTGTCCGTGGAGAAGAGATTGGGACGGGCGGGGGCATCGGGGATCATGAAAAAGCTCTGGATGATGCGCATGATACGGGTCTTGTCGCTGTAGAAGAGCATATCCTGACCGACCAGCGCGTAGGAAACGCGGGAATTGCCCATGACCGCCATTGCTGCCGGAAGCAGGACGATGCAGGCGATGCAGACACCGAGTACGGCTTCGATGCCGAGTGCGAGGAATTTCTTCATATTCACATGGAAGTCGCGGCAATTGCAGCGCATGAAGAAATACAGCACAAGGAACGTCACCTGTCCGGTGAAGAAGAAGTAATTGTTCACCGCCATCACTGCCACGATCACGGCAAACCAGCCGCGGCGGTTATTGTTGACCAGCTCCTCCATTGCAATAAGCATGAGGGGGAACAGGGCGGTGACATCCTGGAAATGGTTGAAAAAGAGATTGAAGGTCTGGAAGCCGGAAAACGCATAGAGCAGACCGCCGATGACTGCGGCGTTCTTGTTCTGCACAAACCGGCGGATGTAGGCATAGGCTGTCAGGGAGGCAATGCCATGCTTCAGGCTGAGGAGCCATGGGATGGAATAGAGTACCCAGCTTTTCGGCAGAAGGACGGACAGCCAGAAGAACGGACTGCCGAACAGATAGAAGGCATAGGAGCCGATGAAGCTGCCGCCGAGGTCGGTGTACCAGTTCCAGCCGAACTGACCGTTTCTTACCGCATCATTTGCCAGCTCATAAAACGGGAGCTGCTGGGATACGAAATCACCATAGTAGATGAAGTAGCCCCGATCCATGATCATAAGCGGAAGCAGGACGATCAGCAGGGACAGGAAGCCCAGACCGAATGCCAGTGCATATTTCTCAGATGTTTTTTGACCCAGAGTTCTGGGGAATGTGATTTGCATGGGTGCAATACCTCCAGACCGGCAACTTTTCCGATGGTGCCGCATATAGTAGTAATGGGCGCTGCCGTCAGCGCGTCAGTTCTACAAGATTGACGGATACGCCGCTTTCGCAGACATCAATGAGCGCGAAGCCCGGACGCTTGCCGTCGCGGGGCGCACCAAGGCTGCCGGGATTGACAATATATACGCCGTCCTCATATCTGCATTCGCGGATGTGGGTATGTCCGTACAGGACGATATCAGCATGCACCTCGCGTGCATCGAATCTCATGCGGTTGGTGCCGTATTTTACCTGATAGGCATGACCATGTGCGGCAAAGAGCTTATGCCCATGGGGGAGCGTCATTACCAATTTATCAAGTGTGGGATCGACCAGGAAGCCGTAATCACAGTTGCCGCAGAGATAGCAGAATCGTTCTTTGTATTCAGGATGTGACAGGAGAAACGTGTGAACCTCGCGCTCACCGTCACCGAGATGGATGTACAGATCCGCATCCGGCTGCTTGTTCATCACCATTTCAAATGTCTGATGGACACCGTGGGAATCGGACATGACAACGATTTTCATCGTGCAAACCTCCTAATAAAGTCTAATCCTTAATATTATAACATAAACTGTAAAAAAATACAATACAGTTTTGATGAAAGAAAGGTGTTTTTTTATGAACGAACCGAAAAATTCACAGTTCAGCGGAAACGACCTGAATGGTCTGCTGCAGGCGGTCGGCAAAAAGCTGGGCATGTCCCCCGATCAGCTTCGCCGGGAGCTGGAAGCGGGCAAATTTGACAGCGCACTCCGGAACATGAGCAGTGCAGATGCGCAGAAATTCCAGCAGGCGGTCAAAAATCCGCAGATCGTGGAAAAGCTTATGAGTGCGCCGCAGGCAAAGGCACTGTATGAGAAGCTTTCCGGCGGGAAACACTAATGGACGATCTGTTCGGAAAAATGCAGGAGCTGCTCTCCGATCCGGAAAGCATGAAGCAGATCTCCGAGCTTGCACAGATGCTGCAGGGGGAAGCGAATGCTGCCCCGGATCCTCCGCCGCCGGAGTCATGTGAAAGCGAGGCGGCGGACAGCAGCGGGCTGCCCTTTGACCCGATGCTGCTCCTCCGGCTGGGGGAGCTGTGGCAGAACAGCCAGAAGCAGGATGAGAACACTGCCCTGCTTCTGGCTCTGCGGCCGCATCTTCGGGAGGATCGGCGGGAAAAGGTGGACAGGGCGGTCAGACTCCTGCGCCTGATGACGGTCTGGGGTACCTTGAAAGAAAGCGGAATGCTGCAACAAATCTTGTAAAGGCGGTGGTGGGATGCCACAGGATCACCAGCAGAATTTCAATGCCATGCGGCAGGATGCCATACGGCGTTCGCGTGAAATGCAGCGGCGTGCAGGAATGCGTTCCTCCGCTGCCATGCCGTCCGCACCGGTGCAGGAGAAGCCGGCATCTGCTCCGGCTGCCTCCTCCCCTTCTGCGGGTTCTCTGCTTCCTGCGGAGCTGCAGAATCTGATGAAGGGATGGGACGGCGAGCGGCTTGCACTGCTGGGGCTGCTGTACATACTGTATAAGGATGGTGCGGACGCGAAGCTTCTGCTGGCGATCGCCTATATACTGCTCTAAGCATAGGAGGTTCTTATGGAATGGATCACAGAAAACCCGCACATTCTGCTTTACGCAGGTGCGGCAATTGCACTGCTGGTGTTTTATCTGCGCTGCCGCAGACGGATCCGGACGTTTCTGCTCGGCAGTACAAGCGGACTTGCTTCCCTCATCCTGCTGCACTGCTATGGCGGGGCGGTCGGATTTGCGCCGACGCTCTGCTGGTTCAATCTGGCAGTGTCCGTATTTCTCGGTGTTCCGGGGGTGGTGCTGCTTTACATTGCAGAGCTGTTTCTCACATAAGGCAATGCCGCACAAAGATTGTGCGTGGATTGCGCAGTCAGATTTTTCGTCAGGTTGTCCAAAAATTCCGCAGGCATACTGACGTATGTCAAGGGATTTTGGGGCAAGATGCGGAAAAGATGGAAGCAAGCCATGTGCAAAGCCGCCAGACGGTCTTTGTGCGGTGTTGCCATAAAAAAAGCGGAGGGTCTCCCCTCCGCTCCGTGCATAGTAAGTAAACTTACTTGAGCTCGATTGTTGCGCCTGCTTCTTCCAGCTTAGCCTTCAGCTCTTCAGCCTCAGCCTTGGAAACGCCTTCCTTCAGAGTCTTCGGAACGCCTTCTACAGCTTCCTTAGCTTCCTTCAGGCCCAGACCCAGAACGTCCTTAACAGCCTTGATAACGCCCATCTTCTTGTCGCCGAAGGATGTCATCACTACGTCGAATTCAGTCTTCTCCTCAGCTGCTGCTGCTGCGCCGCCTGCTGCCGGAGCTGCTGCTACTGCTGCAGTTACGCCGAATTCTTCCTGGATAGCCTCAACCAGTTCAGCCAGTTCCAGAACTGTGAGAGCCTTGATATCTTCAATAAACTTCATTGTCTTCTCAGATGCCATGATAATAATCTCCTTTTAAATAATTTTTTGTCATGTGTAACGTCCATGCATTACGGGCAGAAGGTACTGCCGTCAGATGATTTGCAGACTCATGCTGCAAGCTGTAAAAAGCTTATGCAGCCTCGCCATCCTTGTCCACAACAGCCTGCAGAAGAGCAGCCAGCTTCTGAATCGGACCCTGCAGGGAACCAACGAGCTGTGCCAGCAGAACGTCTCTGGACGGAATCTTGGACAGAGCCTTGATCTTATCAGAATCAAAGTACTCGCCCTCTACGCAGCCTGCCTTCAGAACGAAATTCTCGTGCTTTTCAGCAAATTCGCCCAGAATTCTTGCAGGTGCTGTCTGGTCATCGTTGGAGATTGCGATAGCAGTTGTACCATTCAGTACCTCATCAAAGCACTCCATACCGATGTTGTGGAACGCAAACTTCAGCATAGAATTCTTCTCTACGAAGTAGTTTACATTAGCCTCACGCAGCTCACGACGCAGCTTGGTGTCGTCTGCTACAGTGATGCCCTTGTAGTCAACGAGAACGCAGGAAACGCTGTTCTTCAGCAGTTCGGTCAGCTCGTCAACTCTTACCTTCTTGGATTCCAGAACCTTTGCACTCGGCATTTACATTCACCTCCGATTGAAATATCAGCTTTCGCTGTACATCGTATCGGGAATACAAAAAACTCCCTTTGCATTCTGAAGAACACAAAGAGAGGGGGTAATTCTTACCGCTTGCACTCCTCGGCTGGACTTAGGGCTCTCGCCGCCAGCTGTCTTTAGAATACGACTTTATTAGTATAGCATACTTCACCTGATTTGTCAAGTGGTTTTTTCATTTTTTTGAAAATATTTTTTGATGGGGTTTTATGGCGATATGCATAGCTTAATCATTCTAATGATGGTTCTGCAAAACTGCCCGCCCCCTGCCCCCTTCCGGAGGGAGGGGGGATTAGAACGGGGGGCTGCGCCCCCGCACCCTGCTTCCGCCTGCGGCGGTTTTTGGGGTAACTCCCCAGCTTGGGTTGATGACATCGCTCCTGTGGGAAACCGTCGCCATCAAAGGCTATTGTCTTTTGAAGCCTTGTCAAAACCGACTCAATCCTTCTCAACTTCAAACAACTCCGGCGGGTACAGGTAGTCTTCGCCGTTGTCGGCTACGATGCGGTACCAGCCTTTTTCGATGGACAGGACTTTGTACCGCTGGCCGTTCGTCAGGGTCAGGATGCTGGTGCTGCCGATGTATTTCGCCCACATATCGCCAGCGGGGGTGTTGCCGGATCGCTCTGCTGCATCCTGCGTCAGGTCGATCACGGAGGGGGCGTTCCTGCGTCTTTGCAGGTTCTCCTCCTTGCGCTTTCTGCCGTCTGCGATCAGCCGGTGCAGCGCGTCCCTGTCCGCACTGTCAAGGACTGCGCGGTATTCCTGGAGATTTTCGATCAGCACATCCAGCTCTTCGATCAGGCTTTCGCGGTTTTCCAGAAAGAGCATCGTCCACATGTCCTCGTTCATCGTTGCAATACGGGTCATATCATGGAAGCTGCCGCCGGAAAAGCCGCTTTCCAGCTCGATCACGGGGCTTTTCACATAGGCACTCGACACCACATGGGCAAGCTGGGAGGTATAGGCGATCATTCTGTCATGGAGTTTGGGTGTTGTCAGGACGAAACGGCGGAAGCCGATCTGATGGGCAAAGTTCTTCACCTCGGCAGTGACCGCCTTCGGCGTATCGGGCATGGGGGTGAGAATGAAATTCGCGCCCTGGAAGAGATTTTCATCGGAGGCATCAAAGCCGAAGCGTTCCTTGCCCGCCATGGGGTGCGTACCGAGGTAATGTACACCGTATTCCGCACAGAGTTTCCCCATTGTTTCGGGAATATCCGCCTTGACACCTGCCACGTCGATGACGATCGTGCCGGGGGTCATGCTCTGCACATGCTGCTGCACCCAACTCCGGACGATCTCTGGATAGAGGGATACCACGATCATGTCAAAACCGCTGCAGTCCCCCGTGACAACACCGTCGATCACATGCTGTGCCATTGCCTTTTCGGTGATCTCTGCATTCGCGTCACAGCCATATACACTGTGTTCTGTGAACGTATGCAGTGCCTTGCAGACGGAACCGCCGATCAAGCCAAGTCCGACTACCAGTATTCTCATATCTGTTTCCTCCTGGTTACGCTTTATACACCTTCGGAATGCTCCGAAATGTTCATAATGCGTACAATACAGTAATCATCACCGCTTTTTTGCAGGGTGATCTCCATTGTTTTTTCTGCGGATATGTCAAAATTCTCTGAACGCTGCTGCCACTGTGCCGTATCTCTGCGGTATTTGACAACTACCGTGTAGGTATCCTCTGCGCGGCGGATCTCCTGTACATCCGGTGCATAGGAAAAGATGACGGGGGATGCCGGTACATTGTAGCAGCCGGTGGCTGCGTCATAGTAGAAGGTCTCGCCGGCAGCGTAGAGTGTGATGAACATGCTGTCAAACTGCACACCGAACATCTCGCCTGCTCTTGCCTGCACATCCTGTGCGGGGATGGAGAGCATGTCGAAGCTCATGGGATAGCGGGACAGATCCTCGTACATCAGCAGATCGATCATCGCCGCAGACAGCAGTGTTTCCGGCGCGGCTTCAGAGGGATGTTCAAAATCAGGAAGATCCACAACTGCCACCGGATAGAGCACATCCTCCAGCTCTGCGCTGAGGGAAGAGCTGCCGGTGAAATCGCGCACGATGCGGATGCCCTGCATAATGCAGACAGCAAGACCGACCACCGCGAATACAGAGCAGATCATACCCGCCATGAAATAGGTGCAGCGGCGGATATAGCGGCGTTTTCCGACGGCAACATCAATGGTGTTCTCATCCGGAAGCGGCTCTGCTTTTTCATCGGCAAGCTCCGCTGTGTCCTCATCAAGCGCGGCACGCAGGGAAGCTGCAAAACCGCTGATCTTCTTGCTTTTTTCCTCCGGAAGCTCCACATGGATGGAAGGCTCCTGCAAAAGCTCCGGCTCCGATGCGGGCGGTTCCGGTGCAGGTTCCGGCTTCACTTCCGGTTTCTGCACGATTTCCGGCTCCGGCATCACTTCCGGTTCCGGCAGTCTGACTGCGGGAACAGGTGTTTCGACAGGAAGAGGTGTCTCTTCAGGAACGGGTTTCTCTTCCGGAATGGACTTTTCTGCCTTCTTGGGCTTACGGCTGTTCCATCTGCGGGATTCCTCCGGCATTTCCTGTACAGCGGAGCGTTCCCATTTCCGGGGTTTCTCCGGCACAGCGGGGATTTCCGGTTCTTCCGGGATCACCGGCGGTTCCTCCGGGGCGGGAGGCTCGGCATCCTGTACGGGGGATTCCTCAAAAAATACCGATAACTCCGCAGATTCGGCTTTTTTCTCAGCCTCTGCGGTCAGCTTTTGTTTTTTTTTACTGCCAAAACCGAACAATCCGCGTCTGGGCTTCGGCTCATCCACTGCGCTGAGATGGCGCAGACGCGGCGCGGCAGATACTGCCGGTGCAGGTGCTTCCTGCGGCTGGGGCGGTTCCGGTACGGGCTCTTCAGAAATCTGCATTTCCGGCTCCGTCATTTCGGGAATCTCGGAAACGATCTCCTCCGGCTGGGTCTCCAGCACTGGCTCCTCATAGACCGGCTGCGGTTCTTCCATAGCAGGAGCTTCAGAAACCGGCTCCGGCTCCGCGATCGGTTCGGGGATCGGCTGTTCCATCGGCTTTCGAGCGGAGGACTTCTTCTTTTTGCGCTTCTTCGGCTTTTCTGCGGGAAGCTCCGGTTCAGCTGGTTCCTCCTGCCGGATCGGTTCCTCGGAAACAGGTTCTGCAGCCTCTGCTTCCTCGATCGGCAGAGCCGGTTCTTCCGCAGATACAGGCTCTTCGATCACAGGCTCCGGCTGTTTCGGAGCTGGCTTCTTTTTTCTGTGCTTTTTGGGCTTTGCGGCTGGGATCTCCGGCTCGGGTACCGCTTCCGGTTCTGCAGGCGGCGTTTCCTGCACCGGTTCTTCCGCAGGCGCGGCTTCCGACTGTTCCATCGCAAGGCGGATGCGCTGCTTGATCAGCTCTGCCTTGCGGGTCACCTCTTCCTCGCGGGAAATGGCGGCGGGCTTCGGCGGTTCCACTGCCGGCATCAGCTTCGTGGGAGCATCATCCTGCTGCGCTTCGAGCTGCTTTCTGCGGCGAATCTCATCTGCAATGGTCGTATCACGCGGAATATCCGGCGGCAGCTCATCCGGTATTACGATATGCGGGATCTTCCGCTTGGGCGGGAGTGCCGACTGCGGAACGGGCATATCTGCGGAGCGTGAGGGCTGCGCTTCTGGAGTATTCTGCACAGTCTGCGGACGCTTTTTTTTCTGTTTTTTCTTCTGCTCCGGTCTGGGCTTCGGCGGGATGATCTGGTTGGGCTTGCGTTCCGCATCGAGCATGGGGAGCGCGGTCTCATCGAGCCTGTCGCGCATCCGCACTGCCGGATTCTGGGACGGTTCATCCGAAAAATGGCTGATGGGTGCCGGAACGGGAACCGGCTCACGCTTCGGAAGCACGGTTTCTGTGCGCTTCTTTGGTGCGGGGCGGTTCTGGATGGTCTCCATCTCCACGTTGCGGGTGATCTCCTCTACGCGCTTGCGGGACTTTTCACTTGCTGCCGATTTTTTTTCGGGCTGCTTCGGCGGCTCCGGAGCTTTTGGGGGCTTGGGTGCCTCCTCTCCGAGCAGACCGTTGAGCAGATGATTGATGTCATTTTTTTTCATAGATCTCTCCGGTACGTCAGCGGATCTGACCGCTGCCGATGATACGGTACTGGATGGTGGTCAGTGCCTGCAGTCCCATCGGGCCTCTTGCATGAAGCTTCTGGGTAGAAATGCCGATCTCTGCACCGAAGCCAAATTCCTCGCCGTCTGTGAAACGGGTGGAGGCATTGACATAGACTGCCGCAGAATCCACGCTGTTCTGGAAATATTCCGCATTCTGCATGGACTGGGTCACGATGCATTCGGAATGGCGTGTGCTGTATTTCAGGATATGTGCAACGGCTTCCTCAACGGAATCCACCACGCGGACAGCGATCTTATAATCCAGATACTCCGTGGCATAATCCTCCTCAGTCGCCGGGATCACGCTGTCACCGAGGATCTGCTGTGTTCTCTCGCAGCCGTGGATCTCCACATTGTGCGCTGCAAAAGCGGTTCTGATGTGGGGCAGGAATGCGGGGGCGATGTCCTTATGTACGAGAAGTGTCTCGATGGCATTGCAGACGGAGGGACGCTGGGTCTTGGCATTGTCAGCGATCTGTACTGCCATTCCGAGATCAGCGGAGGCATCCACATATACATGGCAGTTGCCCGCACCGGTTTCGATGACCGGAACGGTCGCCTGCTTGACAACTGCCTGGATCAGACCTGCGCCGCCTCTGGGGATCAGGACATCCAGATAGCCGTTGAGCTTCATCATTTCTGCGGCTGTTTCACGATCGGTCTTTTCCACGAGCTGCACAAGATCCGCCGGGAGTCCGACGCTTTCCAGTGCTTCACGCATCACGGACACCAGGCAGGTGTTGGAATGGATGGCTTCCTTGCCGCCGCGGAGAATCACCGCATTGCCAGCCTTCAGGCAGAGGGCTGCGGCATCCACTGTAACGTTGGGGCGGGATTCAAAGATGATGCCGATGACACCCAGCGGCACGCGCACCTGACGGATGCGCAGACCATTGGGGCGTACCCATCCCCTGTCCTCCGTACCGATCGGGTCTTCCAGTGCAATGAGCTTGCAGACAGCATTGGCAATTGCCTTGATCCGGCTTTCATCCAGGCGCAGTCTGTCCTGCAGGGCAGCGGTCATATTGTTCTGGACAGCATTTTCCAGATCCTTTGCATTTTCAGCAATAATACGCTCACAGTTTTTCAGGAGCGCGTCTGCAACTGCGGTCAGTGCCTGATTCTTGAGGACTGTACCCGCCTTTGCAGCGGCAGGAGCGGCAGTTTTTGCACGCTGTCCAAGTGTTTCCATATAAGTCATAGGTCATGCCTCCTCTGTTAGTTTCTGATCGCCGGGAAATAGGTGCCGAGCTGTTCGCCGTCAAACAGACGGTACAGATCATCGGGATTTTTACCGTTCATAATGATCATATCCACACCTGCAGCGGTCGCGATCCTTGCCGCATTGATCTTGGTCGCCATACCGCCGGAGCCAAGGCTGCTGCCTGCACCGCCGGCAATGGCTTCAATATGGCTGTCGATGCATTCCACCACGGGGATAATCTCCGCATCCGCATTCTTGTGGGGATCCTCGGAATACAGACCGTCAATATCGGACATGATAATGAGCAGATCTGCGCCGGCAATGGATGCCACCACGGCGGAGAGTGAGTCGTTCTCGCCGATCTCCAGCTCCAGCTCGTCAATTGCCACTGTGTCGTTCTCATTCACGATCGGGATCACGCCCATGGATGTCAGCTCATCAATGGCATTGCGTACATTGTCCACGCGGTCAGGTGTGCTGATGATGGTTTTCGTCAGCAGGATCTGCGCGACGGTCACGCTGTATTTTGAAAACATTTCGTCATAAATGTGCATCAGCTCACACTGACCGACAGCGGCGGCTGCCTGTTTTCCGGGGGTGGTCTTGGGACGCTCCCGCAGGTTCAGCTTGCCGACACCGAGTCCGACAGCACCGGAGGATACCAGGATCAGCTCATGACCGCTGTTCTGGAGGTCTGCCAGTACGCGGGTCAGGCTGTTCATGCGCCGGATGTTGAGCTTACCGGTTTTATGGGCAAGCGTGGAAGTGCCAAGCTTGATGACAATACGCTTCTTTTCGGAAAAATCAATCATGATCCTATTCCCCTTACTTTTATTTGTTCACCTGATGTCTGGGTGTGCCTGCAAGGAACGCTCTGAGGTTCTCCTCTACGATGCCGATCAGTCTTTCGCGTGTTTCCAGCGGAGACCAGGCAATATGCGGTGTGATCAGGCAGTTTTTCGCATTGCGCAGCGGCGTGTCCGGAGACATCGGCTCCCGGTCAAGGACATCCAGTCCCGCCCCGGCAAGCCTGCCGGAATTGAGCGCATCCGCAAGCTCCTGCTCGTTGACGATGCCGCCCCGCGCGGTATTGATGAGGAAGGCAGTGGGCTTCATCAGGTCAAGCGTTTCCTTCCGGATCAGGTGGGCGGTCTGCGGTGTCAGCGGGCAGTGGATGGTCAGCACATCCGCACGGCGGAAGGCTTCCTCCATGGAAACAACGGGATACGGGCAGTTTTCCGGCATCGTTCGTGTAGAAACGATGACCTGCATCCCGAAGGCATCCGCGATTTTTGCCACAGCTCTGCCAATGCTTCCGTAGCCGATCACAGCAATAGTCTTTCCCCACAGCTCATGAACGGGATGGGGGAACCAGGAGAAGGTCGGGCTTTGTATCCATGCACCCTCGCGGACGGAGGCATCATAGGCGATGAGATTCCCGGCAAGGCTGAGCAGGAGTGCAAAGGTATGCTGTGCCACAGCCTGCGTGGAATACTCGCCGGCGTTGCTGACCACGATGCCGCGTGCCGAGGCTGCTTCGAGGTCGATGTTGTTGCAGCCGGTTGCAAACAGACCGATATACTGAAGATTCGGGCATTTTGCGATCACATTCGCAGTAATGGGGGTCTTGTTGCACAGTACGATCTCCGCATCACCGATCTTGTCAGCCGCTTCCTCCGGAAGGGTCGGACCGCAGCATGTGATCTCGCCGTATTTTGAAAATACGGAAAAGCCCACATCATTGGCAGAAACGGTGTCCCAGTCGGGAATGACGATCTTTCTCATTCCGCATCCTCCGACGCTTCGGCGGGTGCATCCGCAGGAGTCTCGGCGATGACTTCCGCCGATACTTCAGCAGCAGCTTCTGCGGAACCCTCCGCTTCCGGCGGTACCGGATCGCGGTCAATAGTCCTGGCAAATACCAGTGCGGCGATCAATGCAGCAAATTCCAGAACACCGAGAACGCTGAAAAGTACATGGTGGTCGCTCAGATACGGCAGCAGTGTCGCGGGAATGGCGATCGCAAACACGAGCTGGTACTTTTTGCGCTGGCGGATATACTGCGCAATAAAAAGGATCAGTGCCGCCGCTACAAAAATGAGGTGGCGTGTCGTTTCGATCGGGAACAGCATATTATTGTCCATAAATGATCTCTCCTCTTGTGATACTGCTTCTCCGTCCGCAGACGGAGAGGCGTATTGCTTTATTTTCAATAAACATCCAACTTACATTATAGCACAACTCACCTGCAATTGCAAGTAGTTTATGGCAAAACGGTGAGATTGCACGAAAAAAAACCATTCCATGCGGGTGGAATGGATCCGGCGTCAAGTTCTCGGCGATAATTTGCAAAGGCTGTATAATCCTTGCAATCCTGACAAAACTATGAACGGAGGTGTTTTATGTGAAAAATACAAATGAAAACAGAAACAGATACGGCAGTCTCAGCTTCTATCTGGTGCTTGCGCTCAGTGCGGTCATGATCGGTGTCTCCTGCTGGTTCGCCTATACACAGACAGCGGATCAGCTGACGCTCCGGCTGGATTCTGCGGTGGATTCCGCCAATAACGCGGCGGCGCGGCTTGCAGAAACGGAACCGGTGCAGAGCATGACGGAAACAGCGGCTTCCACTGCGAGAGAAGCCGCATATGTACCGGAATACGAGGCGGAGGAGCCTGTGTTCATGCCGGAGGAAACTGCACAGTTCCAGGAGGCTGCGGCAGTTACGGCGGAAACACAGACGGAGACCGCAGCACCGCAGACGGCTCCTGCTGATCTGGAAGCTGCCTATCCGATCGTGGGCGAGGTCATCGCTGCATTCAGCAATGGCGAGCTTGTCAAGTCCGAGACCACAGGCGTATGGCAGACACACAACGGCATTGACATTGCTGCTGCGCTCGGCGACGAGGTGCGCGCAATGGCTGACGGCGTGGTAACAGCCGTGGAGGAGGATCCGCTGTGGGGCGTGTGTGTGACCATCGATCACCAGAACGGCATCACAAGCCGCTGCTGTAATCTGAATGCAGGTCTTGCCGTCAATACGGGGGATACTGTGACCTGCGGCATGGTGATCGGCGCGGTCGGCAATACGGCAGATATGGAAAGCGCGATGGAAAGCCATCTGCATTTTGAAGTGATGCAGGGAAATGTGTATCTTGATCCGGTTTCGTATCTGGCAGAATAACGGAAATCACCAACCCTGCAAAATAATACAGCCCCGCGGATGCGGGGCTGTTGGTGTTAGAGCGTGTTTAGTATCTGGAAACAGTAAAATTTTCGAGCAGATTCTTCATGTATCGAAGCACGAAATCCGAAGGAATACAGGCTCAAATCCAATGCCTGTATACCATTCATGTTCAGACAGCATCCTGACTTGCATTCAGGCATACTGTATGTATTTCGAGGATTTCGGGCAAAGATACAGGGAAAACATGCCGAAAAGGCTGCTATTGAAAAATACTAAACAGGCTCTTAGGGAATGCACTTGTCTGCGGCTTCCTCCGTCTGCATACGGATGATGCTGTTCTCCGGGAACTGCAGCTCACAGGGGAATGAAAAATCCATCATGGCGTGGTTGACCGTTGTGATGCGTTCACCTTCGCCGTTATAGATCTCGTCCAGCTTCATGCTGACCGGCGCACAGTTCGGTGCAAGGATCTCTACGGTATCTCCGGCAAAAAAGCGGTTGCGCTGGGTCGCGTAGACCGTGCCGTTCTCACAGCGGGTGATGATGCCGACCACATCGCAGGTGCGGATATAACCGCCGGATTCGTAGTACTGGCAGGCATTCGGATGACCGAAGAAGAAGCCCGTGCAGTACTTGCGGTGGCTCACTTTGAACACCTCATCCCTGATCTGTGCCGGGAGCTGAAAGTCATGCGGATGCGCCAGATAGTAATCCATTGCCATGCGGTAGGCGTTGGTGATGACGGATACATAATAGGCGGATTTTGCCCTGCCTTCGATCTTAAAGGAGGTCACGCCAGCTTCTGCAAGCTTGTCGATATGGTCGATCATGCACATATCACGCGCATTCAGGATATATGTCCCGTCCTCGTCCTCGCCGATGGGCATGGGGAGATGGGGGCGTTTTTCTTCGACCAGCGCATATTTCCAGCGGCAGGGCTGGGCACATGCGCCGCGGTTTGCGTCGCGGTCGGTGAAATATGCCGAAAGCAGGCATCTTCCCGAAAAGCTCACGCACATCGCGCCATGCACAAAGACCTCGATCTCCAGATCCTCCGGTGTATTCCGGCGGATCTCACGGATCTCCTCCAGAGAAAGCTCCCTTGCCAGCACCACGCGTCTTGCGCCCATTTTGTAGAGGGCATTCGCGGAGGCATAGTTCACAATGCCCGTCTGTGTGGACATGTGAATGGGCATATCCGGCGCAAGCTCGCGCAGCATCGTCATCAGACCGATGTCTGCCACGATCATGGCATCGACACCTGCTGCAACTGCGGTTTCCACGAACTTCGGGAAAAAGGCAAGCTCATTGCTGCGGGGGAGCGTATTGCAGGTCAGGTAGACCTTTACACCCCGGTCATGCGCAAGTCTTACGGCTTCGTGCAGACCTGCTTCGTCAAAATTGGCAGGATTGGCACGCATTCCGAACATCTGACCGCCGAGGTATACGGCATCCGCGCCGAAATCCAGTGCCGCCAGCAGGCGTTCCTTATCGCCTGCGGGGGCAAGTACTTCGGGGCGCATCATTCTTCACCCTCCGCTGCTGCAGCAGCTTCTGCCTGCTGCTGCTTGATCATTTCCTCATTTGCATAATGCTCCTCCAGCGTGGTGGCAAAATAGGTCACGCCGGTCTGTACATTTGCGTAGAAGTAATAATAATTGGTTTCATTGGGATACAGCACTGCTTCGATCGCATCAATGCCGGGACAGCCGATCGCACCCGCCGGCAGACCTGCGCAGATGTATGTATCATAAGCGTCATAGATCAGCTCATCCTCCAGCTCGATATTGGGCTTGATGATCTCCTCGACATACTTGGAAGTCGGGTCGGACTGGAGTCTTGTAAATTCTGCCGGATTATTCAGACGGTTCCAGAATACGGATGCAACATCCTTCATATCATCCTTGAACGCCGCCTCTTCCTGCACGATGGAAGCCAGTGTGATCATCTCATCAAGTGTGATGCCCAGCTCCTCCATGCGTGCGTAGTATTCGTCCGTGATCTTCTTGTTGAAGTTCATATAGATCTTGCGGCAGACATCATCCGGCGGCATTTCCTCATAGAAAGTGTAGGTATCGGGGAAGAGATAGCCCTCCATCTTGCAGAATTTCAGCTTGCTCTGGGTCTTGGGGAGATACTCCTCAAAGCCATAGCCGTAATTTGCCATGTTGAAATAATAGATGAACTTCTGTGCCTCGCAGACCTTGGCTTCTTCGAGCTTTTCTGCTGCTTCATAGACGGAAATGCCCTCCGGGAACATGACATCGACTGTCACAAGCTCCTCCGTGGCAAGACCGGACAGCTCGGCAATGATGGCTTCATATGCCATGGCACTGCTGACCTCATGCTCACCCGCCTTGTAGCTGGCATCCGCGTCACTCAGCCTTGAGAAATACACGAACGCCTTGGGATACTTGATGATGCCGGCTTCGTACAGATCATCGGCGATCTCCGCGGTGGTCGCACCCTCCGGAATGGTGAACGGCACCAGCGTCTGAGTACCCTCAATACCGATCATGTCCTTGCCGACCTCGATAATGCCGACGGACAGTGCAACAGAAGTCACAATGATGATGGTCAGCATGATGAGTACGCCGTAGACTCTGCCGACGCTTTTGTTTCTTCTGCGCTTCTTTCTGCGCTTGGCTTCACGCTCGCGCTCCGCTTTGGTTTTGCGGGGTGCGCGCGGTGCGGGAGCTTCTTCCTCCTCTTCTAACGGAATATCCAGCTCCTCTTCAGACTGCACAGGGGGTTCCGGTATGGAAACACGTTCGGGTTCCCTGGCATGTTTCGGAACATAGGGTGTTTCCTCCTGCCGCTGTACGGACCTTGCAGTCCTGCCGGCGGATTTTTTCTGTGCTGCTTCATTCAGGATCTCATCCAGCATTTTATCCTTATCATTGGATGCCATGACATACCTCCTCATTTTCTCAATATTTTCAACTTAAGCTATCTAATGATACACATGCAAAACTGCCCCACCCCGTGGAGAGTCGCCGCCGCCGCCAAAGGCTATCGCCTTTTGAAACCGATTTTCTTAAGTTGATGACATTCCTCATTTTCTTCAGTGACAACGATATCCACGCGCCGGTCATGTGCTTCGCAGGGAAGCTCCGGCTGCAGCATACAGCTGTAGCAAATTCCGACCGTCCGCATCATCGGATGCAGTTCCAGAAATCGGTCATAATAGCCGCCGCCCTGTCCGAGCCGTTCCCCCCTTCGGGTAAAGGCAACGCCGGGAACGATGCAGACAGTCTGCGATGTGATTACGGGCTGCTGCGTTCCTGTCGGCTCCAGGATCCCATAGGCACCGGCGGCAAGCTCATCCATGCTGCCGATGCAGTAAAACTGCATCACGCCGTTTTCGCCGCATTTCGGGACGGCAACGCATTTTCCAAGGCGGAGTGCTTCTGCAAGGATCCGCACGGTGTCCGCCTCGCCGCCGCAGGATACATACAGCAAAAGCGTATCCGCGCTCCGGAACCATCCGGACTGCATGACATTGCGGAAGATCGCATCATCCAGCGGTCTGCGTTCCTGCTCCGGCATTTCTCTGCGTCTGCGGCGCAGGGCTGTGCGCAGGGCTTTTTTCTCCTCTGCGAGTCCCATTACTGGCAGCAGATGGCATTGCGCTGACGCTTTGCCTCCGGCGCACCGGCTGCAAGCTCCACGAGCTTCAGGGCAAATTCCGTCGCAACGCCGGCACCCTTTGCGGTGATGATATTGCCGCTCTGGCAGACGGGCTGTTCGCTGACGACCGCACCGGTGAGCTGTGTTTCAAAGCCGGGAGAAGCGATCGCTTCCCTGCCCTCAAGCAGTCCCTTATGACCGAGAATGGAGGGGGCTGCGCAGATCGCACCGATGAAGATCTCCCTGTCCATGCAGAAATCCACTGCTGTCTGCACAGCCTCGGATCTCTCCAGGTTCAGTGTGCCGGGCATACCGCCGGGCAGGACGATCATTTCCAGATCACCGCCGAGCACCATTTCTGCGGTGGTGATGTCCGCTGTGACCGGAATGCCGTGCGAACCGGTGATGACCTTGCCGCCG
This sequence comes from Oscillospiraceae bacterium, assembly GCA_045546475.1. Taxonomy (GTDB): domain Bacteria; phylum Bacillota; class Clostridia; order Oscillospirales; family Ruminococcaceae; genus UBA3855. Next base: position 21,688 of record JAZQCT010000024.1, read on the forward strand.
ACACCAACGGTCACGACCTCTTTTTCTGCGCGGCGCAGCAGGTCAATGGGAGCAAGGGCTTCCATTTCTTCAAAGCCATTTGCTAAAAATACATAGATCATATTGTTTCTCCTCTTTCCTTATCAATTATAAAAACGTCACACTATATTTTTCCTGCATGAAAGCGGGGCGGTAGGACTGCTTGGCTTTGCGCAGTCCCTCCAGTCCCATATCCTCCTCGCGGTTGATATACCGGAAGCGCGGGGCGATCCTGGCGGCAAACGCCTGGTTCACGGCGGCATATGCGCCCTGGAAGGCGGTATCCGCTTTTTCGATGTGGATGCAGAAGGTATCCGAGGACAGCGGTTCTCCGACTGCAAATGCCGCAAGTCTGCCGTCTACGCGGATGACGATGCCCTCCAGCTCCAGCTCCTGGAAATGCCGGAAATAGGTATCAATGGCAAACTGTTCGGAAATACCGGAGGCATCTCCCTCCAGCCGATCATTGTAATGCGCTGCACCAAAGGTGATGCAGTCATCAAAATCCCGTTCCGTCATTGGTGCCGCTTCCGCGCCGTACTCTGCAAAGCGATGAAGAAAATTGCGCTTCTGGTGGTATTTTCTCCCCGCAAGGGTGCTGAGGGCTTCGCTTTCGTAGATGTAGTCCCAGCTGTCACGCGCCGGCTCGGCGGTGAGAGGGTATCGTTCCTGCAGCCATGCCAGACGCTCCGGTGATACATTCCAGATGCGCAGCGGAACGCCGAGGCTTTCGGCATAACGGCGCATTTCTGCAAGCAGCGGCTCATGCGCCCCCTCTCCTGCCGGATACACAAAGGACGGAATACCATCCTCGGTGCTGAAGGCACAGCAGAGGTAAAAATTCCCGAAGCGCGCTATTTTTGTATCATTCAGCCGCCGCCATGCCATATTGTTGGCAAAGCTGTATTCACAGCCGCGATAGTCCGAATGCCGCAGACATGCCGTGATCCACGGACGGTCTGCAAGGGTAATATCCCGAAATTCCAGCATATCCTGCGTCCTTTTCTGATCAAAAACATATTTATCAGCTTGTAGAAAAACCTTTTTCTGGGGTCAGCACACCAAAACTACCCCCACCCCAACCCCTCCCCCAGAGGGGAGGGGCTATATTTCGGGGACTTCGTCCCCAAACTCCTTTTGCGGTGCTGTCGCACCGCATTTTGATTTTAAGTATTTCGACAAACCATTTATTTCAGTATCTCCGCTTTCAGTGCCGCATATTCACGGCGCACGCTTTCGCATTGTCCGCAGGTCATTTTTCCTTCCGGGCAGGCTCCTGCGCAGCAGGACGGTCCCGCCTTGGCGAAGATGGTCGGTGCCTGTTCATAGCACAGGCGGAGCATTTCCTTTGCAAGCGCGCGGATCTCCCACTGGGCGCGGTTACAGCAGCGCATCCGGAAGAAATTCAGCAGGCTTCTTGCATTCATGGTCATGACCATTTTGGTCTCACAGGCATTGGGAAGTACGAAACGCGCGTCCTCAATGGCTTTTTTCTCTGCCTTGGAGCGTGCTGTTTTCTCCGGCAGCCCTTCTGCGAGAAACGCCTGATAATGCCGCTTCTCCAGCATATCTGCAAGGCGGTTGTAGGTATCCACACTGTCCTGCATCGCCTTTTCGTAAACTGTGAGGGTTTCAGGATCGGCAGCAATCTCTGGCGGGGTGATGTATTCAAAATGCGTCTGCTTCACATACCGCTGACTCTGCACGGAGAAGCTGGCAAGGCGGTGGCGTGTGATCTGCGCCAGAAGCGCGCGGGATACGCCCTCGATGCCGAATGTAAAGCTGACATGCTCGATGGGGCTTTCATGACCGAGAGAAGCCAGCATTTCCACGAATTTTCCTGCGGCTTCATCATCCATGCCATCCATCAGGTGCATGGCATCACTGTCGGAATAGCAGAGCTTTGCGGCAGCTGCCACGGTCTTTTCCGGCAGCGGTGTGCAGGTGATGAGGGTCACATGCATGGGGATTCCTCCTTTGACGTTGATACTTCTTTAGTATTATAGCATATTTCGGGATATAGGTCAAGGGGGCGTGAGTTTGAAAATCCGTTCTCAGATCCTCCGCAGCTTCTGGTGCTTTGCCATGATCTTCTTGGTTCCCACGCGGTCGAAGGCGATCTCCATGAAGGCATCACCGCCCATGTGTTCGATGGAAAGAACAGTGCCGTCTCCGAATACTGCGCTGTTCACACGTTCCCCGACTGCAAAATCCAGTGCGGCAGACGGCGTACTTGCCGGACGGACAGCCGCGCCGGGCTTGGCGCGTCCGAGGTAGGGAGTCCTGCGGGGTGTGATCTCCGCCGGCATATCCTCCATACGGCGGATGGTGCGGTCATCCGTTTCGATCTGCTCCTGCGGGATCTCACGCAGGAAGCGGGAAGGCGGATTCTGTTTGTAGCTGCCGAACAGCAGGCGGTTCTGGGCATGGATCAGATAGAGATGCCGCTTGGCTCTTGTGATCGTCACATAGGCAAGGCGGCGTTCTTCCTCCATGTCCTCCTGGGTGTCCATGCTCCGCATGGAAGGGAAAATGCCCTGCTCCATGCCGACTGCAAACACGGTGTCAAACTCCAGACCCTTTGCGGCGTGCATCGTCATGAGGGAAACGGTCTCGCGGTCATCCGTTCTGTCGGCATCGGTGTAGAGCGCGTTTTCCTCCAGGAAGCCCTCCAGCGTCGGGGATTCGCTGGAATTGACATAATCCACGATATTGGAACGAAGCTCCTGCACATTTTCGAGACGCATTTCGCCCTCGTCGCCCTGGAGCTTCAGCATTGCCTTGTAGCCGGTCCTGTCCAGTACGGCATCGAACAGCTCGTCAAGCGGTGCGCTTTCCGCAAGCTCCGTCAGGGCATCCGTCATGGCGGCAAACTGCTGCAGCGGGGCGGGGCGTTTGAGCGCGGGGAAATCCGAAGCACTGCGCATGACCTCGATGGGGGTCATATGCAGGTCATGGGCGATCTGCAGGATGGTGCTCACAGTGGCTTCTCCGATGCCTCGCTTGGGTTCATTGACGATGCGTTCAAAACGGACAATATCATTCGGATTCTGGAGGATGCACAGATAGGCGATCACATCCTTGATCTCTTTTCTGTCCTGGAAGCGCACACCGCCATAGACGCGGTAGGGGATCTTGTTGCGCATGAGTGCGCGTTCCACACTGTTCGAGAGCGCGTTCATGCGGTAGAGTACGGCGAAATCCGTGTAGGGCTTGCCTTCCTTCACCGCCTGTTCGATGGTGTCGGCAATGAACTGCCCTTCGTCCTTTTCCATGCTGACTTTGAGGAGCGTTACCTTTTCGCCCTCCCCTGCTGCCGTCCAGAGCCGCTTTGCCTTGCGGTTCTCATTGTGGGAGATCACGGCATTGGCGGCATCCAGAATATGCTGGGTGCTGCGGTAATTTTCCTCCAGACGGATGGTCTTGCAGCCGGGGAACTGTTCCTCAAACTGCAGGATGTTCTCGATGGTCGCGCCGCGGAAGCGGTAGATGCTCTGGTCATCGTCACCGACGACGCAAAGATTGTGATGCTCCTGCGCGAGCAGGCTCACGAGGCGGTACTGGGCATAGTTCGTATCCTGGTACTCATCCACCATGAGATAGCGGAATCTGCGCTGGTATTTTTCCAGAATATCGGGGCATTCCTCGAACACACGGACGGTCAGGCAGATGAGGTCGTCAAAATCCACTGCCTGTGCGTCGTGGAGGCGTTCCTGGTATGTAGCATAAATTTTTGCGGCAACAGTATTCCAGTAATCCTGTCCCGTAGACACAGCCATTTCCTTTGGGGTTTTCATCTTGTCTTTTGCAGAGCTAATATAGGCAAGGACGCTTTTGGGAGGGAATTTCTTCTCGGAAATATCCAGATCGCGCATACACGCCTTCATCACGCGGAGACTGTCATCGCTGTCATAGATGGTGAAGCTCTTTTCATAGCCGATCCGGTCAATGCAGGTACGCAGAATGCGCACGCACGCAGAATGGAAGGTGGAGGCATGGATCTCCTGCGCTGCATCACCGAGGGTCTCTGCAAGACGTGCTTTCAGCTCGCCCGCTGCCTTATTGGTGAAGGTAATGGCAAGGATCTGCCACGGCTGAACGGGGCGTTCTGCAATGATGGACTGCAGTTCCCCCATGGTCATGCTGCCGCCGTCAATGTATGCCTGAAGTTTTGTGATCTCCGCATCGGACGGAACGGAAGCTGACATATGCGCAGTATCGCCGAACAGCACCATATTGGCAATGCGGTTGACAATGACAGTGGTTTTGCCGCTTCCTGCACCTGCAAGAACAAGTACGGGACCGGAAACCGTTGTCACGGCTTCCAGCTGCTGGGGGTTCATCTGCCGGAAGCAACGCTTCAGGGCGGCTTGTTTCAGTTTCAGAAATTCGGTTTCGGTCATGGGACACTCCTTGCGCAGAATCCGCGCTTTTTATACTATAAATTTGGCTTTTCCGTCGAATATATGAATCCGGGATGGATCCTTGGCTCTCTTTAGCAGCTCCTCAGAGCTGTTCTTCACTGCATAATCATACTCCTCCTGCGTAATCGGAACAACCCAGAGCAGATTGACAGCACCGCCATCAAGGAATCGGCTGCATAACGGGCTTTCCAGTTCTTCCGCAAAGCGGGGATTGACAAACAGCACTGCCGCAAAACCGCTGAGATTCCGGAACGGGATTGTATGTCCATGTGCCAGAAAGGTCAGCTGATCCCATGGGAAATTGGAATACATACAGAGATTTCCATACATAGGGCGGCAGATCTGCCGAAATTCCTCCGCTGCGGCAAAACCCAGCTCCATACGCCGGGTATCCCTGGCATCTCCGCCCCCATGCATTTCCACAGCAGGCATCGCAGCGAGACTTACGCCCGCTGTAATTCCATAAACAACGCCGTCACGGGAACCGGATACCACGACTTTTTTCGGGAAGGTCGGATCCCATGCCTGCTGGTTCGGACGGAATGTGATATCGAAATCATTTTCATGCGCGGTGATAAATTTCAGAATCTCCGCACGCTGTGCCATCATCCACGACCGTTCGTTTTCCGGCTTGGTAAAAAATGTCCAGAGCTTTTTGGCACTCTGTACACGTCCGGTCAGGTTGGAAAGGGCATTTGTCATCTCCCATGCAAACGGTCCTGTTCCCTTGGCATATTTTGCATAGCCGTGGAAATTCTTGTAGCCGCCCCATTCCGGAATGGCACACAGGATTTCCTCACCGCTGAGCAGTGCTGCACTGGTACCCTCTTCAAACCACACAATGGAAAGTGACTTCTCGTCCAGTTCGATTCCGTTCGGGTTGTGTGCCACAAACTCTGCCGGCATCATGGGAGCTTTGCCATTGCCCATTTCGTCAAGATCCACCTCCTGCGGTGCTTTTCGCCGGTTGCAGATCCAGCAGGCTTTTATTTTCGGCTCCTTGCTCAGAGGGTTGAACCAAAGATAGAAGTAATAGCAGGATGCGGTACGTTCCACAAAAGCCTCAACATCACTTACAAGCGAACGGCTTTTCAGGATGACTTCCGCGGTATCCTCAGTTTTTGCCTCCGGTTCAGGATCCGGAATGTGCATCGGCTTCGGTTCTTCTTTTTTTCGGAACAGGTCAAAAAATCCCATGATGTTATTTCTCCTTCAAAATCAATTTAACAGCATAAACCCAATCGTATTGATCGCAAAATTAGCGAACATATGGACGAACCATGATGCGTAGATATTGCCTTGTTTTTCGTTGAGCCAGTTGAAGATCAGACCGCCTGCGGTAAGTCCCGCCATACAGAGCAGAAAGAGCGGCAGTGAGAACCAGCCGAGCATCATCGCTACATGGTAGAGTGCAAAGACCACCGCGCTGAAGCCATGTGCGAACGTGCGGGAATGCGCGGTTTTCAGATTTGTGAATACAAAGCCGCGGAAGAAAAATTCCTCCAGCAGCGAGTTGACAAAGGATATGTAAAGCGCGACAAACAGAAAATTTTCTTTTGTCACACCGGCGGATTCTGTCAGCGATCCGGCAACCGCAGAAAAATCAAAGACCCCGCGCACGAGAAAATAGGCACCGAGGATCACAGCATAGAGTCCGGCACCCATCAGGAGGGGCTTGACGATCCCTTTTTTCTGCACCCTGAACAGCTCCCCGGATGCAATGCCTCCGCTGAGACGGGACAGCACAAAGGGACAGAGCAGGAAAAGTACCAGCTTGATGAGGGATTTGACTGCATAGCCGGGCATGAGTACGCCGTCCACAAAAGCCATGATGCCGCAGCAGACCACGGCGGTGAGTATGACGGCAAGGGCAGATTTTTTCATACGATCCTCTCCTTTTTCTTTTACGAGCGGTCGATCTCCGGCAGGAACAGGCTCTTGTTCTATTATAGCACAAACTGCGGTACTTTGCAAGACAGAAAAATCATCCGCTGTATGGGAGTATACAACGGATGATTCAGTATGTTATGCATTTGTACGATACCAGTAAGAATGGATGCCGCTCATATAGACCTTTGCGCCCTTGGGAACTTGCTTCAGGCAGTTGAGGATATTGACATAATCACCCGCACCCATGGAGATACAGAGCGCACCGAATGTACCGAGAACCTGCTGTTCGGGGAAGATCATGTAGATCAGATAGGGGATGAATCCAAACACGAGGTTCGGCATCAGCGACATCACGATGAATCTCGTGCGACTCATATCCTCCGTGCCGATAACGAACATCATGCCCTCTTTGAGATTGCTGTACATCAGCACTTCCTCACGGAAACAGCAGGCATGGAGGAATTCGTGCGGCACCATGATACACATGGCAAGCAGCGCACCGACAATATGTACCGGAACTTCTCCGGAACGAATCCCGCCAAGAACAAGAAGAAGGAGCAGGATAAACATTGCCGCTACATTCATGATAATACCAAATTTCTTCAGATCCTCAAATTCCTTGAATTGTACCGCCCCTGCGACCTCTTTCTGCGGCAGGGATGCGGGATCTCCGTTGTATTTTCCGGCGTTTTTAAATTTCATGATCATAACTCCTTTCTGTGTGATGTGTCAAGATCATGTTCCATCAGGCACATGCCCTCCTGCATCACAAAGCCCTGCTTCTGATAGAAGCCCTCGGTTGCGTCGCCGCGCATGGTCAGCAGGAACACACGGCGGATGCCCTGTTCTTTGAGGTGCGCTGTGAAATCCGCAAGGAGTCTGCGCCCGATGCCCTGACGCTGGAGATCCTTCGCCACCCAGAACTCGATGATCTGGAATACCACGCCGTCATAATACTGCTCCCCTCTGCCGAGGATGGCAGCTACAGCTTTTCCGTCACGGATGACTGCCGCACCGTCAAAGCACGGTGTTTCCATAAGGTTCCGGATGCGTTCGAATGCCTGCGCATGATCCCAGTCATCATTCCACGGTGCAGCGTTGAATACCTCTGCAAAGGAGCTTGCCAGCAGATTGCACAGGTGGAAGTCATAGCCCTTTTGCAGCAAGCGGAAATCGGAATCCGGGAAACGCACAAATTCTGAAATTCCCGCATAACCGCGGCTTTCCAGATACTCGTCAAACAACTCCCAGAACAGGGACATTGCCTGTTCATCATCGGGCTGAACTGCGTGAATCACATCCGCAAAATCCGCGCCGTCCACATGCGGGAACTTCACTTTCAGATATGCATCGAACGCCCTTGGCACCAGAATGAACTCTCCGCCGTGTCCGGAACGCTCCATACCGCTGCGAAAGCCCCTGAAAAATACTGCAAGGCTGGTGAACTTCCCATTGCCGCCATACATCCCCGGTCTGGTTTTCACTGAGGACATAAATCTGCGTTCTTCTTCATTGAGATCCCGTGTTTCTTCACCATCATACTGCGGTACCGTCATATCCGCGTCCGGATGCGGAGTCCAGCCCGTCAGCGGCACACAGTCACGGTATTGGAGACAGCAGTCAATGAACTGCCAGCCTATCTCCCACGCGGCGGCTTCGTCGCCCTTTGTGACTTCCCGAAGGATGATCGTGCACCAGTTCATTACCGTTTTCATGCCGTTCAGATATTTTTGTTCCGCATAGTCATTCATCCCGTCGGGAAGTATGCTGATGTACTTTTCCTTAGCAAAGTAGTTCACGGCATAGTCATATGCCGATGCCCAGATTCCAAAATCCCAGAGTGTTTTCTGCAAAAGGAACTTCTCCGGCTCTGCCTTGATCTGTAATAAAAGCGCGCGTTCCTTCGGCGTAATCTGATAGTTTGACAAATGACTCACTTCTTTCGTTCTGCCTTTGATCTCGCCAGATAATCCTTGGTTTCAGCCGTCACCACGCCGGACAGTGCCAGGAGGGCGATGATGTTCGGAAGTGCCATGAGACCATTGAAGATGTCTGCAAGATTCCAGACAGCCTCCACGGTCAGGTACGGACCGATGAATACGGCGGCGATATACAGCCAGCGGAAGACCCCTGCTGCCTTCTGATTGGAGCCTGTGAGATAGGACAGGCAGCGTTCAGAATAGTAGTTCCATCCGAGGATGGTGGTGAATGCGAAGAATACCAGACAGATCATCAGAATAAAGGAGGACACCTTTGCCGGGAACGGCAGTCCGTACTGGAATGCAGCGTTGGTGATCTCCACGCCCTTCAGGTCGGGGTTGGTTTCCAGACAGCCGGAAATGACGATGGAAAGACCGGTCATTGTACAGACGATGATGGTATCAATGAAGGTGCCGGTCATAGTTACAAGACCCTGGCGTGCCGGTTCATTGGATCTTGCTGCTGCTGCCGCGATCGGGGCTGAGCCGAGACCTGCTTCATTCGAGAAGATGCCGCGTGCGATACCGCTCTGCATGGCAGCAAAGACTGCACCGAGTACACCGCCTGCCACGGCGCGGAGACCGAATGCGGATTCCACGATGGTAACAACCGCCGCCGGAATTTCAGCGACATGCGTTACCAGAATCAGGATACAGCAGCCGATGTAGAGTACCACCATCACGGGAACAACGATCTCCGAAACGGAGGCAATACGCTTGATGCCGCCAATGACGATCAGGGCAACACAGATGGTGATGATAAGACCGACGATGATCTGTGTCCATGTGTAGTCCATTCCGAAGAGGGAAATGGTATGCAGTTTCTCCGGATCAAAGAAATTATTCGCTGCGGATGTAATGCCGTTGATCTGTGTGATCGTACCGATGCCCATCAGACCTGCCAGCAGTCCGAACACGGCAAAAAGCTTGCCCAGCCATTTCCATTTTGTACCCATGCCGTTTTCGATATAATAGAACGGTCCGCCGAGATACTGCCCGTTCTTGTCCTTGATGCGGTACTTGATGGCAAGCAGACCTTCGGAATACTTTGTTGCCATACCGAAGAATGCCGCAACCTCCATCCAGAGCAGCGCACCCGGACCGCCGGCAGCAAGTGCCGTTGCCACGCCGACAATATTACCCGTGCCGATGGTGGCGGAAAGTGCGGTACACAGTGCCTGGAAGCTCGAAACCTCGCCGCCTCCCTGCTCCTCATCCTGGAACATGTACTTCAGCGCACGACCGAGCTTATGCACCTGAATGCCCCGCAGGCGGATGGTCAGGAAAATGCCGCAGCCGATGATGACGATGATCAGCGGCAGCCCCCAGACCAGATCGTCGATTTTCTTGATGATGTCGTTCAATGTTTCCATGAGCTTCACTCCTCTTGGGCATCTCTAAAAACCTCCCTCACAGCAGAATTTCTATGACTGGCATCATCTGCTGCGTCAGAAAATCTTGGAATACATCAAGTATGCCTGAATGTGAGACAGGATGCTGTTTGAACATGAATGGTATACAGGCGTTAGATATGAGCCTGTATGTCTGCACCTTGTTTCCTTGCATCTGATGCCAGTCATGTACGAAATTCTGCTCGTGTTCCGGTTTTTAGAGATGCCCTTTTATTTTTTCTTATTCTATTCTATCATTTTCGATGGGAATTGTCAATATTTTCACAAAGTTTTACAGAAATAACCACTGAAGCGGTGAATGTGAGATGGGCATAAAGAAGAAAATCCAGAGAAGGTCTGATTTCTTCTCTGGATTTGATTGTTTTGATGATAAATTGGAATTTGCTAACCTAATCGGTGTTATTCGTATTTCGGCTCAATTAGTAGATAGGTGTCCAAATCAATTATATAATCCACCTGAATGGTGTCGGTGTATTGCAGTTCTTCATATCCATAACGAGCACAAAAAACAGAAAGAAAATCCTGTTTCTCAACTGCATTTAAAATCTCATCCAACGCATGTTGTAAATTACTTTTGGTGAGATATTTTCCATGAATTATCTTATCTCCATATGCAGATTCCAGTTCTATCAGCATTTTTACACCTCGTCAATTTTTTATTTGCGGAAGAAATTATAGATACCGACCACAAACAGGATCGCTACGATCACGGGGAGGATGCAGCTCAGGTAGATGCGCATCCATTTCTGCACCTTCAAGCCCTTGCCGGCGTTGGCTTCAGCGGTGAAATTGTCCCAGCCCCAGCCCTTTCTGCTCGTACAGAAGAGGATGAATGCCAGGGAGCCGATGGGCAGGATCAGATTGCTTACAATGAAATCCTCCAGATCAAGGACGCTTGAACCCTCCCCGAACGGCTGGAATCCGCTCAGTACGTTGAATCCCAATGCACACGGCAGGGACAGTACGAACATCAGAATGCCGTTGATCACGCAGGATTTCTTTCTGCTCCAGCCGAACATGTCCATCGTGCAGGCGAGGATTCCCTCGAATACGGTCAGCACTGTGGAGAGTGCCGCAAAGCTCATGAACACGAAGAACAGGCTTCCCCAGAGTCTTCCCAGCGGAATATGATTGAAGATATTCGGCAGGGTGATGAAGATCAGGGGCGGACCGCTGCCGACCTCCACATCATAGGCAAAGCAGGCGGGGAAAATAATCAGACCGGAGGACAGTGCCACGAATGTATCCAGCAGTGCGACATTCACTGCTTCGCCCATCAGCGCACGATCCTTGTCAATATAACTGCCGAAGATCGCCATAGCACCCATGCCCAGACTCAGCGTGAAGAATGCCTGATTCAACGCCGCAACAACCACATTCGCAAGCCCGACCTCCTGAATTCGTTCAAGGCTTGGCAGGAGATAGAATGCCAGTCCCTCCTGTCCGCCGTCCATGAAAATGGAATTGACCGCAAGCACGATCATGATCAGAATGAGGGCGATCATCATCCATTTGGTGATCTTCTCCAGACCATTCTGCAAGCCGATCGCACAGACGGCAAAGCCGATGACAACGGCGATCGCCATATACAGCACCTGCATCGGGGCATCCGCAAGCATATTGCTGAAATGCTGTCCGACACCGGCGGTATCGAGTCCCACGAAATCCCCCTTTGCCGTATCCACGAAATACCGCAGCATCCAGCCGCAGACCGTGGTATAGAACATCATGAGGATATAATTGCCGATGACCGCCACAAGCCCGTGCCAGTGCCACTTCGTTCCCTCCGGTTCGAGTGCCTGATACATCCGTGCGGGGCTTTTCTGGCTGGCACGTCCCATGGAAAATTCCATCGTCATGACCGGCACGCCGATCACAATGAGGAAGAATAGGTAGATCAGCACGAACAGTCCGCCGCCGTTCTGACCGACCATATAGGGGAATTTCCACACATTCCCGATACCGATGGCACAGCCGGCACTGAGCAGGATAAAGCCCAGTCGGCTGCCTAAACGTTCTCTTTTCATAATAACCTCCGGATCATGGACGCGGCTTCTGCTGCATCCAGTTTTCTACAATATCCAGCCATTTTTCAGGCTGGTAAATAGCATATTCGCAATGGCCGCAGCCGGTCAGACAGCGCACCTCCATTGCAGGATAGTGCTTCTGCATCCGGCTGGCAGTTCTGCGCATGAACCATTCTGAACCCTTGGTGCCGTGGAGGTACAGAATGCGCGTATCAGAAGTTATGCCCTTTGCAAAGGTATAACGACAGACGGAAGCAAGCATATTGCGGACGGAATCCACAGTGATGCGGTCGGCAATCTTCAGGTAGCTTTCCAGATATTGTCCGGGGAGGAAGTCGCGCTCAAAGTCGGCAAGCACCTTTGGATCACGTCGGCGTGAGCCGGCGATGATGCGCAGATAGCTGCGGGTCATGCACCATTCCGGCAGTCTGCCGAATTTCAGCAGCGGCGCACTGTCAAGTACCAGGTGGCGGATGCGAAGCTTCTGGTCCTGCCAGAGCTGGTGAGCGACCGCACCGCCCAGCGAAATGCCGCAGACGGCATAGATCTCATGCATCTGCTGTGCGCCGAGCCAGGCTTCAATGGCTGCGGCTTCCTGTTCGATAGAAACAAAATCACTGCGTTCCTCCTCCGTATGCGCATCCAAAGCCACGGCGACCACATAGTATTCACGGCAGAAATGCGCGATCTGCGTTCCCCAGATCTGCCAGGGCGTAAGCGTCCCGTGGATCAGAAGCATCACGGGAGAGGAGGGCTGACCGAAGGTGTGGAATTTCATAGGGTTTTCTTCCTCCTTCTGTTGGATGTTGTCTGCTGCATAAACAATTCTCCTTACTGTTTTTTCACAAGTCCTATTATACCATATCTCTGGGGAGAATGCAAGCGGAACAGAAAATTCGGGAAGGAGTAGGGGAACGAAAAGGATCCTCCCTGCTCACAGCAAAGAGGATCCTATGGTTCATTAAACCTCCTCGGAAACTTACAAAGCACCGTCTTCCTTGTCTCTTTCGCGCCTGACTTTGAGTCTCTCCCTTGCAATACATCAAGTATTGCTGCGGTCGAGTCTCTTTGTCAGACACAAAATATCCTGCGGAATCCGGCACTTTTCCAGTTTTCGAGGAGGTCTATTTTGTCAGAAGCGCGATGGCTTTGCGGTATTTTTCATTTCTCTGCATGGCTTTCTCATCCACAGCGTCGAGTCTTGTGAGATCGCTGTTATGGCGCAGATCGGCAAGCTTGACGGCTCTTGCGATGGGATTCGGACGGATTGCTTCCACATACTCCATATAAGGAACAGCCGGATCGTGGGTCAGGAGCTTCAGGGCTTCGAGTACTTCTTCGGGGATGCCCTCCGCCCTGAGATCTGCAAACGTCAGGTCGGTATCTTCGACCACATCATGCAGGAGCGCGGCACAGGCGGCGGCTTCGTCTTCCATCTGCTCCGCAAGGTGCATCGGGTGGAAAATATAGGGAACTCCGGTCTTGTCGGTCTGTCCATGGTGCGCTGCATAGGCGATCTTCATGGCTTTCTTTGTCATGGGTGTGTAGATCATACGGTTTCCTCCTCTTCCAGAAATTCACGGCAGGTCTGCTCCATGATCTCCCTTGCATGAAGCACATCGGTATCAAGGTCACAGCACGCGGCATGAAGATGACCGCCGCCGCCGTGCCGCTCACAGATCGCGTTGGCGGCGATATTGCCGTTGGTTCTTGTGGAGCATCTTGTGCGTCCGTCCGGCAGCTCCCGGATGGTAACGGAGATGCGGATACCGGCAATGCGCTCCGCGTGGGAATTGATCCCCTCCAGCTCGGAATCCAGGATCCCGGCGGTTTTCAGGTCATCCAGCGTGATAATTCCGGTCACAATGCGGTCGTCACAGGTAAAATGGAAGCTATCAGTCAGGATCTTCTCAATATGCAGACGCTGGGGAGTCTTGATGAACATATTGCGCCTGCCAATGTCGAAAATATCCGCGCCGCAGTCTGCAAGCTCTGCCGCTGTCATAAAGGACTGGCGGTTGGTGTCGCTCGTCCGGAAGCACATGGTATCCGTCACCAGTGCAGTATACAGCAGATCGGCGATCGGCTTTGTGACCTCCGCGCCCATTGCACGGATGATCTTGTAAATGATCTCACTGCACGCGCCGCAGTCCGGCTCCACATACTTGAAATCGGCTTCAATGGAATTATTTCTGTGATGATCGATGCAGAAGGTATAGTGCATCTTCTCAAAATTTCCCGTCCGCGCCGGTGCGGCACAATCCACTGCAAGGTACGCAGGATCGGTAAGGGTGTCCATCCGCACGGCATCCGTCATCGGGCGGTGGATAGGCGGTACCTCGTCCCGTCCCTGCACATCACAGCGGATGCCCAGCGACTGCAGTGCAAGTGCGAGCGCATAAGCAGAACCGATGCAGTCGCCGTCGGGGCGGATATGATAGATAATGCGGATCTCTTTGCAGGTCTTCAATTGCTCTGCCATTTGTTCGATCGTGACATTCATAAAGCGGCTCCTTTCATACTATTCTCTATTCGGTTATACATGGAGTTTCCTGCAAAATTCCGTGATTTTCAGGTTATTCTCCTCTTTGGGTGCGGTTTTCGGATCAATCAGGTGCAGGGTCGGGACATGCTCCGTCACACCAAGCAGCTCCGAAAGTCCGGAGAATGCCTTGTCCGGGCTGCCTCCGCCGCTGCAAAGAGCAAAGGCGAACTGCTTTTCCCTGGGCGATTCCTTCCGGATGAAAGTCCGCAGGGGCGGTGCAAAGGTACCTGCCCAGACGGGGGAGGCAAAAACAATGCGGTCATAGCCGGAAAGCTCTGCGGTGTAAGGCTCCAGCTCGGGGGATTCCTTCATCATGGCACTTTTGCCGCCCCAGAAGAATTTAAGGAAGCCCTTGTCGGGATATGCTTTTTTCGGGACGAGCCGAAGCAGATCCGCGGACAGCTCCGCTGCGATCCGTTCCGCCATCCATGCGGTATTTCCCTCAAGGGAATAGTAGACGATCAGTGTTTTCATATTCTTTCTCCTTGTTTATTATTACTCCGGCAATTAAATATAGATACTTTATTTTGGGGTCAGCACACCCAAACTGCCCCCTCCCCAAGGGGAGGGGCTATATATGGAGGGTGCTGCGTACCCCCCACCCGCTATAGGCTAACGTCTTATGGATGGATACAAAAATGGTGCTGCATCGCAGCACCATTTTGTTATGTCTCGTTTGCCCTGTGCATACAGTACGCAAGTGTCATCAGGCTGTCACCAAGATGAACATTCTCAACGATCACCTGTGGATTGCTGATGCGCAGATCATAATGACTGAAATTCCAGAATCCCCGGATCCCCATAGCAATGAGCTGATCTGCAAGCTCCTGCGCCGCACCCTTCGGAATGCAGAGTACTGCAACTTCGGGATGATGCATCCTGCAGAAGTTGGCAAGCTGCTGCATGGGCTGGATCGTAAGATTGGCAGTAATCGCACCATGCAGCTGCGGATTGCTGTCAAAAATACCGATCAGCTGACAGCCGCGCTTCTGGAAATCCAGATGCGTTGCCACTGCCTTTCCAAGATTGCCCGCGCCGATCAGGATCACGCCTGTTTTTTCATGTACCCCAAGAATAGAACCAATTTTTTCACGCAGTTCACTGACATTATAGCCGTAGCCCTGCTGACCAAAACCGCCGAAACAGTTGAAATCCTGCCGTATCTGAGAAGCCGAAAGCCCCATGCGCCGCGCCAGCTCTTTTGAGGAAATGCGCTCGATCTGTTCGGACTCCAGCTCTCCCAGAAAACGGTAATAGCGAGGAAGACGGCGAATGACAGGGGTGGAAATTACCTGTTTAGCCATCACGCGCTCCTTACTGCATCAGTGCTGCCAGACGCACATTGATCTCCTCCAGGAATTCCTTGGAGTTGACCTTCTTCTTGTTCTCCAGGGAGGACAGCAGATACAGATCGCCGGTCATCACACCATCCTCGATGGTCTGAATGGTAGCCTTCTCCAGCTTGTCCGCATAATCACACAGAGCCGGGATATTGTCCAGCTCGCCGCGCTTGCGGAGCGCACCGCTCCATGCGAAAATGGTAGCAACGGAGTTGGTGGAGGTCTCCTCGCCCTTGAGGTGCTTGTAGTAGTGACGCTGAACCGTACCATGTGCAGCCTCGTACTCATAGATACCGTCCGGAGAAACCAGAACGGAGGTCATCATAGCCAGAGAGCCGTATGCAGTGGAAACCATGTCAGACATCACGTCGCCGTCATAGTTCTTGCACGCCCAGATATAGCCGCCGTTGGAACGGATCACGCGGGCAACTGCATCGTCGATCAGTGTGTAGAAATACTCAATACCAGCCTCAGCGAACTTGTCCTTGTACTCTGCGTCAAATACTTCCTGGAAAATATCCTTGAAGCGGTGGTCGTACTGCTTGGAGATGGTGTCCTTGGTGGCAAACCATACATCCTGCTTGAGGTCGAGACCATAGTTGAAGCAAGCTCTTGCAAAGCCGGCAATGCTCTCGTCAATGTTATGCAGACCCTGGATGATGCCATCGCCCTTGAACTCATGGATGAGCTGGCGCGTCTCGTTGCCGTCCTTGTCAGTGAAAACGAGTTCCGCCTTGCCGCCGCCCTTTACCTGCATTTCGGTGTTCTTGTAAACGTCACCATAGGCATGACGAGCAATGGTGATGGGCTGTGTCCATGTCGGGATGTAGGGAGTGATGCCCTTTACGAGGATCGGTGTGCGGAATACGGTACCGTCCAGAATTGCACGGATCGTGCCGTTCGGGGACTTCCACATCTGGGAGAGGTTGTATTCGGGCATTCTTGCCGCATTCGGAGTGATGGTAGCGCACTTGACAGCAACACCGTACTTCTTGGTAGCCTCTGCGCTGTCGAATGTCACCTGATCCTTGGTCTTTTCACGATATTCCAGACCCAGGTCATAGTATTCGGTGTTCAGCTCCACATAGGGAGTGATGAGGATGTCCTTGATCCACTGCCAGAGGATTCTGGTCATTTCGTCGCCGTCCATCTCGACGAGGGGAGTAGTCATTTTGATTTTATCAGCCATGGGATTGTACCTCCATTTATGAATTTTCTGCCGCCTTGGGATCGGCGAACAGAATGTGGATATGATCGGGAACATAGCGGTTGATCGCCCGTTCAAACATCGGATAGACGACCTCACGCCTGTTGCCGAATTCACCGCAGCCGAACGCCCCGAATACGATCGTATCGGCAGCTTTGGAAACCGCAAGCTGCACGATCATCGTGATCCTGCGTTCCATCACGGCGTTGCAGTGTTTTTTTGAGAAAAAGAATTTCGCAAATGTCCGGTTCACTGCCGGGCAGGTGAGAAAATCACACAATACCGGCGTTTCCAGCATGGTTCCGTCATTCCTGCGGATAATGGGAACATTCTCCGAATAAATGAGCGTGTCCGTATAATCCGGCAGCACATGCAGACGGTTCCTGCGGTAATATGCCTTCTGTGAGCGGATGGTGTAGTAGAGCATGGATGCCCTGCAGAGGGCTTCCTCCTGCGCATTGCCGCCGAGGACATAGCCGCCGCCCGGAAACATGGCATTGGCAAAATTCAGTGCAATACAGCGTTTTCCTGCTTGTCCCAGCACACAGGAGATCGTATCCGTCCTCACGGAATGCTCTGCAATGCAAAAGACCGTGTTTCTCTGCACTTCGGGTGCAGAGGTCTGCGTGAACGTTTCCGACTGCATGGCAGGGAAATGACCGCTTTGAAAGATACGGTCATTCTCCCGCCGGATCTGAAGATTGCGCGTCATCCTGCAATAAAGAAGCAGATAACTGCAATGATAATGCCGACGACCCAGGTCACGATTTTAATCGTATTTTCTGACCATGTAGGGAAGAACTTCGGCAGGAAATACTGCAGACCGACCACGACGATCAGCAGGATGATGTAGATCAGCAGATCATTGACGCTGCGGATGCGCACACGGCGCATCAGTGCTGTAATATCCATCTATAGTCCCTTTCTTACTTCAAATTTGTTTTTACTTCAGATTCTCTCTTGTATAGTCAAGCAGACCGCCAGCCAGCATAATATCCTTGGTTCTGCCGGTCAGTTCGCACAGAACCGGAATTTCCTTGCCGGTTGTCTTGTTGAGGACAGTAAACTGTGTTTCGCCGGCTTCCACCTTTGCACGGATGTCAGCCAGTTCCAGTACATCGCCCTGAGAGATTGCATCATAATCTGCCTCATTGACAAATGTCAGCGGCAGGATACCGGCATTCACGAGGTTTGCACGGTGGATTCTTGCGAAGGACTTCACGAGAACAGCCTTGATGCCCAGGTACAGCGGAGCGAGAGCTGCATGTTCTCTGGAAGAACCCTGACCATAGTTAGAACCGCCCACGATGATGCTCTTGCCCAGTTCCTTTGCTCTTGCCGGGAATGCCTCATCGCATACCGTGAAGCAGTGCTGGGAAATTGCAGGGATATTGGAACGCAGGGGGAGGATCTTTGCGCCAGCCGGCATGATGTGGTCGGTGGTGATATTGTCCTCAACCTTGAGGGAAACCGGAGCTTCGATGGAAGCTTCCAGCGGAGCGGTCTCCGGATAGGGCTTGATGTTCGGACCACGCAGGATCTCCACATCTGCTGCGTCTTCTTCAGATGCAGGCAGTGCGATCATGTTGTCATTGACTGTGAACTTCTCCGGCAGAACAAATTCCGGCATCTCACCGATCTCACGGGGATCTGTCAGATAGCCCGTTACTGCGGAAATCGCAGCCAGCTCAGGGGATACCAAATAGATCTGACCATCCTTAGTGCCGGAGCGACCGAGGAAGTTTCTGTTGAATGTACGCAGGGAAATACCGCCGGAATTGGGAGACTGACCCATACCAATGCACGGACCGCAAGCGGATTCGAGGATTCTTGCACCTGCAGCGATCATGATGGACAGCAGACCCATATCAGCCATCATATTCAGTACCTGCTTGGAGCCGGGAGCGATGGACAGGGAAACGTCCGGATGTACGGTCTTGCCCTTGAGGATATGTGCCACCTTCATCATATCGAGGAGGGAGGAGTTTGTGCAGGAACCGATGCAAACCTGATCAATCTTCAGCTTGCCGATTTCCTCGCAGCTCTTCACATTGTCCGGAGAATGCGGACATGCAGCCAGCGGAACCAGCTCGGAGAGATTGATGTCAACCACTTCATCATAAACAGCATCCGGATCAGCGGACTGCTCGCTCCATACTTCGCCTCTGCCCTGTGCTTCGAGGAACTGCTTAGTGATCTCGTCGGACGGGAAGATGGAAGTGGTTGCGCCCAGCTCAGCACCCATGTTGGTGATGGTTGCACGTTCCGGAACGGAGAGTGTCTTGACACCCTCGCCGCAGTACTCGATGACCTTGCCCACGCCGCCCTTAACGGACAGTCTGCGCAGTACTTCGAGGATCACGTCCTTAGCCGCTACCCACGGAGAGAGCTTGCCGGTCAGATTTACCTTGACAACCTGCGGATAGGTGATGTAGTATGCACCGCCGCCCATTGCAACAGCAACGTCCAGACCACCTGCACCGATGGCGATCATACCGATACCGCCGCCTGTGGGAGTATGGCTGTCAGAGCCGATCAGTGTCTTGCCCGGAATGCCGTAGCGTTCCAGATGCACCTGATGGCAGATACCATTGCCGGGACGGGAGAAGTGGATGCCGTGCTTCTTGGCTACAGAGCCGATGAAACGATGGTCATCCGCATTTTCAAAACCATTCTGGAGGGTATTGTGGTCGATATATGCCACACTGCGCTCTGTGCGAACACGCGGCACACCCATAGCCTCAAATTCCAGGTACGCCATGGTACCTGTTGCGTCCTGTGTCAGTGTCTGGTCGATACGAATACCGATCTCCTGACCCTTGACCGGCTCACCGTCTACGAGATGCGCACGCAGGATCTTTTCTGTTAATGTCAAACCCATTGTAATCAATCCTTTCAAAATGATATAGTTTTTCACTATACTTTCTATTTTACTACAAAAAACACTTTTTGTCAAGAATTTCACAAACTTTTTTGCGCAGAGCCTGCGCTGGCAATTTGCCTCCTAATGCGGCTTTGCCGCAAAGGTCGGCAGTGCGTACCTGCACAGGGCAGCGGCAGATTCTCAAACCCATTGACTTCAGCACAGTAATGTGTTATAATTATGGTGAAATGATATAGATCGGAGGAATTGCATGACATTTTACAAACAACTTAGTATGATGGCACTGGCAGCAGCCTGTTTTCTGCTGACCGGCTGTAACCAATACGGCACGGACCTGCCGGAGGAGTACAAGGAATTTTGGGACTACACATTCAATGGAAATTATTCAGTTGAGCTGACCGAAAAAGGTGTTGATAATAAAGGTACTGAACGTGAGCAGGGGTATCGCCGCTGGAACATTACCTATACAGACAAGCGCGGTAATGAACATACGGCAGAATTATCAGGCTCACAGCTGATTGACTACGATAAAGAGTTCTACAGCTACAAGACACAGGAATGGTTCGATGTCTTTGAAATGGATTATTTTGTTACCAATCAAATGGCAAACATTGCAGAGCAGGAATTATGGGATGAAATTCTCAGCAAGTATCTGGATGTGGAGTTTGTATGGGATGAATTTCAGCATAAGGGCGAGGAATGTACGCTGACTCTAATGATCAGTGACACGTATTATGATACTGACGAAAATGGCTTTGCCTGCGCCAAGCAAAAACTTAGCCCAGAAAATGGGCGAAATATCGCCGAATGTGACCTCGTAAGTCTGATGCAGGATGAGGAGTTTCTGCTGGCACTTTCTGTTTCTCTGAAGACGGGGACGGATGCAGCATTGTATCAGGAAAAAATCGTTAAAATAGAGGAAGAACTGCTGGCGTATACGGGAGGTGTACAGAATTATCGGATCGGGCTGGTTCAGCGGAGCGATGAGGAAGCGAACAACAGTACAGTCCTGTATGACCATCAGGTTTTTCTCGGTGAGGAGTTTGTACCCGATCCATCCATTGAGCATGATTCAGTTTATCAGGCAATGATACGAAAATATAAAGAAGAGTACGAGTAAATCATGTTACAATAGTAATACCCCCTTTGCGCAAAGTGCATAGGGGGTATTGTTTTACTATTCTGCTGCTGTGATCAATCTCCGAAAGAAATTCCCAGATCCCTCGCCGCTTGAACCTCCTGACACTTCGGGTCAACGAGCTTTTTCTTGCCTGCGATATCCGCGAGCTTGTTGGAAGTGATCTTGCCGTCCACATAGGCAACCGTTCTGCCGAACTTTTCCTCCGCGATCAGCTTTGCCGCATGAACGCCGAACTGTGTCGCCAGCATTCTGTCATATGCGGACGGAGAACCGCCGCGGAGCATGTGACCGGGTACGCAGACTCTTGCTTCAATGCCCGTGCGCGCTTCAATGTCCTTCGCAATGCGCACAGTCGCGTTGCCGTTTGCCGCACGAAGCTTCTCACGCTCCTTCTTCTTGAGCTGTGCTTCCTGCACGTCGTAAACACCCTCAGCCACTGCAAGAATGGAGAAAGTCTTGCCCTTCACGCTTCTCTTGACAACCGCATCACATACCTTTTCAATGTCATACGGAATTTCGGGGAGCAGAATAATATCCGCACCGCCTGCAATACCGGAATACAGCGTCAGCCAGCCAGCCTTATTGCCCATGATCTCACACACGATGATACGGGAGTGGGAAGCCGCTGTCGTATGCAGTCTGTCCAGTGCGTCCGTGGCAATATCCACCGCCGTGTGGAAACCAAAGGTCACATCCGTGCCGTAGATGTCATTGTCGATGGTCTTGGGCAGACCGATGACATTCAGACCCTCGTCCGCCAGAAGCTTGGAGGTCTTGTGCGTGCCGTTGCCGCCGAGTGTCAGCAGGCAGTCGAGCTTCTCGCGCTTGTAGGTCTCCTTCATATTCTTGACCTTGTCCACGTTGTCGTCACCGATGACTGTCATCATCTTGAACGGCTGACGCTTCGTGCCGAGGATCGTGCCGCCCTGTGTCAGAATGCCCGAAAAATCGGACGGCTGCATTTCCTTGGTCAGCCCGTGGATCAGACCATAGTAACCATTGGAAATGCCCACGATCTGCACATTTTCCTCTCCGAACTGCTCAAAGCAAGCCTTCGCCACGCCGCGGATGGTCGCATTCAGACCCGGACAGTCACCGCCGCTGGTTAAGATACCGATGCGTTTTTTCATTGTGTTTTCCTCCTTATTTGTGAAATTGGGTTGGAAAATGCATTTGACAGAGGATTCCGTTCCTCTGCATCCCAGCCCAAGAATGGGGTTCTTTGATTTCTAACATTTTCAAAATACCCCCATCGGGGGTATTTTGAAAATGACATGGGATTCCAAAGAGATCACATCCCTTTGGCAGGGGACGGCGAACCGCCGCTGGTGGATTGTTTCCTTTTGGGCTTCGCCCAAGCGGAAACGGGGGGACAGAGTCCCTTTGTGAAACCGCCTTTTACAGACCAATCGCAAATAATACTGAAAACCAGTGTAATACACTTCCGCCGACCACAAAGATATGCCAGATAGAATGCATGTAGCGGATATTTTTCTTCGCATAGAAGATCACGCCCAGGGAATACAGCACACCGCCTATGATGAGTGTAACCAGGCTGAAGGTCGGTATTCCTTCATAGAGGGGCTTGACCGCAAGGATGATGCCCCAGCCCATGAGGATATAGCAGAATGTCGAGATCTTGCGGAATTTCTCCAGATTGATGGAACTCATCACAATGCCGAAGACTGCCGCACCCCAGATACAGCCGAAGATCGTCCAGCCCAGCCACATCGGCTTGATGCAGCAGAGGCAGAACGGCGTATAGGTGCCGGCGATCAGCAGGAAGATCGTGTTATGATCGAGGATCTGAAAAACCTTTTTTGCCACCGGGGGAACGAGCGCGTGATAGAGCGTGGACATGGTGTAGAGAATGATCAGTGATGCCCCGTAGATCGAAGCGGAAACGACCTCGATCGCGCCGCCGTTGATGGCACTGAACACGATCAGGATGACGCAGCCCGCAGTGGACAGCAGCGCACCCACGCCATGTGTGACGGAATTGAAGATTTCCTCACCGAGCGTATAGGTACGGCGAGGTTTTTTGACCGGTTGTGTTTGCTTGCTCATTGAAAAACCTCCATAAATATGCGCAGAGGGTTCGGCTATTTATCCTGCAGCCAGGTCTGCGCGCCTAAGCGGCGTTCAAATTCGTCCGCCGGCATGGGCTTGCCGTACAGATAGCCCTGTACATAATCACAGCCCATATTCCGCAGGATCTCCGCCTGTCCCTCAAATTCCACGCCCTCGGCAATGGTTTCAATATGCATGGACTTTGCGATTTTGATGACCGCGGAAACGATCTCCTGTGCAACGAGATCCTGCTCGATCTCCACGATGAAGGAACGGTCGAGCTTCAGCAGTGTCAGCGGAAGCTTCTGAAGATAACTCAGGGAGGAATAGCCGGTGCCGAAATCATCCATTGCCAGCAGGATGCCCATCTGACGGAGCATATTCATCTGCTGTACTGTGAAGTTCACATCGCCCAGAGCCAGACGTTCCGTCAGTTCCAGCTCCAGCCATCTGGATTCCATGCCGACGCGCACCAGCACATCCTGAATGGATTCGCAGATATTCTTCTGATAGAAGTCACCGGAAGCGAAATTGATGGACATCACGATCGGTGTGAGCTGTTCCTTCTGCCAGAGTGCGTTCTGCGCACAGGCTTCTTCCAGCACATAGCGGCTGATCTCTGAGATCAGACCCGTTCGTTCCGCGATCGGAATGAAGATATTCGGAGAAACCATCGTGCCGTCCTCCTTGATCCAACGGATCAGAGCCTCCGCACCGATGATCTTTTTGGTGTGGATATCCACCTTGGGCTGGTAGTAGAGCACAAATTCGCGCTTAGTGATCGCCGCAGCCAGCTCCTTTTCCAGCTCGCCCTGGCTGACGATCTCCTGATGCACACTTGCATCATAGCCCATCAGATAGGAAAGCTCACCCTTGCCCATGGCAAGCGCAAATTCCGCGTGCTCCAGTGCCTGCGTGAAGCTGTCACCATCCTTCGGAATACGGGCAAAGCCAGCAGAGCAGGTGAGTGCGAGAGAATTAAATTCCTCGTCCGTCAGCGCAGCCATATCCCTGCGGATATGCTCGATCGTGCGGATGGGAAGCTCCTCATCGCCGAAATCACTGTAATCACGCACGATCAGCGCGAAATTATCCGCACTGATCCTGGCAGCAAAACCGCCGGATGCGGAATACTTACAAAGAATATGCGCAAAATTGCGCAGGATCTTGTCACCGTTGTCATAGCCGGTGCTGTCGTTGATGATGTGGAAGCGGTCAATATCCAGGATAATGACCCAGTAGGTGAGCTGCATGTCCAGGCTGAGCTGGAAGAGTGCTTCACCCTCCTGCATCAGCTTGTTGCGGTTGGCGATCTCCGTGATCTCATCCAGGAACGCCAGACGCTCAATGGTCGCGTCTTTCTGCTTTTCCGTCGTAATGTCGATCAGCGCACCGCCGATGATGGGCTTGCCGGTTGCATACAGCAGATTTTCATGGTAATGGTAGGAATACCAGGTGTACGGCTTGCCGGGTTCCGGGCGAATGCGCAGCTCCATGGAGCGCGGCTTGACGGAATGGGGCTTGCCGGAAGTCTGAGTATTCTTGATCTTGTTCAGGTAATCGTCAAAGGGGAGCTGGTCATCCGGATGCAGCTTTGCACGGAAGTCAGCAAATGAGATCTCATTTGCCGTAATGCCCAGAAATGCCTTTGCTTCATCGGAAACATAGTACACATCATGGACGCTCTCGCAGAGCAGGATACCGATGCCCGAAAGCTTCATGGACAGTGCATAGCGTTTTTCGGAGGCTGCCAGATCCTGCGCATAGCTCGTCAGACTCTGCTTCGCCTCCACCAGCTCCGTGGTTTCGAAGCCGATGGTAAAATACAGCGTACCATTATGGTTCTGCTTCAGAACCGTAGTACACCAGCTGATATAGCGGTTCTTGCTGCTGTTTTCATGAATGACGCTGCGGAAGGTCCTGCCGTCCAGTGCAGCCGGTGCTTCACGCGGTGTCAGTCCCATTTTGTAGAACAGGGAATTGAGCAGTACGGCACTGTCGCCGGGATCCTCGCTCTCGCTGATGCCAAGAATCTCGTCCATTGCCTGGTTGGTGTAAAGCGTGGAAAGGTCGTTTGCCCAGATGAATGCCGGAACGTCCAGATTCAGCACCATCGCACAGATGCGGTACAGTTCCACGGAGCTGTGCCGTTTGCGGTAGTCACGGACAAGCAGCACAAAAATAAAGGTTCCCAGCACCAGGAAAAACAAGAAAAAATTGAACAGCAGATGCGCGTCCTCGGAATGCTTTGCCGTAAAGCGGAAAACCTGGTAACAGACGATCGCGAATGCCAGCTCAGAATATAGGGAAATGTCTTTTTTCATATTGCGGCACCGCGGCGGGTGCATTCCTCCTTTCACCGGAAATGCGCATTTCTGCGATGTTTCTATCACAGTTTCCGGCACTCTGGACAGCCGGAACGGAATTAGAACGTTTACCTTTATATTATACCTTTTTTTATCAGAAAAGTCAATGGGGCATTTCAATTTTGAATGGAATTTGGTAAAATGTCATATTTTTATGCAGAAAATACAAGCTCCCTGCACAAAGGCAGGGAGCCAGGATCATACGGGTGATGCAAGATGATTATGAATGTCACGGAGCAGGGATACGACCTGATGGGGCATCGCGCCGAGCATGACGGGCTTTACCACATAGGGGAATCCCTTCGGCAGCAGACCCATCTTGCGGAAGCCGTTGTAGCGGATGACCATTTCATCCACACGGTAGTTCATCGCAATACGGTGCTGATCTGTACTGTAGCAGTATGTATACAGATTTTCCTGAAGATTCGCCCCGCGGAAGTTCTTGGAGTACATGTCCATGAACAGATCATAGTCCTCCGTGCGGTTTGTCCAGCGGCATACGCGGTAGCAGCAGGAAGTGTTCAGACAGGAACGGCGGAACATCAGGGAGCCGTGGATAAAGGGTGAGTTGAACAGGAAATCCCTCGGCTGCGGAAATTCCGGCATGAAACGCTGGTCAAAAACGCCCTTGTCCGGTGCATACAGCGCACAGTTGGAACCCACAAAGTCGATCTTGGGATATTTGTCCAGAAAACGGAGCTGCTTTTCAAAGCGCGTCGGATCGGAAATATCATCCGCATCCTGTCTGGCAAGGAAATCTCCCTGTGCCACCTTGATGCAGTCGTTCAGGGAGGTGGCAAGCCGCTTGTTTTCCTTGTGCGTGATGATGCGGATGCGCTTGTCACGGGCAGCATACTGACGCAGCCAGAGTGACGTGCCGTTGTTGGAGGCATCATCACAGATGATGAACTCAAAGTCCTGAAAGGTCTGCGTAAGAATGGAATTGATCGCCAGTGCCAGGAGTTTTTCATCGGCGTTATAAACGCCCATGATAACTGAGATTTTCGGTTTTTTCATTTTTTACCCCTCCGGTAGTAGGTTATCGCCTCAGCCGTTCCAGCAGGCAGCGCAGGACATCCCAGAGCCGGAGTGCAGACCGGCGCAGGGGCTGCATAGGCAGTCCGCTGACAGCGAGCGTGCCGTAGCTCCAGAAAAGCTCGGCAGATGGCTTCTGTCCGCGCAGCCGCAGCAGCAGGCGAACAGGAAACATGTGTTCATGCAGTGCCTGGCGGCAGTCATGCTGTACCAGGGATGCGCTGTAGGCTTCTGTTACATCATCACAGAACCGGAACACTGCAAAGGCTTCCGCTTCCGCAGCGGAGGGACTGTACATCAGCCGCTGCAGCAGGCGGCAGCTGATGGAATGCATCGTGTCCGCCGGAAACTCCTGATAGGAGATCAGCGGCGCACAATGTTGCGCGAACGCTTTGCAGAGGGAGATCTGTGTTTCCACAGCCTCCGTCATAGGGGAGTGGGGGGCAGCGGGCTTGCAGACAGGCACCATCCGTCCCTGTGCATCCTGCTGGTACCCGGTCGTCATGCCGTGCGGTGCAGCACAAAGGCATTCGAACAGGTTGTTATTGAATTTCGTGCGGATGCTGATACTGCTGTCCGCAGAGAAATACCATGTATCATATACGCCGTCCTGCTCAGAGCGCGGACGTGCGAACATACCGAAATAAAATCCAGTGATCGGGGGGATGTCTTCCGAAAGCTGCCGCAGACTTCTCTGCATCGAGCCGGTCCAGCCGGTGTCTGCAATGCCGAACGGCGTGCCGTCGGTCAGTCCCTCCTGTGTAAAATATGCCATTGCCTGCGCATGGGCAGTACGGGAATTATCCAGCACAGCTTCCTTGAAAACCGCAGAATTTCGCAGTTTCTGGCACAGCTCTACGAAATCGTTTTCGACAAGCGGCGCATGGACATCGGGCGAGCCCAGCTCCTGCAGCACAGCATTCAGCTGTGCAGGGGAGAGGTTCGCTCTGTCCAGAACATGCTGCACTGTGAGGTTTGTGCCTCTGTGGAGCAGCAGGTCAAGCATTTCCTCCTCCGCGATGCGGTGATAGGACGGCATCCGCAGAGAGGCGCGGGAGCAGTACAGATAGCGAAGCTCCAGCGAAACGGGATGCACCTTTGCGATCTCCCGCGCGATCTCCAGCATCACATAGCCGTCACGCGCCAGGAAATACAGCCGCTTCAGTCCGCGGCGTTCGGCTTCACGCAGGATATGCCACACATAGGCAAACAGTACGGGGGCGGTGACCTGCACCGTCAGCTGTGCATGTGCCGTGTCCGCCTGCGTAAGCAGTGCTTCAGCGGTCTGCGCGAAGGGCGGGAAGCTCCTCAGCGCAGCCGCGTAGTTTCGATCCAAGCTTTACAGCTCCACGCCGTTCAGGCGGAGCAGCTCGCGGGCAGTTTCCACAGAATCCACACCCTCGGCGTTTTTGACCGGTGCAAATTCGCGCTGTCTGTCCACCTCAAAGGACAGACACTGCTCCTGCATGTGGATCATGTCGAGTACCAGCGTTTCAAATTTATAGGCATTCGGCTCCTCAGGCTTGATGAGTTCGCCGTTTTCGTCAATATACGGCACCTTCTTATTCACGACATGGATCGGCATACTGCTGCCAGCAATACGCTCGAGATGATCCAAGCGGAACAGATAGTTCAGGATCACGCCGTAGTTATAGGAAAGTGTGCCGTCCGGCTCACGGCTGGTGATCATTTCCTTCGTCATTTCATAATATTCCACGATGGAGGGTGTGCCGTCCTCCAGGCAGAGAACACCGATCTTCTCCTGCGGTTCCGCCTTGCGGACTACCTTGCTGCCGGAGGTTGCGCCGGAAAGGATGGTCGCACCCACAAATGCCGGGTCAGCAATGCGCTGGAGCACATTGTCCACCGCGAAGACATTCAGCCACTCGATACCTTCCTTTTTCAGGAAGGGGAGCAGTCCTGCGCCGATCATGGAGGAGAACCAGCCGCCGTTGCCATTGGGAGAGGCGGCAATTCTGCCCTTTTCTTCCAGCAGGATAGTTCCGTTTTCATCCACTGCGGGAGCCATCTCCTGAATGAAGAAGTGTACATATTCCGCATTATAGCCGAAATAGTTCATTTCCTTGAAGAATGCGCGGGTATCCTCATCGTTCTTTTCACTGGTCATGATGAACAGCGGAACATATGCCCCTGCCCGGTCAACGACCTCCAGCAGGTTGTTGATGAGGCATTCAAAAATGTAAAGCGTTCTGTTTACGCCGATATTGTACATGCCCTTGGGCTTGTCGGAGCCGAGTCTTGTTCCCATGCCGCCCGCAAGCAGCACTGCGCCGACCTTTCCCTGACGGATGGCATCCAGACCGGCAGCATCAAATTTTGCCTGATTAACTGCGATCTCAGGAATTGTGAGCGCGCCCAGCGGTGCCAGAGTGCCGCGCTGTGCCTCACCGGAGCCGCGAAATTCTGCAAATACATCCAGAAGCGACAGATCCAGCTCCCCGATCTGTGCGAGCAGAGCCTCCTGCTCACGTTCTGTCAGCGAATCAAACCATTTCAGAAGGTGCGTCTGACCGCAAGCGGTCAGCTTTTCGGTTGCCTGTGTCAGATCCATGTTCATTCTCCTTTTAGTGTCAGAGCCTGTTCAGCACACGCCCTCAGATTTCCGTCCTGTCCATATCCATCCGGAGTTTCAGGAATTATTAGGTTGTTACCTACTATTATACCACAACACTGAGTAAAATGCAATGGTAAATATTACAGGAAACGACCTGTTTTCTATGGGTATTTTGACAATATCCATTGCAAAAACGCCCCTTTTGCCTGATTTTGGCAGAAAGGGGCGGAGAATTACTCTGCAACTGCGTACAGATTGGTTTCCCATGCGGGAATGTAGAGTCTGTGACGGATATAGAGCTTATAGCGGGGATTGAGTCTCTTGACCAGCAGGGGCAGCTCGAAGATGTCCTCATTGCGGTGGTACATTGCCACCACGAGTCTGGGTGCGTGGCGGGTGATTGTTTTAGAGGCACCCCAGAGAGCTTCACGCTCAAAGCCCTCCACATCCATTTTCAGGATGGTTGCAGGCTGGTTCTGGAGGATGCTGTCCACGCTGCGGACGGTCATGAGCTGACCATTGGGGGCAAAGACGGACTGTCTGCCGGACTTTGCACTGAAGGGCAGTTCAGTGTCGGTGCACCATGCGGCGCACTGGTATGCACTGATGCGCTTCATGTCATTGTCCTCGATATAAGCGCGGAGCTTCTTGAAATTCTTCTTATCCGGCTCCATCGCATGAACAGCATAATATTTGCCGCCGGTATGGGCGAGCAGCTCACGAATGGTATCGCCGTTGTACGCGCCGAGATCCACAAAGGTCTCATTGCGGTTGGGCTTGAGGATCTGACGGTAAATATTGTCGGGTTCTTCGGTCACAGCGTCAAGATAGCTGATATTGCCGCTGATCTTGAACTGGATGACATTGAGAAATACGCGGCGGGATTCATCGTCTGCAAGGCTTCTGTAAACAGCATTCAGCTCCTGGAGATGCTCCATGCAGTATTCATAGGTGAACAGACCGGGACCGATCACGGGAACATCCGGTACATAGAGGGTATGCTTTCTGGAAAGCGAACGGATATATTCCACCAGCTCCGGATAGCCCGCTGCAAATGCCAGCACGATGACAAAATCATCCACCATTTCCTCCACTTCGGAGAGCTTGTGGACGCGGTAGCCTGCAAAGGAATGTCCTCTGACAAAATCATCACTTGCAAAGATACCTGCGACAGCGATCCCGTACTGACGGAATACTGCCATGATCTTCATTGCGCCGTCGCCCATGCCGTAGATAAAGATAGGGCGTTTTTCCGCCTTCAGACGTTCCCAGCAGGATTTTTTTTCTGTGATCAGGCTCTCAAGACCTGCCCCCTTGGGGGGAAATGCAGTGACATTCATAGATGCAGATTCCTTTCTTTGTGTCGGTATGATTATTCGGTGCCGGACTCACAGTCGCAGTCGGAAATACTCAGCATATCGCGGCCGCGGATCGCATAGCGGTCACGCTGCTCGAATACATACTGATCGAACAGATCAGAAAATTCACGGGGATTCTTGATGCTCCATACCGGCTTTTCCGGTTCATCCGTATCACGGCTGAAGATCGTGACCGTACCGCAGCCAAACATGCGCTGCCAGAACGGGAGGGCAATTTTCTTGTCAGTCACCTTATACAGGTCGATTTCCTCCTCTGTGATATTAAGGAAACCAACGCGGCTGATGAATTTTGTTGGTGTCAGGAAGTAACGGGTAAAGGAGATGGGCAATCCGAAGATCGTCCGCTTCTTGTCCGTCCATACACAATCTTTAATACCATAGTCTGCCATAGTTGTAACTCCTTTCCGTTACTTGTTTCGTATAATTAGGATGGTTTATCTGCTTTAGGAAAGCAGGACAAAAATTGCCCCCACCCCTGCCCCCTCCCCGAGGGGAGGGGGATTTAGGGGGGGCGGTGCTCCGCCCCCCCGCCGCCAAGGGCTGCCGCCCTTTGAACCCTATCAATTACAATGTTGCTTCTGTCACACCATTACCCATAGTTACGGACTTATCTGTTCCTGCTACGGATACGGTGAAGGTTTTGTCGGTTGCGGATGCAGTCACCTTGATGGTGTCGCCGCATCTTTCCGCCTTGATGGTCACTGCCAGATTTGCCTCGCTGTCATAGATGGAAGATTCAGCGCACTTGCCGTCTTCCAGATTGTAGATCACAGCGTTTGCACCCTGTACATAGTCATAAACGACATTCTGTTCAAACTGACCATAGGTTACGATGGAATTGGGCTTTGCCAGGATCGGCATTTCGAGGAAACTGCAGGTTCTTCTGATATATCTGCCGCCCTCGAATACTTCGCCGGTGATGATGTCCGTCCACTTGCCCTCCGGCAGGTAAACGTCCGCAGTGCCTTCACTGTTCATGACCGGAGCGCAGAGCAGGTTATCACCCAGCATGTACTGCTTGTCCAGATACAGGCAAGCCGGATCATTTGCATAGTCGATCACCATTGCACGCATCATCGGTACACCGGTGGTAGAAGTCTTCACAGCCTGTGCATACAGATACGGCATCAGTCTGCCCTTGAGCTTGGTGAAGAAACGCAGAACGGCACAAGCATTCTCCGGATTATCCGGTGTATCCTCCTCATATGCCCACGGCACTCTGTAGGAAGTCGAACCATGCAGGCGGCTGTGGCTGGACATCAGACCGAATGCACACCAACGCTTGTAGACATCCGGAGAAGCTGTCTGCTCGAAGCCGCCGATATCGTGGCTGAAGTAGCCGAAACCGGATGCGCACAGGGACAGACCGCCGCGGAGTGTTTCTGCGATGGAGGTAAATTCTGCGGAGCAGTCGCCGCCCCAGTGTACGGGGAACTTCTGACCGCCGACAGTGGCAGATCTTGCAAAGAGACAAGCCTTGCCCTTGCCGTGTACGTCCTCAATTGCCTCAAAGACGCACTTATTATACAAATAGGTGTAGTAGTTATGCATTGCGATCGGTGCAGCACCGTTGAAATACTGCACATTGGTCGGGATTCTCTCGCCGAAGTCGGTCTTGATCGCATCCACGCCCATGCGGCAGAGCTTGCGGACATAATCGCCGAACCACTGGTAAGCCGCAGGATTTGTGAAGTCCACGATCGCCATACCGGACTGCCAGAGATCGGTCTGGAAGACAGAACCGTCAGGATTTTTGATCAGATAGCCGTTTTCCATGCCCTCATCAAACAGCTTGGAACGCTGTGCAATGTACGGATTGATCCAGCAGCAAACGCCCAGCCCCTTGCCGTGCAGACGGGAGAGCTGACCTTCCGGATCCGGGAAGCTTTCCTTATCCCACTCGAAGTTTGTCCACTCGTAGCCCTTCATCCAGAAGCAGTCGAAATGGAACATCTGCAGGGGAATGTCTCTCTCAAACATACCGTCAATGAAGCTGTTGACAGTTTCTTCATTGTACTCGGTGGTGAAAGAGGTGGACAGCCACAGACCAAATGTATGTGCCGGCGGCAGTGCGGGCTTGCCGCTCAGATCGGTGTAATTCTTCAGAACAGCCTGCAGATTCTCACCGCCGAAGAAATAGTATTCGAGTTCCTCGCCCGGAATGGTCATGGATACCTTGGAAACGGTATCGGATGCAACCTCATAGGAAACCTTATCGGAGCTGTTTACCAGCACACCATAGCCCTTGGAGGAGATATAGAACGGGATGCTCTTGTAGCTCTGTTCGGAGCATGTACCGCCGTCGGAGTTCCATGTTTCCACGTTCTGACCGTTCTTCACGAATGTCGTGAACTTTTCACCGAAGCCATAGATGCACTCACCCACATCCAGGGAGAGCTGCTCACGGATATAGGTAGAACGGGGATCTGCCGGATAGTTGAAGAACTGATCATCCGCCATGCCTTCCAGACGGTTCTTTGTGAGGAATTTATTCTCTTCAATATAGGAAGTGGAACGCCATGCACCGCCTGTCAGACGCTTGCCGTCATAGGAATATTCCACATCCCAGTCAAATGCTTTCTTGATGCGTACCTTTGTCTTGCCGGCAGTCATCTCCACGAAACCGTCCCCTTCGGTGATCGCAGCAGTATAGCCAGCGGGTTCGTTCAGCTCGAATTTCGGCTGATTGTGCAGCGCACCCTTGAAATGAGCGATGCTTACCTTGATCACATCATCTGCCACTGCAGTGTAGGTGATCTCAAGTGTTACGCCGCCGAGTGTCATTGCGCGGTTGTACACAGCATTGGCAGTTGCCAGTACTGTGACGGAGTTGTCTGTGTGGGTGATCTCATAAGCCTGCGTTGCATAATGCACTGCATAGCCCTTCTTGTTCAGCCACAGTCCATCGGAAAATTTCATATAAACCTCCTGCGCAGATTTGAAACATCTGCAAATTGTCATTTGTAACTTTATTCTAACATATTCACATAAAAAAGTCAATCGGGTTTGCAGAACTTTCCGGAGAAATATTTGCAGAACTGTGTGAAAGGGATTCTATTTTGCCGATGCTGTGGTTTTTGCCGTATCCCCCTTGCAATTCCTGATGATATGGTGTATAATAGAAGCGTAGTTATCCTTACCGTAATTCCGGGATAACAGAAAGGACGAATGTATGATGAAATTGACACGAAAAAGCATTGCAGCACTGACAGCAAGCCTGATGCTCTGCGGTATGCTGCCCTGTCTCCCTGCTGCTGCGGAGGAGCTGACCTACGGCGATCTGACCTACGAGAACCGCGGCACCTTCCTTGCAGTCACCGGATGCAGCAAGGAGGCAGTAACCGTGGAGATCCCTGCAGAGATCGAGGGTATCCCCGTTACCTATATCGAAGACTCGGCATTCAAGTATTGTGAAAATATCACCGCGATCACACTTCCGGATACAATGGGCTACATCGGAAGCAATGCATTCGACAGCTGTACTTCTCTGACAGAGATCACGATCCCGGCAAGTGTTTACGGCATGGGAGCAGATGTCTTTGATGACTGCGACTCCCTGCAAAGCATTGTTGTTGAGGAAGGCTGCGAAAACTTCCGCAGCGTGGACGGTGTGCTGTACTCTCAGGATCTTGTACATATGTACTGCTATCCGAATGCAAAAACGGATACTTCCTACAGCTTCCCGGCAGAGACAATAGATTCTGCAGCAATTGAAAATGAATATCTGACCAGCATTACCCTTTCTGCCGGAATGGAAACGGATGCACGTTCAGCGTTTGGGTTTATCGACTGCCCCTCCCTGACGGAGCTCAATGTAGATGCTGGCAATACTACCCTGAAGAGTGTTGACGGTGTGGTTTATTCTATGGATGGTACGATCCTGTACAGTTATCCGGCGGGCAGAGAGGCGGAAACCTATGCCGTACCTGACGGCGTGACCACGATCGCGGCTTATGCGTTCTGCAATAACAAGCAGGTGGTTTCTGTGACGCTTCCCGACAGCGTGAAAACCATCGGAGCGAGTGCATTCTATGACTGCTGGGACATGCAGAGCATCCAGCTCCCCGACGGTCTGGAATCCATCGGCGACAGTGCATTCGGTTTCTGCTATGCCCTGACCGACGTGCGCATTCCTGACACAGTGACAGAGCTTGAAGACTGGGCGTTTATCTACTGTACAAGTCTTTCGGCGATCGCCATTCCGGAGACGATTCCAGAGATCGGTGCCGGTATGTTCCAGGGCTGCTCCGGTCTGAAGAACATTGACCTGCCAGATGGTCTGACAACGATTGATATGTATACCTTTTATGACTGCACCGGTCTGGAAGAGCTGTACCTCCCTGCAGGACTGACCTCCATCGGTCTCAGCGCATTTAGCGGCTGTACGGCACTGACAGATATATATTATGCAGGCTCCGAAGCAGAATGGAGCAGTGTTTCCGTTGACATGGAGAATGACAGCTTCCTCAATGCGGCGATGCACTTCGCTGGTACGGCACCGGTCATCACGCCCTCCCTGGCTGATCTCAACGGTGACAGCACCGTCAACGCCTCCGACGCAGCCCTGCTTCTGACCGCTGCCGCTGCTGCAGGTACGGGCGGTGCCTCCGGACTGAGCGCAGAGCAGGAAGCCGTCGCCGACCTCAACGCGGACGGCGCATTCGATGCCAAGGATGCCGCTCTGATCCTCCAGTATGCAGCCTATACCGGCTCCGGCGGTACGGATACGATCGCGGATTATATTGCGAAGCTCGGATAAACAGGAATTTCCTCCATGTACTGCATGGGGGAAATTTTTTTAGAAAAAAGCTTGCTTTTTTCGCAGAATATGTTATAATGATGTAACACGGCAAAATACATTGCCGAAAATTGACAATAAAGGAGAATGTATCATGAAGAAGATGACAAGAAGAACACTCAGCGGTCTGACCGCATTGACCATGCTGTTCAGCGGCGGCGCAGTGATGCCCGACGCACTTGCAGACGGCGTGGAGCTGACCGCAGCTGCAGCGTCCTACACAGAGGGTACGCTCGATTCCCTGACCTATCACAATTATGGTGATTATGTGGAGATCTACACCTGTGCTTCCACAGCAACAGAGGTAACGATCCCCGCAGAGATCGACGGTCTGCCCGTTACTTCCATCGCAGGCAGTGCCTTCAAGGGCTGCAAGTCCCTCAAGACTGTGACCATCCCGGACAGTGTGGTAACAGTGGGACAGTATGTATTCCAGGATTGCATTTCCCTGAGCAGTGTGACGCTTTCCGCAGGCATGACCGAAATCCCCCGCGAGATGTTTGACGGCTGTATCAGTCTGGAAACCGTGACTGTTCCGGCAGGCGTACAGACCATCGGCTACAGAGCATTTACAGACTGCACGAGCCTTGCTTCCGTAGATCTGGGCAGCGGCGTGACCACCATCGGCGAATATGCATTCTTCGGCTGTACCGCACTGACCGCGCTCCATATTCCGGCAAGCGTGATGACCATTGAGGGCTATGCCTTCAACGGCTGCAAGAAGCTTGCAACGCTGACCTTTGACGAGGGTGTCATTGAGATGGGCGGTTATGTATTCCAGGGCTGCACAAGCCTGACTTCCGTTACTCTCCCCGATTCCCTGAAGACCATGGGCTGGGAGGTATTCGGCAACTGCACATCCCTGAAGTCTGCCGCCCTCTCCAACAACCTGAGCGAGCTGTCGAGAGAGACTTTCACCGGCTGTACTGCACTGACCTCCATTACCATTCCGGCAAGTGCAGAGAGCATCGGCTACAAGGCATTTGACGGCTGTACCGCTTTGACAGAGGCTGTCATCGAAAACGGCGTGGTTACGATCGGCGAGTATGCCTTCATCGGCTGTACTTCCCTGGCGAGCCTGCACATTCCGGCAAGCGTGACCACCATTGAGGGCTATGCCTTCAACGGCTGCAAGAAGATCGCAACGCTGACCTTTGACGAAGGTCTGGTAGAAATGGGCGGCTATGTATTCCAGGGCTGTTCCAGCCTTTCCAGCGTTGTTCTTCCCGATTCCCTGAAGACCATGGGCTGGGAGGTATTCGGCAACTGCACATCCCTGACCTCTGCAAAGCTCTCCGAGACTCTGACAGAGCTGCCGAGAGAGACCTTTGCGGGCTGTACTGCACTCGAATCCATCGTTGTTCCGGCAAGTGCAGAGAGCATCGGCTACAAGGCATTTGACGGCTGTGAGAGCCTGACAAGCGCAGAGATCGGAAACGGCGTGGTTACGATCGGCGAGTATGCTTTCATCGGCTGTACTTCCCTGGCTGGCATCCACATTCCGGCAAGCGTGAACACCATTGAGGGCTACGCCTTCAACGGCTGCAAGAAGATCGCATCATTGACCTTTGACGAGGGTCTGGTAGAAATGGGCGGCTATGTATTCCAGGGCTGTTCCAGCCTTTCCAGCGTTGTTCTTCCCGATTCCCTGAAGACCATGGGCTGGGAGGTATTCGGCAACTGCACATCCCTGACCTCTGCGAAGCTCTCCAATACCCTGACAGAGCTGCCGAGAGAGACCTTTGCAGGCTGCACCTCTCTGACAAGTATCTATGTTCCCGGCAGCGCGGAGAGTATCGGCTACAAGGCATTCGATGGCTGTACGGCTATGACCGAGGCAGTGATTGCGGAAGGCGTGACCGCAGTGGGCGAATATGCATTTGTAAACTGTACCGATCTGACTGCACTGTACATTCCCAAGACCGTGAACACCATCGAGGGTTATGTGTCCAGCGGCTGTGAGGCTCTGACAGATGTATACTACACCGGCACAGAAGCCGACTGGGGCAGCATCACGCTCAGTGAAAACGGCAATGATCCGCTCCTGAATGCGACAATGCACTATGAAGCTGTACTGCCGGGCGCACCTGAGACTCCTGAAATTCCCGACGAACCGCAGACCACCAAGGTAACAGGCGACGTGAACGGCGACGGCGTTGCCAACGCCTCCGACGCAGCCCTCATCCTCCAGTACGCTGCCTATGTCGGCGCAGGCGGCACGGACTCCATCGACGATTTCGTGGCAAACAAGAACTAAAATTTTCGCTGTCAATAGCAAATCCCCCTTCGCAGAGCGTCGGGGGATTTCTGTTTGCTGTTACGTTCCCTGCCACATCTTCCGGAACTCGCCGGGTGAAGTCCCCTCCACCTTCCGGAACACGCGGGAGAAATAGTTGGCATCCGTCATGCCGCATTCCTGGCTGATGCTCTCAATGGGCATATCCGTAAAGCGCAGGAGCTGCTTGGCATGGGTGATGCGCACCTGCGTCAGGTAGTTCACGATGGAAACGCCGTACTGCTTTTTGAAAATGCGCGTCATGTAGAATTTGTTCACATAAAAGGCATCCGCCAGCAGATCAAGCGAGATCTTCTCCTGATAGTTTGTTTCCAGATACTGCTTGATGGGGGTCATATCCCGGATGCTGCGGTCAAGCTCATTTTCCTGATCCTGCAGGCGGCTTTCCTCCGTGAGCATCACGAGCAGGGAAACCAGCTTTTCATACAGCCGCATATCCCCGAAGCCGTCATCCACAGAAGCAATGCGGAAGATCTGGGAGAGCAGATCGCTGTAGGCAAGAAATTTCATCGACTGAAAAACGGACTTTCCGCCGTTCTGCAGATAATTCTCATAAATTTCCCGCACATTGCCGCCGCTGAAATGCACCCATTTGAGCGACCAGCGTTCATCCAGGGGCGTATGGCTGTACTCATTCGTACAGTCGAGGAAGATACAGTCGCCCGCCCGCGCTGTATGCTCTCTGCCCTTGTAGTGGACGCGTCCCGTGCCGTCGAGGACCACCATGAACAGATAGGACTGCAGATAATCTCTCTGGCTGATGTGCTTGCGGTTTGCGCAGATCTCACCGGTCTCCTGCAGGTAGATCAGATTCTTCTTGGCAAATGCTGTCGGCGTGTAAAGGATTCGTTCATCCGTTTCAACGCCCATGTACCCGCGTGAAAATTCCATAAAAACACCTCACAATGAAAAAGACTTTTTGTTTTATTATACACCATCTTTTTTAGAAAGTCAAGATTGTACTGAAAAATTTCAATATTGCCACTTGTGAAAGTATGAAAAATCTGTTAAAATAAATATGTCATTTGAAACAACTGCATATCTGAGGTTTTCCGATGGTTTGCATTCCCCACTAAATGTGCAGACCGTTCGGAAACCAACGATAGCAAAAAACTCCTGTTTGAACCGGAGAATCGGCTCCGGAATTGATTTTGACATCTCCCAAAGGGCGGAACGCTGACTCCTCCGTCCTCCATTCTACCATAGACAGCACAAACTGTTTTTCTACGTTGCACGGCGTGAAAAGACACCAGTTTGGGCTGTCTTTCTTTTTTCAGCGGCGCGGAACCCGCGCTGGTGATTCGCGCGGGGGAGTATAGCGGTGATGGGAGTTCAGTACACGCGACGGGAGTGAAGGGAACCGCATGATGCTTGCTGCGCAGAGTGTCATGGCTAACGAAAATCTTAGTGTTTATAACCTCCGCCAAAATCGGCAAAGGGGGTGGGCAGTCTTGGAGTGCTAACCTCAGAAATTAGAAGAATCCACCAAAAACCAGCAGGCGCATTTATATAAAACATAGAATCTTCGGAAAATTCTCAATCTTTTCTTTCCAGTTGTGTTATAATAAGTGTAAGCCCCTCAGCAGAGGGAAAATTGATCTCCTCGGGAACTGGAAAAGTGCCGGATTCCGCAGGATATTTTGTGTCTGACAAAGGGACTCGACCGCAGCAATACTTGATGTATTGTAAGGGAGAGGCGCAAAGTCAGGCGCGGAAGAGACAAGAAAGACGGTGCTTTGCAGGTTCCCGAGGAGGTCTAATACAGGAAAGGAGTCTTACTTATGAAAAAAAGAGTGATTGCAGCCATGCTGACTGCCGCGCTTTGCGTGCCGCTTACTGCATCTGCGGCATATTGTGCGGGCGATGTGGATGGAAACGGTGTTCTGGATGCGTTCGACCTTGCCATGCTCAAACGCGATTTCATGGCGGCAAGCTGGGAAAAGCAGTTTGACGGTGATGTGGACGGCAGCGGCAAGACCACGGTCAATGACCTGACCATGATGCAGGATTACCTGTTGGGAAGGACATCCGCGCTCAGTCCGCAGCTTTCGGAAAGCAGTGTACAGCTCGGTGCAGATCTGCAGCGTCCGGCTGCGGGCGGGGTGATGAATCCCGATGATTACACCTCCATGCACATGGATTTTGCAGAACGGCTCTTCAGGCAGACGGCACAGAATGAGGAAAACACCATGATCTCTCCGCTTTCTGTGATGACGGCACTTTCCATGACAGCCAACGGCGCGGACGAGCAGACCCTCGCGGAGATGGAGGAAGTACTGGGCGGCGGCATGAGCATGGACGAGCTGAACAGCTGGCTGATGTACTACACCGCGGGACTGAGCAATGAGCTGAATGCAGCCAATTCTATCTGGTTCAGGGACACAGAGCGTTTTACCGTGTCCGAGGAATTTTTGCAGACGAACATCAATTTCTATGATGCTGACATCTACAAGGCTCCATTCGACCAGCAGACCCTGAGCGACATCAACCTCTGGACAAAGAAAAACACGGATGGCATGATCCCGAAGATCCTTGAACAGCTGAAGGATGAGGATCTCATGGTGCTCATCAATGCCATTGCATTCGATGCCAGCTGGGAGGAGCAGTATTCATCCTATCAGGTGCAGGACGGTACCTTCACTTCGGTCAGCGGCGTACAGCAGAAAGCGGAAATGATGCACTCCGAAGAAACGATCTATTATGATTTCGGCAATGCACAGGGCTTCGGCAAGGATTATGACGGGTACGGCTATCGTTTTGTGGCAATTCTCCCCGAGGAAGGCATGACCGTTTCCGAATGGATCGCACAGATGGACGGCGACGCAGTGCTGGCAGAGCTGAAGGACAGTGAGTATGCGACCGTCGTTGCACAGCTTCCGAAATTCAACTCTGAAACCACTCTGGATCTTGGAGAAACACTCAAGCAGATGGGAATGCCGACTGCGTTTGATCGTTACAATGCGAACTTCAGCCGCATGGGTGAGAGTGACAACAACATTTCCATCGGCAAGGTGCTGCACAAGACCGTGATCGACCTGAACGAGGACGGTACGCGTGCAGCAGCAGTGACGGCAGTCATTATGAATGACGGTGCTGCAATGCCGCCTGAGGAGACCTACTACATCACACTGGACAGACCGTTCATTTACATGATCGTGGACAGACAGAACAGTCTCCCTGTTTTCATGGGAACGGTGCAGACTTTGAACTAACATTATTGAGAGGAGAATGACCTATGAAAAAACAAATCATCGCAGCATTACTGACCGCCGCTCTCTGTGCGCCGCTTTCGGCTTCCGCGTGGTATGGCGTGGGGGACATGAATTATGATGAATGCATTGACGGATTCGACCTTGCCATCATGAAGCGCGAATTCTATGCGGAAAAGGATTATTGGGATTATGATGATTCTTTTCCCGAGGAAGCGGACCTGAACGAAAACGGCGCATTCACCGCCTACGACATTTCCCAGATGCAGAATTATCTGCTCGGCAGAATTGACAGCTTCTCCGAATCTCCGCTTGTCTCCAGCACAAGGCTCACTTCGGAAGAGGGGTGCGCTGACAGCGGCAGAATTACCAGTACGACATTTGCGTCCGGACAGATGGGATTTGCCGTGGATCTGTTCAAGCAGACCGCACAGAATGAGGAAAACACTCTGATCTCGCCGCTTTCCGTATCCATGGCACTTTCTATGACGGCAAACGGTGCGAATGCGCAGACACGCACGGAAATGGAATCCGTCCTCGGCAGCAGTGTGGAGGACATCAATGAATACATGGCGTACTATCTCACCAATGCCGCAGAGCAGGAAGATGTGCGTCTGAACATTGCCAATTCCGTCTGGTTCCGTGACTGTGACGGGCTGAAGGTGGAGGAAGATTTCCTCAATGCGAACAGTCAGTATTACGGTGCAGAGGTTTTCGCCTCTTCCTTTGATAAGGGCGCAGTGAAGGACATCAACCATTGGGTAGAGAACGAAACCGACGGCATGATCCCGCAGCTTGTGGATGAAATCAGTCCGGAGAACATGATGGTACTCATCAACGCCATTGCATTCGATGCAAAATGGGATGAGATTTATGATGATTATCAGATCGAGGATGGTACATTCACCGCTGCTGACGGCACGGAACAGGAAGTGGAAATGCTGCACAGCTGTGAGAATGTTTACTATGAATTTGACAATGCAGTAGGCTTCTCCAAGGCATATGAGGGCTATAATTATCGTTTCGTGGCAATTCTTCCTGACGAGGATATGACCGTATCTGAATGGATCGCAGAGATGGACAGCGATGCGGTTCTGGCGGAGCTTGGCGATCCGTCCAGAGAATATAAGGTTGTCACACAGACACCGAAATTCAAGTATGAGACCGATCTCAGACTCAGTGACATGCTCGCTGACATGGGAATGCCGACAGCGTTTGATCCGACCAATGCGGATTTCTCCAATATGGCACAGTACACCGAGGGCGGCGCAGAATATCCGCTGTATATCGGCGATGTGATCCATAAGACCTGCATTGATCTGAACGAAACCGGTACCCGTGCGGCAGCTGCAACAGCAGTGATGCTGCCTGCATCCGCAGCACCGGGAGAAATCATTTACAAGTACGTTACCCTTGACAGACCGTTTGTTTACATGATCGTGGACAACAACAACATCCCGCTGTTCATGGGAACTGTACAGACAATTGAATAACAGAAAGGTCTGCTGCATGTCCGTGCAGCAGACCTTTTGTATTATTCCCCATAAACAAATTCCAGTAGCGAAGTTTCTCCGCCGCCGCCGGTATGGGCGGCATAGCGAAGGAGCCATGCAGCATCCGCAGCGTTCATCGTTCCATTGCCGTCCACATCAAGGGCGCATTCCTGCGCGGCGGTCAGGCTGCTTTTGCCGGTCGCACCGTGATTGGCAGCGGACAGAAGCAGAACTGCCGCATCGGCGGCATCCGCAGTATGATCTCCATTGCCATCCCCAAGCTTCTCTGCATCCATGAACTGCACCCCAGCCTCCGCCGCATGGGTACGCGCGGCGGCATCGGTTCTGCTGCGCACATGGGCAGTGGGAGAGGTGTAGAG
The DNA here is from genome assembly GCA_045546475.1 of Oscillospiraceae bacterium. Classification (GTDB taxonomy): domain Bacteria; phylum Bacillota; class Clostridia; order Oscillospirales; family Ruminococcaceae; genus UBA3855. The sequence goes on from JAZQCT010000024.1 coordinate 64,156, forward strand.
GTAGGGGGAGAGTGTTTCCATAAGAGCCGCTTCATCAAACCACAGATAACCTCCAGTTCCGGACCAGTCCACTGTGCAGAAAACGAAGGGATCATAATAATAGGGATCGGATGCCAGAGCCTCTGCCATACTTTCCGGCGTATAACAATCCGGATCCATATCCATCAGACAACTGCTGCTGTCGCACAATATACCATATGCCATTGTACCGAACTGTGTTGTTTCGGAAAGAACAGTCAGCGTGTCCAGCTCCTTGCAGTTAAAGAATGCATAATCGCCCACGGACTGTAGATTCTTTCCGAGCGTAAGCGCATCAAGCCGCACACAGCTGAGGAATGCATATGCTCCGATTTCCGTTATGCCGGCGGGCAGATTGATCTTCGTAAGCATGGGGAGATTGGCAAAGGCATAAGCGTCAATGCGTTCCACAGAATCGGGAAGTGTGACGGTGAAGCGGGTGTCCTCACTGGTTTTCTCCATGAGATTGCCGAAGATGTTCGCGCCGATGCCGGTCACGCCATCCGGCACAACGATGTCCGCTGTTTCGGTAATATCACAGTACCGGAGCCAGCCGTCCACAATGACAAAGGGGCTTTCGGCAGTCATGGCGGTGTTGTTCAGGCAGAGCCGGTGAAATTCCTGCACATGCTCCAGCCCCTGGATTTCAGAGAGCTTCGTGCAGTTCTGGAATACGCCTGCACTGAGAACGGTGAAGCCTTCCGGCAGGACAACGGTTTCCAGCGCGGTGTAATTGCGGAAGGCATCTGCATCCGCACCGGTCACGCCTTCCGTAATAACGAGCTTTGTGATCTCAGAACGATACTCGTACCAGCCGGGAGATTCTGCGGAGCCGCCGTCCGGAACTCCGGTATCATAAGCGATTTTCCCCTCTCCGCTCACGGTCAGTACACCATCCGCAAGCGTCCAGATCAGTCCTTCGTATTCTCCTGAGGTGCTTGTCAGTGCATCCGCCGCAGATACGGGCATTGCACCCATACAAAGCAGGAATGCAGTCAGAAATGCGGGCAGTTGTTTTTTCATAATCATCCTCCTCCATTCTGCAGGAAATCTTCCTACCTATATAACAGCGCAGACGGAAAATGATTGGATGTTTTTTGAAAAAAGTCACGAAAATCAATCTTCAAAAAATCGGTATCAAAAGGCGACATCCTTTGGCGGGTGGAGGGTGCAGTTTAGTCAGACCCTGGTAAAGAAAAAATATTTTGTGTGAAAAAATTTTCCCCCCCGCTTGACAAACCCCCGAAAATGTGCTATCATAAGAATACAATCAAACAAAAACGCAGATGAGGAAGACAATGCGGGCAGGATTCATTTCCGCCATCTTTCAGAGAGTCATGGGCAATTGGGCTGAAACCCGTGACAGGATGTGCCGGCAGCGTATACCACCTCGGAGTCCGCGCTAATCCGCGGCGGCTCACCACCGTTATCGGGTGCAGAATAAGGTGCGCTTTTTGCGCACAAATTCGGGTGGAACCACGGTAATCTTATCGTCCCGGAGTTACAGACAAACTGTGACTTCGGGGCGTTTTTGTTTATGTATTATCATTTTATCAATCTGTGCGAAAGCCCCTGTACTGGGGATTTTGTTCCTGCATTCCTGCCAAGGAATGTGATTCTTGCAATCCTAACGTTTTCCCTTTGCCCCCTTGTGGGGCATAGGGAAAACGATTCGGGATTCCAAAGGGATGACATCCCTTTGGCAGGAAGTCGGATCGTAGCCATGTCGTTCTGTGAGCCAAGGAGTTGTAGCTAAGTGTTGTCTTCCTAAGACCGCTTGGCCTCCGACTTCTAACGTTTTCCCTTTGCCCCCTTGTGGGGCATAGGGAAAACGATTCGGGATTCCAAAGGGATGACATCCCTTTGGCAGG
>JAZQCT010000025.1:0-53685 GCA_045546475.1 Oscillospiraceae bacterium
TTGGCTAGAGTACTCGGTTCATACCCGATTGGTCGCTGGTTCGAATCCTGCTGCCGCTACCATATGGCCCGTTGGTCAAGAGGTTAAGACACCGCCCTTTCACGGCGGAATCATGGGTTCAATTCCCGTACGGGTCACCAACACAGGAACAGCAGATCACTTTTATGTGGTCTGCTGTTTTTTTACTTCCGGATACACAAAACATGGCTGCTGCACGTTCTTTCCGTGCAGCAGCCATTTGTTATCCTATCACCACATAATCCGCCGAAACATAGCCGGTCTGACCGTTCCAGGATACCACGTACCAGTTGTTGACGGTTCCGTAGATGGTCAGCATTGCGCCGTTCGGGATGGAGGCGATCACGCGGGCGGAGGTGCTGGGGTAGCTCCGGAGGTTGAGATTGGAGCCGTCCGTTGTGACCATACCGCGGCGGATCGCCTGCGGTTCAACAAAGGGGATGCCGAAGTAGTCGCAGAGGGACTGCACCAGATTGGCAGCAATGGGGATGAGATTGCCGCGGATCCAGGCGGCATCCTGCGCGTTGTCGTGATAGCCGATCTCGCAGAAAGCGGCGACCGCCCTTGTTTTTGTCACCTCGCCGAGTGTTGTGGTCGGGCGGGCGGTGCTTTTGTCCGGCAGGGGGTAAATGCTCTTGAAATTGTTCGCAATGATGGTTGCAAGGCGTTCGCTGTCCGCGCTTGCGGGGGAAAAATAGATGTCGATCCCGCGCAGCCGTCCGGCGAACTGCGGCGGGGCGGCGTTGGAATGCAGTGCCAGATGCACATCGTAGTAGGCGGCATTGGAATCCGCGATGGCACCGGCGGCAGCGCGGTCAGGGTCATTGCGGACATAGGTGATGCCGCTGGCACGCAGATACGGCTCCATGCGGTCGGCAAGCAGGTTCATATACTGCTCCTCGTTGCCGCCGCCCGTATAGGGGTTGAACTCCTGCGTGGAGGGGCTTAAAAAAATCTTAGGCATGGCAGGTTTTCTCCTTTAATATAATAGGGATACTCTCCCCTGCCATACTATGAAAAATTTTCACTTCTGGTTCGTCATATGCTCATTGCAGCATTCAGAAATTGACGGGATGAAAGCAGTCCGATCACGCAGAATACCAGAAATACGGAAAATACCGCAATCTCCGCTCGAATCGAATGCCCGGCACGCTTTTCCGTTCTGATACAAATTACCGTGCATACAATCAGAACCGCACTGATGATATAGGTCAGGAAGAACATTTCCTCCAGAATCAGGCAGGCGACAAAGGGAAACAGCAGACGCTTCACGATCTGCGGCGGTTCAAGCAATATATCCGTCCAGTTTATGAGCGTCTGCAGAATCGCCGGATACAGTACCAGATCATGCAGCAGCCAGAACACTTTCAGAAATGTTTTTCCCTTGATTTCGGGATAGCCCTCATATGCACCCATACACCACATTCCTCATCAGCTTTGCCGTTTCCGATGTGCCGGCGCAGGCGACCTGGATCCAGAACAGGATCACGAGCTTTTCGGCGGGATCGACTGTGAAATAGGTTCCCGTCCAGCCGTCCCAGCCAAATTCGCCGTGACTGGCAAGTGTTCCGAACGCAGTCTTGTCCGTCAGCACACGCACCAGAGAACCGTAATCATAGCCCTTGAGGGAGTCCCAGCCCTTCTTTGCAAGCAGGGCATTCGGCACCTGCGGTGTGCGGAGATATTCCACTGCCTTCCGGCTGAGGATGCGCACGCCGTCCCGGCTTTCTCCGCCGTTTGCCAGTGCATTGGCAAATTTCGCATAATCCTCCACGGTTGAACAGAGTCCTGCGCCGCCGGAAATGAATGCGGGCTTGGTGAGATAGTCATTCAGACCGAGATGACAGCCAGTATCGGGGACGAGCTGCCCCTCCTTATTGAAGGCATACGCCTGCGCAAAGCGGTGCTGCTTCTCCTCCGGAACATAGAAATCCGTGTCTTCCATGCCGAGGGGCAGGAAGATATTCTCGCGGAGATAATCGCGGTAGTCCATGCCGGTCGCCGCCTGTACGACACCGCCGAGGATGTCCGCGGAAACGCCGTAATCCCAGTCGGAGCCGGGATCGAACTGCAGGGGGATCTGTCCGATGCGGCGGCAAAATTCCATGGTGTCCATGGGATTCCCTGCCCCGCGGCGGTAATCCATCTCGCCGAAGAGCTTTGCCACATCCTTCTGCGTCAGCGACCACTGGTCGCCATAGGACAGACCGGAGCGCATGTTCAGCAGATCCTGGATCGTGATCTCACGGCTTGCCAGGCGCACGGTCCCGTCAGCATTGTACACCTTCGGCTCTGCAAATTCCGGAATAAAACGGGACACCGGAAACTGCGGCTCCAGAATGCCTCGTTCCACAAGCTGGAGAACGGCGGCTGCTGTTATGGGTTTGGTCATGGAGTAAATACGGAAGATTGTATCCGGCTGCATGGGGATGCTGTTTTCCTTGTCTGCCATGCCGAACGAGCTGCGGTACAGGCATTCTCCGTCACGGTAAACGGCGGCATTGGCACCGACAAACATGCCCCAGCCCAGGCTTCTTTCAATCACTGCGTCAATACGCTGTTTCATTTGTTCATTCATGTTTTGCTGCTCCTTTGTCAAAATTCTGCTGTCTGCAGATCGGCTTCGATCATGCAGTCAAGTGTAAACGAGTACAGGAACGCCTGTCTGACAGGCTCGCCGAGGATGTATTCTGCAGCCTTGCAGTACAGTGCAAGCTGCATGGTGTATTTTTCTGTCAGCTCCTCCGGCTTCTGCACATAATCCGTCTTATAGTCTACCAGCACCCAGCCGTCCGCTTCGCGGAACAGAAGATCCATCGTACCGATCAGGATGCCGTCCGTGCCAGCATAGCTCCGGTACAATGCAGAATCCTCCGGCAGGGCAAGCTCGCCGATCCGGACGAAGAACTGCCATTCCTTTTCCACACGGTCGGAAGCGGCGATCCGGCGGTAGAGATCGGAGGAGAAGAATGCACGGAGCTTTTCCGGCGCAAGTGCCTCGGCTTCGGCTTCCGTCAGGCAGCCTTCCTTCTGCAGGCGGTGCAGCTCGGCTTCGGGGTCTTCTGCGGCAGCGGCAAAATCCATGTACTGGAGCATCTTATGTACTGCCGTACCGCGCTTTGCGCCTTTGAGACTGCCGTCCTTCCCCTTTCTTTGCAGAAATTCCGGCACGGCAAGCTGCTGGTCGAACGCTGTATCCGGATGGGACAGAGCGGTAACGCTGTACTTGGAAATCAGCTCCGACTGCCGGGACTCATAGCGGAAATCAAGCTGACGCTGCATGGTTTCCAGAAGTGCTGGATCTGCGGCGGTTTCCAGCTGCACGGGGGCGGGGGCATCCTCCGGCTGTACGCGGCTGGCATCCATGGAAAGGTAATCCGCCAGCGGTGACTGGCACGTTTCACCCGTGGTAAGGGTATGGAGGAGATACTGCGCTTCTCCGCCGGAGAGCAGGAACTGCAGGATCCACTCCTGCATGGACGATGCACCAGAAGCCAGGAACGGCACTGCCTGCGGACAGCCTGCAAGGAGCATTGCCATCATCAGGATGTCTTCCTTTTCGGGCTTCGGCTTGTATGCGCCCCGGCAGTAATGCAGGCAGGATTCCCTGTCCATAACGAGGAAGAGCTGCTGCTGGGGACGGGTCAGGGCAACGTAGAACAAGCGCATTTCCTCGCTGTGCTGTTTGTGCAGGATATCCGCAAGCAGGCAGTGATAGACTGCCGTCGCGGATTTGCTGTATTTCGTGCGGTCGATCATGCGCAGACCAAGCATTCCCTCCCCGTCCATATGCAGAAGGGCGCGCGTTGGGATGGTACTGAAGCTCCGCTCCGGATGGGCAAGGAATACAAAGGGGAACTCCAGTCCCTTGGATTTATGGATGGTCTTGATCTTTACGCAGTCCTCCGCCGTCTGCGGCTTTGCGTCGATCTCAGGGCTGTACTCGGCGATATGGTCAAGATACCGCAGCCAGCTGCCAAGACCGCACTGCGCGTTCAGGTCGGCATTGGTGCGGAAGCCCTGTGCAAGTCTGACAAACGCCTGCAGATTACAGCGGCGCAGCTCGGCATCCTCATACAGGCTCTGCAGGGAGAGCAGGTCGGTCTCATCATAAATGCGCATCAGGAGGGCTTCCAGCGGCAATGCGTCCGCATCGGCGCGCATCCGTTCGAGGGAGGCGGCAAATGCACTGCACTTCAGCCAGAGGGCATGATGGGCATCACACAGGGCATCATCCTGCGCACAGGCATCGAGGAAGCTCCGGATCTGCAGATAGACGCGGCGGCGTTTGCCCAGCAGCTTCAGATTGGTCAGATCCTGCATCGTAAAACCGTAAACAGGTGAGATCAGAACGCCAGCCATGGAAATATCCGTCAGCGGATTGTCCAGTACACGGAGCAGATTGTAGATCTGGCGGATCTCAGGGCGTGTGAAAAATTCCGGTGTTTCCTCACCTGCCGCCGGAATGCCCCTGTCGGCAAGTGCTCTGACAAATGCGGCGGTCTCCTTGGTACGCAGAAGGATGCAGAAATCCTGCGGGCGGCAGGGACGCGCGGTGCCGTCCCTTTCGTATACGAGGGTACCCTGTGCAAGCATCTCTGCGATCCTTGCAGCGACGCACTCTGCCTGTGTATCGGCTTCCTCGTCCTCCAATGCGCCGCCGGTCAGAAGCACCGTCGTGCGGGTCTCAGGCTTGCTGCGGAAATGCTCTGCGCCGAAGTAGAGGAACTCGTTCTCGTCGTAGGTCACTTCGCCGCAGTCCTGCGTCATGAGCGCGCTGAACAGCGCGTTGACGAATGCGATCACGCCCTCGGAGCTGCGGAAATTCTGGTTAAGGTAAATCCTTGCAATATCGCCCGCCGCGCATTCCGCAAGGGGCGTGCTGTCGTGCAGAGCATCCATGAAATTGCGGGGATTCGCCTGGCGGAAGCTGTAGATGGACTGCTTCACATCGCCGACAAGAAAGGCGTTTTCGCCGTAGCGAAGCCCGCTTTCAGATGCAGTACAGCCGCGGGAAAGCAGCTTGAACAAGCAGTCCTGCTTGTTGTTGCAGTCCTGGTATTCATCCACCATGATGAGACTGTACCGCTTGGAGAGCATTTCTCCCAGCTCTGTCCGGAGGATCCTGCCCTGTTCGTCCATGGTGCCGAGCAGGGAAAGTGCCAGTCGCTCGCCATCATCAAAGCTCAGGGTATTGCGGCGTTTTTTCTCCTCAAACAGCTCCTGCCGGAAGTCCTGCGTCATTTCCAGCAGAAGCGGAATGATGGTCTGCTGCACCTGCATATCCTCTGCAAGATAGCGCAGGGGCATGAGATAGGTCTTTACTGCCTTCTGGTATTTCTTCTTGATGATCTCGCGGAACTGCTGGAAAATGCTCTTGTTTTCCATATCCACATCCTTGCGCAGTGCCGGAAATTTGCGAAATTCCGCGCAGTGTACGAGCGGAGCTTCCAGAATGCGCTCCATGGGAGCCGTGCGCAGGAAATTCCAGTGGAAGGTAATGTTCTCCCAGTCCTCCGACCAGATCTCATGGAATTTATTGACGGCATGTCCGGTATAGGCTGCCTGTGCGAAGTGACGGCTCTCCTCAAGGAGTCTGCGCACCTCTGCAAGCTCCCGGCAAACGGCACGTCGGATCTTTTCAAATACGGCTCCGGTATCCATGCAGACGGCTCTGACCTTTTCTGCCCAGTGTTCCGGAAAAGCAAGGGAGCGCATGTAGTCTGCCACTGCAAGGATCACAGCGGCAAGCTCGTCGTCGGACTTGGCGCAGAAGAAGGTATACAGCTGCTCCATATCGGGGCGGCGCGTCCTGCTCCAGCGTTCCAGTACGGTCTGTATGGCTCTGCTGCTGTAGATGCCCTCCTCCGCAGGCTCTGCCACGCGGAACTGCGGAGAAACGCCGCAGATGTCGGCATTCTCGCGGATGAGATCGAAGCAGAAGGCGTTGATGGTGGAAATATTGGCGTTCGCAAGTGCGGACTGCTGCTGGAGAAGCCAGCTGTACTTTGCTTCATCGGCATCACTGCTGAGCGCATTCATTGCCTCTGACAGGGCAGTGAACAGACGCTGCTTCATCTGTGCAGCCGCGTCATTGGTAAAGGTCACGACGACAATATCCTCCGCACGGACGCGCGTTTCTGCATCGGTGTCGGAAAGGATCTCCAGCAGACGCTCTACGAGGACTGCTGTTTTTCCGCTGCCGGCAGCGGCGGAAACGATGACGCTCCTGCCCCTGTCACGGATGGCATCCTGCTGCTGTGCTGTCCATTTCATTCGCTGTCTTCCTCCTTTTCGTTTTCTTTTTCCTCCGCACCGAATACCGATTCAATGGCATCGCGGCGCGCTTCCTTGGTCAGCTTCTGCGGCGGTCTGCGCACAATGCCGCAGAGATCGCTGCAGCCGCAGTAGGCACAGGGCAGATTCAGATAGGGATCGGGGGCGATCTCACCCTGACGGAGCGTATCTGCCATATGGCAGATGGTATCCTCCACATGGCGGCGGAGCTTGTCCATCTGTTCCCGATCCACGCTGTAGAGCGTGCCGGCGGTATCATCCAGCACGGAGCTGTGACCGCTTTGCAGCTCCGGTTCCATCAGCGGTGCAGCATCCTCCAGGAGCAGACCCTTCATACGATAGTAGTCACCGAGGATCTCGTCCGGTGCCGCGTTCTTGTCACGGTCGGAATAATGCCCCTGATCCGGCTGACCGCTGGGCATGTAGAGCACACCGCTGGAAACGGCATCGGGATACAGACCGCTCTGCTCCAGTGCGAACAGATAGATGAGCATCTGCATATCCAGACCGCTTGCCAGCTTTTCCGGCTCGAAGGCGCGGTTGCCCGTCTTGTAGTCAACGACACGCAGATAGGCGTTTTCTCCGTCCTGGCAATGATCCACACGGTCGATCTTGCCGATGCAGCAGATGTCACCGTCACGGAGCGTCAGAGGCGGGATCGTGCTTTCTTCTCCATCGTCGCCAACGCTGACCTCGAAGCCGACCGGCACAAATCTGCCGTCCTTCATTTCGTTCTGCATATGCTGCAGGACTTTCAGAAGGCTCATGCCGGACATGCGGTAGTTGAGCTGGAATCTGCCGTCACGGCGCACGGCTGCTGAGAAATTCTGCACGGAAAATTCCTCGGAAAGACTGCGGATCTCGGCAAGCAGCTCCTCCTGCGTCAGTGCAGCGAATTTGTGCAGATCATAGCGGCGCAGGATCTGCTCCAGGCAGTAATGGGCAAAATTGCCGGCATTGGAGTAGGAAAAGCTGTTCTGCTCCGGCACATAGAGCTTCAGGCAGCGGCGGCAGAAATACCAGAACGGGCATTTGTGGAAATCCTCAATACCGGACGGCGAAAGGCGCATTCTGCTGCCGAGCAGTTCCTGCATCCGGTCGGGAGTGACATGATGTTCCGGCAGGAGGCTGGTTTCAGACAGCTTCCGGATGCGTTCGGCATACAGCGGATCGGACAGAAGCAGCTCACGGATCGCGGGAACTGCGGGATCACCGCTTCGCAGCCGGCGGACAAAATGAAAATAAGCGGCGGCAGGTGTGCGGATATAGAAGGACACCGGGATCTCGTGTTCCCGGATGAACATGTCCCTGGCTTCCGGAAACATCGCGGCAAGCTGGCGGATGACGAGGGAGGGGCGGACTGCTTCACCGGCGGCATCCATAGCAGGGTAGGACAGATACAGATGGCGGGATGGTGCCGAAAAGAGCTTATGCACCAGCAGGCGTTCATCCGAATACAGCTCAAAGAACATACGGGAAATGACGATCTCCTGTTTTTCCAGCTCCTCCAGCTCCTGACGTGTGAACATGCCGCCGAGCTGGATCTCACCGGGGAAAACGCCCTCATTTACGCCGGGGACAAAGACCACGGTGGGGCTGCTCAGTCTTGCAGTCTGTGCTTCCACGATCTGGATGCTGTCGAGCGTCTGGGGCGGCACGGAGAAGGTGCTGCTGCCGATCATCATGCGCAGAAGCTCCAGCAGCTCTGTCAGCTCCAGCACCTGCCCGCCGCAGCAGGATACGACCGTATCCAGGATCTCCATGAGCATATTCCAGAGCGTGGTAAATTCGCGCTGTTTCAGGGGATCAAGTGCGGCAAGGTAATCCTTACGCGCCTCCTGTCTGCTGCAGAGATGGCGGTAAAGGACGGCGCACACCTCACGGACCGTTTTTCCGCTGCAGGCGGCGGTGAGAGACTGTATTTTTTCAACAAAATGGCTTCTTGTGCGCTCTAAGGTTTCACCGCCGAACGGCTCGGCACGTTCGGTCAGACCGGTTTCGGCATCATAGAATTTCGCGAGCCAGTCCTCCCCTTCGATCCCCCATGTGAAGCAGAAATGCTCCAGCATGGACACTTCGACGGGATCATACGCAGAAAAGGGATTTTTCATACAGCGCAGGATCAGCTCCGTATCCCAGCTTCCATCCGCCAGCAAAGCAAGCAGGGAGAGGAAATAGCGCATCAGCTCGGTATGCTGTACGGGAGAGGCGGAGGAAATATGGTACGGCAGCGCATAGCGTTCCATGGCGCGTTCCAGTACGGAGCCGTAGGCATCGAGGGATCTGACGGCTACGGCAATGTCACGGCACCGCAGGGAGGGATCCTCTGCCAGCATAGCGCAGATGGAGGCGCAGATATACTCCGCCTCAGCAGTGGGGTCGGAGGCTTCGAGAATATGGATATGCCCGCCGTATTCCGCGCGTCCGGTATTCGGGCGGAGAATGCGGGTGCTGACTGCGCACAGGTCGGCATGGGGCGAACGGAGATATTCGGTGCAGCGTTCCGTGCTGACCGGTATGCGGTGATCCTCCTTTGCCATCCGCAGGAGGGCGCGGCAGGTACGGTTGCCGCCCTCAAAAATGGGAGAAAGCTTTGCATCCGGCTCATCCGTGCGGATGGCGGCGGTCACATTCTCTGCCTGTGCAAGCATGACATCGAGCATACTATACTGGTCGCCGGTAAAGCTGTCGAACTCGTCAATGTAGATATGGGTGCCTTTAAAGAAGCCCTGTACATCTGCACGGCAGGCGGCTTCGGCAAGGTCGGTCAGGCTATCATAAAGCTCATGTGCGGAGAGGATCCGTTCATATTCGAGCAGGATCACGGCAATGTCGGCGGTCTTTTCGCGCAGGCGATCCGGCAGCGCAGCGGAGGCTTCATGCAGACGCTCTGCGGTGACACCTGCCTTGCGGAGCTTGACGATGAGAGAGAGCATCGTTCCCACAAAATCCGCAGCACCGCTCCGGCGGGAAAGCACCTGCAGCTCTCCGCGGGCAGCAACAGTACGGACTGCCTGATAGAGAAAGACAAGCTTTTCATGGTCGTTTGCGTAATGCTCCGAGCGGAAGCTTTCGCCGCAAAGCCGCAGGATATGGCGGGAGAGTGTGGCAAAGCTCCAGGTTTGCAGGCGATTGAAGGCGGATGCGCCGAGCGCCTTATACAGACGTTTTTCCTCCTCAAAGGAAAACTGCTCCGGAACGAGGACGAGGACATTTCTGCCGGCGGCAAGATCCTGTCCGATGCGTTCGGTCAGGCGCGTGGATTTGCCGGTGCCGCAGCCGCCGAGGATCAGATTCAGCATAGCTCTTTCATACAGCAGGGGATGCTGCTGTTATTCCTTTCTTTAGAATCGGGAGTCCGGTGCTGCGAACTCCTATATGGGTACATATATTTTATTATACATCTAAATGGGGAAAAGGTCAACTCATTTTGAATAAGAAAACGCAGAGAATACACCAGCATTCTCTGCGTTTTAAAATTTCAGATATGATTTCAGCGGATGTCCTGCTTTCGTCTGGCGTAAATGGAAACAGCCATGCACAGCAGTGTGAAGATCACTGCGGAAATAACTGCGCGGATGCAGGAAGGCAGGTCGGCATCTGCGGGCAGGGTGGTGATCAGCCCATAGGGAACATAATCCTCGATACGGAAATCCGATGCACTGGGCAGACCGGCTGCGCAGTAATTCACAAGCTGGTACAGGAGCTTGCTGCCCACGGTGCAGTACACGACAGGAACGGCGATCGCTGCCACGCGGCTTCGGGTGACATCCGCAGTCAGACCGGTGAACATGCCGAAGGCAGTGACAAGCAGGAGATACACAAAACAGTAGCGAAGCAGTCCGGAAGGGCTTGCAAGCGTGACTGTCGCATGGGTAAGGAATGTCACCAGACGCAGTGCCAGCATACCCGCAAGGATGAGAACAGCGTGAAACAGCAGAAGAACGAGTACATTGCTGACGGCAAAATGCCATGGTCTGGTGCAGCCGGCAAGATTCTTCTGAAAGCCGGTAACGCTGTGTGCGGTCGCGTGCATTCCCATAAATACGGATGTGATGAGTACGACCATATTTCCCATCATGCAGGCGTTGAACAGCTCTGCAAAATCCGTGACAGCCTCCACCGCCGAGCCGAACAGCTCCTGCTGGAAGGACTGGGACAAGCCGGAATCTCCCAGCAGAATGCCCATAAGACCGCCTGCGAACAGGTAGATACCGAAATAGATGACGATCAGGATCCATGTACTCACACTGCGGAGCACTCGATACAGTTCCATGCGGAATACGCGGATCATGCGTGAACACCTCCTCCGGTCACAGAAAAATAAAACTCCTCCACGGAGGTATTGGCAAGGACGATACCGGCTACCGGAACATCTGCAAGCACCAGACGGCGATTGATCTCGCAGATCTCCTCATGACGTTCCAGCACATGAAGCGTGCGGCTGTCAGCTGTCCGGTAATTGCGGATCCCCATTTCTTCCAGCACGGCGGCAGCTTTTTCGAGTGCATCCGTAGTGATGCAGATCTTATCGCGGCAGCGATCCATCAGTTCATCGTGCGTCAGCTCCATGAGCAGCTGTCCCTCGTTGATGATGCCGTAGCAGGTGACGATCTTGGACAGTTCCTCAAGGATATGGCTGGAGATGAGAATGGTCATCCCCTTTTCATCCCGCAGGCTGCGGAGAATGCTGCGCATATCGGCAATGCCCTGCGGGTCAAGTCCGTTGGTCGGCTCATCCAGCACGAGCAGCTCCGGCTCACCAACGAGTGCCATGGCAATGCCGAGACGCTGGCGCATTCCGAGGGAAAAGCTGCCGGCGTGCTTCCCTGCGGCGGCGGACAATCCCACAAGTGAAAGCAGTTCATCACAGTATTTCGGGATATTCTGTATACCGCAGGCAAGGCATTTCAGCCGTAGGTTATCCTTTGCACTCATGCCGCCGTAAAGCCCGGGGGCTTCAATGAGTGCGCCGATCCGGGAGAAAGCGTTCTTTTTTTGCAGCTCCGCACCCGTACAGCCGAAGAGCGTGATCTCTCCGGAGGTGGGGCGGGACATGCCGCTGATCATTTTCATAAAGGTGGTTTTTCCTGAACCGTTTTTTCCGATAAATCCGTATATTTCTCCCTTCCGCAGATGCATGTTCACAGCGTTGCAGGCTTTCAGCTTGCCGTACTGCTTGGTCAGGGCGCGCGTGGTCAGGGTGTATTCCATGAGACGGCTCCTTTCGTGATATAAGTTTGTATTATTCTGAAAATTGAGTATAAATACTTTTTTGAGGGCAGCACTTCGAAACTGCCCCCACCCCAACCCCTCCCCGAGGGGAGGGGCTTTGCCCCTTGGAACCCCTTTTGGGGGCTGCCGCCCCCTTCCCCCAAGTTGATGACATTGACCCCGTGGGGAGTCGCCGCCGCAAAAGGCTATCGCCTTTTGAATCCATCATCAATCTTTTGTTGCTCGAGTAACGGCAAGCTAATTTGTATTAATTATACATGACTTTGTTTAACAGGGAGCAAAAAATAAATGAATAAACAGTAAATTATTGAACAAAAAGTATTGACAGATATATTGTATAATGTTATAATGCTGTCATATCACGATCAGGAAAGGACTGAGATGCTATGTTTTTTGCAAAAGCCGCTGCATCCCTGCTTGCGCTGGGGCTTTCCGGCAGTATGGCGGCGGAGGGGCTGACGGGGAAGCTGCTCTATCACAGCTATTCCTCCTATGAGGCGATGGACAGCAGGCTGATGCTCTGCGATCCGCGTTCCGGCATTACTTCTGCGCTTGCAGATGACAGCTTTGTTCATGCCATGAACGGGGATTTCGGCAGTCACTGCTATGACATCACCTTCATGGCGATCGACCCGGCGGCGGATGAATGGGATATTTTCTACTATAATACGCTCAGCCGGAGACTTGTCAATCTCACAGAACACAGCGGTTTCCGGAATGAGGATCCGAAGTTCTCCCCCGACGGGGAACACATCGTCTTCAAGCGCGGATACTGGAGCGCGGAAAAAGAGGATTTTGTCTATGATCTCGCCATGCTGGAGCTGAAAACACAGGAGATCACCATGCTGACCGCAGGCGGCGGTGAGGAATCCATGCCCTGTTTTTCGGCGGATGGTACCAGCATTTACTATGCCAATGCGCTGGACGGCGTGACGGAGATTCGCGAGCTGATACTGGATACAGGCGAAGATCGCTGTCTGTATACGGAGGATGGTGTGCATGTCTATTATCCGATGGCTTCCCTGGAGGGGCTGTATTTTGCCAGATGGCATTCAGCGGAACAGAGGACGGATTGTATTTATCGGCTTGGGGATACTGCGCCCCTCCCCTTCTGCCATGCCGAATATAACTGTTCCGATCCGTTCCCGGTCACGTGCGGCGGTATGCTGTTCAGCAGTACGGCTGCGGGCAGCTACGATCTGTATTATCATGACGGGACGAAGACAAAGCCGCTCACTGCGCTGAACACGGAGCTGCATGAGCTCGGAAGCTCCTGCTACAGCCCGGCGGAAGCGGAGAGTATCGTTGTGCATACTACGGATCATCTCCTGCAGAGAGCACCGGCAGAAATGCGGATGGATGCGGATGATAACGGACGCGTGGACGCATTCGACCTCGCGCTTTTGAAACGGATGGCACTGGAATAGCACATTTTTCGGAAAATCCAGCTACAATTCACAAAAAAATGTTGCTTTATGGACGAATATATGGTATAATGCAATTAAGGGCGTGTTTAACATCTTCCAACAGCAGCCTTTTTGGGATACTGAACACGCTCTGAGGATCTGTTTTTACGCGGCTGTCAGAATGAGGGACGGCGCGGATGATGATGATATGAGGCAGATCCGGGCGGTTCAATTTTGAGGGTCTGTTTCGCATTTGCGGGCAGGCTCTGAGGGACGTGTCTGCCAGAATACACGTCCGGACCACATACGAGAGGGGCGGAACATATGAAGACAAAAAAGAACATTGACCACAGCCAGAGGATCCGGTGGCTCCGGCGATCCATGATCTATGGCTATGCGGGAGTCATCATTCTGGTGATCGTATTCATTTCCACGCTGGTAATGACCAAAACGGATGATGTGCTGAAATCCAAGGTCAGCAGTATGGCATCTGCGCTGACGGTACAGATGAAGATGAACATCAACAGCTACCTGTCCAAAATGGAAACCACCTGCGCACTTGTTTTTGTAGCAGAGGAGGTCTACCAGTATGACGCAACTGCTGTAAATGCGGACGGATACGAGGCACTCGCTACGGAGAAGGTCATTTCTGACAAGCTTTTTGATCTCTGCATCATGGAAAACTTTGTGGACTTCGGCATCGTCTACCGCAACAATCATGTGGTCGGCAAGGTGTCCAACGGCACGATCGAGCTGTTCGGGGATCAGCTGTATACGGATCTTGCGGCGATGATCAATCGCAGCCGTACCCATGACGGCTGGGCGACCGGCTACAACGGCGACTACAAGCGGATCTATTATGTCAAGCAGGTCAACGAAAACGCTGTACTCGTCACTTCTTTCTATACCACGGAGCTGGAGGATGTATTTGAGCATCCCGGCGGTATGGGCGATATGACGATCCGGCTGCTGGAGGAGAATGATGTTGTCATTTATTCCTCCGTGGACGGCGAGACCGGTGCCGCTCTGCACTCAGACATCGCAGGACGCATCAGCGCACAGAAATCCGCAACCTCGATGGATAATCACTATCTGATCACGGTCAACAGCTGCGGTGACAACTGGCGCGTTGTCTGCTCCATCCCGACGCAGATCATATTGGAAGAAAAAAATGAACTGCAGTTCTTCATTGTTCTGGTCGGCATCATTGCCGCGCTGATCTCCATGCTTGTGAGCATTCTTATTACACATAAGATCGCCACGCCCGTCAATAAGATGGTCAAGGTGCTGGATACCAAGGCACATATCGACCAGCTGACCGGTGTACTGAACAAGCGTTCCTTTGAAGAATCCGCGGACAGGGCGTTCAACCTGGAAAACGCGCCGGAGAGGTACGCGCTCATTCTGATCGACGTTGACAATTTCAAGGGTGTGAATGATACGCTCGGTCATATCTACGGCGACAAGGTGCTTGCCGGTGTCGGTGAGATCCTGCAGAATGTATTCCGTGCGGATGATTTCCTCGGAAGAATCGGCGGCGATGAATTCTGTGTGCTGCTCTATCTGCCTAAGACCGCATCCTATGAGACCACGGTAGAATACACTGGCGAAAAATGCCGTCAGCTCTGTGAGGCATTCCGGAACAACTACACGGGCGATGATGGAAAATATAAGGTTTCTGCAAGTATCGGTGCGGCATTCTTCCCGCAGCACGGCAGGAACTTCTCAGAGCTGTACCAGTGCGCAGATAAGGCACTGTATGAATCCAAGCGCAAGGGCAAGGATACCTATACGATCTACAGGGAGGAAATGCAATGAAACACAGAGTTCTTCTGACCGCACTGGCTGCCGCGCTCCTGTTCACTTCCGGCTGCTCGGAACAGGCTGTCATTACCTCGCATGAGGAACAGATCGAGATCTCCCTGTCCTGGTGGGGCAATGACCAGCGCAATGAATATACGATCCAGGCGGTCAAGCTTTTTGAAAAACAGCATCCGAATATCAAGGTCAAATGCAATTATTCCGAATGGTCGGGGTATCAGGCGCGAAGCGACGTGCAGATGGTCTCCGGCACGGAATCCGATGTCATGCAGATCAATTATGCGTGGATCGAGCAGTATTCCCCCGATGGGAATGGCTTCTATGACATTCAGAAGCTGTCGGAGCATGTGGATCTGTCGAATTTCACACAGGATGAACTGGATTTCGGTATGCAGAACGGCAGGCTCAATGCGGTGCCGATCGCGCTGAACACGCAGAGCGTCTATATCAACAAGACCATCTATGACCGGTACGGTCTGCAGATCCCTGCCACCTGGGAGGATTTCTTTGAAGCGGCGGCAGTGATGGAGGGCAAGGTCTATCCCATTGCTATGACCTCCAAATCCTCGTGGTTCTTCATCACGGGCTACGCGGAGCAGATGTGCGGCAAGCAGTTCATGACAATGGACGGAACGCTGAATTTTGAGGCGGAGGACATCCAGATCATGCTGGAATTTTACCGCAGTCTGATCGAAAGCAAGGTCATGCCGCAGGTGGAGTATTTTGAGCGTCTTGCGCCGGAGGACGGCGTGTACGCCGGCATTGTGGCATGGCTGAGCGACGGTTCAAGCTACTGTGACCGTGCGATCAGGAACGGCTATGAGTATGTGGTAGCGGATTATCCGGTGGTGAAGCCCACGAATGTGGTGGAGGGCTGGTATGCAAAGCCTGCCACGATGTACGCTGTCAGCAAAAACACGGATCATCCGGAAGAGGCGGCAATGCTGCTGGATTTCCTTCTCAATTCCGATGAAATGGCAGAGCTGCAGCGCACAGAAAAGGGCATTCCGCTGAGTAATGCGGCACAGGATTATCTGGCAGAAAATGCCTATCTCGAGGGAATGCAGTATAAGGCATTCCAGAAAATGAACGAGCATCCGGAGGAGCTTGCAGTCATCAGTCCGTATTTTGAGAACGAGGAGCTGATTGCTGCATTCCGCGACGCATCTAATGCAGTACTCTACGGCAAGGCAGATTCTGCGATCAAGGCAGAGGAACTCCGGCAGACATTTATGCAAATTCTGGAGGAAGCGAAGCAATAACAAGAAATCCGCTGCACACGCAGGTGTGCAGCGGATCATTTTTTACGAATGTAATATTACTTCGTCTTGACAACCTTGATATTGTACAGCGTCAGATTGTAGTTATCCTGTCCGCCCATCTGGAAGATGATCTGTGCCTCATCCGCAGAATCGGCAGTGAAAGTGGCTTCATAGTGCGTCTTTTCGCTTGCCGGTGCAATGGCATCGGTCACATAGTCGCCGGACTGCCCGCGCAGGATCACCGGAATTTCGCCGGTCGCTGTGCAGGTATAGTCAAATTCCATGCGGTATTCGCCGTCCTTCTTCAGATAGAGATCCGGAATATACGCCTGAATATCGGATGCCTCCGCACCGCCGGTCATGACATTGATCCAGAAGGACTTGTCATAATCATTCACATAGCCATATACATTCGCACCGGAATCTGTATTGGAATCATAGGTATACACAGAATCCACTGCAATATTCAGACCAAGCTGGGAGGACTCCATGCCGAGTGCCTGACAGATCTTATCCGCCAGAACATAGGCACTGTTCTGCTGTGTGATTGCGGACGGATGCCAGTCAGAACCAATGCCGTCCACCTGAAAATTGTGTGTCACGGAGAAATAGCTCATGATACGCTCGTCGCCGGTTTCCTCGGAATACTGCGCTGCTGCCTGTTCTACCAGATCGTAGATCTCCGGTCCGCCCATGGTACCCATGGTGCAGATGAGGTAAGCCTCCGGATTCTTCTCACGCAGATCGGTGAGGAATGCAATATAACCGTCAATAAATTCCTGATTTCTGGTTTCCGGCTCTGCACCGACGTAATTGATGTCGTTGGTGCCAAGGTTGATGACAACCACATCATTCTGCCGCTTCTCAAAATCCCACGGCTGGTTGTATTCCCAGTACTTGCTGTCAAGGTCATAGACATCCGGCACGAGGGAATCTGCATTCTTGTCGCCCGTGGAATAGCCGGATACGATGCCGTGACCGCTGTAGCAGACTGCACTGTAATCCGCACCGAGCTGCTGGGCGGTGAGGTAGGCATAGGACTTGGAGAAATTCTCCGTAGTGGTCTTGAAGGCTTCGGAGCTGGAGGTTCCCTCTACACCGTAGGCGCAGGTGATGGAGTCGCCGATAAATTCGATCATCAGGTCATTCTTTGCCGCCGGCTGTACCGGAATGGCGGCGAAGGATGTTACATCCACGGACTTCACACCGATACCGCCGTACATGGCTTCGGACAGGAGCATGACCTTAACCTTTGCAGTTCTGGAGGTCGTGCCTTCAAAAAGTGTGACGGTCTCACTCTCGGTGCTCATGGTGGTATCCACGATCAATTCATCATCCACATAGACACCGTATCTCGGACGGTAGTCCTCGCCGTTTCCGATACCGCCGTCACCTGCAAGCTGGATGGATGCGGTCATTCCGGTGACGGTAAATTCTGCCGCACTGCCGGACTGAATGAGCCAGGTGGTTTCATCCGAATACGCGGTTCTGCCCTGGAGCTTGACGGATTCCTCCGTAACAGCAATGCTGCTCTCCTTCAGCTCTCCGGTGTCTGCGGCAAGCTGCTTTTTGAGGATGCCGAGATCGTAGGCATTCACCTCGCCGTCAGCATTGACATCATCCGCCGCTGTGACATCTTCACGCGCCAGCAGGGCATCCTGCAGATGCAGGAGGTCGGAGAGTCCGTACTGGTATGCTGCACCAACGGCGGATACCAGCACTGCGGACGAGAGCAGGGCTGCGGTCATGATGGCTGTACATTTCTTTTTCATAATAGTTCCCCCTAAAAAACATAGTATATTACCATTTTACCATGTTTCCGGAGCTTTTTCAAGCATTGTTCAGAAATCCGGGTTGAATCAAATTTGAAAATAGCAAACAACGGTTGGCTTTTTCAACTGATATTTTATATCGAACCTGAAAGATATCCATCCGCCAGAGAAGCCAGTGCTGCCGCGCCGAGGGGGAGGACAGCTTCATCAAACTGCACCTTTGGATGGTGGCTGGGGAATTGTTCGCCATCGGGGATGCCTGCGGACAGAAAGAGGTAGACCGCCGGAATGCGTGAAGTGATCTCCGCGAAATCATCCGAACCGGAAGAACGGATGCCGCTGTGGAATTTGGTGAACGGGAGTTCCTGCAAAATTGATACTGCCTTTCCGGTCAGGGACGGATCACAGCGGAGCATGGGGTTCCGCGCGGTCCATTCGATGTCCGCGCTGCATTCCGAGGCGGCGGCTGTATGCGCGGTGATCTCCGTGATCCGTCGGAGGAGCTTCCGGCGTGCGGCTTCGTCATCCGTGCGCAGGCTGCCCTCTAAAACGGCGGTTCCGGGGATGATATTATAGGCAGTACCGGAATGCAGGCTGCCGACGTTCAGGACGATCCTGTGTGCCGGATCGGCGGCATGGCTCTGCAGATGGTCAAACGCACTACATAGCCGCACTGCTGCGCCCAGAGGGTCACGGGTGGTATGAGGGTAGCCGCTGTGTCCTCCCCTGCCGTGAATCGTGATGCGGAAGGCATCGCAGGAGAGCATCATGACGGAATCGCCGTTGTACCAGCACTCCCCCACGCTTCCGGAGGGTCCGACATGGATGGCAAAGGCGGCTTCCGGCATCGTTGCATTCAATGCGCCGCCCTTAACCATTGCAGCTGCGCCGCGGAGCAGCTCCTCGCCGGGCTGGAACAGAAAACGCACCCTGCCGGGGAGCGCGGATTCGTTTGCTTTCAGGAGCTTTGCGGCGGTCAGGAGCATGGCGGCGTGGAGGTCGTGTCCGCAGGTATGGGCGGCATCCGTCCGGCTTGCAAAGGGCAGACCGCTTTCCTCGCGCGTCGGGAGCGCGTCCATATCTGCACGCAGGAGGACGGTCTTCTCCCCCTTTCCAAGCTCGGCAAGCACACCGCCGCCGCAGGGTTCGGCAGAAATGCCGAGGGCTTTCAGATTCTGCAGGACATACGCCTGCGCAAGCGGCATATGCAGTCCGGCTTCGGCGTTCCGGTGAAAATACCGGCGGTGGGCGACGGTTTCGGAGTACAGGGAGAGGGTGGGGGTGTGGTAGTTCATGGGGGACCTCCTGTGGATGGATTTTGGGATAGTATGTGCAGGGCGTGGCGGTACATGACCGTCGGTTTTTGGGGAAATATTGACTTTTCAGGCGGGAAGTGGTATAATGGAGGAAAATGAGGTGTGGGAGGAGTTCAATGAAGAAAAAACAAAATCCTGTCTTTTGGGGCATTATGGCTTTTTTTATCGCTTTAATTCTCTTTATTGTCCTGTATTTTAATGATGTTGTAGACTTGACTGGAACCATCATTACACCAATAATAACAGGTACAGTGATTGCTATAATAGGGCTTGTACCGGCAATAAAGGAGCAAGAAGAAAAGGAAGAACAGAAGAAAACGTTTTCTAAATTTCTTAAAAGCAACAGCATCGCCGACCGAACCAACTCCAATCCCTTCGACTACCGTAACCCCTATATCGGTTTATACGGCAGAGAGAAGGAATGCGCAAGGATACGGAACTTCCTTGATACCGGTGAACAGCAGAAGGTCTGGGCAGTCACGGGGCACGGCGGCATGGGCAAGAGTAAGCTTGCGTTCCATATTGCAAAGGAATACAAGCAGGAGGATTGGCATGTGTTCTGGCTGACGGAAACTACCATTGAAGAACTGCTCAAATGCGAGATCGACACAAAGGGCAGACATCTGTTCATCTGCGACTATGCCGGTCGCTATACGGACTCTATTGCCAAGCTTCTGAAAAAGCTGCATGAAAAGAACGTGCATTTCCGGATGCTTCTTCTGGAACGTGCCTCCTACGGCGACAGTTCCACTGACACTGAAAGCTGGTTCGCCAAGCTCCGTCGCTGTGAAACGGCAGAGGAGCTGTTCAGCAGCTATGATCTGGAGTACTGCGAGGATCCTCTTTCGCCTGCTCCGCTTAACCTGACACAGCATCTGCTTGATGAGAATGCCTATGGCAAGATTCTCGATGATTTTGCAAAGGCAAAGGGAAGAACATTCACCACAGACCAGAAAAAGGAGATCATTGCATTTGTCCGTAATGGCATGAAACACGGCACAAATGAGCGAAGCGGCGAGGACAACCGCTGTCTGTTCCTCCTGTTCACGGCGGATGCGGTACTGAACGGCGGCAGGCTGAAAATGCTGGACAAAGCCGGTGTTTTTCAGAGCTATATCCGCAAGAAAATGGAAGACCATTTCCCGCCGGAGCTGAAAGATCATGAAAAAACGGCTCTCCTCCTGCTTGCGCTGGCGACTGCCGGAGGGGCATTTGACCTCTGTGATACGCAGACGGGCAAGTGTGAGGAGTGGTGTGCGGAGCTTCGGGGGATTCTGCCGGAGGAGCGTTCTGCTATTGCAGGGGTACTTTCCGTCCTTTGTGAACGCAGTGACGCGGACACAACCGCTGTCACGCCCCTGCTGCCCGATCTGCTCGGTGAATTTCTTGTGATGTATGTTTATAAGGAGTACAAGCCCAAGGAGCTGTTCCCCCTCCTCTTTGCAGATAACTGCCGTGACCACTTTGAGGACTTCCTCACAAGGCTTCTGTCCGACTGGGGTGAGGATGCACGGGCGAAAACATTCGTTGACAGTGCGGAACAGTGGGCAAAGGACAACGGCAAATCTGCGGACAGGATCCTGCTGGCGCATGTATACCATAATGTTGGTTCGCTTTGTTATGACAGGGCTGAATACGGCAGGGCGAGGGAGTATTATAAAAAGGCAATCGTCATTAAAGAAGCAGAATGCGGTGAGAATACCATCGACACTGCTGCCACCTACAACAATCTTGGCATTGTATACGATTCTATGGGCAAGTATCCTGAAGCCGTGGAATGGCATGAGAAAGCACTGAAAATTTATGAAGCGGTTTACGGGGAGAACCACCCATCCACTGCCGACACCTACAACAACCTCGGTCCTGTATACGATTCTATGGGCAAGTATCCTGAAGCCCTGAACTTGTATGAGAAAGCACTGAAAATTAAAGAGGCGGTTTACGGGGAGAACCACCCATCCACTGCCGACACCTACAACAACCTCGGCATTGTATGTAGGAAACAAGGCAAGTATCCTGAAGCCGTGGAATGGTATGAGAAAGCACTGAAAATTAAAGAGGCGGTTTACGGGGAGAACCACCCATCCACTGCCGACACCTACAACAACCTCGGTCTTATATATGATTCTTTGAGCAAGTATTCTGAAGCCGTGGAATGGTATGAGAAAGCACTGAAAATTTATGAGGCGGTTTATGGTAAAAAACATCCATCCACTGCCGACACCTACAACAACCTCGGCAATGTATATGATTCTATGGGCAAGTACCCTGAAGCCGTGGAATGGTATGAGAAAGCACTGAAAATTAATGAGGCGGTTTACGGTGAGAACCACCCATCCACTGCCGTCACCTACAACAACCTCGGCGTTGTGTACCAGGAACAGGGCAGATATCCTGAAGCTGTGAAATGGTATGAGAAAGCACTGAAGATTTATGAGGCGGTTTACGGTGAGAACCACCCATCCACTGCCGAAACCTACAACAACCTCGGCGTTGTATGTAGGAAACAAGGCAAGTATCCTGAAGCCGTGGAATGGTATGAGAAAGCACTGAAAATTAAAGAGGCGGTTTACGGTGAGAACCACCCATCCACTGCCGAAACCTACAATAACCTCGGCGTAGTATGCAAGAATCAGGACAAGTATCCCCAAGCCCTCGAATACTACGCCAAAGCCCACACGATCTTCCAGAATACATACGGTGACGATCATCCTCATACCCAACTTGCCCTCCGCGGTATCCACGACGTTGAAACCCTCCTCAACCACCCCAAATAACCCCCTCCGCACTCCCCCAAAAGGAGTGCGGAATTTTTTTTGCAAAAATCCAATATTACCTCTTGACAAATATTGCAGAGTGTGCTATAATGTGATTGTAAGATATATTATACGCTGTATAATATTGAAAACCAGAAAATATTACAGCATGTTCAGTATCTGGAAATGGCAGGATTTTTGAGCAGATTTTTCATGTATCAAAGCACGAAATCCGCAGGAATACTGTATGTATTGCAAGGATTTCGGGCAAAGATACAGGGAAAAGATGCCGAAAAGACTGCCATTGGAAGATACGGAACATGCGGAAGTAGGAGGGATGGTATGTTTCCAATCAGTGCCGCGCTTTTAGATGCCATGGTGCTTTCACTCGTTGACCGCGAGGAGACCTACGGCTATAAGATCACGCAGGATATGCAGACAGCCGCCAAGGTGTCGGAGTCCACGCTCTACCCCGTGCTGCGGAGACTGCAGAAAAACGGCGCGCTCGAAACATTCGACAAGGCGTACATGGGACGCAACAGACGCTATTACAAGATCACCGCACTCGGACAGGCGATGCTGTCACAGTACCGGATCGACTGGACACAGCATAAGTTGCAGGTGGACAGCATTATGGAGGAACAGCCGCAGGTACAGACGGCAGAACAGGAGGAGACAGTATGACATCGTCAGAATTTTTACAGCAGCTTGCAGCGGGTCTGCAGTGCTTGCAGGATGAAGAACGTGCCAATGCCATGGCTTACTATCACGAATATTTCGAGGAAGCCGGCGAGGAGAACGAAGCCGAAGCTGTGGAACGTCTCGGCTCGCCGCAGTCCGTTGCGGAACGCATCATCAAGGAAGTCGGCGCAGAGTCTGCGAACGCATCCTCTCAGACAGCGGCGGCATCCGCAGCTGCACAAAAGCCTGCTGCGCCTGCCTATGATTACACTGCATCCGCGGCAGCTCCGGCAGCTGGAAAGGACAGCACCGGGCGCACGATTCTGGCGGTCGTTCTCATTCTGCTGACGATGCCGTTCTGGTGTGCGATCCCGATCGTGTGGTTCACCATCGTGCTGCTTCTCGTTGTTCTGCCGGTGTCGCTGGGATGTGCAGGCATCGGAGCAGTGGTGCAGTCCGCTTTCACCTTCATGTTCGGCAATCTCATGGGCGGCATGTGGGACATGGGCGGCGGTCTGTTCCTGATCGGTTTTGTGATGCTGACCTGGTACCCCTGCTTCAAGCTTGCAAAGCTGATGACAGTGGGCTTCGGCAAAATGTGTGCCGGAATTTTCAAGTTCCTGAGCGGAAAGGAGTAAGTATATGAAATTACATGCAGCATATTGGGTGACTGCCGGCGTGCTTGCCGTTGCAGGCATTGCGATGATGGGCTGTGCATTTGTCAGCCGTGGCGTTCGTCCGGAGGGTGAAACATGGTCGGATTCGTTCGAGTCATTTGAGGAGCTTGAGCTGAAAGCAGACTACTGCACCCTCAGAGTTGAGCCGATCGGTGCGGATGAGGAATGCCGGATCGACTTTGTGAACATGCCCGAGGATACCAAGGTGAAGCTGGAGAATGGTCAGCTTCTGATCGACGGCACCAGAGAGGAAAAGCGGTACCGTTTTGTCAGCTTCGGTGATTTCAACATCGAAAAGGGCGAGATCACCATTTATCTTCCGGAGAAAGAGTACAAGAAGGTCAAGCTCTTCATGGGCGTTTCGGATACCAGCGTGATCGATGGAATGCACTGCGAAACACTGGTGATCGACGCAGGCGTGGGCAATCTGGAGCTGACGAACGGCACAGTGACGGATGAGCTGGATCTTGACTGCGGAACCGGTGACTGCACACTGCGGAATCTTACGATTAAGGGCAAATCCAATGTGGATTTCGGTGTGGGCAATTTCCGTCTGGACGGTGTGCAGATGACGAAGAAATGCGACCTCGACATCGGCACAGGTGACTGTGACATCATCGGCAGCAAGTTTGCCGATCTGGAGCTGGACGGCGGTATGGGTGATCTGAGAATGCAGTCCACAAAGCTCCTTGGCAATGCGGATCTGACACTCGGCACGGGTGACATGGAGCTGGAAGTGCTGGGCGATCCGATGGACTATGATTTCCGTGTAGATGCCGGTGTGGGTGAAGTGAGCATTGACGGGGAGAACATCAACGAGATGAATCATCATGATTCCAAGCATGAATTCAAAGCTGACAGCGGTGTTGGCGATATTGAAATCAGATTTGTGGATTAAGCGAAACCGCCGGTGTGAAAAGCCGGCGGTTTTCTGCTGTCCCTCTTGCAAAAAAAATGAAAATGGAGTATAATGGTACTACTACAAAGAAAAGGAAGTATCATTATGCAAAAAATCATTACCTTCTTCAAGCAGGAGACCGTTCTCTGCATCGCCTGTATTCTCGCTGTGATCTCAGCGTTTTTTGTGCCGCCGGATGCGCAGTATCTGGAATACATTGATTTCCGGACGCTCGGTCTGCTGTTCTGTCTGATGGCGGTCATGGCGGGCTTGCAGAAGATCGGCGTGTTCCGGAAGCTCGCACAGGGAATGCTCTCCAATGTGCGCAGTATGCGGCAGCTTGTCCCCATCCTCATCCTGCTCTGTTTTTTCAGCAGTATGCTGATGACCAATGATGTCGCCCTCATCACCTTTGTGCCGTTCACGTTCATCGTCCTTGACCTTGCCGGAACGGGGGCAAAGAAAACGCACATGATCCCCATTGTGGTCATGCAGACCATTGCTGCCAACCTCGGCAGCATGTTCACACCCATCGGCAATCCGCAGAATCTCTACCTTTACGGCGTTTCCGGAATGCCCCTCGGGCAGTTCCTGCTTCTGATGCTCCCCTATACTGCCGTGTCCGGCATTCTCCTTATGGCGTGGAGCTTCTGGTATACGAGAAAGGAAAATTCAGAATTTAAGGTGAATTTTTCCGGACAGTCCGATCCTGTCAGCAGAAAAAAGCTGACGGTGTATCTGCTGCTGTTCCTGCTCTCGCTCCTGACCGTTGCAAGGGTCATCCGGTGGGAGATCACACTTGTGATCCTGCTTGCTCTGGTGCTTGTAACCGACCGCAAAGTTCTCCGCCGGGTCGATTATTCACTGCTTGTGACCTTTGTCGGGTTCTTTGTATTCATCGGCAATATGGGAAGGATCCCGGTATTCCGTGATTTTCTGGAAGGCATGATTGCCGGGCATGAGGTCGTCACGGCAGTGGTCTCCAGCCAAATCATCAGCAATGTGCCTGCCGCACTCCTGCTGTCGGGCTTCACGGAGGAATATGCATCCCTCATCGTCGGCACAAACCTCGGCGGACTCGGAACGCTCATTGCATCCATGGCAAGCCTGATCTCCTTCAAGCTGATCGGCAAGGAACAGACAGGCATCAAGGGAAAATACCTGCTCTGGTTCACTGCGGCAAATCTTGTGTTTCTTGCGGTACTAATGGCGGCGTATTTTGTAATCAGATAAAAAGCGTCCCCATACTTCGGTCATGCAGAGGTATGGGGATTGTTTTACAGCAGAGCAGAAAGCTCCTCCCAGCAGCGGATATGGTGATGCGGGAAATCAATGGTGAGCGGGTCATTCTTGGCGTGGATCAGGCTCGGCACACTGCGGTCATCATAAAACACAGGGAACAAGCCCGCCTGTGCTGCACCGAACACGTCCACAGCAATATCATTGCCGCAAAACCAGACCCTGTCGGGGGATAGACCGCTTCTGCGGACGGCAAGGTCGAAAATATGCGTTTCCGGCTTGCGGAAGATGTACTCGCTGGATGTCATGACAAACTCGAATTTATGTTCCGGGAAAAACCGGTGCAGGCGTTCGGTCAGGGCTGCGCCGGACCAGCAGAGATTGCTGATGATGCCGGTGCGGATTCCCTTTTCCCGTACTGCTGCGAGCATTGCATCCGCGCCCGGTGTCATGCGGGCAGAGGAAATGCCGTTCCACATGATCTGTTCTGCCTCCTCGATCGACACGCTGAGCCGCATATCAAAATGAGTCAGCACATAGCGGAGAAAGATATGCTCATGGATCTCGATCAGGTCGCCGCGCAGTGCCTTGATCTCGTCAAACAGTCCAAGCAGATAAGCACTAAATTCCTGCTCACTGATATTATGCGGATTTTCGCTGATGTACGGATAGATCGCAGTATTGCCCGCGCTGGGACAGAAGTCCGGTTCGTACAGCAATGTACCGCCGTAGTCAAAAAGAATCATTTCCGGTGTCATGATAGGCTCCTTTCAGGGATTGTGATACGCCGTCTGCGGACGGCTATGAAAAAACATCCCCTGCGGACAGCTGGGGATGCCATGGTTAGTTTTTCGGTGCTGTCACAGCAGTACGCGGAAGGATGAACACGGAATTGTTATCCAGCATGATGCATGGACGGTAGGAATTGTCGATCAGCTCGCCTGTCAGGTTCAGTGCATGAACAGATCTGCCGCTGACCGTGCCGATGGCATAATCCTTGTGTCCCTCCAGAAGGGATTTGAGTGCCGTTGTGCCAAAGCCGCCGCTGCGCGGACGGTAGGAACCGGCGACATAGATCGTATCCACCTTGAAGCCGCCGCCCGTGATGACGCGCAGATCGGAAAACTTACTGAGCTGCTTGCGGTGACCGCTTTGCAGCAGCAGAATGAATGCCATCAGGAACAGAAAGGCAAAGAGCGCGAACAGGGGCGCAAGCTCCACCAGATATTCGCCGTAAGGAATCCTGCCGAGTATTTCATCAATGAAGCAGGCTGCTGTCAGTGCTGCGAAAAGCAGGAACCAGAACACACAGCCCCAGAGCTTGCGGATATACCGCCGCCGTTCCTGTACGATATATTGCTTGATGATCTGTCGTCCAAGCATAGAAAGTTTATAATTACAAAAGCTGTCTCGTGTCATGGGTTCATCTCCAGTTCATTTGATACAACAACATACATTATAACATATTATACGGCTGAAATCAAGTGGATTTCAAATTTATTTGCTGTTTGTCAATTGTTTTTGGTAACTTACACAGCAGCATAAAAATCTTTTTGAGCGTTTCGACGAAAAAATAGAATTTTTTTTTAAAAAGCCCTTGCATTATTTGTGCCTATCGTGTATAATAAAGAAGATGATGGATTCTGGAAAGGAGGCAGAGCATGAAGATCGGTCTGGTTTTGGAAGGCGGTGCGCATCGCACTGTGTTTTCCTGCGGCGTGATGGATGCTTTGCTGGATGCCGGGATCAAAGCAGATTATGTGATCGGTTCGTCCGTCGGCATCACCTATGGTGCCTCCTACGTTTCCGGTCAGAAGGGCAGAAACCGGGAGATGCTCCGCCGTTTTGTGCGCAGTCCGCGTTATGCGGGAATGCTGCACAGGCTCAATCCCTGGAATGGTTCTTATTATAATCTCCGCTTTGTTTTCGACAGGATCCCGAACAAATATCTTCCCTACGATTATGCGGCACTTGAAGCCTTTGAGGGTGAGATCCTGGCGGCTGTGACGAATATGCATACCGGAAAGGCGGACTATCTCCCTGTACGGCGTGATGATCCGACATGGAAGGTGCTGCGTGCGACCTGTGCGCTTCCCCTGCTGTTCCGTCCCGTTGTGATCGACGGTGCAATGTATGCTGACGGCGGCATTGCGGATTCTGTTCCGTTTGAAAAGGCAATGGCGGACGGCTGTGATCGTGTTATCGTTGTACTGACGCGGGAGCGCGGCTACCGCAAGGCTCCGGAAAAGGTCATGAACTTTGCGGCAAAGCGTGAAAAGCGCAGACATCCTGCATATGCAGCGGCGATGCTGGAACGTCATGAGCAGTACAATGCGTGCATGGAACGGCTGGAAGAGCTGGAGCAGGACGGTGCGGCTTATGTGATCGCGCCTGAGGATACGCTCGGTGTCGGCAGAACGGACAAGAGGGTGGACAGACTGATGGCATTGTATGCGCAAGGCTATGCGATGACGATGCAGCAGCTGCCTGCGCTCCGGAGATACCTGACAGAATCATCCCCTATTACAAGAAATGAGGCAGAACAAAATGGCAGAACTGAAATTTGAGATCACAGAACACATCGGCGTAGTCGGCGAAAATGCAAGAGGCTGGTCAAGAGAGCTGAACATGGTCAGCTGGAACGACCGTGAGCCGAAGTATGATCTGCGTGACTGGTCCCCGGATCACACCAAGATGGGCAAGGGTCTGACAATGACAGCGGATGAGCTGATCGCACTGAAAGAGATTATTGAAGAACTGGGACTGGACAGCTTTGATGAGGAATAATCCTGCTGTATCCTGACAGAAATGAGGTGAAATTATGCGTACAAAGGGCACGAAGCTGATTACAGAAAACCGCAAGGCACGGCATGAATATTTTGTGCTGGAGGATTTCGAGGCGGGCATTGAACTGACGGGTACGGAGGTCAAATCCATCCGGCAGGGCAACGTCAATCTGAAGGACAGCTGGTGCAGCATTGAGAACGGCGAGCTGTTCATCAAGCAGATGCATATTTCACCTTATGAAAAGGGCAATATCTTCAACACAGATCCGCTGCGTGTACGCAGGCTGCTGATGCACAAAAAGGAGATCATGCGGCTGTACGGCAAGCAGAAGCAGGACGGTCTGACGCTCGTTCCCCTTTCGATGTATTTCAAGGATTCGAGGGTCAAGCTTCAGCTGGGACTCTGCAAGGGCAAGAAGCTGTATGACAAGCGTGAGGACGCGGCAAAGCGTGACGCAAAGCGGAGCATTGACAGAGCATTGAAGTCACAGAATCAATGATAATAGCAGGATTTCCTGTTAGAGCGGGTTTAGTCTCTGGAAACAGTTGGATTTTCGAGCAGATTTTTCATGCATCAAAGCACGAAATCCGCCGGAATACTGTATGTATTTCAAGGATTTCGGGCAAAGATGCAGGGAAAAGATGCCGAAAAGACTACTATTGGAGGATACTAAACAGGCTCATATATATGTGGGGGCGTACCGGTTTCGACGGGGGCTTTGCACTATGATAAGCGAGTAGAGGTCTGCTGCATCTCTTAAAACTGCGGCACGTTTAAATATAAACGCTAACAATAACATTACTGTAAGCTCCAGAAGCCTGCAGGTTGCTGCCTAAGTCAGCATCTGTCCTGTAATCGAGGACCACGGCCTTTACAGGGCATCGATCAGTGGTGAACGTTTCTCTGACCTGTCCATGTCTTTGAAATGTATCTGGACTACCCTTCACACCAGCCTGTTTGTCGGCAGGTGCGTCGGGGAATCAATATAGACAAACTACACTCGTAGAAAGTTGTAGGAATGGGCTTTCGGACGCGGGTTCGATTCCCGCCGCCTCCACCAATTGAATATGCGTATTTTTAAAGTAAATAAGACGCATAAAAAAGCCGTAGATACGTCATGTGGCGTATTTACGGCTTTTCTGTTTTCTCAGATATATGCACTTTTGTTCAGTGAGGGGTAGAAACCAAGGATATCTGCCGCATTTTCTGTTTTAGTAAATTGGAATTGACTATTCAGAAATCAGTGCGACAATGCGACAGAAATGGCTTTCCGACTTTCTGGTTTTCCGATAATTTCCGGTACTTTGCTGAATTGTGTGGTACTTTCCGGTACATTTTCTTGAATTGATACGTCTGTTTCCTCTCTGTCCTGTCAAAATGATGCGACAATGCGACGGCTTATATTTGCGAGAAATCCATGAAAATGAAAATACGCAGGTACAGTAAGAGGTCAAAAATAGCGGAACGACTGCAATAGCCGTTCCGCTTTTCTTTACTGCTTCATATAAAATCCGCACTCGTAACCTTCAGCTCGAAGCAGAAGCCCCTCTGCCCAGTCCGGAGTCTGTTCCATCAAGTGACATACCTGCTTCACAGAGGTGTCAGGATCAGACTCTACGATAACTTCATCGTGAACGTGTCCGACGATATCCATATCCTGCATAGCTGCCATAGAATGCAGCAGAAGATCTCTTGCAATACCCTGAGTGATGTTCTCTACCAACTTTGCACCATAGGTTCTCAAACGCACCCACTTTTTGCTATCGCCAACACCCTCATAGGTAATAATCGTCTTATTGTTGTCGTTTTTCTCTACCTTTGGTCTGACGTAGGCAAGTCTGCGTCCGGATGGCAGTTCAATGAACAGAATGCCGATCTGATAGGAGAATTTCAGTCTGCCAAAGGTCATGCTGCTCTGATCTGCAATGACCTTTACTGCGACCGACTGGACATCGCTCCACAGCTTGACGATGTTGGGAGAAGACCTTCTCCAGTCGTCCAAAAGGGAGTACAGCTCATCATCGGTCAGGTTTAATTCAGTACCGACCATAGCCTTGATTGCACCGATCGAGCCACCGTAACCGCAAGCCAGCTCAGCGATCTTCCCCTTTTGTCTCAAATGACTGTTGACACCGTTTTTCTCAACAGGAACACCGAACATCTTTGAAGCAGAAGCACAGTAGATATCTTCACCGTTTGCAAAAGCCTGCATCCTCCACGTTTCATCTGCAAGCCATGAGATCACTCTTGCTTCGATAGCGGAGAAGTCCGCTACGATGAGCTTCTTGCCCTCAGGTGGGATAAATGCTGTTCGTATCAGCTGCGACAGTACATCAGGAATATCATCATATTCTTCCTTGACAGCATCGGAATCTCCTGACTTGATAAGACTTTTTATCTCAGCAAGGTTTTCAAGGTGGTTCTGCGGCAGGTTCTGTAACTGGATAAGTCTTCCTGCAAATCTTCCTGTTCTGTTGGCACCGTAGAAGCTGAACATTCCTCTCGCCCGGCTGTCCTCGCAGGAAGCTCCCAGCATCGTATGATACTTACTGACCGAGGATTTGGAAAGCTGCTGATAGAGTCTCAGAACTACCTTGACTTCATCATCGGCTTTTCCGATGATTGCAGGCAGCGACTTCTTGTCAAGGGAATCTGCCTCGATGCCTTTATGCATGAGCCACGCCTTCATCTGCGTTGGTGAGTTAGGGTTATCAAGTCCTGTCAGTTCTTTTAGTCTGGGAAAAAGTTCCTTTTGGGCACTGTGATCAAGCTCTACTGCCTTTTTAGCGAACTGTGTGTCAACAAGGATCCCTCTGTCGTTGATACGCTGATCAATGCAGAATTCCTCCCAGATAAAGGCAGGAACAGGCATTTCCGATAAAAGTCGCTGTATCTCCAGCTCAACCTCAACATCACGTCTGTTATACTCCACGAATTCTTTCCATTTTTTAGGGGCATCGGCTCTATCGTGGAACAGCAGGTTTCCTTGTTTATCCTGATGCAGCGTACAAAAAAACTTGATAAGTTTTTTGCCTTCTTCCGTTTTCTTTTCCTTTAAACGAAGCAGCTTGCCCATTCCGTCAAGTGAGGACATCATGCCGAGGTATCGGCTGTGTATCATATCGCACTGCCATGACTCCGGATCAATATAGCTGCCGACAGCATCCTCAAAGCCTGCTATGTCAGGATAATTTCTGCGTAAGTAAACTGATAAGCATATACGCTCGAAATTGACATTAAAAGCCCTCTTTATAACGTTCTTGTCCGTCAGGGCTTTCAATATCTCATCTGGCAGAGTGTCGCCGCTGTCAATATCAACAGTCGCAACCAGTCCGCCGTCGATAGAATAAGAAACAAGCAGCAGGCTGAATAATTCTGACTCTGCATATCTGTAAACGCCGCATTCATCGAGGTTTTCATCGGATGCGGTCTCAATATCAATTGTTATCTGTTTCATTTGAAACTCTCCTTTTTAGTGTGGGGCAGCCGGGGTACAGCTGCCCCATTTGCTTAGTCAGTGAAAATCTTCTTTGTATCTCGGTCAACTTTGATGTTCTTTTTCAGCTTTACGGTGATGTCACCCCCGACCTCGATTCTGTCAATGGTATCGTTCAGGAAAGTGAGGGTATCCTCGTTGCACCCCTCTCTGACGTAATCAGTGAACATATTCTTAATAAAGCGTATATCCTCCACAGTGAATTCCTTCTTAGAAGCTTCATATTCGCTGATACGGCGGTCGATTTTCTGTATCCGTTCATCCATACTGCTGATCTCAGTTATAATGGACGGTATACTCTCGCCCCTCTCAACAACGTTTAAAAGGTTCCTGCGTCTTCTCTCGATGTCCGCTTTTTCATCCTGTAAAATGCTGATCTGGAGGTCGATAGCTTCGTTCTGGGACTCGCTGTACTCATTGAGTCTCTGCAACAGTTCCTCAACATTGATTGGAGAAAAAACGCACTCTCTCAAACCGTAAACGATCATATCATCGAGGTACTTCTCATTCACTGTCTTGGGAGTGAAGCAATCGCAGCTGAACCTATACTGCTTGACCGGCTCGTTGTTTTTGTTTGTTCTGCTGTACTGCACCCTGCCTTTTAGTGGCTTTCCGCACTTGCTGCAAACCACCTTTCCGTTCATGGGATAGAAGTTTTTCCCATTGTGGTTTCTGATCTTGCTCTTGTTGTCCCTCAGGCGTTCCTGGACCTTGTTGAATAATTCTTCGTCTACAATAGCCGGAATTCCGCCCTTGACATGATAGTAATCGTCTTTCAGCTTGTGGCTGTTACGCATACCACGGAAGTCCTTACCCGATCTCTTGTTCCAGAAGTAGTTGCCGCAGTATTTCTCATTTTCCAGAATACTCTTGATAGAGGTCTTGCCAAATGTCTCGCCCTTGGCGGTTTTATATCCGTTGTTGCCGAGCCAATCTATGATCTTGTCATAACTCATACCTGCTGCATACATTTCAAAAATGTGCTTTACAGCTGGCTCTTTCGCTTCATCAATGTGAAGTCTTTTGTCTGGACCGACTATATAACCATAAGGCGGAGTGCCGCCATTATGGAGCATTTTCTCAGCATTGACTTTTAAACCCTTTAAGGTTTCCTGACTGAGGCGGATCGAATACTTCTCGGCTGCCACAGCTTCTTCAAGAATCACAGCCATATCGTTGGGGTTCATGGAATCCAGTCCATCTGTTGAAATAATTCTTATTTTCTTCAATGCAAGCTCATAAATAACATTCAGCTGCTCACGAGCATTTCTGTTGGAACGGTCAAAGTGGTGAATCAGTACGACATTTGCCTTTGTATCCGCTTCAATGTCTTTCAACATTTTGAGAAATCCGGGACGGTTTTTCATGGTAGTACCGCTCTTGGCAACATCCTGATAGCTGCCGGTGATCTTGATATTATTCTCTTTTGCAAACTTGCGGATAGCCTGCTCCTGAGCACTCAGGCTGTTATTTCCGACCTGATTATGGGAGCTGATGCGACGATACATAAATGCGTATCTTACATTATCATCTTTCATTTTACAAGATCCTTTCATTGCTTTATTTCAGGCATGAAGGCGATCACTCGCCTTCATACTTGTTTTCATTATCATTATCGGCTGCTGCCGCTTCTGCATAAATGCGGTAGAGCAGCTTTATTACGCTTTCTGGGAGTTCCTCCCCTGATCTATCTGAAACGGTCTCCATGCCCGTGTAGACATGGTAGCCGTTCTTGAAATTGGTGTGCTTCAAGAAATCTCTCTTGAAGCTGAAATCCTTAACTATCACGATTCATCCACTCCCTCAAAATAGGTTAGTATAGATTCCAGTGTCATACAGTCGTCGTTCAAGTCAGAGTCGTCCTTGGGCAGAACGATCTCATAGCAGTTTGCAAGTGTACCATTGAAGCGAAGACGGTTCTTCAGCGAATTCTTCTTACGCCGAAACAGATATCCGGCAGCGTCCAGCTCCTTGATAACAAGGTCTGGATTCGATGCACCGTAGTCGTTCAGAATTCCCAGGAAAAACTCATCAATAAATGCAACAGAGTTGGTCCGCTCATCTTTCTTGATGCCTTCTCCGTAGGGGTGCATTACTGCATAGTTGACAAGGTGATGGTAGTACTTGCCGGCGATATCAGTACTTTCACGAATTGACTTGCAATTGTCAGCCATGATAGCTGTAATGCCGTCAATATCAATATTAACCCCGTGTTCAGCAAGCACCTTACCAGCAAGCAATATAACGGCATATTCGTTGATAAGTCTCTGTGCAAGGTCGAATGATGGTACATCATCAATTGCATCTCTCATATCATCCCTGCATTCTTCATACTTTCGGGCTATCTCCTCATGGTCAACAGCAAGCAGGTACTCCGATAGTACCTTGCCCAATACGCCGTACTGCTTTCCGCAGAAGTCATGGATCTTATCACTGTGCTCATGGCTATCCGTAAATTTGAGCTCGAAGCTGAGTATACGGGCATCCAGCCCTCTGTTGTGCATTTGACGGTCAGAAAGCAGCTTGCTCTCCGAGGAAGTGATTGCGATCAGCTTCCAGGTATCAGGTGTTCTCAGGTCTGCGTTGCTGTTACATCTACTCTTGTCCTGTTCAAGAGTAACCGTATAAAGGAGGCTTTCCATGTTCAGTCCGGATGACACCGTCGCTTCATCGAATAGCTGCGGAATACCGAATTTGCTTGCAAAGTTCTTCATTATAGCGTTGAGCGTACCAAAGAAGGGAATGTATATCCTCTTATCTTTTGGATCGGTATATACCGATGCCATCATCATCTGAGAGGTGCTCTTACCTGTAGTAGTTTTGCCGTAGAAGGATACAATGAACGACATCAGAGGGACAGCACAAGCAATACTGAGGAAGGCAAGGAATAATGATGCACAGCTGCAGCACAAGGCGAACATGATTGCTGGGTTAGTAAGCAAATCATTTAGTCCGCTGACATACTCGGGCAACGAAGTGTCCTTGGTATAGTCAAGTATTTGCGGTTCCTCATCGTAGCCTCTGAATGTCAGTTCTCCGTCCTTAACCATGAAGCCCATACCGTTGACTTGCTCCTCTACATTGAGTTTAGTGATACAGCGGAAAATATACTTGCTGAGTTTATCTGCATAGTCACTATCCATAAGAAGACCGAACTTCGTGAGTTGGGGTAAATCCTTCGGATGCAGGGCATCATAATCGACCTCAACGATCCTATCATTGATCTTCAGTCTTGCTCGATACACGCTGTTCTTATCCCTGTATGCTGAATCAACCTCGAACCAACCTGCCAGCCAGACCAAACCCTGAAAGTTCTTGGAATTCCTCGCCAGCAGCAGAGATTTGCCCTCCACCGGAATTACGGGATAGGTCGGCTCAGTCTGAGCTAAGTGATGTAACATGTTTTCGCTTACTTCTTTGCTCCCGAATGTACTGATTCCATCAAGTACCTGAGAAGCATCATTCTCAGAGGTAATGTCAGCGAGCTTCGGGATATTTGTGGGTTTATGCAGAGCCATACGCATCAACTTCCTTTCATATGAAGCCGTAACCCCTGTGTGGGGTTACGGCGGTTAGTGTTACTCATCGAGTGAGATCTTCTTGATGTTGGAAAAGGTCATAGTATCACCCTCAGTGTTGCGAACAGTGAAGTTAACCTTTAGTCCCTTGAATTCCTCGACAAATTCAATATTTGCCTGTGAGATCAGCTTGGAGAAGGGGTAGTCCTCCACCCAGTCTCCGTCCACGGAGTTTTTGAATTCTGTTCCGTCCTCCAGCTGAAATACAAACATGACCCTATCACGATCCTCAGCAGTCTTATACCAGAAAGCATCGGTGATCGTGCCCTTATAGGAGCCTTCATCAATGCAGAAGGTGGACTTCTTGGCGATCAGCTTTTTGCCCTTGCCGCCGTTTGCAGTCTCAGCAGTTTTCTCGTTTAGAATTCCGTTAAAATCAGTAGCCATAATAATTACTCCTTAATATAGTGTAAGTGTGGGGGGCACCGGTATCAGAACCGGCATACCGAAGGTATCATCAGTCAAAGCTGAGGATAACAGTTACAGAATCGTCCTCGTCGGTCTGAAGCAGCTCGATGCGACCGCATCTTGTGGTCGCATTGGGCTTGAACTCAACACTTGAAGCTAATTCCATTATCTTCTCAGCAAGAGAAGTCGAATAAATGACTGCACCCTTGCGTAACTCATAAGCACCAGCCGTACTTTCCGAAACAACTCTAATAGCGATCTGCGTGTCGCTAATAAGCACCTTAACGAATTTCGGCTCACCAAGAGCGGAGTAGAGGTTCTTGCTTATACCGACTTTTTTACTATCCTTAGAGATCATCACTCTAAGTTCGCCGGTTTTGCCTGTTTCAGCGTTTAGTTCGGTGAAGCCAGAGAGGTCTTTGTAACCTTCGGAACCGAAGCTTGCCTTCTTGAAATTGTAATTCTTAACGATTTTAGACATAGAAATTACTTCCTTTCAAAAAAATTAACAATCAAACTTGTGGTTTTACGTCCAAAATGCACCGCAGCTGGTACTGCAGCACTTTTTTCCTGTGTGCCCGATACTCAGCTGTCACCGAAGGCAGCTGCCACCGCTGCTGTTTCGGAAAGAGTCAAAGCTCTTTGTCCGGCTCCGATCTCATACCAATACAGAAAGCGTATGGGCTTCCCGCATTGGAGTCGGCTCAGCTGTCAAAAACAATTCCCATGAGTATCAAGTCATGCATTTCGTAGTTATCAAGTTGTCAAGTTACTGGAGGACTGTCAGCCGGGCGGCTGGGCAGTCACTGGCGGATAACGGATTTTGGCTCAGGTACTCGGTCCAGCCTTTCCCGTTGCTATCTAAATCATAACACGCACGGAATACCAAAATCTATTCCATCTTATGCTCCAGAATATACCGGAAAAATGGCACCATATCTCATTTCGAGATATGGTGCCTATTTAGCTATTCTATTTCTCTCAGTGCTCTTATCGCTGCGTATACAGGGTTCAGATTCTTGTTCAGTCCTGCTATGTTTTTATCATATTCGGCTTTACTGAGACTGTTTATCAGGATGATTTTTTTCGTCAGGATGTATGTATCATAAATACATGACATTTCATCCTGAGTCATATTGAGCACACGGGCTATCTTGCCCTTGTTGTAGTTGTATATCGTTTTGGCGTGAGGCAGCCATTTTTTTAGGCATTCCATTGTTTCTTCTTTCAGCGTATTGGGTATCGATTTCGCTTCGTATCCTATCATTGCAAACATCCCTTCCAAGATTCTCTTGGCTGTTTTTTCATTGCAATAGTCGCCCTCTGTTTGCGATATATTTGTGATTGTGGTGTACTGCATTCTGCGTATCTTTTTTTCGGCTTCTTCGAGTTTCCCGTTCAGTATACATTGTTCCAGTACACTGGGGCGTTTTTGGCGGCGTTTCTTGTTTTTTTCATCGTACATTGTGCCTGTGATTCTGTTATATGCTCTCTTTGTCACAACATGGGGCGTTGTGACATTCTCCGGCAGCCTTATTTCTTTGTCATAGGTGTTCTTGTCTTCGTTCATCATCTGCGTTATTATGTTTTCGCTGATGATTCTTATGGTTTCCTCTATCTCCGCTCGTATTTCATCGTTCATTTTGGGTTCCTCCTTATTTTGCGGATACGATCCGCTTTTATAAGGTATTGTTCCAATCAAACTTAAAAAAAAGTCAAAGTTCACCATAAGAGTGTCAGAGCGAGTAGAAGCAAAAAAAAGCGGCACTCGAAGATGCCGCAAAATCATTGATTCATTTTCCCCAGCAAGCCTGCCGATGTATTTGAGCTATTTCGAGTCTGTAACCCGATTTCCCTCAAAAAGCCACTCTAGCCTTGCCTGCATAAAATTTGTGGTCGAAAATCTGCATATTCATTTTATGCGAACAGGCTCTAGTATTCTTCCGCCAGCAGCATAGTGCAGTGGTCGCCGTCGTCTATACAGTAGATTTTAGCGGCAACAGGATTCTCCACTGTGGGAAGGATATAGGTCATCTCGTACTTGGGCTGCTCAGATTTGTGAAGAATGCATTGCAGACCGCTCTCTGCGGACAGGGTGAATATCTGCAAGTAGTCTCTCTGCTGAGGCATACGGTCAATAGCCTCCCACATGAACATTTGCAGCTCGACAGGGACAGCCTCATCAATTCCCCTTGTGAGGTATCGTTTCTTTTCGGGTTCAAACATCTTAGTCCTCCGTTCTCGATTCAAACAGGGCGTAAAGGTCGCCCCGCCTGATCGTGATAGTCTCTTTCAGTTCATCGGTAATGCCAAAGCCCACATCCAGTACCACATCTATATGATATGGGTAAGTAACCACCTTATCAACGTATGTCTGCACAAAAGTGCGGAATTCGGCAGTGCTGCGTTGCAAATTCCGGTATTCGGTTATCAGATATTCATACTGCTGATACACGATTGGTGTATAGTGTCTGAGTGTACCGAGCTGGGTTTGCAGTTCCATTTTGCGTTGGTCGAGATACTCTGCCCGGTCAATCAGCTCCTGCGTCAATAGTCCTCTTTCAACGGCTTGTGTAATACGCTCAATGGCTTCACATACTTCCGTCAGCTCTTTGGCAATGCCCTCATGCCGTTCATCAAATTCAGCGTTATATCTGGCAATGTACTTGTTGACAGCATTGATTCTTCGCCTCAGAGCAGCCTTATTGAAAATTTTCTGTCTCAGCAAGTCTGCAACGTAGGCATCGAGATAGTCCTTGTTGTTTTCTTTGTTTTTACATACCGCTCTCGGCTCATCACAGCGGTATGTGGATAGTCTGTTCTTGCGTTCACCTGAAAATCTCAGATTGCCTTGTATGCGTTTTCCGCAAACGCCGCAGAAAACTTTCCCAGTCAACAGATAGAATTCCTTGCTGTGGTAGCGACCGGTATTCCTACGGTTCTTCGCCTTGATCCGCTGAACCTTTTCAAACAGCGTCTTGGAAATGATTGCTGGGCAGCCGCCTTCCACCCTTATGATCTTGTCACTGGTTTTGTAGGCATGGTTATTGCGTCTGCTGTCACTTCTGGAAGCTGCTTTATTGAACACAAAAACGCCTGTGTATTTCTCATTGCTGAGTATCTCATACAGGCTGTTCTTGGTGAAGATATGCCCTCTTTTGGTCGTATAGCCATGTTCGTTCAAATAGTTAGTGATGGCACTGTAGCCGTAGCCCTGTGCAAACATCTCAAAGATCGCTTTGACTGCTTCAGCCTCATGCTGATTGATCACAAGCCTTCTGTCTTCACCCACATCATAACCGAGCGGCGGACAGCCTCCCGTGTGTTTGCATTGCAGGGCAGTTTCTTTCATTCCCTTCATGACCTCACGTCCTAAGTTGCGGCTATAGTATTCCGCCATACCTTCAAGAACACTTTCCATCATGATGCTTTCAGGGCTGTCATCAATGCGTTCCAATACACTACACAGCTGCACATTGTTTTTCTTCAGCCGCTTTTTGTAGATAGCACTGTCATAGCGATCTCTTGAAAATCTATCAAGCTTATGTACAAGAACAATATCGAAAAGCCCCTTTCCGCTGTCGGCTATCATTTTCTGGAATTGCGGGCGGTTATCCGTAGTAGCAGACCTTGCCTCATCAGTATATGTTGCCACAACCTGCCAGTGCTGTTGTTTGCAGAATTGATTCATCGCTCTGAGTTGTGCGTCAATGGATTCCGTTCTCTGGTTGTCAGAACTGAACCTCGCATACTGTGCCACACGGAGTATCGTCAGGCTCATTTTCTCACTACCTCAACAGGGAGAAAAATATCCTCGCCGTAGCTGTCACCGAGAATTCTTGCACCATGAAGATAGTAGCTGCCTCCGATTTCCAGCATTTCCACAAACTCCATTTCTGATACTGCAAATGCGGATATTTCGTCCTTTTCAAGCATGATAAAACAGCCGATATCGTCAAGAGTATCAACACTGTACTCATTCATCTGTGCAGTGATTTTCTTTGCGATAAATGCTCTCAGCATGATAGGCTTGATGTTATCGGTTTCCCTAAGATTCGTTACTTTCAGCATGATTATTCTCCATTTCGTAGGGAACTAATTCCCAGTGATTTCTGACTGCCGGTGTCAATGGATGATACCCCTGTTCACCGATCTTGTACAGCTTGCTGCGAAACTTCGACAGCCGTTCGAGTATATCTGCCTGCCGTTCTCTGACACGCTCAGATGTGTTTCCAAGACTGCCCCAAGCTATGATAATCGCATCGCTTGTCACCGCATATTCCTCAATCATTTCATCGCAGCCCTTTGCGATCAGGTCGTCGTCAGAATAAAATCTGAGGCTTAATTTCGGGGTAATGCGGCTGTACAGATTGACAATGCTGACACTGCCAAAACCGAGCTTGTAAAGATTGTTCAGCACCAGCATGGTCGTCATATCCATGCAGAGAGTGTCAGCAGTATTTGGATTGATCATGATGATCATAGCAGTTTTGCCGTCCTTGTCCCACTCCCTGCGGAGCAGGAGACGGTGTTCGCCATCATCGGAAAACATCGCCTTGCTCCTTATGATCGTTGTGGTTTCCTTCACTTTTTCTCATCCTTTCGGTATCCAAGACAGCCTCCGTTTCTGATAGCCTCGATTTTTACAGGCGGCTCTTTCGGATCCGCTTTTTTCATTTCGACGGTGAATGCAACACCGCCCACCTGAACGGTAACTGCAATGCGAAATTTGCTCTCATTCATTAGAATCCCTCCTTACATTTTTCTGATGATAATCATAAAAATATCGAATGCACATGCCGCAAGTGCAGCAATAATTTTCAGTGCTTTCATCTGTCTCACCTCCTAACAGATCACGTTCTTTATCTCACACATTGTTTCTTCAAAAAGTTCGGAATCCAGCAGCATTTCCTCTATCTCATCAGATCTGTAACCGAACTCCAAAAGCAGCTCTACATCCTCCCTGTCAACGCCATAACAGCTGCAAATCATGAGCAAGTCACTCTTGCATTCCTCGTCGGTCTTTTCGAGACCATACATATCATACCGGTCATAAAGATGGTAATTCCCAAAGCTGTAACGGGGCTGGATATGCTCAAAGGTGCTTACGGAAAGTTTGCCGTCACTGTCGATACGAATAATATCGCCGTTATTGACC
Organism: Oscillospiraceae bacterium; assembly: GCA_045546475.1. Lineage (GTDB taxonomy): Bacteria > Bacillota > Clostridia > Oscillospirales > Ruminococcaceae > UBA3855. The sequence goes on from JAZQCT010000025.1 coordinate 40,806, forward strand.
TGCACTTCCTCGCATACCCCTGCAAACTTTAAAGCTTTCATTGCAGTGCTGAGGATAGCTGTTGTAGACGCATAGACATACAGTCCGTACTCAGGGAAGTGAATGATCGTTATCGGATTATCCCCCTTGACAAGATACAGCGTGTTGTCATCCCGAAGAATCGTAAAAACAAAGCTTCCTGTTACTGCCTCTGCCATGGACTTGATACTGCTGCTGTTAACGATGTTCTCACGCTCGATAAGCTGTACTGCAATGTAAGTATCTGTTTCGATTCCAGTGCTTGGCAAGGCTTTTTCCCTGCGAAGTTCTTTGTCATTATACAGCACGCCGTTATGAGCAAGTGCAAACGTGTGGTCAGCAGTTGTTCCCTCAAAGGGATGATTGTTGTAGTTGTATTTCTCGCTGCCCTGAGTTGTAAAGCGTGTATGCCCGATCACTGCTGTTGTGCCCTTGGGGAAATACAGCTTTACTTTGTGGGCAGGATTGGCTTTCTTGAATGTAACGATGTTTCCGCTGTTGACGTAACTGATACCAGTCGCATCGGTTCCTCGGCTTTCCGCTGCGATCGACAACGCCCTAAGCAATCTCTTCAATGTGTTTGCTGATACCTTCTTTCCGTAGTCCAAAAATCCGAAAACTGCACACATATTACATATCCTCCTCTGCATTAACTTCATCATTGATATACAGCCTGCGTTCTTTCAAATACTGCACCAACTCAGGGTATTTGATATTACTTACAAGCTCCGACCACGACAGCTCTTCCAGTTCACTCTGGGACATAGAAAGAGCCACATCGCAGATCGTATCAACGAACTGCAATGTGGCTATCAATGTGTTATACTTTAGCGTCCCTCTGAACAGACGGAATTCGATAGTGCTGTAATTGCAGAGATTGACAGCACTGTATCTGCCGTGATCACTGCATTTGGCTTTCTTCAGGATCTCCTGACCTGTCTTTTCGTAACCGTACCGTGCTGACCAACGGTTCATGTTATGCTGACTTCTGCGAGAGAAACGGAAAACCTCATTCCAGTGCTTTTCTACCAGGAACAGAATTTTCCCGATAACCTCTTCCTGTTCTGTCTGATTGTCACCAAAAGCATTTCTGTTAACGTGGATATGAAGTCCGCAGGTAGATGTCTGATGCGAGCGATATTCCAAGTGTACAGCTCTGCGAAGAACAGTCTCCCAGTCCATATCATTCATGTGATACTCAAGCGACATAGGGTGACTTACTATTTCGAAACCGTCATCAATACTTCCGTCAGACTTGATGTAGATATGCTCTTTACAAGCATTGCCAATCTCCTTCAGTGTGCTTGCGTTATCATCGTCCTTACCGCCGCAGTCCACTTCCAGTTCGATGCCGAGATAACGTTTGCCCTCGCCATAGAACAGAGGCTCAGGCTTATAGCTATACGCCTCGATCTCGTCATTGAAATCATCATAGCAGCTGCTGCAATAAGGATAGTCGCCTCGCCAGTTGGTGTTGTTGTTATGAATGATTCTGTTGCAGCATTCACAGCGGTGATAGTGGTCGTTGTAGCAGGTTTCACAGAGTGTGGTATCATCATCCTGTACAGAATCGGAAGTCCAGATAGTTTCACCGCAGTGATCGCAGGTGGTGCAATGTTCATCTACGCACTCCTGACAGAGTAACTGATCGTCTATCCGTGTGCCCTCCTCCTCTTTGATCTCGCACCCACAGATGTCGCAGACTCTTATGTTTTCTTCCATTTCAATTACCTCCAAAAACAAGAATTCCGATAAGGCTGGAAATCACCTTATCGGAATTATAATATATATTTGGGGTTGATATTTGTTACATCCAATTCATAAGCAAAAGTAACGAAAATATCGTCTTCACCACTTGCATTATTTGGCGAAATGTGGTATAATTATTGGAATAAGAGTACATTTCAGATTTGGAGAATCCATCATGATCAATATAAGAAAACTTGAAGCAGATCTGTGGGAATCAGCTGATCTGCTTCGTGCAGGCTCAAAACTTACATCGAATCAGTACTGTATGCCCGTACTTGGACTAATCTTTCTCAGATACGCTTATAGTCGCTTTAAATTGGTTGAAGCAGAGATACTGAAAGACCGCCCTAAGCGTGGAGGACGTGTCATGCCTGTTGAAGCAAGCGACTTTGCGGCAAAGAGTGCTCTCTTCCTGCCTGAAGAAGCTCAGTATAAGTACCTTGTGAATTTACCTGAGAATATAGCCGCAGCTAAACTCAAAAACCGTGCAGGTCATACCATGAACAGTCTCGGCGAGGTTGTCAACAATGCAATGCAGCTTGTGGAGGAGCAGAGTGAACAGCTCACAGGTGTACTTCCGAAAGACTACACTATATTCTCGGATGAGCTGCTTTCCGAACTTCTTCGTATCTTCAATAACAGTGCTCTCGATGGTATAGACGGCGATATTGTCGGACGTATCTATGAGTATTTCCTGAATAAATTTGCAAAGAACATTGCCCAGGATGATGGAGTATTCTTTACCCCAAAGTCCCTTGTTAAGATGATAGTTGACATCATTGAGCCGAAAAGCGGAACTCTGCTTGATCCTGCCTGCGGAAGCGGCGGCATGTTCATTCAGAGCGGTGACTTCGTAAATGCAGCAGGTATGCACGCTAATAATGCCATGACCTTCTATGGACAAGAAAAAGTGGAGTACAATGCTCAGCTCTGCCTTATGAATATGGCTGTGCATGGTCTGACAGGCGTTATCAAGTCAGGCGACGAGGCAAATACCTTCTATCACGATGCACACAACCTCAACGGCAAGTGTGATTATGTCATGGCAAATCCGCCGTTCAACGTGGACAAGGTAAAATCCGAAACCTGCCAGAATGCAGGCAGACTGCCTTTTGGTCTGCCCGGTGTTAACAAGGCAAAGGAGATCGGCAACGCAAATTACCTCTGGATTTCCTACTTCTATTCCTACCTCAATGAAAACGGCAGAGCCGGTTTTGTCATGGCATCCTCCGCAACGGACAGTCAGGGTAAGGACAAGGATATCCGTGAACAGCTTGTAAAAACAGGCGACGTTGACATTATGATTTCCGTCGGCAATAACTTTTTCTATACCAAGTCCCTGCCATGTTCGCTGTGGTTCTTCGATAAGGCGAAGACTGAAAGTATCAGGGACAAGGTACTGTTCATTGACGCAAGAAATTACTATACCGTGGTTGACCGCACTCTCAACGAGTGGAGCGAATGGCAGCTCAAAAACCTTAATGCTATCGTATGGCTATATCGTGGTGAGATTGACAAGTATAAAAGCCTTCTCAGCGAATATAACCGATACGTTAGAACTATGGGTGAATATATTATCGGAAAAGAAGCAAATCGTATTGCATCCAATTTAAGTGATTATGATGATTTGCTTGATTTGAGAGATGCGCTCAAATCGGAGATTGAACTTGAAAAAGAAGATTGCAAAGAAAAACTTGAAAAAGCAAGTACGAAGAATAAAAAATCTATTCAGCAGGAGTCTGATAGTTATATTGCTATGATTCAGCGTGACGCTATTGTAGTAAATGAAGCAATTTGGCTGATGGAGAAATTTGGAACGGGCGAATACAAGGACATAGAGGGACTTTGCAAGGCTGCCACTATTGGCGAGATAGAGGAAAAAGGCTGGTCGCTGACTCCCGGTGCTTATGTGGGTGTTGCTCCTGTGGAGGACGACGGTGTTGACTTTGCAGAGCGTATGGCGGAGATACACAAAGAGCTTCTTGCTTTGCAGGCTGAGTCTAACTCCCTTATGAAAACCATATCGAGGAATATGGAGGAGTTGGGGGTATGAGTTGGAAACTGGTTAAATTAGGTGATATTTCCGCTAATATTCAAACAGGACCATTTGGCTCACAACTTCATCAATCCGATTATTCTGAAACAGGTTTCCCTGTTGTTATGCCTAAAGATTTGATTAATGGACATATTTCAGAAAAATCAATTGCAAGAGTTGATGCGTGTCATGTTGAAAGATTGAGTAAACATAAGATTCAAATAGGTGATATTCTTTATTCACGCAGAGGAGATGTAGGCAGATGTGCATTTGCAACTGAAAAAGAAAAAGATTGGCTATGCGGAACTGGCTGTCTGCGTGTAACAATAGATACAGAGCAGGCAATACCTCAATTTGTCTTTTATCTTTTACAAATGCCTGATACCGTTGGATGGGTAATAAACCATGCTGTTGGTTCAACAATGCTTAATCTTAATACAACGATATTAAGTAATATTCCGTTATCTGTCCCTGAGATTGTAGTACAAGATCGAATTGTTAAAATCCTCTCCGCCTACGACGACCTGATCGAAAACAACCAGAAGCAGATAAAGCTCCTTGAAGAAGCGGCACAAAGGCTCTATAAAGAGTGGTTCGTCGATCTGCACTTTCCCGGCTGGGAGGAGACAAAGATCGTTGACGGTGTGCCGGAGGGGTGGAGTCGAAAAACTGTCGAAAAATGCCTTGAAATGAATATTGGCGGAGGTTGGGGTAAAGAGACACCAACTGGAAAGAATGAAATTGCAGGAAAAGTAATTAGAGGAACAGATATAAATGACATAAAATCAGGAAACTACACTGATGTTCCTCTGCGTTATCATACAGCAAACGATATAAAAAAACGTGCTTTGAAGAAGAACGATATTATATTTGAGCTTTCTAATGGTAATATCAATAATATCGGTCGTAGTTTACTAATTGACGATTTGATTCTTGGGCACTGCGGAGAAAACACAATATGTGCAAGCTTTTGTAAGCTGTTTCGACCTTTAAATAGAATGCATTCACTTGTTCTGTATTTAGAAATACAAGATATGCAGTTAAGCGGTCGAATGCTACCATATAAAAAGCAAGGTTCAAATGGAATTAATAACTTTGCTTTTGATGAATTCTTAAATCACGAATTGCTGATTCCTAATAGTGAAACATTACTATTACCGTTTGAGAGCATAATGCAGAAAATTGGTATTATTCAAAGTCAGTTCGCATTATTAACAGAAGCCCGTGACCGCCTTCTGCCTAAGCTGATGAGCGGAGAAGTGGAGGTTTAAAATGGCAAGAAAAACATTTGCACAAGTGTTGAAAGACGCAAATGTAGATATTGAGCGTGAATATGACCGCTTATACCATATGTTTTATAAATTCAAAATCCAAGATAGTAGCAGTTCGGCTATAACTCTTTATGAGATATGCGAAATGGGCTTCATATCATTCCCTTATCGTGGAACATGCCTATCTCTTGATGATTTCAATGATTTTTATGGTTTTCATTTTGAGCAAAAGCCTTCAAACTTTGATGTGGATTACCTTGTCAATTTCTGTGAATATTCATATAATCTTGCAATATTCCAGCAAGGGAACGGAATCATGCCTTTTCTTAGTCCAGCTACGCAATACATACAACAAATTCTCAAAGTAATCGAAAGTATCGGTTATATGCATCTGAGTGAAGATGGAATTTCAACATTTGTTCCCAAATCACAACCTGCCATCGTCGTATCAGAAATGTTGCCGCCGAACCTCTCGTATAAGGTTATCGAGTATAATCATCATTCTATGAAAGGCGATCTTGACCGTAAACGAGCTACCTTAAAATTACTTGCAGATCAGTTGGAGAGCAGAAAAGATGAATTGGATGGCATGAATAAGCAGTTAAAAAGTGATCTTTTCTACATGTTCAATAATCTTAATATTCGACATAACAACACAGAAAAACTAAAAAACGTTGAAGATTCAAAACTTGAAGAATGGTATGACTATGCTTATGAGCTATCCCTGCTTGCTTTTATGATTTTGGAAAACTCAAATCACAAGCAGTTTGTTCTTGACATCAAAAAAGAGCTTGGTAACGTCTAAAGGAGGTGTAACCATGTCCCACGATTACTCCGAAAACATACTTGTCCAGGGAGCAGCAGGCGATCTTCTCAGAGATGAGCTTGGCTGGGATGTTGTTTTTGCCTATAACGAAGAAAAACTCGGTGCATACGGCACACTCGGCAGAACTTCATATAAAGAGATACTGCTTGTGCGGTATTTTCGTAAAGCTCTGAAAGACCTCAACCCCTGGATAACCGATACACAGATCACCGAAGCAGAAAAGCGAATGACCGATCATATGTCAACTGCTTCACTGATCCAGATCAATGAGGAGAAGTATGGCTATATCCGTGACGGAATACCAGTAACGGTGAAACGTCCTGACGGCAAAACCGAGACTAAAAAAGCAATGATCATCAACTTCAATGAACCATGCAAGAACCATTTTCTCGCTGTCAAAGAACTGAAAATTCATGGTGATCTCTACCGTCGCAGAACGGATATTGTTGGTTTTGTCAATGGTATCCCTCTGCTGTTTGTGGAGCTGAAACGCACAGATGTTGACGTTCAGAATGCTTATTATGATAACTATACCGACTATCTGTCAACCATTCCGCAGTTGTTTTACTATAACGCTTTTCTCATGCTCTCAAACGGTATGCAGGCAAAGGTTGGAACCCTCGAAAGCAAGTATGAGTTTTTCCACGAATGGAAAAGACTCGCAGAAGACGATCAGGGCAGTGTTGAGCTTGAAACAATGCTCCGTGGTATATGCAAGAAAGAGAACTTTATCGACCTGCTTGAAAACTTCATTCTTTTTGATCATTCGGGCGGACATACCGCAAAGATTCTTGCAAGAAATCACCAGTATCTCGGAGTAAATGAGGCTGTAAAGGCATATGCTGACAGGAAACTCAATGACGGTAAACTCGGCGTTTTCTGGCATACACAGGGCAGCGGAAAGAGTTATTCCATGCTGTTTCTCTCGCAGAAGATACGCCGCAAGTTTAAAGGCTCGCCAACAATTGTTATACTTACCGACCGTGATGACCTCAACAGACAGATCAGTGATACCTTTGAAAACTGTGGACTACTCGGAAAAACTAAGGTTTCACAGTTTATAGCTTCAAGCGGCGAAGATCTTGTAAGGAAACTGGAGAAGAATCCGAGCTTTGTTTTCACCCTTATACAGAAGTTCAACAAGCCCGATGTTAAGCCTATTTATCCTGACCATGATATAATTATTATGTCTGATGAGGCACACCGCAGTCAGTACGGAGTGTATGCTGACAATATGATGAAACTGCTCCCCACTGCCGCAAGGATTGGCTTTACAGGAACACCGCTTCTTTCAAGCGATAATATCACTGCCAGAACATTTGGCGGATATATCTCAATTTATGACTTCAAACGTGCTGTTGAGGACGGAGCAACAGTTCCGCTGTACTATGAAAACAGAGGAGAGAAAATTGAAGACCTCCACAATCCTGACATTACGGATAAGATCCTTGATGCTATCGAAAATGCAGATATTGATCCTGATCAGCAGGATAAACTTGAAGCTGAATTTGCCAAAGAGATACATCTGCTGACAGCTGAGCCGAGACTGCGTTCCATTGCCAAAGACTTTGTAAGGCATTATTCTGACCTATGGACAAGCGGAAAAGCTATGTTTGTCTGCCTTAATAAAGTGACCTGTGTTCGTATGTACGATTATGTACAGGAATACTGGAACAAAGAGATTGAGCTGTTGACAAAACAGCTGAAGGATGCAACCCAGCAGGAAGCTCAGGAGCTTCAACGTAAGATCAAATGGATGCAGGAAACTGAAATGGCTGTTGTTATCAGCCAGGAGCAAAACGAAATCCAGACCTTTGATAAATGGAAACTGGATATCAAAACGCACCGCACAAAAATGGAAAAGCGAGAACTTGATAAGGAGTTCAAAGATTCCGGAAATCCTCTGAGAGTTATTTTCGTATGTGCGATGTGGCTGACTGGTTTTGATGTGAAGTGTCTGTCATGCCTGTATCTGGACAAACCGCTGAAAGCACATACTCTTATGCAGACAATCGCCCGTGCTAATCGTGTCAATGCAGGTAAAAGCAATGGTCTTATCATTGACTATATCGGTATCGTCAAGGCTTTAAGAAAAGCTCTTGCCGACTATACAGCAAATAAGGGCAAAGGTGGTGACGATCCCACAATAGATAAGGATAAGCTGATAGAGCGAATTCTTGAAACTATTGAAAAGGTCAAGCAATACTTCCAAAACCGAGACTTCAGCATACAGAATATCATTGATGCCTCCGGATTCAAAAAGATGCAGTTTCTGAGAGATGCCGCAGATATCGTATGCAGAAGTATCGAAGACAGGAAGACATTCACTACATACGCTTCTGAAATAGGTCGTCTGGTAAAATACATGGACAGATCTGATATAACTGTGGTTACAAGAAAAGAGTGTGAAGCTATTGCAGCTATATACTCTGAGATACAGAAAAAGCGTAAACATACAGATACTACTGACCTTATGATAGAGATCAATAATATCATAAATCAGTATGTAACAGTTAATGCTAACCCTAATATCACAGAGAATAATCGCCAGTTTGATATAAGTAAAATAAACTTTGAGCTTCTCAGCAGAGAGTTTGCAAAGACAAAGCATAAAAACCTGGTAATGAAAGATCTTGAAGAAGTAATACTGATAAAGCTTAATCAAATGGTTTTCATCAATCCTAATCGCATAAACTATTATGATCGTTACCAACAAATCATAACCGATTATAACAATGAACAGGATCGTACTAAAATCGAAAAGACTTTTATGGATCTTATGAATCTTGCAAATAGTCTTGACGAAGAAGAGAAGAGATATGTCAGGGAAGGATTCAACAGCGATGAAGAGTTATCAATGTACAATATGCTGTTCAAGGAAAATCTATCCCCTAACGACATAAAGAAGATAAAGGAAGTAGCTGTTGATCTGCTGCATAAAGTAAAGTCCAAGATATCTGAACTTGACCATTGGACTGATAAGCAAGAAACAAAAGCAGCAGTCGATAATCTCATAAGAGATACTCTTTGGGCTGAACTTCCAGAGAGCTATGATGAAGTAAGCATATCGATTTACAGGCAGAAGATATATGAGTATTTATATACAAGGTATAGTGGAATAGCCTGATATTATTGCCCTCCACGGGCAGTGGCACTGACGTGCAGTCCGATTGCATCGAGCAATGCCAGCATACACTCGCTGACGCTCGTCTGCTGTCAGCCCTCTCCCGAGGGCAGATAGAATTATTTATATACATATCTATTTCCTCTATTATATACTGCTTTTATTATATAAAATATTATAAATATAATAGTGATGGAAATGAAAAACATCAATTGAACCGCCTGTTTTCAATGAAAGAATAAGAAGCGTCCTACTGCGGTGCTTCCTATTTATCGTTTATCTCAGCGTTGTTTTCGGGAGCATAATTGCTATTCGCTCAATGCAGAAGAATTTGAAAACATGCAAATTACAATAGTGGTAACGTATAGATGGGACGATTATCGGATTTGTAGGCATATGCAGCGTTCAGCTCTTACAGATTGGTAGTTCTGCAAATCTTTCGTAAAAAATATTGCTTTATCATCCAAAGCTTGCTAAAATAATGATGATCGGTCAAGTACATCAAAAGGGGGCAAGAAAATGGATCACAAGCAAGTGAGGGTAGCCTGCTATGCACGGTACTCAACAAGTATGCAGAGGGAAGAATCTATATCAGCCCAGATGAGGGCTATGAAGAAGTTTTGCGACGACAATGGGTGGATCATCGTAAAAAAGTATGTCGATGAAGCCTACAGTGCTACCACAGACAAGCGTCCGCAATTTCAGGAAATGATAACCGATTCCTGTAAGAAAGAATTTGATATTGTTCTGGTGCATAAGCTCGATAGATTTGCTCGAAACAGATATGATTCCAGCCTTTATAAACAGAAACTTCGCAAGAACGGTGTACGGCTTTGCAGTGTGCTTGAACGCATTGATAATACGCCGGAATCCATACTTCTGGAAGGACTTCTGGAATCTATCAATGAATTCTATTCTGCAAATCTCGCAAGAGAAAGTATGAAAGGAATGAAGGAGAACGCCCTTCAATGTCTGCATAATGGCGGAAGTCCCGGACTTGGCTATGACGTTGATGAAACGCAGCACATTATTATTAACGTGGAAGAGGCTAAGATCGTTGTCATGATTTACAGTATGTATCTTAGCGGATATAGCTGCAAAGTCATTGCTGAGATGCTCAATGAGGAAGGATATGTTACGAAAGCTGGGAATCCGTTCAAAACCTTTTCAGTGTATGGGATTCTGGTAAATGAAAAGTATACCGGTGTCTATATCTTCAACCGTTCAGAAGCAAAGGGCTACGATCATAAACGCAACAGCCACAGAAGCAAGCCTCCGGAAGAGATCATAAGGATCGAAGGCGGCATCCCAGCGATCATAAGCAGAGAAGTGTGGGAAGCAGCACAGAAAAAGAGAATGAGCAAAAGCGGTAAACTGAAAACATCAGAACCGATGTATCTGCTCAGTCATAAAATATTCTGTGGAGTGTGCGGCTCAAAAATGTATGGCTCAATCCGGTATCGATACAGTGCCGAGCCTTACTATATGTACGCCTGCCATACTAAGAAAGCAAGCTGCTCAAATCCAAAGCAAATAGAGAAGAAAAGTCTGGAAAATTATGTAGTCAGCCTGATACAAAAGCACTGTGGACTTGATGACAATTTTTTTGAGATGCCCCGCAGTGCTGCACCTTTTCGTTATAAGATTCAGGATTACATACACAGCGTCACAGTTCACACGAAAACAGTGACAGTAAAGATTATTGTTGACGGAGAAGTCAGGACGTTCCGGCATGGACGAAAAACATTCAAAACACCTAAGCAGAGATGCTTTCAATAATTTTAACTCTCTGTATCTTGCAATTGAAAGCCTGATATGGTATAATAGCAATAGTATCACGAGCGAAGGGAGCATGTGCAGCATGGCAAAGGTGTTTAACGTAACAGGCAACTGTATTCCGAGACTGCATTACATGGTAGACCTTACCAGCCGACTGGAAGTCATCAAAGGCATGGTCGATGCCGGACAATATATCACGATCAACCGGGGCAGACAGTACGGAAAAACGACCACACTGATGGCACTGGAGCAGTATCTTTCGGATGAATACTATGTGCTGAATATGGATTTTCAGACTGCAATGAGTACCGCAAAATTCAAAGATGAGAGCACATTTTCGACAGCTTTTGCAGATGCATTTACATTTTTGTTTGAAGCGGTAGAAACAAGCGGCGAATTGGAAGAACTGCTGTCGGCTTTACAAAACGATAAGCTGCTGAACATGATCAAACTATTCAGGCATTTAAGCAGAATCTGTAAAGCAGCTGTGAAACCAATTGTATTATTGATAGATGAAGTCGATCAGGCATCCAATAATCAAGTCTTTCTGGATTTTCTCGCTCAGCTCAGAGGGGCTTATATCCGCAGGGAGAAGATTCCGACATTCCAGTCTGTAATACTTGCAGGTGTTCACGATATTCGCAACCTACAAATCAAAATCAGACCTGATGAGGATCATAAACATAACAGTCCGTGGAATATTGCCAATGCACTGGAGCTGGACATGAGCTTTTCTCCCGAAGACATTGCCGGAATGCTGAATGCATACGAAGCTGACTACCATACCGGCATGGATATCAAGGCAATGGCACAGATGATCTATGACGATACTTCCGGTTATCCTGTACTTGTTTCGACATATTGCCGTATGATTGACAGGATGTGTGATACACTTGACGATTTCCCGGACAGAACAGCTGCGTGGACAAAAAGAGGTTTTCTGCAAGCAGAAAAGCAGATTTACACACAGCGAATGCCTTTGTTTGAATCTCTCATTAACAAACTCGAAACAAATGAACATCTGAGAGAACTGGTTTACAAAGTTCTGTTTTATGGTGAAAGAATCGCATTCAACATCTATGATGCAACGATCGGCGAGGCTGTCATGTATGGTTTCCTGAAAAATGTAAATGGTGTTGTAACCGTCGCAAACAGAATTTTCCAAAACACACTGTATGAATGGTTCTTGTCTCAGGAGTACAGCAGCGAGATGGCGAATGTCGGTTCCAAAAGCAAACCGCTGTTTGTTCAAAACGGACATCTGAACATGGAACTTGTTCTGGAAAAATTTGTACAGTACTTCCATGACGTCTACGGTGACAAGACAGAGCGTTTCATTGAGAATGACGGCAGAAAGCTGTTTCTGCTGTATCTACGCCCGATCATCAATGGTGTCGGCAATTATTACATTGAAGCCCAGACCAGAGATCTCACCCGAACAGATGTTGTTGTAGATTATCTTGGTGAACAGTTCGTGATCGAGATGAAGATTTGGCATGGCAAGGAATACAATGAACGTGGTGAAAAGCAGCTTGCAGAGTATCTTGACTACTATCATATATCCAAAGGCTATCTCCTGAGTTTTAGCTTCAATCAGAATAAGGAGATCGGTACGCATACCATTCAGCTTGGAGACAAGATGATTTTTGAAGCGATCGTTTGAGCGGCTGTGTTGCACAGCCTCTTCAAAAACCACGCATCTTCGTGGTGTCGCACTTCAGAAATCTTAAAAACAAGCAGAAACAGGCGGTCGTGCATCGCCTCCACCACACAAATAAAAACCGCTGAAATCAGCGGTTTTTATTTTTTAGCCCCGAAAAACCCCGAATTTTGCGGATTAGGGGCGATGAATGCCATTTTAGAGAGGCAATCGAGAGGGGGAAACTGAACTCTCTCTTGTCTGAAATGAGTGGGGGAATGAGGCAAACCCCGCATAATGTATATCCCGCCCCCCGAACCGCACCTGCACGGACTTTGAACCGCACGCTGCCGGAGTGATAACCGCATCTTGCCGGAAGAAAACCGCAGCTGAATGTGAGCCTGCCTGAACCGATGTCAGACAGGCTCATACGAATGAG
>JAZQCT010000026.1:0-69349 GCA_045546475.1 Oscillospiraceae bacterium
TGTGATTGACAATCTGATTCTGATCGCAGGACATCTGACGGATCATGCCCGTAAATTACGCCTTGCACTTGGTTGCTCTAACAGCTGGATTTGTACTTTCCTCAGAGTAGCGGAGGTGTTTTGAGTTTTGCGGAATCAGGTATAAGACATAATTTACCTGATTGCACATCAAGCCTGTTCGTATAGAATTATAAGATTTTTCGGCGAAATTTAAAGATGCTGCAATATTGAAAAAATACCGCCACGGCAAGTTCGTGGCGGTGTGTCGTTATTATGAAATTAAGGGGATTTTTCAAATCTGGATAGATCATCATTGATGGGGAAAGTGGAATTTCGTTTCCGTTATGCCTTCTGGAAATCAGGAATAAATATCTTCCGCCAGACTGCGCAGGGTCGTTGTCAGTTCCACCAGGGCGGAATGACAGGCTGGCTCGTCGAGCATCCGCACAGGTACGCTGACCCAGTTCTCATGCAGTTGCTTCCGATAGGAATAGCTTGTGTTGATCAGTCCCTCACCAAGGGGTGCATAGATCAGGATCATATCACAGCGGCTCGCCCGCAGCCACAGCCCCAGCTCCGCAGCGTCCATGAACTGCTCTATCCACACGATGCCGTTCTGCCGCAGATAGTCACAGGCAGTGGGCAGCTCACCGCAGACGGCGATGCACATTTCTGACATTTTGGGGGAAATGGTTTTGTCTTTCTGGTTCATCATAATGTTTTTCTCCTCTCGCCAAAAGTAATTGTATTTTATAATAGTATACCATAAAGCACACGATGGAAACCGCAGTGCAGGAAATTCGACCGTTTTTACAGTAAATTGATATTGATACAAGATCAATTCCTTGCAAAAATGGTCGAATTTCCTGCATGGTGATTTTTGCATTGGGTTATGTGTTATAATGGCCTCAGCACTACTGAGGAAAATGTGTCAAATGATACAGTGTGCTGAAATTCCGGGGAATGACCGGAAAAGAATCACAGGAGGACGATTTATGAACTACAAAAAGGTGATGGCAGGTCTGCTTGCAGCAACACTTGTCAGCAGCATGGCAGGCAGCTACAGTCTGCCGGCGAGCGTGTCCGTACAGGCTCTTGACACAGATGCCGTACTGACCGCAGCAGAAACAGAGGATTCCACCGTGCAGGATGAGGCTGTGACAGACGAAAACGAGATGGTATACGGTGACTTCAACGGCGACGCGCTCGTGGATGAAACCGATGCTGTGATGTTCCTGAAAAATCTGGCATATGGCATGGAGTACGCGCTCCAGTATGACCTGAACAGCGATGGCGTACTCAATGCTTGTGACTATGCCGTGATGCGCAATTATATTTCCGGAAACGTACAGTATATCCCCGGTGACTACACCGATCCGGAGTGGAATGCAAGCTATGCAGATCAGGGCATCACTTTTACTGCTGAGAATGTACAGGCTGAGGATCCGGAATTTTCTGCTAACGCATCCTTTATTCCGGCAAGCGCGGACTACAAGCTGGGCGATGTTTTCTGCTTTATGGCAGAAACCGATGAAGCATCCGCACTGAAGATCAGCGATGTTTTCATCAGCGGCAGCAGCTGCACAGCTGAAACCTACGCACTTTCCGATAATAAATGGTTTGTGATCGTCATGAATCTGGACGATTATGAGGCGTGGGATATTGAGATCGCAGATATTTCCGTTTCCGTCATCAGCACGGATACAAGCGGCGCAGCTGTGGAAGGCGATGTCAGCATTGGCTATGCCTACATCGGCAATATCTACGGTCAGACCGCTCACGTTGCAGCCAGCACGGCAACTGTTTCCTATCCGGCATTCACTGTTGAGCCGGAGGGTCCCTCCGAGCTGCCGGATACCGATGGCGACCCGGATCCGCTGTTCGCTGATCTGAATGACGACGGCAGTGTGACTATGGATGACATGGATGTTCTGCTGGACTATCTTGCATACAACGGTACCTACAGAGCTGATTATGATATGAACTCTGACAAGGAGCTGGATGCGGCTGACTATGCACTGCTCTATCAGCATATTATGGGCAACATCTACTATCTCCCCATCAGTGCGTCAAATGAAAACTGGCAGCTGGAATACGGCGATTTTGACTGCACCTTCCATGCAGACACCTGCACTGCCTATCCGTTGTGGAGCTATGCGACAAACTACCTCTATCCGTCCGCAGCCGGTCAGGCAATGGGCGATGTGATCTCCTTCCGTGCCTCCATTCCGGAGGGTACCGGTCTCTGGCTCGAAGATGTGTATGCGGACGGCGAGAACTGCGTGACTGCTGCCCGTCAGATCTCCGATTCAGAGATGTATGTGATCGTTTACAATCCCAATAGCACCAATGAGTCTGTGATGACACTGGACAAGCTCAATGTGACTGTATCCCGCGGCGATTCTCTCACCAATGCTGAGGCTGGTACTGTCAGCATCACCAATGCTTTTATCGGCAGTCTTTACGGCGAGACCGCAGCAATCAATGATTCCTCTGCTGACTATATCTTCCCAGCGGCTTCTGAATATGATACCTTCTTCGGTGATGTCAACAATGACAGCGAACTGACAGATGAGGATGCAGAGTCCATGCTCGGTCAGATCGGTCTCCCTGAAACGCTGGGCTACACAGCAGAATATGACTTCAACACCGATGGAAAGATCAATGCTGCCGACTATGTACTGCTTGTCAATTACATCAACGGCACAGTTCCCTATCTGCCCTACAATATTGAGAACAAGCAGTGGGCAAGCAATTATGAGAACTTTGACGGTACGCTGACAGGTACAGACATCACAGCGGAAGCAGAAACGATTCTTACAGAGCTGGATTTCGTTCCGGCAGGTCAGGATTCTCTCCCTGTTTATGACGCACTGACCTTTGATGTAGAGGTCAGCGAGGATTCCAATCTGTACATTGACGGTGTGATTGTAAACAGCAATGCACTGAAAGTGGCATCGGTCTATACAAGTGACGGTAAGCTCCGTGTGGTTGCCTACATTCCGGAAGTAACCTATGATCCGAACAGCAATTTTGCACAGGAATACTATGATATGATCAAGAGCATCAAGGTGTATGTCTCCCGTACCGCAGGCATCTACACTGCCGCTGAGGGTGATGTGACGATCACCAATGCCTCCATCATCACACTTTCCGGTCAGTCCGTACCGCTTGCGGATGCCGCTGCACATGTGTCCTTCCCGGCTTCTGATTCTGAGCGCGTGTTTGGTGATCTGGACGAGGACGGCAATGTTTCTCTCAATGATGCAGACTGGATCATGCGCCACATTGCAAACGGTGAAGCCTATGATGAAGCCTATGATATGAATATGGACGGTGCTGTCAATGCCTGCGACTATATCACAGTATACAATCTTTTCTTCGGCGACATTACATCACTTCCGGCAGTTGGCACGGACGCAGATTGGGAAACAAATTATGCGGATTACCAGTGCAGCTTCAATGCGGATCACTGCCAGACCTACGAAACTTTACAGTATGTTACCACCTATCTTTTCCCGAGCACAGCTTCCGCAATGGGCGATGTGATGGCATTCAATGTATCTGTTCCGGAGGATTCCAACCTGTTCCTCACAGATGTTTACGCAGAGGGTGAAAGCTGTATCACAAAAACATATCCGATCTCCGCAACAGAGATGTTTGTTGTTGTTTACAACAGCGGTAATGCGAATACATCCGATCTGGTCATTGACAGACTCTGTGTGACCGTGGAAAGAGCTGCTGAGATCACTGCAGAGGTTGCCGGCAAGGTGGAGATCACAAACGCCTATATCGGCAGCGTTTATGGTCAGACTGCGGCAATTGATGATTCCTTTGCAGAGATCACCTTCACTGCCGCTGCCGAGGGAACACCGGTATTCGGCGATCTGAACGGCGATGGCAACATTGACAAGAATGATGCCTACATGGTGATCGGCTACCTGTCTTCTGAAACAGTTGAGTACGATTTCGAGTATGACATGAACTGTGACGGTACTGTCAATGCTTCCGACTTTGCAATGCTGATGAACTATGTAAGAGGCGGCAGTGTCCATTACCTGCCGTATCCCATGACGGACAGACTCTGGTTCACAGAGTTTAACGGTTCTTTCGCTGCGGATACCTCTGTGGATACGGAGACCGGCAATGCTGTGGTCACCTTCCGTCCGGCTGAGTCTGAAATGATGCTGATCGGCGATGTGCTGAGCTTCCAGATGGAGCTTGTCAGCGAATCCGATCTTGGCATTCGTGATGTTCTCGTAGGCGGTTATAGCTGCGAAGCAGAATTCAACCAGATTTCTGAGACAAAATACAATGTGATCGTGTATAATCCTGAAGTGCGCTTTGATCCGAATCACCTCTATGCAGACGATACCTATGCGGCTGTAGAGATGATCCAGGTAAGCATTGGCAGTAATGATGAAAATGCAGATGCAGTGGGCGAGCTGAAGATCACAAATGCCACCATCGGCAATATCTTCGGTCAGACGCACGCAGTACCGGATGTTTCCGGCAATGTATCCTTCTCCGCAGAAGCCGGCGTTCTGGGTGATGTCAACGATGACAGCACTGTGGACGCAGTGGACGCAGCACGCATTCTGGCAGCGGCAGCAGCCATGGGTACCGGCAGCGCAAGCGGTCTGACTGCACAGCAGGAAGCCAATGCGGATGTTAATGCAAGCGGCAGCTTTGATGCAGCTGATGCGGCACTGATCCTCCAGTATGCCGCAGCAGTCGGCTCCGGCTACGAGGGAACTCTGGCGGACTATCTTGCACAATAATCTGTGATTCTCTTCATGTTTTCAAGGGACTGCTTCCGACCGGAGCAGTCCCTTGACAGTTTTTGACAAAGTTTGCGGAATGTGGTATAATAATACCAGGTCGTGTTGACACTAAGCCTAACAACGCATCTTTTCGGCAAAATTTCACGCATCCTACGTTGAAAAGGTTTGACAGGCGACAGCCTGCCTGCACCTTTTCGCCTTGTCTGCCTGAAATTTCTGCTCGAAAATCTGCGTATTATTTTAGTGTCAACACTCCCTAATTCTCAAAACCCAATAGATAATTGGGGTTTTGAGGGCGGCTGACTATGTCATCCGCCGATTTGAACGCAAAGCGTTCAAATCCCGCCTCATGCAATCCTTAACGCCGACTCCGTCGGCTAAACTCTGATAGACAAAGTCTATCAGAGTTAAAGGGATTAGTATAACAATAATAACTGATACGGAGGTGCTGCTATGAAAATTGCTGTCTGTGATGATGAAGCCCTCTGCCGTGAACAGGTTCTGGAATTGGTACAGAACTATGCGGCGGAGCATCCGGAGGCGGAGATCATCATTTCTGCTTATGAACATGCGGATGATCTTATGTGTGAAGTCAAAAAAATCGGCGGCTTTGATATTTATATTCTGGACATCATCATGCCGCACACAAATGGTGTAAAGCTTGGCGTTCAGCTCCGGGCGGATGGCTATGACGGAAAGATCATCTACCTGACCTCCAGCGAGGATTATGCCATTGAATCGTTCCGGGCGCAGCCGTTCCATTACATCATCAAGCCAGTCAGACGGGAAACGCTCTTTCCGGTTCTGGATCTGGCAGTCACGATGCTCCGACACAGGAAGGATGCCAATATCATTGTCAGAACTGCCGACGGTACGATCCGACTGCCCCTGGAAGGGATCCTGTATGCGGAGCTTCAGAAAAATACGATCTGCTATCATATGACAAGCGGCAGGGTCATCCGGAGCAGTACCATCCGTACTTCCTTTGCAGAAGCGGCAAAAATGCTGATCGAAGACCGGAGGTTTGCCCGGTGCGGTGCAAGCCTGATCATCAATCTGCTGCATGTGACGGTTTCGAAAACGGAGGAACTGCAGTTCCGTGACGGCAGCTCCCTGCAGCTTTCGCGCAAGCTGCTCGCAGAAATCCGCACAAAATGGTATGATTACTGGCTGGACAGTGAGGAGGACGCACTATGATATTTCTCCGTGATAGTTCGATCGCACTCGCACTTGCCTGCCGTCTGATGATGATCCTGTTTCTGTTCGTACCGCGGTATTCCAAACGACTCACTCTGACGGTCGCGCTGGGGATCCTGGTCCCTCTTGCAATTGTGAACCAGATGCTTTTCATGAGAACAGGCACACAGATGTATATGTCCCTTCTGCCGTTCATATTTCCGCTTCCCACGCACATCGTTCTCTTTTTCCTTGCTAAAAAAAGGGATTGCCGGTACATATTCAGCAATTGTATCATAGATTCAGTTGTGTTTGAGATCATCAATGTCACCAAAATTCTGGAAGCCTATATACCGGGAGATTATATTTTCATATTCCTGTCCAGGCTCATCCTCCTGCCGATGATTACTTATCTTGTATATAAAAAAATCCGGAAGCCCTATATCTATATTCAGCAGAGAACCGACAGGGGATGGCTGCTTTTTACGGTCATTGCCGTCATTTTCAATGTCACGATGTCATTGATGATGAGTTATCCGACACCGATTGAAGAACGTCCGGAATGTATGCCTGTCCTGGTTCTGTTTTTCATCCTGATCCCGCTGGGCTATTATCATATTCTGAATACGCTGCGTCAGGAGATCCGGATCCATGAACTGCATGAACAGGAAGCATTGATGGCGGTACAGATGAGCAGCATTACAGACCGCATAAAGGAGTACAGGGAGGCAGATGAGCGATTCCGCATCGAACGGCATGACCAACGCCACAAGATGCAGACTATTGCCGGGCTGATCGAACACGAAAAATACGCTGAGGTTCATACGCTTGTTCTGGATTACATCAAGGCATTTCCCAAAACGACAGTAAAGAAATACTGTCAGAATGCAGTCATTGACGCGGCATTGTCCGCCTATATCCACAAGGCAGAACGAAAGGGTATTATGGTGACTGCCGAGCTGGATTTCCCGGAGACCTTCCCCGCGCCGCCGCCGGAGCTTGCCATGGTGTTTGCCAACGCGCTGGAAAATGCGATCCATGCCTGTGAGGTACTGGATGCAGAGGACCGGAAGATCAAGATCAAAGTTATGCAGAATCCGAACTTCATGTTCAAGATCAGCAATCGGTACAATGGTGTGATCGTGCTGGATGACAATGGGATCCCGACAAATTCCAAAGAGGGTCACGGCTATGGGATACGTTCCATTATTGCGTTTTGTGAGAAATATGATGCCTATTATCATTTCAGCATCAAGGAAAAGGTATTTTCGCTGACGATTGGGATGTAGAACACGATGGATAGGGGAATGCTTTTCATTGTTGTTCTATCAGATTTTTGGGTGAGTGGCAACTGTACTTTTATTATAACACTCCAGGGAGTGATTTCTTTTCCCTACGCAAATCAACTTTTAAAAAATCGGTTTCAAAAGACGGCAGCCTTTGGCGGAGTCGGCATGAAGTGACCGAGGGGACGGCACTGGTGAGGTGGGGCAATTTAGGTAAGCCCTGATAAAGATAAATTGAATTGATTTCCGCAGATATTTTTCAAAAACCAATTGACAAATCCATAAAAATATGCTACAATACAATATAGCGTACTAAAGCGATACAGCTGACACGCACACGACCGCTTTCTGCGACAGCGGAAAGACAGCCCATACGGACAGGCGGGTCGGATTGCCG
Organism: Oscillospiraceae bacterium; assembly: GCA_045546475.1. GTDB lineage: Bacteria > Bacillota > Clostridia > Oscillospirales > Ruminococcaceae > UBA3855. Next base: position 7,644 of record JAZQCT010000026.1, read on the forward strand.
AGCGCAGCGGAATGCTGCATTATTGATTGGGTTCAGAGCCCAAATTTTATAAGATGATCACTTTATAATCATAAATCTAATCACTTGTGAAACGGTCAATAAGAAGCGGCAATGTGCAGCGGTATCATTTGAACATCGCAGAAAATCGGTTTTCTGTGATGAATATGAGAGATTGACGAACGGGTGATTTCATATCATCCGTTTTATTTTTTACAGACGAGGAAAAGCCTATGAATATCGAAAAACAAAAATCTGCGCCGGTCTATGAAGCACTCGAACGCTTCCGCAGACAGCGTGTTGTGCCGTTCGATGTCCCCGGACATAAGCGAGGACGTGGAAACCCCGAGCTTGTGCAGCTTCTGGGGGAAAAATGCGTCGGCATTGACGTCAACTCCATGAAGCCGCTGGACAACCTCTGCCATCCGGTTTCCGTCATTCTTGAAGCGGAACAGCTGGCGGCGGATGCCTTCGGTGCATCCCACGCATTCTTCATGGTCGGGGGAACGACCTCCTCCGTGCAGACCATGATCCTGACCGCGTGCAAGGCAGGGGATAAGATCATCCTCCCCCGCAATGTCCACAAAAGCGTTATCAATGCCCTTGTCCTCTGCGGTGCAGAGCCGGTCTATGTCAACCCCGATGTGGACAGCCATATCGGCATTGCGCTGGGCATGGAGCTGTCACAGGTGGAACGTGTCATCAAGGAAAACCCCGATGCTGTGGCGGTTTTTGTCAATAATCCGACCTATTACGGCATCTGCTCCGATCTGCGTTCAATCGTGAAGCTTGCCCATGATCACGGTATGCTTGCCCTCGTTGATGAAGCACATGGCACACATCTCTATTTCCATGAGGAACTGCCTGTTTCTGCAATGGAAGCCGGTGCGGATATGGCGGCGGTATCCATGCACAAATCCGGCGGAAGCCTGACACAAAGCTCCCTCCTCCTCCTTGGAAAGAGCATGAATATGCGCTATGTCGAACAGATCATCAACCTCACCCAGACGACCAGCGCATCCTATCTGCTGCTGTCGAGTCTGGACATTTCAAGGCGAAATCTTGCCCTGCGTGGGCGTGAATCCTTTGAAAAGGTGAGCCGCATGGCGGAATATGCAAGAGAGGAAATCAACTCCATCGGCGGCTTCTATGCCTATGGCAAGGATCTGGTCAACGGCAGCAGCATTTATAATTACGATGTCACAAAACTTTCCGTATACACGAGGGACATTGGCCTTACGGGCATCGAGGTCTACGATCTTCTGCGTGATGAATATGACATCCAGATCGAATTCGGGGATATTGGCAATATTCTGGCATATATTTCCATCGGCGACCGCATTCAGGACATTGAACGTCTGGTGGGTGCGCTCGAAGACATCAAGCGTCTGTATTCCCGTGACAAGTCGAATATGTACAATGCGGAATATATTTCCCCGATCGTGGCGATCACGCCGCAGAAGGCGTTCTACTCCGAAAAGGAAATGATCCCGATCCGTGAAACGGCAGGGCGCATCTGCGGAGAATTCGTTATGTGCTATCCGCCGGGCATCCCGATCCTTGCGCCGGGCGAGATGATCACAGCGGAGCTGGTGGAATATATCCTCTACGCCAAGGAAAAGGGCTGCTCCATGCAGGGTCCGGAGGATCCCGATCTGGAGAAGCTGAATGTGCTGAAGGGAGTGTGACCTATGGACTACTGGTTTTCAGAACTGCATACCAATAACGTGAAAATGTCGATACGAGTAGAAAAACAGCTGTTCACGGGCGAGAGCGATTTCCAGCGGATTGATGTGTTTGAATCCGAGGAATTCGGGCGTTTCGTCACATCGGACGGCAGTGTGATCTTTTCGGAAAAGGACGAGTTCACCTATGATGAAATGATCGTGCATGTGCCGATGGCGGTGCATCCCCATGTGAAAAAAGTCCTTGTCATCGGCGGCGGTGACGGCGGCGTAGCGAGGGAGCTTTCCCATTATGAGGAGATCGAATCCATTGACGTGGTCGAACCGGATGAACTCTTTGTTCAGGTCTGCAAGGAATTTTTCCCCGACAATGCAAAGGGTCTGGAGGATGAACGTGTCAATATCTTCTATCGTGACGGTCTGCGATTCCTGCGCCGCAAGGAGAATGAATACGACCTGATCATCAACGACAGCACCAATCCCTTCGGGCATACGGCGGGACTGTTCACGAAAGAATTCTACGGCAGCTGTTACAAGGCACTGAAGGAGGACGGCATCATGGTGTATCAGCACGGCAGCCCGTTCTTTGATGAGGATGAGGAAGCCTGTACGGCGATGCACCGGAGGGCATTCCGCTGTTTCCCGATCAGCCGTGTGTATCAGGCACATATCCCGACCTGTCCGTCCGGCTACTGGCTGTTCGGCTTTGCATCCAAGAAATACCACCCCCTCCATGATCTCGATGCCGCACGCTGGAAAGCAAGGGGCTTGCAGACATGGTATTATACCACCAATCTCCACACCGGCGCATTCATGCTCCCGAAATATGTGGAGGATCTGCTGGAAGAGGCGGAGGAACGCAGGAGACTTCCCTCCGAAGGCAGAGTCCTCAATTCCAGCTTTGACGAGATCGAATAAATAACAATTTGTGGGGGATTTCCCCATTCATATTTATAGTTTGCGGCACTGTACGGGGCATTGTTCCCAATATTTCTGCCAAGAATGGAACTCTTGCAATCTTAACGTTTTCCCTTTGTCCCCGTAGGGGGCAATGGGAAAACGCATTGGGATTCCAAAGGGATTTCATCCCTTTGGCAGGGGGTATGGGGGACAGCGTCCCCCATACAGTTACCGCAAAGCCATCAACTACGAAAAGGAGAATTTACCATGAAATTATTAGTTATCGGCTGTGGCGGTGTTGCCACTGTAGCAATCCACAAGTGCTGTGCAAACCCTGTATTCACCGAGATCTGCATTGCAAGCAGAACCAAGTCCAAGTGCGATGCCCTCGCAGAGAAGCTCCGCCCAACCACGAATGCCGTGCTCACAACGGCACAGGTGGATGCGGACAGCGTGGATTCCCTCGTTGCGCTCATGAACGAATACAAGCCCCATACCGTCCTGAATGTGGCACTGCCCTATCAGGATCTGACCATCATGGATGCCTGCCTTGCCTGCGGTGCAAATTATGTGGATACCGCAAACTACGAGGCAGAGGATACCGACGATCCCGAGTGGCGTGCCATCTACGAGAAGAGATGCGAGGAAAAGGGCTTTACTGCATACTTTGACTATTCCTGGCAGTGGGCATATCAGGAGAAATTCCAGCAGGCAGGTCTGACCGCACTGCTCGGTTCCGGCTTCGATCCGGGTGTCACCAGCGTCTTTGCGGCATATGCACAGAAGCACTACTTCGATGAGATCCACTACATCGACATCCTCGACTGCAACGGCGGCGACCATGGCTATCCCTTTGCAACGAACTTCAATCCGGAAATCAACCTCCGTGAAGTATCTGCAAACGGCTCCTACTGGGAAGACGGCAAGTGGGTGGAAACCAAGCCCATGGAAATCAAGCGTGAATACAATTTCGAAGGCGTGGGAATGAAGGATATGTACCTCCTGCATCATGAGGAAATCGAGTCCCTCGCAAAGAATATCCCCAATGTCAAGAGAATCCGCTTTTTCATGACATTCGGTCAGAGCTATCTGATGCACATGAACTGCCTGCAGAATGTCGGTATGCTCGGTACAACACCGGTGGAATTCGAGGGTCACGAGATCGTCCCGATCAAATTCCTCAAGGCACTCCTCCCCGATCCGTCCACACTCGGTCCGAGAACCGTTGGCAAGACCAATATCGGCTGTATTTTCCGTGGTATCAAGGACGGTAAGGAGCGTACTATCTATATCTATAATGTCTGCGACCATCAGGAATGCTTCAAGGAAACCGGCGCACAGGCTGTTTCTTATACCACGGGCGTTCCGGCAATGATCGGTACTTCCCTCGTGGCAAGCGGTATCTGGGCAAAGGCTGGTGTGTTCAACGTGGAAGAATTCGATCCCGATCCGTTCATGGATGCACTGAACAAGTACGGTCTGCCGTGGGTTGTGGATGAAAATCCTGTACTCGTAGATTAAGCGCGGAGCCCGCGCAGGCGATACGCGCGGGTGGGTGCTGCATGAACGATGGATGACTGCCCGCGATGTGATTTCCATTAACGCCCGATTCCAATGCTTCGCAAAGGAATCGGGCTATTGAAAGGTAAGAACCCAAATGAACCTGAATTTGAACCAATTTCCCACACCATCCTATGTACTGGATGAAGCAAAACTTATCTCCAATCTGGAGATTTTAAAAGGCGTACAAGACCGCACCGGATGCAAAATCCTCCTCGCACAGAAAGCATTCTCCATGTTCTCCGTCTATCCCCTGATCGCAAAATACCTCTCCGGCACGACCGCCAGCGGACTGTATGAAGCAAAGCTCGGTCGGGAGGAATTCGAGGGTGAAGTGCATATCTTTTCCCCTGCGTACAAGGATGCGGATATGCCCGAAATTCTGGAGGTTTCCGATCATATCGTGTTCAATTCCCTGCGTCAGCTCCGGAAATTCGGCGGTATGTGCCGCAGTGCCGGAAAGAGCATCGGTCTGCGCATCAATCCCGAATGCTCCACGCAGGAAGCCGCCATCTATGACCCCTGCGCCGTCGGTTCCCGTCTCGGTGTGAGAGCCTGCGATCTGACAGCATTCCCCGATGTGGACGGACTGCATTTCCATACCCTCTGCGAACAGAATGCCGATGCCCTCGAAACCACGCTCAAAGCGGTCGAGGAGAAATTCGGTAACTATCTTCACAAATGCAAATGGGTGAATTTCGGCGGAGGGCATCATATCACACGCCCCGACTACGATGTTCCACTGCTTGAACGGCTGATTGTGGAATTTCAGAAAAAATATGATGTGCAGGTCTACCTCGAACCCGGCGAAGCCATTGCCCTGCGTGCTGGCTACCTCGTGACGGAGGTCATGGACATCGTGGAAAACGGCATGGATATTGCCATCCTCGATGCATCCGCCGCCTGCCATATGCCCGATGTCCTCGAAATGCCCTACCGTCCGCCGCTGTTTGCAAGCGGTGAAGCAGGGGAGAAAGCCCACACCTACCGCCTTTCTTCCTGCACCTGTCTTGCAGGTGACATCATCGGCGACTACAGCTTCGACCAGCCCCTTGCCATCGGCGACCGGCTGTGTTTTGAGGATATGGCGATCTATTCGATGGTGAAGAATAATACATTCAATGGAATGCCCCTGCCGGAAATCGGCATTCTCCACACGGACGGAAGCTATGAAACAGTGAAAACTTTCGGCTATTCTGATTTCAAGGAGAGATTGTCATGACAAAACTCCATACCATCCCGAAAGCCGACGGCTTCCATATGCCGGCAGAATTTGCAATGCACCACGGCACGATCATGATTTTCCCCGAACGCAGAGGTTCGTGGAGCGATGTTCCCAAGGCGCAGGAAATCTTCAGCCGTATCATCCGTGAAATCGCAAAATCCGAGATCGTCTATGTTCTCGTGAGCGAGGCACAGAGAAGCCGTGCGGAAGAGCTGCTTTCCGGCAATCCGAGAATCCACCTTCTGCCCATCCCCCAGAATGACGCATGGGCAAGGGACACCGCCCCGACCTTTGTGGTGAATGAACGTGGAGAGCTGCGTGGCATTGACTGGCAGTTCAATGCGTGGGGCGGTGAGTTCGACGGACTCTATGCCCATTGGGAGGAGGACAATGCCCTTGCATCTGCATTCTGCGAACGGATCGGTCTGGACTGCTACGATGCACAGCATTTTGTGCTGGAGGGCGGTTCGATCCATTCCGACGGCGAGGGGACGATCCTTGTCACCGAAAGCTGTCTGCTCAGTCCCGGACGCAATCCCCATATGACAAAGGACGAGATCACCGAAACGCTGAAAAATTACCTCGGTGCGGAGAAAGTCATCTGGCTGCCCCATGGTATTTTCAATGACGAAACCAATGAACATGTGGACAATGTCTGCGCATTCGTGAAGCCTGCGGAAGTGGTGCTTGCGTGGACGGATAAAAAAGAAGATCCGCAGTATGCACTTTCCACAGCCTGCATGGAAGTTTTGAAATCCGAGACCGATGCCAAGGGCAGACCGTTCATCGTGCACAAGCTCCCGATTCCGGACGTGCCTGTCTGCGTGGAAGCCTCCGATATGGACGGCTATGAATTTGAAGAGGGTGAGGATACCCGTGAGGTCGGCGAACGTCTGGCAGCATCCTATGTGAATTTCTACATCTGCAATCATGCGATTCTCCTGCCGCAGTTCGGCGGAGAGAATGCGGAGAGCGACGAGAGAGCCGCTTCCATTCTGGGCGAGCTGTTCCCGGAACGCATCATCGTGAAGATCCCCGCGCGGGAGATCATCGTCGGCGGCGGCAATATCCATTGTATTACACAGCAGATCCCCCGATAATGAGCGATATAGGGTGGAAAGGGTACAATCCCCCGAAAAATGTAAAGGAGATAGCCTATGAGAAACGTTACCGTCGCCGGTGTGCAGATGTCCTGCACACGGAATGTACAGGAAAATATCGCCCGTGCGGACGCTCTTGTCCGTGAAGCGGCTGAAAACGGCGCAAATATTATTCTCCTGCCGGAGCTGTTCGAGCGGCAGTATTTCTGTCAGGAACGGCAGTATGAATACTATCAGTTCGCAAAGACTGCGGAAGAAAATGACGCAGTACAGCATTTTGCAAAGCTTGCCAAAGAGCTTTCTGTTGTCCTGCCCATCAGCTTCTACGAAAAGGACGGAAACCGTCTGTTCAATTCCGTGGCGGTGCTTGATGCGGACGGTGCAATGCTCGGCATCTACCGCAAGACCCATATTCCGGACGATCACTACTATCAGGAGAAGTTTTACTTCATCCCCGGCGATACCGGATTTAAAGTGTTCGATACGAAATATGCAAAGATCGGTGTCGGCATCTGCTGGGATCAGTGGTTTCCGGAAACCGCAAGGGCATTTGCCCTGAACGGTGCGGAGCTGCTCTTCTACCCGACCGCCATCGGCTCTGAGCCGATCCTCGAAACCGACAGTATGCCGCACTGGACTCGCACCATGCAGGGTCATGCGGCGGCAAATCTCATGCCCGTGATCGCTGCCAACCGCTATGGTCTGGAGGAAGTTCAGCCCTGTACGGAGAACGGCGGACAGACATCCTCCCTCCGGTTCTATGGATCATCCTTTATCGCCGACAATACCGGTGCACTCCTCTGCCAGTCCGCAAGGGAGGGCGATGATGTGCTGACTGCCGTATTCGATCTGGATGCGCTCGCTGCAGATCGCCTCAGCTGGGGCATTTTCCGTGACCGCAGACCCGACCGCTACGGCATCATAACAGAAAAGTAGGTGAACCTATGCGGAAGATCAAGCTGACCTGCCGGAAAAAGAATGGCACTTATGAAAAACAGCTCTATGTAGACGGTGAGCCGCTCGACTGCGCATTTGATCCGGAAACCGAATCCGCCCAGCAGTTTTTTGAAGCCCTTTCGCCTGAAAAGCTGACCGACACCGCTGCCTCACAGTGCAGCGAGGATTTTGTGCTGGTGTTCCGGACGGATGATATGCAGATGCAGGAATTTGCAGCTCTTCTTGCTGAACACGAAAACCTGTGATTTCACCGTTTTATCACACGAATTAACAATTTCTTTCTTGATTTTATGGGAGAAATATGTTACACTGAACCTATGCACCGCATATCCGCAGTGCAAACAACGATCGGAGGGTTTTACAATGGAAATGAAAGAGACCATTATGAAGATTGGCGGAGACATTAAGAACTCCGCAGAGAAGTTTGCAAAGGGTACAATTGATACATCCAAGAAGATGGCAGAAAAGGCAAAGATCAAGCGCACCATCTCCCAGGCAGAGAGCAGCCTGAATGCGACCTACATCGAGATCGGCAAGAAGTACGAGGAAATGTACGGCAATAAGGCAGAAGCTGAATTTGCACAGATGCTGGCAGAGATCGCGGACGCAAGAGCGCAGATCGCAGCTGCAAGAGCTGAGCTGGCAGCGATCGACAGCGCATCCCTCTGCGGCAACTGCGGCAAGTATGTGCAGGAAGGTCAGAAGTTCTGCCCGCACTGCGGTACCAAGCAGGAGCAGGAGCCTGTTGTTCAGGAGGAAGCTCCCGTACAGCCCGCTGAGACCGTCGTTGTAGATGCTGACGGCTCCGAGGTAGCAAACGTATAAGCACATAAAAACCAAAGGCTTCTGCATCCGAAATGTGCAGAAGCCTTTTTATCACGCAAATCCATTTTCAAAAAAATCGGTTTCAAAAGGCGGCAGCCTTTGGCGGAGGCGGTGCGCAGCACCGCCCCAAAATCCCCCTCCCTCCGGGAGGGGGCAGGGGGTGGGCAAAGTTAAACTGTCTATTGGTGTTAAGGGGTTTAGAATAAGAAAGCAAGACCTTTTCTATAAGCTGAAAGGCTTCTGCATCCCAAACGTGCAGAAGCCTTTTTATAGTGTGCGATTATAAAAATGAGCCGATAAACCCAAGAATAAACGTACTAAAGAAACCAAGCAGCGAAAGTACAATAGAAACAATACAGAGTACCTTTGCTGTTTTGAGCTGCGATTTCTCAGAATCGGTCATGCTGGAGCCGCTTGCTTCAAGAGTCTTGGCTTTGTTCAAACCGATCGCGCCAAGAATCACACCGATGAATCCACATCCGCAGCCGATCACGTTGCCCACAATACCCACAATGCCAAGCAGACGAATCGTATTGATCTGTGAAGCGGCATCGCTGCCTGCGCCGTATGTATTGCCGTTCTGCTTTTCCATGGTGAAGTGTGCAGGCTTGGGGGCATTATTGTCCACAGGTCGCGGCGGATTGTATGAAGGTGCAGCGGATTCCACATACTGTGAACCGTTCCAGCTCATATGTCCCGAAAACTCGTCGCTTTCCGCATCCTGTACAGGCTTTGCCGTCTGAGATACAGGCTTCGGGGCTTCCACGGAGGGCATGGGATTGTCATCCGATGAAAAATCAAAATCCTTAGGCTTCTGCGGAAGTACCTGCTGCGGGATCACCGACGGCTGCGGGATCACTGGCGGCGGCACCTCAACTGCCGTTCTTCGGGGAGCTGCTGCAGGCGGCGGTGTGACCACTGCCGGCTCTGGTACCACTACATCGTCAACGCTCGGTACATCAAAGTCGCTGTCGATCTCCGGGATGTCAAAATCCTGATAGCTGTCCGGGGAAGCCACCGGGTCGGGGATGCTGTCCAGACCGCCGAGCGTTGTCGAAGAACCATTCAGGAAGCTGTCGTCATAGCTTGAAGGGGGTGCGGCAGGATCGGGAAGGGAAGAACCGCCGGAGAAACCAAACAGATCACTATCCGATGTACTTCCGTCAAAAAGCTTGTTGTCATCCATTACAATTGCACTCCTTATCCGACCGGCAGCATTGCCGGCACAAAATTACGAATGAGATTCCACACTGCCAGGATCGCAAGCAGCGTAAACCAGAAAGCCCGCTTTCTGGGGAGGATCTTAATTCTTCTGCCGAGTGCTTCTGCACATTTTTCAATGTAAAAAAGCAGCACTGTGACCAGCAGAAACGGTGCGGCGGGATTGTTGTGAAGCGCGAGAGGGAGATCGCCATGCAGCAGTGCCATCATGCTCCGCGTGCCGCCGCAGCCCATGCAGTAAAGCCCCGTCGTTTTATGGAATACGCAGAAAGTAATATGATCTGCCGCCCACTGCGCGATCGGAACAAGAAATCCGCGGCATAGGCAGCCTGCGATCAGCAGCAGCGGCGGCAGCCACAGAACCGCATATTGTTTTGCCTTTTGCACTTACATACCGGCTTGGGTCATCATGTTGAAGAGCTCATTACTGCCGGTTGCCATTGTGATGATGTTGATGACGATCATTACTGCGGACATAGCGATCGCAATAATGCTGCAGATCTTTGCAGTTTTTACATTGCCCTGTGCTTCACTGGACAGTTCCGGCATCTTCTCCAGACCGAGTGCCTTCACGAGACCCACGATACCCAGAGCCAGACCTGCATATGTACAGCAAAGACCGCACACAATACCAACAATACCAATGATCTTCGCGTTCTTCGCACGCTTGTCAGTCTCCGGATCCCCCATAGGTACAAAGCCGTTGTTCATTTCGTCCATAATGTAATTCTCCTTTTTCTGTTTTGCTGTATTCGACATTTTGCCGTATGATACGGCTTCTTTTATTATATCACAGTACTAATATACAAATATGTATATTTTATTGACAAATCGTGAACTTTTACACACAACATCGAAATACTTGACATTTTTCCCCTGCTGTGCTATAATAATAGCGTAATTTCATACACAGGGGAGCTTTGACAGGCTGAGAGGAAACGCAGGTTTCGACCCATTGACCTGATGCGGGTAATGCCGCCGTAGGGAAACGCACGGAACGATCAGCCATCGCAGATGCGGTGGCTTTTTTCTATGTATTATGTCCGCCTCCTTGTGTACACAGGAGGTATTTTTATGCAGAAACAAAACACACTCCGGCTTGTGGAGACCGGTATTATGCTGGCGATCGCCACCGTCCTTTCGGTCATCCAGCCGTTCCAGCTGCCGTTCGGCGGCGGCATTACAATTGTGAGTATGCTGCCGGTCGTCCTGCTGTCCTACCGGCACGGCGTAAAATGGGGACTGTTCTCCGGTCTGATCTACAGCCTGCTCCAGACCGCCGTGGGCTTCGGTACAGTCAAGGGCTTTTTTGTTCCGGAGGATTACGCGCTTGCCGCCGGCATCGGCATCGTCCTGCTGGATTATGTGCTTGCCTATACAGTACTCGGCTTCGGCGGTGCATTCCGGAAGCTGAAGCCCCTTCCCGCACTGCTCCTGGGCACAGCACTCGCACTCCTTCTGCGCTATGCAGTACATATTATTTCAGGCGCAGTATTCTTCGGGGCATGGGCAGAATGGTTCTTCACGCAGGAGGGCTTCTACGGCATCGGCGGCACCATTGTCGAACGCTTCTCCGGCGCAGGGCTTGCGGTGATCTACTCGGTGTTCTACAACGGTCTGTACATGCTGCCGGAGCTGCTCCTGACCTGTATTGCCGCAGCAGCAGTAAGCAGGATACCGTATCTGGTGAAGAAATACTGATCTTTCCAAAGACGGACGGCATGTCCGTCTTTCAGCTTGTAGAAAAAGTCTTTTTTTCTGGGACAGTACACCATAATTGCCCCCATCCCAACCCCTCCCCGAGGGGAGGGGCTATATTTGGAGGGTGCTGCGCACCCTCCACCCGCCAAAGCGCAAAGCCCTTTGATCGTATTGAGGTTTTTCGACAGACTGAAAGACGGACGGCATGTCCGTCTTTTTCCATTATACTGCACTTGACATCATCCCTGATTTGTAGTAAAATAGTATTAACCCCCGTAACGGGAAAAAATCCATCGAAAAGGCGGTTGTTTACCATGAATATTGCACAGATGCAGCAGGAGATCCTGCGTCTCAAAAAAGAAAAGGGCATCTGCATTTTTGCCCATTGCTACGAAGCGCGTGAGATCTGTGAGATCGCAGACTATGTGGGTGATTCCTACCAGCTCAGCGTCTGGGCATCGCAGACCGATGCGCAGACCGTCCTCATGTGCGGTGTCCGCTTTATGGCAGAGACCATGAAGATCCTCTCCCCGGAGAAGACCGTGCTGCTGTCCTGTCCCACTGCCGGATGTCCCATGGCAGAGCAGATGGACAAGGAAATGATCCGGAAGGTACGGGAGGAATACCCCGACTATACCGTTGTTGCCTATGTCAATACCACAGCAGCCCTCAAGACCATCTGTGATGTCTGTGTGACCTCCGCTTCTGCGGTGAAGATCTGCAGTCAGATCGAAAATGATAAGATCCTGTTTATCCCCGACTGCAATCTCGGTGCATTCGTGGCAGAAGCACTGCCGGACAAGATCGTAAAGCTCCTCAACGGCGGATGTCCCGTCCATGCCGCAGTGACTATGGAGGAGGTGCAGGCAGCAAAGGCGCGCCATCCGGAGGCAAAGCTCCTTGTACATCCGGAGTGCAGACCGGAAATTTCTGCCGCTGCGGATTATGCCGGTTCCACCACGGGCATCATGAAATACGCCAAGGAATCCGACGCACAGGAGTTCATCATCGGCACGGAGATCAGCATTGCAGAGCATCTGCAGTATGACTGCCCCGACAAGAAATTCTATCCGCTGTCCCCGAATCTCATCTGCCGCGACATGAAGGCAACCACCCTTGCGGATGTGTACAATATTCTGAAGACCGGAGAGGGCGAGGAGATCGAGCTGGATGCACAGACCATTGCGGAGGCAAGACGCTGCATTGACGCAATGATCGCAATGGGAGGTTAAGATGGCAAAAACCGCATTGATCGCCATGAGCGGCGGTGTGGACAGCTCGGTGGCAGCGTATCTGATGCAGCAGCAGGGTTATACATGCGTCGGCGCGACCATGAAGCTGTTCCGGACAGGGGATATTGTCTGTGAACGCACCTGCGGCGCACCGGATGATGCCGCTGATGCTGCCGCCGTTGCCGCAAGGCTCGGCATGGCGCACCATGTGTTTGATTTTTCAGAACGCTTCCGCGGGGATGTCATGGCACAGTTTGTCCATGCCTACGAAAACGGCAGAACGCCCATTCCCTGCATTGAATGCAACCGCTGTCTGAAATTCGGCGGCATGATCGAAATGATGCACGAGCTGGGTCTGGAGTATGTTGTGACCGGGCATTATGCGCGTGTGGAGTACGATGAGAAATATGGCTGCCATGTCCTGAAAAAAGCAGTGGATGCCGCCAAGGATCAGTCCTATTTCCTCTATACCCTCACGCCGGAGCAGCTGCAGCATGTCCGCTTTCCGCTGGGAACGCTGGAGAAATCCGAGGTGCGCCGCATCGCGGAGGAAAACGGCTTTGTGACCGCGAGGAAGAAGGAAAGCCAGGATATCTGCTTTGTACCGGACGGGGATTATGCGGGCTTCATTGAACGCTTTTCCGGGAAAACCTTCCCACCCGGCAATTTCACAGACATGCAGGGAAATATCCTTGGCACACATAAGGGTATCATTCATTATACCATCGGTCAGCGCAAGGGTCTGGGTGTGGCAATGGGGCATCCGGTGTATGTGTGCGATATTGACACGGAGAGCAACCGCGTGGTGCTGGGAGAGGATGCCGATCTGTTCAGAGATTCCCTGACAGCGCAGAGGGTCAGCCTGATCGCGGACCTGCGTGAGCCGGTGCGCGTACTTGCCAAGATCCGCTGCCGACATCAGGAACAGCCCGCGCTCGCGTGGCAGAGCGAGGATGGGCTCCTGCATGTACGATTCGATGCACCGCAGAGGGCAGTGACCAAAGGACAGTCCGTCGTACTCTACGACGGCGACACCGTACTCGGCGGCGGTGAGATACTGTAAAGCATGTTCCGCAGAAAGGAGATGACCCCGTGCAGACAAAACCCCAAAAGCTGCTCTTCACCGCTGGTCTGTTTGCCATGCTGGCAGGAATGGCAGTGCTCACAGTATTCGGCTGGAAGCGCATCAGCCGTGAGATACAGAAACAGCGTCTGCTCCGTGACAGTATTGTATTGGAGATCCCCGCCCTTGCCATCAAGGCACCGGTGCTGGAGGGAACGGAGCATGAGGTGCTTTCTATTGCTGCGGGGCATTTTCCCGGCAAAGGGGCAGTCGGCAGCGGCAATTACTGCATTGCCGGACACAACAGCACCATCTATGCAGAGATCTTCAACGAGATGAAGCATATCCGCACGGGCATGGAAATATACCTCACTGACAACGATGAACCGCGCACGCGGTATACCTACACAGTCACAGAAAATTTCATCGTTGAGCCGGATGCCGTATGGGTGCTGGAGGATTTCGGGGATGACCGTATTACCATCGTGACCTGTACGGACGACGGCACACAGCGGCAGATCGTTGTCGGTCAGCTGCAGCCGGATACCGCAGAACAAACAGAAGCCCACCATTCCAAGAGTGTGGAATGATGGACTCATAAATGGTTTCAAAAGGAGAGAGCCTTTTGCGGAGGCGGTGCGCAGCACCGCCCTAAAATCCCCCTCAGCAATGATCCTTAATGATCACGATCGGAATCGGCGGACAATTCGTCCGGTTGACAAACGGCATTTCAATGACCGTATATTTCCGGTTGTCCAGCATCGGCAGATATTCAAGGATCGCGTCACGCTCCTCAAAACCTGTTTCTCTGCCGTAATAAATGATCAGTGTCATAATGCCGCCGTTTTTCAGGAGCCGCAAGCCCTTTTCAATGGCGGCAATGCTTGTTTCCTTTTTGGTGTTGATGGTGTGATCTCCCTTCGGCAGCCAGCCGAAATTAAAGGTGATCATGGACACACTCTCTTCGCCAAACAGTGTATCCATCTCACTGTGGCTCATCCGCAGCACGTCCGCGCGATGCGCTACGCCGTGTTCCTCTAAAAGAGCCTTTGTGCTGTCCACAGCCTCCTGCTGGATGTCGAATGCCGTAACATGTCCGCTGTCCCCGACAAGCTGGCAGAGATGCAGTGTATCAAAACCCCGTCCCGCTGTTGCGTCGATGCAGAGATCGCCCTCCTGCACCTGCTCGTCAATGACTCTGTTGATGATGTCCAATGCGCTGAAGGATGTCATGCGCTTCATGATATCCACCGTTCCTTTCCGTGTGATGATCGTATGAATCATTATACCTTTTTTCGCCGGAAATGTAAAGCTGAGAAACAGGATTTCTCAAAATCATGCAAAACCTTGTACAAAACATACAAATAGCGTTTGAGCGCAAGTGCAGAAATATCGAAAATGACGGAAAGTATGAAAAAATTGATATTTTTGTATCAAAGGACTTGCATTTTTTCTGAAAATGGTGTAAAATAAGAGTATAAAAACTTAGGAGGTATATCCAATGTCAGTAAAAGTTGCTATTAATGGTTTTGGTAGAATCGGCCGTCTGGCTTTCAGACAGATGTTCGGTGCAGAGGGTTATGAGGTAGTTGCAATCAACGACCTGACAAAGCCTTCCATGCTCGCACAGCTGCTGAAGTATGATACAGCACAGGGCGGTTATTGCGGTAAGATCGGTGAGAATCTGCACACTGTAACAGCTGATGATGAGGCTGGCACAATCACAGTTGACGGCAAGACTCTGACCATCTATGCAAAGCCCAACGCTGCTGAGCTGCCTTGGGGTGAGCTGGGTGTTGACGTTGTTCTGGAGTGCACAGGTTTCTACTGCTCCAAGGACAAGGCACAGGCTCACATCGACGCAGGCGCAAAGAAGGTTGTTATCTCTGCTCCGGCTGACAAGGCTACAAAGACAGTTGTATTCTCTGTAAACGAGAACATCCTGACTGCTGAGGACACCATCATTTCCGCTGCATCCTGCACCACAAACTGCCTCGCTCCCATGGCTAAGGCACTGAATGACTATGCAGAGATCCAGAGCGGTATCATGAGCACAATCCACGCTTACACCGGCGACCAGATGATTCTCGACGGCCCGCACAGAAAGGGTGACATGAGAAGAGCAAGAGCTGGTGCTGCAAACATCGTTCCGAACTCCACAGGTGCTGCCAAGGCTATCGGTCTGGTAATTCCTGAGCTGGACGGCAAGCTGATCGGTTCTGCACAGCGTGTACCGGTTCCGACAGGTTCCACAACTATTCTGACCGCTGTTGTTAAGGGCGAGAACGTAACTAAGGACGGCATCAACGCTGCTATGAAGGCTGCTGCTTCCGAGTCCTTCGGCTACAACGAGGATCAGATCGTTTCTTCTGACGTTATCGGCATGAAGTACGGTTCTCTGTTCGATGCAACCCAGACAATGGTTTGCGAGCTGGGCAATGGTCTGTACGAGGTACAGGTTGTTTCCTGGTATGACAACGAGAACTCCTACACAAGCCAGATGGTTAGAACCATCAAGTACTTCGCTGAGCTTGCATAAGCTTTGCGAGGCTTGAAAGCATTCTGAGAGTAAAGGGCGGTTCGTGAGAACCGTCCTTTTTTGTAGGGAGGAAAGTATGCAGTATCTGTATGAACGTGTGAAATCCGAGGACGGAACAGAGTGTTATGCCGCACAGCATTTTCTGAAACGAAGGCTCAGCCCGGAAATGACAGCGGAATTGAAGAAATTTGACAACCGCTCCTTTTGCTGTAATGTGATTAGTAGTATAATTTGGTTACTCATTCTTTTTGCAGGCATTCTCAGCCCTGCTTTGGGGGCGGATCAATTGCTGACATATCTTTTGGAATTTTTGTTATTGGGCTTATTGTTTTTTGGTTTTGTGCCATTGATCCAGCACCCCCTCAGAAAACTGTTTTTTCCTGGAAAGAGGGAGCATGAGATCCTCGCTCGATGCAGGGAGGATATGGGTGTTCCATCTGATGCAGTGAAATTGGAAATCATTTATCCAGTGAAAATTGAGAAGCATGGCTGGGTAAACGGTAATCACAAAGGTTATGTTTGTACCAACTGCTTTGTATACTTTTACATGCGGGAGCAGATGCTGTATGTTGCCTCGCCAGTCGATGTCATGCAAATTCCGTGGTCATCACTTTCCTTCATCGAAGCTGAGGAAAAGGGAAGACTCATAACATGGATTCAGAAAAGATCGCTTCGCAGTTTGAAAAAGTACCGCGTCAAAAAACACACTGCGAATAATTACAGCATCTATTTCCATCGGATCATCATTCGTGATGCAAGGGGAGAATACTACTTCTGCCTGCCGAATTACGAGCTTGAAAAATTCTCCCAGCTGACAAAACTTCAATTTCATACTGACTAAAAAATCCCCGTTACAGTTAGTAACGGGGATCATTTTGTATTCTCTTATACCATCGGTGCGATGGGAGTTACATTGTGTTCAGGAGCAGGCTCAGACTTTACAGTCTTTACGAGCTGAACATTGTTGTAAACATCCATACCGGTACCAGCCGGGATCAGCTTACCAATGATAACATTTTCCTTCAGACCCTGCAGGTGGTCCATCTTGCCGCGGATCGCAGCATCGGTCAGAGCCTTGGTAGTCTCCTGGAAGGAAGCAGCAGACAGGAAGCTGTCAGAACTGGAAGCTGCCTTGGTAATACCCTGGAGCAGCGGAACGATGGTCACAGGCTTCAGATCAGTCTCGCCATTGGCAATGCGTGCTTCAATGATCTCATTGACTGCATCCACCTCACGGATGTCTGTGAGTGTGCCGGGGAGCAGGTAGCTATAGCCCGGAATCTCCGCAGCACTGCCGGAATCGTCAACCTTGACCTTGCGCAGCATCTGGCGAACGATAACCTCGATGTGCTTATCGTTAATGTCTACACCCTGCTGACGGTAAACCTTCTGTACTTCGCTGATGATGTAATCCTGTACAGCCTTGGTACCCAGTACGTTGAGGATGTCGGACGGATATACATTACCCTCGGTCAGGCGGTCGCCCTTGGCGATGGTATCGCCTTCATTGACGCGGATCTTATAGTTGTAGGGAATGAGGTGTTCCTCGGTATTGCCGTCATTTGCTCTGATGATGAGAGTACGGGTCGTCTTGACCTCCTGAATGTGGACAATACCATCAATGCCTGCAATGATTGCCGCATTCTTGGGCTTTCTGCCCTCGAACAGTTCCTCGACACGGGGAAGACCCTGTGTAATATCTTCTGCGTTCGCAATACCGCCGGTATGGAAGGTACGCATGGTCAGCTGTGTACCGGGCTCACCGATGGACTGCGCCGCGATGATGCCAACTGCCTCACCGACAGCCACAAGATTGTTGTTGGCAAGGTTTGCACCATAGCACTTTGCACATGCGCCCTGCTTTGCTTTACATCTCAGTACGGAACGGATGCGGATGCGCTCAATGCCCATATCTACGACCTTCTGTGCATCAGCCTCGGTCATGAGCTTGTTCTTGGAAACGACCAATTCACCGCTTTCCGCATCGCGCAGATCCTCGCAGAGGTATCTGCCGACCAGACGCTCAGTCATCGGCTCGATCATTTCCTTGCCGTTGCGGATCTCGTAGATCTCAATACCATCATCCGTACCGCAGTCCTGCTCGCGGATGATGACTTCCTGAGAAACGTCAACCAGTCGGCGTGTCAGATAACCAGAGTCCGCAGTACGGAGCGCGGTATCTGCCAGACCCTTACGCGCACCACGGGAGGAGATGAAGTATTCCAGAATGTTCAGACCTTCACGATAGTTCGCACGAATCGGAATTTCGATGGTCGTACCGGAGGTATTGGCGATCAGTCCGCGCATACCGGCGAGCTGACGGATCTGGGAGATACTGCCTCGCGCACCGGAGTCCGCCATCATGAAGATGGGGTTGTACTGGTCGAGGTTCTTCTTCAGTGCAGCGGTAACATCATCCGTTGCCTTGTTCCATACCTCGATGACGCGGTTGGACTTCTCTGCGGAAGAGATATAACCATACTCGTATTCCTCTGTGATCTCCTCGATCTCTGCGTCAGCAGCAGACAGGATCGCCTTCTTCTGCGGCGGGATGGAAGCGTCACATACGGCTACTGTAATCGCAGCGCGTGTGGAATACTTGAAGCCGAGAGCCTTGATCTTGTCAAGTACCTCGGAGGTCGTTGTTGTACCATGGATGCGGATGCAGCGTTCGATGATCTCGGAAAGCTTGCCCTTGCCTACGAGGAAGGATACCTCCAGGTCGAACTGCTTGTCAGAATTGGTTCTGTCCACATAGCCCAGGTTCTGGGGAATATTTTCGTTGAAAATGAGTCTGCCGATGGTGCAGTCAATGATCTTGGAGAGCTTCTTTTCTGCTACATCCTTAGTGATGCGCACCTTGATCGGCGCATGGAGGGAAACATCACCCTCATGATAAGCCATCAGAGCCTCGTTGATGTCGCGGAAGCACTTGCCTTCACCCTTGGCACCGGGTCTGAGCTGTGTCAGATAGTAGGAGCCAAGCACCATGTCCTGGGAAGGAACAGCTACAGGACGGCCGTCGGAGGGCTTGAGCAGGTTGTTGGCAGCGAGCATCAGGAAGCGTGCCTCAGCCTGTGCCTCAGCGGACAGCGGCAGATGCACCGCCATCTGGTCGCCGTCGAAGTCCGCATTGAACGCGGAACAAACCAGCGGATGGAGCTTCAGCGCACGACCTTCAACCAGCACCGGCTCAAATGCCTGGATACCCAGACGGTGCAGTGTGGGCGCACGGTTCAGCAGTACCGGATGACCCTTGATGACATGTTCAAGTGCATCCCATACATTCTTATCAGTTGCCTTATCTACGATCTTTCTCGCGCTCTTGATGTTGGCAATGACCTTGGTATCTACCAGACGCTTGAGGACAAAGGGCTTGAACAGCTCCAGAGCCATTTCCTTCGGCAGACCGCACTGGTACATTTTCAGTCCAGGACCTACGACGATAACGGAACGTCCGGAATAGTCAACACGCTTACCCAGCAGATTCTGACGGAAACGTCCCTGCTTACCCTTCAGCATATCGGAGAGGGATTTCAGAGCGCGGTTGTTCGGACCAGTTACAGCTCTGCCGTGTCTGCCGTTGTCGATGAGTGCGTCCACTGCTTCCTGGAGCATACGCTTCTCGTTGCGCACGATGATGTCAGGAGCTTCGAGCTTCAGCATACGCTGCAGACGGTTGTTTCTGTTGATCACGCGGCGATAGAGGTCGTTCAGGTCGGAGGTGGCATATCTGCCGCCGTCGAGCATGACCATCGGACGCAGATCCGGAGGAATGACCGGTACTACGTTCATGACCATCCATGAAGGCTTGTTGCCGGACTTCAGGAAGGCTTCCACGATCTCCAGACGCTTCAGGAGCTTGATCTTCTTCTGACCATTGGGGAGATCCTTCAGCTCTTCCTTCAGGTCATTGGATACCCACTGCAGGTCGTTGATCCAGTTTTCCTTGCGGAGTACTGCATAGCGTTCATCTGTGGGATCAAAATGCTGCTCGAACAGTTCGAGAATGTAGGAGAAGCCTGTCTTCAGACGGGCAGGTGTATTGCTGTCATCCTCGCACTTGCGGTTGTAGGGGAGGAGCATTTCCTTGTAATCCGCATAGGAAACAATAGTGTTGCTCTCATAACCGGACTGACCGGCTTCCTCTACATAATAGATGCGCTGGTGCAGGAAATCATGCACCTGTGTCTCCGGCATACCGATGATCTCAGAGATCATGCCGAGGTACTGGGTAAAGTAGCGCACATAGCAGGCAGGATCGTATTCATCAAGCAGACGCTGGATCGCTTCCGCGCCCATTTCTGCGATAAATTCGTTTTCATACTGCTCCAGATTTTCCTTGTATTCCTTCTCTGTGAGCAGCTGATTCTTGACGAGCTTGGTGTTGCCGGGCTCGATTACGATATACTTGGTAAAATACAGTACTTCCTCCAGACGCTTCTGAGAGATCTCAAGCACCTGACCGATACGGGAAGGCGTACCCTTGAAGTACCAGATATGGGAAACGGGTGCAGCAAGCTCAATGTGACCCATGCGCTCACGGCGCACCTTAGCGCGTGTTACCTCAACACCGCAGCGGTCGCAGACCTTGCCCTTGAAGCGAATCTTCTTGAATTTGCCGCAGTGGCACTCCCAGTCCTTTGTTGGACCGAAGATACGCTCGCAGTACAGACCGTCACGCTCGGGCTTCTGCGTTCTGTAGTTGATGGTTTCGGGGCGTTCTACCGCGCCATAGGACCAGCTTCTGATGCGCTCCGGCGAAGCAAGTCCGATCTGAATGGATTCAAACGTATTAAATTCCAAACCGTTACCTCCTAAAACAAGATGGGAAACTGCGGACAGCCATCCGGCTGCCGCAGAATGGATAAAACGAACTTAATCTTCATCCGGCACATCAAAGAATGCAGGTTCTGCGCCTTCTTCATCATCTTCCCAGTTGATGTCAACACCATCCTCAAAATCGCCGGTGCGGTAGCCAGCCTCCTCGAAATCTGCATTATCGGAGTGTTCATCCGCCGTCATTTCATCGGAGAAATCGCCTGCCGGCATCATCGGAATGTCGTCATCCTCATCGAAATGCTGCTTGAGGTCGATCTCCTCCTGGTTGATGTCAAGTACCTTGACATCCAGACCGAGGGACTGCAGCTCCTTGATGAGTACCTTGAAGGATTCCGGAATACCGGGCTTGGGAACATTCTGACCCTTGACGATCGCTTCATAGGTATTGACACGGCCTACAGTATCGTCGGACTTGACAGTCAGGATCTCCTGCAGGGTGTATGCTGCACCGTAAGCCTCCAGAGCCCAAACTTCCATCTCACCGAAACGCTGACCGCCGAACTGTGCCTTACCGCCCAGAGGCTGCTGTGTTACGAGAGAATACGGACCTACAGAACGTGCATGGATCTTATCATCAACCAGGTGATGGAGCTTCAGGTAGTACATGTAACCTACTGTTACCTTGTTGTCGAACGGTTCGCCGGTTCTGCCGTCATACAGCGTGAACTTGCCGTCCTCGGACATTTCCAGAGCCTTGGGATTGATGACCTTATCCATCTGGTTCAGCTCGAATGCTTCCTCACGATATGGCGCATTGCGCTCATTTGCTTCGCGGAAGCAGGCACGGATGTCATCCTCATGCGCACCGTCGAATACCGGTGTCATGATGTGCCAGCCCAGAGCCTTTGCGGACATACCCAGATGCACTTCGAGTACCTGACCGATGTTCATACGGGAAGGTACGCCCAGAGGGTTCAGGACAATATCCAGCGGTGTGCCGTCCGGCAGGAAGGGCATATCCTCCTCGGGCAGAATACGGGAAACGACACCCTTGTTGCCGTGACGGCCCGCCATCTTATCGCCGACGGAGATCTTACGCTTCTGTGCAATATAGCAGCGCACCAGCTTGTTGACACCCGGAGACAGCTCATCACAGTTGTCGCGGGTAAAGGTCTTGACATCAATGATCGTACCGCCTTCACCGTGCGGTACCTTCAGAGAGTTGTCACGCACCTCGCGTGCCTTCTCGCCGAAGATCGCGCGGAGCAGACGCTCCTCAGGTGTCAGCTCGGTCTCACCCTTGGGTGTTACCTTACCAACGAGAATATCACCGGCATGAACCTCCGCACCGATGCGGATAATGCCGTTTTCATCCAGATTCTTGAGAGAGTCATCGCCGACATTGGGAATGTCGCGTGTGATCTCCTCCGGTCCGAGCTTGGTGTCACGGCACTCCAGCTCATATTCTTCAATATGAATGGAGGTAAAGACATCCTCTCGTACCAGACGCTCGTTCAGCAGAACTGCGTCCTCGTAGTTGTAACCTTCCCAGGTCATGAAGCCGATCAGGGCATTCTTACCCAGGGAGATCTCGCCGTCAGCAGTTGCAGGACCATCTGCAAGCACCTGACCCTTGCGGACGGTTTCGCCCACATTGACGATCGGACGCTGGTTTACGCAGGTATCCTGGTTGGAACGCTTGAACTTGATGAGATTATAGGTATGGTCGAGCTTCTGGCTGTCCTGTACCACGATCTTATCCGCAGAAACAAAGGTAACAACACCGTCGGATTCGGAGATCACGCAGACACCGGAGTCCACAGCTGCCTTGTACTCCATACCGGTACCAACGAACGGACGCTCTGTTCTGAGCAGCGGCACAGCCTGACGCTGCATGTTCGCACCCATGAGGGCACGGTTCGCGTCGTCGTTTTCCAGGAAGGGGATCATCGCTGTAGCGACGGAAACAACTTCCTTCGGGGAAACGTCCATGAAGTCAACCTTGCTGTTTTCGCATTCCAGGATCTTGTCGCGGTAACGTGCATTGACCTTGGGACGGGCAAACTTGCCTTCCTCTGTCAGCGGCTCGTTCGCCTGTGCTACGATATACATATCCTCCACATCCGCAGACATGTAAACGACCTCGTCTGTGACAACGCCGGTCTCCTTGTCCACACGGCGGTAGGGAGCTTCGATAAAGCCATATTCATTCAGTCTTGCAAAGGTTGCAAGATAGGAGATCAGACCGATGTTGGGACCTTCGGGGGTCTCGATGGGACACATTCTGCCGTAGTGGCTGTAGTGTACGTCACGAACCTCGAAGCCTGCGCGGTCACGGGACAGACCGCCGGGACCCAGCGCGGACAGACGACGCTTATGTGTCAGCTCTGCCAGCGGGTTGTTCTGATCCATGAACTGGGACAGCGGGGAGGAGCAGAAGAACTCCTTCACCTGGGAGGTGATGGAACGGATGTTGACCAGAGCCTGGGGTGTGATCACGTCCATATCCTGTGCCTGCAGGTTCATGCGCTCACGGATGGTGCGCTCCATTCTTGCAAAGCCTGTGCGCATGGTGTTCTGCAGCAGCTCACCCACGCAGCGGATACGGCGGTTGCCGAGGTGGTCGATGTCATCGATCGTGCCGACACCCTCACAGAGATTGAGGAAGTAGCTTACGCTTGCGTAAATATCATCAAGAGTGATGTGATTCGGAACCAGATCCTCAGCGCGCTTTTTGATGACTGCCTTGAGATCCTCGGGGGAGGTGTTCTCAAGAATGTCACACAGCACTGCAAAGGAAACCTTTTCATTGATGCCGACTTCGATCGGATCGAAATCCACATAGCCAGCAAGATCGACCATGCCGTTGCCCAGCACCTTGATCTCCTTTTCCACCATGCGGATGGAGGTCTGTCCCTTTTCATTCTGGTAATATTCCTTGGATTCTACGGTGATGAATGCCTCGTAGATACCAGCCTGCTCGATTGCAAATGCGCGGTCAGTGCTGAGTACCTCGCCGGCAGAAGCCAGAATCTCACCGGTTCTCGGATTCACAACATCCTTAGTCAGCTGGTGTCCAGCCAGACGGGACGCAATGCCGAGCTTCTTGTTGTACTTATAACGTCCGAATTTGCACAGATCATAGCGGCGCGGATCGAAGAACAGGAGGTTCAGGTGCGCCTGTGCGCTTTCAACGGTCGGAGGCTCGCCCGGACGGAGCTTTTTGTAAACCTCTACCAGTGCATCTTCTGTATTTTTAGTGGTATCCTTCTGGAGAATGGTCTGATTCAGACGTTCGTCAATGCCGAACATCTTCTGGATCTCCTCATCCGTACCCAGACCGATGGAACGGATAAAGGTGGTCAGCGGGATCTTGCGGTTCTTGTCGATGCGGACATATACCACATCATTGGAATCCATTTCGTATTCCAGCCATGCGCCGCGGTTCGGGATGATGGTGGACTTGAACAGTTCCTTACCGGTCTTGTCCTTTTCCATATCGTAATAAACACCGGGGGAACGAACCAGCTGGGATACGATAACACGTTCTGCACCATTGATCACGAACGTACCACTTTCAGTCATCAGCGGGAAATCACCCATGAAGATTTCGCTTTCCTTCAGTTCGCCTGTCTCCTTGTTCCAGAGCTTGGCGGTCACGCGCAGGGGAGATGCATAGGTAGCCTGATGCTCCTTTGCTTCTGCGATCGTGTACTTGAGGTTGTCATCATCAAAGCGATAGCCAACGAATGTCAGCACCAGATTGCCGTTGTAATCCGTTGCGGAGAAATCACGGAAAACCTCCTGCAGACCCTCTTCTCTGAACCAGTTGTAGGAATTTTTCTGGATTTCAAGCAGGTTCGGCATGTCGAGGACTTCATTGATCTTTCCGAAGCTCATTCTGACATTCTTGCCAAGCTGTTTGGCAGTCACATTCACCATAGGCGGATACCTCCTTAGAATTTTTCACATCAATGCCGGAAAGCCGTCATCATGTGGAATTGACATAAACTGTATCAAAAAAAATTGCGCCGGACACTTGACAAATGCGTCCGGATGTGATATACTCTTATGATGAAAGTGCATACCACTCCATTTTATGATACATTAAAATATTATATAACATTTTATAATGAATGTCAAGTGGTTTTACAACTTTTGTAGAAACAATCAAATTTCCTGACGTAGATATGCTGCATTTTGTACCATCGGACAAATGCGGCATTTTTGCACCCATGAGGATGGCAATTCATGGAACGGACGGAAGAGGAAATCTATTTTGGTAATCTATAGGATCTACAGGTGAGTGAATCAATGAAAAGAACGATCATCAGTATTGCAGTACTTTCCATGCTGCTCCTGTCCGCCGGCTGTGCGCAGACGCAGACAGCGGATGTGCCGGGGAAGGAAACGAAATATACTTCCGCTGAAACGCGGGAAACAGAACAGCCCCGGACGGAAGCGGCAATGCCGGAGGAGGAGCTTGCAACAGAGCCGCCGGCAGCAAACGGTATCAACCCCCTGACGGGGGAATCAGGTTATCCGGACAGCGCGGCAGGAAAACGTCCGATCGCCGTTATGGTCAACAATCTGGCGCAGGCATACCCCCAATACGGCATCGCAGCAGCGGATGTGCTGTATGAGGTTCCCGTGGAAGGCGGTGTGACGCGCATGATGGCAGTTTATGCTGATCAGGATGCAGTGCCGGATGTCGGCTCCGTGCGAAGCTGCCGCTATTATTTCCCCAAGCTTGCGATGGGCATGGATGCAGTCTACTGCCACTGGGGCGCGGAGCAGTTCCACGCGGCATCTGTTCTGACAAGCCTGAACATCGACCGTTTTGACGGCGGCGATCTGGAGCACAGTCTCCTGTTTTACCGCGATCCGGAGCGCGTGGGCAAATATAGCTCCGAGCATACAGGCTATCTGCGCGGTGCGGATATTCCGGCGGCACTGGAGCAATACGGCATCCGGAAATATGCAGTCAGCCGCAGCGCGCAGTTCCGTTTTGCGGAGCAGCCGGAAGCCCCTGCGGAATCCGTCTGCGTGCGCGCTGTGATCCCGTTCTCAGAGAGCAGCAGTTCCGGTTTCATTTATGATGCGGAAACACAGACCTACCGGATGGAGCATAACGGCTCCCCGCAGATGGACAGCAAAGCGGACACACAGCTGGCATTCACTAATCTTTTTATCCTCCAGACGGAAATGGGCTGGCTGGATGAAACGCAGTACCTCCGCCGTGTAGAGCTGGAGGGCGGCAGCGGCTATTATATTTCCTGCGGCGGCATGGAGACCATCCGCTGGGAGAAGGAGGACGACTATTCTCCCATTGTATTCTATGCCTCCGACGGTTCCGAATTGGAGATCAATCCGGGAAAAAGCTATATCGGCATCGTGGATGCGGCGAGAAATCTGATATTCAGTGCTGGAGTCTGAGAGAAAAAACGCAGCAGAGCCTCTGGATGTTTGATTTGTCACATCTCAACAAATTTCAACATCGAATTTTCGCGAATATCTCCACCCATCACCCGCGAAAAAGAAAAAAAGTATTGACAAGCTATGGATTTTGGTGTATAATATCATGGTATGCGATATTTGTATATCGTATAACATTTCTTGAAAAGGAGGAAATACAATGCCGACATTTAATCAGCTCGTGCGCAAGGGCAGAAAGCAGCAGGAGTCCAAGTCTACAGCACCGGCTCTGCAGAAGGGCTACAATGCCAAGAAGAAGGTGCAGATCAACCAGAGTGCTCCGCAGAAGAGAGGCGTTTGCACAGTTGTTAAGACAACAACTCCGAAGAAGCCGAACTCTGCTATGCGTAAGATCGCGAGAGTTAAGCTGACAAATGGCTATGAGGTCACATCCTACATCCCCGGTATCGGTCACAACCTGCAGGAACACAGCGTGGTTCTGATCCGCGGCGGACGTGTAAAGGACCTTCCTGGTGTACGTTACCACATCATCCGTGGTGCGCTGGACGCACAGGGCGTAGCAAACAGACAGCAGGCTCGTTCCAAGTACGGTGCTAAGAGACCGAAGGCTGGTAAGAAGAAGTAATTTCTGACAAGCCGCAATTAATTTTAACGAAGTGAATTAGGATTACCACAGCTGATGTGGAGATTTTCATATAGATTATGCGAATCCTCTGCGTTGGCGTGACGTGCCTGTAATGACAGGACGAGTACCTATGAATTCACGAATCAATGTGAAGGAGGGAAGCGAAATGCCGAGAAGAGGTAAAATCGCAAAGCGTGATGTACTGCAGGATCCCGTATACAATTCCAAGCTTGTAACACGTCTGATCAACAACGTGATGCTGGACGGTAAGAAGGGCGTAGCGCAGAAGATCGTTTATGGTGCATTTGACATTGTCGCTGAAAAGACCGGCAGAGATGCACTGGAAGTTTTCGAAGAGGCTATGGAAAACATTATGCCTCAGCTGGAAGTTAAGGCTCGCCGTCTGGGCGGTGCAACTTACCAGGTTCCGATGGAAGTTCGTCCGGAAAGAAAGCAGACTCTGGGTCTGAGATGGATCACCAAGTATTCCAGAGAGCGCAACGAAAAGACCATGAAGGAAAGACTTGCTGGTGAGATTCTTGACGCACTCAACGGTGTTGGCGGTGCATGCAAGAAGCGTGACGATACACACAAGATGGCAGAAGCAAACAAGGCGTTTGCTCACTACCGCTGGTAATTTGCCAGAATGCAAATCCGTTGATAAAGGAGAAGAATTATGGCAAGAGATTGTTCACTGGAGCGTACCAGAAATATCGGCATCATGGCTCATATCGATGCCGGCAAGACGACTACTACAGAGCGTATTCTGTTCTATACCGGTGTAAACTACAAGATCGGTGAGACCCACGAGGGTGCAGCGACCATGGACTGGATGGAGCAGGAGCAGGAGAGAGGTATCACAATCACCTCTGCTGCAACAACAGCATACTGGGCAGGTCACAGACTCAACATCATCGACACACCCGGACACGTTGACTTCACTGTTGAGGTTGAGCGTTCTCTGCGTGTACTCGACGGTTCTGTAACTGTTCTTTGTGCAAAGGGCGGCGTTGAGCCCCAGTCCGAGACCGTTTGGAGACAGGCTGACAAGTACAAGGTACCGAGAATGGCTTATGTCAACAAGATGGATATCATGGGCGCAGACTTCTACCGCGTTGTAGAAATGATGCGTGACAGACTGAAGTGCAACGCAGTTCCGATTCAGCTCCCGATCGGTGCTGAGGAGACCTTCAAGGGCATTATTGACCTGGTTGAAATGAAGGCTTATGTTTACTACGATGATCTCGGCAAGGACATCCGTGTTGAGGAAATTCCGGAAGACATGGTTGAGAAGGCTGAAGAGTATCGTGAGTCCCTGCTGGAGCATGTAGCTGAGCAGGATGACGAGCTGATGGAGAAGTATTTTGCAGGTGAGGAACTCACAATCGAGGAGATCAAGACCTGCATCAGAAAGTCCTGTATTGCTAACACAATGGTACCGGTTGTTTGCGGTACTTCCTATAAGAACAAGGGCGTTCAGAAGCTCCTGGATGCAATTGTTGACTATATGCCTGCTCCGACAGACGTTGATGACATCAAGGGCGTTGACGTTGAGACAGGCGAAGAGAGAGTTTGCCCGTCTACTGACGATGCACCGTTTGCTGCTCTTGCATTCAAGATCGCAACTGACCCGTTCGTTGGTAAGCTGACATTCTTCCGTGTATATTCCGGTGTTCTCGAAGCTGGTTCCGGCGTACTCAACTCTACAAAGGGCAAGCACGAGAGAATCGGTCGTATCGTGCAGATGCACGCTAACAGCCGTAAGGAACTTGAAAAGGTTTATTCCGGTGACATCGCAGCTGCGATTGGTCTGAAGCAGACCACAACCGGTGATACCCTCTGCGATGAGAATGCACCTGTAATCCTCGAGTCCATGGAATTCCCGGAGCCGGTTATCAACCTGGCGATCGAGCCGAAGACCAAGGCAGGTCAGGAGAAGATGGGTGTTGCTCTCGCAAAGCTGGCTGAAGAGGATCCGACATTCCGCACATGGACTGATGAGGAAACCGGTCAGACCATCATCGCTGGTATGGGTGAGCTCCACCTCGATATCATCGTTGACAGACTGCTCCGTGAGTTCAAGGTTGAGGCTAACGTAGGTGCGCCCCAGGTATCCTATAAGGAAACCATCAAGGGCAATGCAGATGTTGACCACAAGTACAAGAAGCAGTCCGGCGGTAGCGGTCAGTACGGTCACGTTAAGATCCGTGTATCCCCGAATGAGTCCGGTAAGGGCTATGAGTTTGTAAACTCTGTAGTCGGCGGCTCCATTCCGAAGGAATATATTCCCGCTGTTGACGCAGGTATTAAGGGTGCTA
Source organism: Oscillospiraceae bacterium (assembly GCA_045546475.1). Taxonomy (GTDB): domain Bacteria; phylum Bacillota; class Clostridia; order Oscillospirales; family Ruminococcaceae; genus UBA3855. The sequence goes on from JAZQCT010000026.1 coordinate 36,810, forward strand.
TGCAGGCTGGTATTCTGGCTGGCTATCAGGTTGTTGACGTTAAGGTTGAACTGTATGATGGTTCTTACCATGAAGTTGACTCCTCTGAAATGGCATTTAAGATCGCCGGCTCTATGGCATTCAAGGAAGCTATGCGTAAGGCAGAGCCGATCCTGATGGAACCGATCATGAAGGTTGCAGTTATCGCTCCCGATGAATATCTGGGTAACGTAATCGGTGACCTGAGCTCCCGCCGTGGTGAGATCCAGGGTCAGGAGACAAGACCGGGTACCGTACAGGTTGATGCTCTCGTTCCGCTGTCTGAAATGTTCGGCTACTCCAACCAGCTGCGTTCCAACACACAGGGTCGCGGTCAGTATGCAATGGAACCTCACAGCTACAGAGAAGTTCCGAAGAACATCGCAGAAGGCATCATGACATCCAGAGGCAAGAAGTAATTCCTGCCCTCTGAGAAAAAATATATGATTTTGCAGGAGTTTTTTCTTAAAAACTCTTGCAATTCATGCAGCAATATGGTATAATGTATATATCATAATGCTGTTATACAGTAATTAAAGGAGGAAACTTCCAATGGCAAAGGCAAAATTTGAACGTACCAAGCCCCATGTAAATATTGGTACAATTGGTCACGTTGACCACGGTAAGACAACTCTGACTGCAGCTATCACAAAGACTCTCGCTCTGAAGGGTCAGGCTCAGTACGAGGCATATGACATGATCGACAAGGCTCCCGAGGAGAGAGAGCGTGGTATCACAATCAATACTGCTCACGTAGAGTACGAGACAGATGCACGTCACTATGCACACGTTGACTGCCCTGGACATGCTGACTATGTAAAGAACATGATCACAGGTGCTGCTCAGATGGACGGCGCAATCCTGGTAGTAGCTTCTTCTGACGGCCCGATGGCTCAGACTAAGGAGCACATCCTGCTGGCTCGTCAGGTAGGCGTACCGGCAATCGTTGTATTCATGAACAAGGCTGACCAGGTTGACGACGAAGAGCTGCTCGAACTCGTTGAAATGGACATCCGTGAGACTCTGTCTGAATATGAGTTCCCGGGCGATGATATTCCGGTAATCAAGGGCTCCGCTCTGGCAGCTCTGAACGCTCCCGATGATCTGTCCGATCCGGCATATGCTCCGATTCTCGAACTGATGAACAGTGTTGACGAGTATATCCCGACTCCTGAGAGAGACGATGCAAAGCCCTTCCTGATGCCTGTTGAGGACACAATGACTATCTCTGGCCGTGGTACTGTAGTAACAGGCCGTGTAGAGAGAGGCCGTCTGAACGTAGGTGAGGAAGTTGAGATCGTTGGTCTGAAGGAAGAGAGCTCCAAGACTACAGTAACTGGTCTGGAAATGTTCAGAAAGTCTCTGGACTTCGCTGAGGCTGGTGACAACGTAGGTGCTCTGCTCCGTGGTGTTCAGAGAAAGGACGTTGAAAGAGGTCAGGTTCTCTGCAAGCCCGGCTCCATCAACCCCTACACAAAGTTCAAGGGTCAGGTTTACGTTCTGAAGAAGGAAGAGGGCGGCCGTCACACACCGTTCTTCAACAACTACAGACCGCAGTTCTATTTCAGAACAACTGACGTTACTGGTATCGTAACTCTGCCGGAGGGCGTAGAAATGTGCCGTCCTGGCGACAACGTAGAGATGGATGTTGAGCTGATCACTCCCATCGCTATCGAGCAGAACCTCCGTTTCGCTATCCGTGAGGGCGGCAGAACTGTAGGTTCCGGCGTAGTTATCGCTATCAACGAATAATTGATCCATTCGGATTCCTGAAAAGAGAGGGCTTGTCCCTCTCTTTTTTTTGTGTTTAAAGGTAATTGAATTAATCGAAAACAACTAAAATTAGTTAAAGCGCAACTACAGATTAACTAAAAATTGTGCATGTATACAAATTTTGAAAGGAATTTAAAGAAATATACAAAATTATATTGACAAACTACGAAGTTCATGGTAAAATTAGTTAGACGCTGAAGTTAAACAGTGTTACTTAATTAAGGAAGGAAGAATGTATATGCTGAAGAAGAAGTTAATTAGCGGGGGTATGGCATGTGCACTGGCGATGAACTGTATGCTGACAGTTCCGTTTGCAACCACTGCTGCTGCGACAAAGTTTGAATTTGAGGACGGTACACAGACTGGTTCTGCAACGGTTATGTCCGAGCTGGCTGGTTATTCCGGTACTGGTTATGTATTCCTCCAGGACAACACGGATACTGTTTCTGTGACTGTAACTGCACCGGAAACAGGTATGTATGACCTTTCTATCGGTTATGCTGCGGTTTATGGTGACAAGGTACAGGGTCTGGAGATCAATGGCGTAAACCAGGGCAATGTAAGTTTTGCAGAAGGTACTACCTTTGAGGAGATCAAGTTCGGTACAGTAAAGCTCAATGAGGGTGAGAATACTGTAACGATGGTTGGTTCCTGGGGCTGGACACTGTTCGACTATGTCAGCATTGAGGCTGCCGAGATCGGTGAGCTGAGCTGTTCCAACGAGCTGAGCGATCCGAATGCAACTGCGGAAGCACAGGGTCTGATGAACTATATGTCAACTGTTTACGGTGATTATATCATCTCCGGTCAGCAGGAGACCTATGGCGGCGGTCATAACGGCAATTACGAGTGGGAATTTGATTACCTCGAAGATCTGACCGGCAAGGTTCCGGCGATCCGCGGCTTTGACTTCATGAACTACAACCCGCTGTATGGCTGGGATGACGGCACAACAGAGCGTGTGATCGAGTGGGCAAATGAGCGCGGCGGTATTGCAACAGCTTCCTGGCATATTAACGTACCGACCGACTTTGCAAGCTACACAATCGGCTCCACACTTGACTGGTCCAAGTGCACCTATAGCCAGAATACAGATTTCAGCCCGACAAATATCATCAATGATAAGACATCCAAGGAATATCAGTACTTCATGGAATGTGTAGATCTGCTCGCAACAGAGCTGAAGCAGGTACAGGATGCAGGCGTTCCGCTGCTGTTCCGTCCGTTCCACGAGGCAGAGGGTGCCGGCGGTGAGACAGGCTCCTGGTTCTGGTGGGGCAAGGATGGTTCCGCAACCTATAAGGAACTCTGGAAACTCCTCTACACCACACTGACTGAGGAATATGGTCTGCATAACCTCATCTGGGAATTTAACAGCTACACCTATGCTAATTCCGTATACTGGTATCCGGGCGATGATTATGTAGACATCGTTGGCTATGATAAGTACAACGCTTCTGCTAACAACCCGAATGAGAGCGCGATCTCTTCCACATTCTTCAATCTGGTGGATATGTACGGCGGTGCCGGCAAGATCGTGGCTCTGACAGAGTGCGATACCATTCCCTCCATCGATGCAATGCTGGAGGAAGGTGCATACTGGTCCTATTTCTGCCCGTGGTATGAGGGCGATCAGGACAATGGCAAGTTCCTGACACTGTTCAACAATTCCGATACTCTGACAAAGATCTATCAGCATGAGAATGTGATCACACTGGATGAGCTGCCGGATTACAAAAGCTATGAGTATACCGGAGAAGAGTTCATTCCGACCACGACCGAGCCGATCCCGACCACTGAGCCGACAGAAGCTCCTGAGGAAGGTCATGCAAAGCTCGTTGAAGAAGACGGTTATACTGCAGTTATCTTCCCCGAAGCAGCAGGTGAAAAGGTATACCTTGAAGTAGAGCTGCCCAGCGGTGTTTCTCAGGCAAACGGCGGTCTTGGCGGTTCTGTTGAGATCGACGGCGAATACTACTGGGTCAACATCCAGTGGAGCGCATCCGAAAGCGGCAAGGTTCTCGTTGACATGACGAACCCGCTGAACGTTACACTCGGTACAACAGAGATCACCGATAAGGCGATCATCGAAGCAGCGATTGAAAAGATCCAGCAGCAGACCTCCTTCCAGGCTCAGGTTTGGTGGGCAGGTGATGCAGACGGCGAGTCCACAGAGACTACCGGTGTCAAGTTCACTGATGCATATCTTGGCGAATCCAGCGGCACGACCGATCCGGTTGAGCCTTCCACTCCTATCGTAGTTGAGGGCGGTTTCTATGTAGATGGTCAGACCATCCGTGATGCAAACGGCAACGAGTTCATTATGCGTGGTGTCAACATCGCGCACTGCTGGTATAAGAATTACACCAAGACTTCTATCGAGGCAGCAGCTTCTCTGGGTACAAACTGTGTTCGTATCGTATGCTCCAACGGCGTACAGTGGGATAAGACCACTGCAACTGAGATCGAGAACATCATCGAATGGTGTAAGGCAAATAAGCAGATTTGTATCCTCGAAGTACACGATGCAACCGGTAAGGATGATGCATCCGCAATCGTGGCAGCTGCTGAATACTGGACAGAATTTAAGGACATCCTGAATGAGAACAAGGCATTCGTGATCCTGAACATTGCCAATGAGTGGTATGGTCAGTGGAACAGCTCTGCATGGGCTGACGGCACAAAGCAGGCGATCGGCGTTGTTCGTGATGCCGGCATCGAGAACATGATCATGATCGACAGCGCAGGCTGGGGTCAGTATCCGACTTCCATCAAGGAAATGGGTGCAGAGGTATTTGCTGCAGACCCGAATAAGAACACCGTATTCTCCATTCATATGTACGAATACGCAGGCGGTACTGCTGATATGATCAAGTCCAACATCGAGGGTGCAATGCAGTCCGGCGCACCGATCGTGATCGGCGAGTTCGGCAACAAGCATACTGACGGTGACGTAGATGAAGCATATCTGATGGACTACTGTGTTGACAACCAGATCGGCTACATCGGCTGGTCCTGGAAGGGCAACAGCGGCGGTGTTGAATACCTCGACCTCGTTAGCGATTGGGAAGGCACAACTCTGACAGAGTGGGGCGAGATCTTCTTCAACGGCACAAACGGCGTAAAGGAAACTTCCGACCTCTGCACAGTTTACACTGCTGCATCCACACCGGATACACCCACAGATGTCACCTACGGTGATGTCAACTGCGACGGTGCTGTAGATATTCTCGACGTTCTGACTCTGAACAAGAACCTGCTTGCAGGTACTGCTCTGACCGATCAGGGTAAGGCAAATGCTGACGTTGATGCTGACGGCACACCTTCTTCCACCGACGCACTGAATATTCTCAAGTTTACGATCGGTCTCGTAACCTCTTTCCCCGTATGATGAAACAATAGCATAAACCCAAGAAACAGGGCGGTTTTCCGCCCTGTTTTTGCATTTTGTAAAGCTAATATCCGTTTTAGGGCAGATTGATTTCAAAAGGCGACAGCCTTTGGCGGGCTGCGGGGGCAGGGGGTGGGGAGGATAAGAAAGAAGATTTGACATTTCCCGCCATCTGCGGTATAATTACACTAATACCAATTCTTATAGTCCCCATTTCTCATTGACGGAGGAAATCATGATTTCACCAATAATAGAACTGCTCTACAGAGAGTACTACAAAACCATCTTCCAATACTGCCGTGTGCGACTGAACGGTGACATTCACGCGGCGGAGGACTGCACACAGGAGGTCTTCCTGGCACTGCATAAAAAGCTCCAGCACCTGGTCAGGCTGGATTCCATCCTGCCGTGGCTGTATCGGGCGGCGGATCGGGAGATCAAGGCATATCGCCGGAAACACCCGGAAACCGTCGATATTGACGGGATCCCGGAGCCTGCCGAATCCGAACAGGTGGACAGCCCCCTGGATATACTCGATGACGAGGAACGCCGGATCGCCGAGCTGTACTACGGCGGGGCGGATAAATATGCCCTGGCGCAGAGCCTCGGCATCACGCTCGATGCGCTGTACCAGCGGATGCACCGGATCCGGCAGAAGCTGAAAGAGTATATGGATGATCCTGACAAATAATACATATGAAATTTGTGCATTCCTACAAAGTTGAAGAACCGATGTCAGAAACTGCCCCTTTTCTGACGGATATAAGTAAAGGGGCAAAAGAAAGAGGTGATCTGTCATGAAGACGACAGAAAAGAACGACCAGTTTACACAGCAGGCACTCCGCGACCTGAACCGGATGCTCGATGAGGAAATGGCGAAGCCCCAGAAAAACAGGGATTATGAAAAGATCGCGGAGATCTCCCGCGCCTGCTCCGCGGTCATGGGGGATGCGGAGCAGATGGAAGCGGCAATGGAGCGGGGATATGAAAGAACGATGGCAGCAATGCACAGGAAGCGTATCACGATGACGCGCTGTCTCAGAACAGCGGCGGTTCTGGCAAGCGCGGCGGCACTGCTTGCCTGTGCAAATATGTACACGGTAGCGGCATATGACATGAACGTCTTTTCGGCACTGGTGAAGATCACACAGGGCGGCTTCTCGCTGAATCCTGACGCACAGGAGACGCTCACGCTGCCGACAGCACCGGATGACCCCTATGGGATCAAGGCAGAGAGTGCAAAATACGGCATCACCGACGTACTCGCACCGACCTACCTGCCGGAGGGCTTTGCGTTGGGGAGAGTTCACCAGGAAACAACTGAAGGCTACCTCAATTCAGTTTTTTTCACCTTTTATGATGCTGACCGAAATGTGATCCAGCTTCTCTATGACCAGTGGGATAATGCATCACTGAGCGGCACTACCCCTTGTGACGATTATAATCTGACAGAAACCACGATTGACGGCAACCCCGCAATCATTTCCAAGGAGGATGGACAGTATGTGCTTGTCTTCCGCAATGAAACAAATCTGGAAACCAAAATCTGGATTGAGGGTGTGGATTACGAAGAATGTGACAGAATTGTTGCATCTTTGGAATAAAATTTCTAAGAAAGGAGCTAAAAAAGATGAAGACATAACCGCGCTCGGAATCCGCGCATACTGACCGGACGATCCCGAATGAATGAAAATGTATACCCTGAAAAAATAATACGCAAAATGATAAAGGAGGCTTTATTATGAAAAAGAAAATGACTGCCCTTTTCACCGCATTTCTCTGCCTGACTGCCACCATTACTGCTGTACAGGTAAACGCAGTTGATGCAGAGGTTGACCTTGATGCCGTTTATTCCATTGCTACGGATACTTTCACATACACCAACAACAACTTTTATAATTATCAAAGCGGATTCTTTCTTGAATCCGAGCTGGCAGAGCCAGATTTTATGGTTGTAGGCATGGAATATTCTAAAAGTAATCCCGAAGAGCTTTATGCCTATATTGTCACACCAATCAACGAATTGGGAGAGGGGATAGGCAGGTTACTTGTTCAAACTGCAACAAGTGAATTGGGTGACCAGCAGCTTGAAGTCGGTGATCTGCTGATGGTTGACGGATTGGTTGAATGGCTTCTCGTCTACCCTACGACCTATTTCCCGGTTGAAGAAGGCACAATGTCCTGTCTCGGTAACGGCGTTGACATTTTCGGCGAGGAGTTTGAGAGGGTCATCCGTCTGCAGCTTGTGATCGAACAGTCCGCATATCAGGAAGAAGCAGCAGTTTGGGGCATCGACCTTATCAAAGGCGACGTAAACGTGGACGATACCCTCAATGTACTGGACTGCCTGACCATCAACAAGAACCTGCTTGCCGGTGCGCCGCTGTGCGACTACGCAAGACTTGCTGCCGACATCAACGAAAACGGTGCCCCCGACACCGACGACTCCCTCGCCATCCTGAAGGAGACTCTCGGTATTACGGAAAATTTTGAATAAGTTCTTACTGCAGTGTACATTCGAAGTGATATAGTAAAAGCCGCCCATCCCTCACCGGATGGGCGGCTTGTGTTTTCAGTATCAATCCAGGAAATCCTTTACCTTCTTGCTTCTGCTCGGATGGCGGAGCTTGCGCAGAGCCTTGGCTTCGATCTGGCGGATGCGCTCGCGGGTGACGTTGAACTGTGCGCCGACCTCCTCCAGCGTGCGGGAGCGTCCGTCGATCAGACCGAAACGCAGGCGCAGTACATTTGCCTCACGGTCGGTCAGCGTGGAAAGCACCTCCTCCAGCTGCTCCTTCAGCAGTGTGAGGGAGGCAGCGTCCGCCGGTGCGGTCGCGTCATCATGGGGGATGAAGTCGCCGAGGTGGCTGTCCTCCTCCTCGCCGATGGGGGTCTCCAGAGAAATCGGATCCTGTGCAATGCGCATGATCTCGCGCACACGCTCCACGGACATTTCCAGACGATCCGCGATCTCCTCCGGTGTCGGATCATGACCGTTTTCATGCAGCAGCTGACTGGAGATCTTCTTCACCTTGGTGATGGTCTCCACCATATGCACCGGAATGCGGATGGTTCTTGCCTGGTCGGCAATGGCACGGGTGATCGCCTGACGGATCCACCATGTCGCATAGGTAGAGAACTTGAAGCCCTTGTTGTAATCGAACTTCTCCACCGCCTTGATCAGACCCAGATTGCCCTCCTGGATCAGATCGAGGAACTGCATTCCTCTGCCGACATACTTCTTGGCAATGCTGACAACCAGACGCAGGTTGGCTTCGGAAAGACGCTGCTTTGCACGCTTTGCCTCCAGCGGTGTGCCGTCCGCCATGATCTTGGCAAGCTTGATCTCCTCATCCAGCGACAGCAGCGGCACTCTGCCGATCTCTTTGAGGTAGATCTTCACAGGGTCGTCCACTGCAAGTCCCTCTGTGGAAAGTGCAGCCTCCATATCATCATCAATGTTGTCGATCAGGGAAATGTGATTCAGATCAAGGTTATCATCCACCACATTATTGTCAATGATCTCAATATTGAGCTGTTCGCAGCTGTCGTAGAACGTATTGAGCTGATCGGCATCAAAATCTATTTCCTCCAGTGCGTCGGAAATCTGCTTTGTGGTCAGCTTTCCCGCTGCCTTACCCTTTTCAAGCAGAGCTTCAATTGTTGACTTCTTGTCCATTTCGCATCCTCCTATTTCGATTGGTGTTTATTCTTCTGGGCGATGAGCTTCAGCAGATCATCGTCCGACATATCCTGACTTGGCATAACGCGGTTTCTGGAATTTCGCAGCACTGCGATGCATTCCTCCAGCGCGTCCCTGCCCATCTGGATCTCGCGCCCTTTGACGTAGATGCCGGTGATTCTGCCCATTTCCTCGGGGCTGAACTTATCCGCCAGCAGGGAAAGGCTGAAATATGTATGATCCGGCATCAGCAGGCAGATCGTTTCATAGACCCGCCGATGGAACTCTGTGACAAAATACGCAGGCGGGAGAGCCTCCCAGATCATTGCGTATTCCTCCGGAAAGCGCATCAGATAGGCGAGGATCTGTTCCTCAGCGCGGCTTTCCTTCGGGTATTGCTGCGCCAGCGGATTGATCTCATCCCGCTGGAGCGACTGCGCTTCGATTGCCCGGAACCGTGTTTTCCGGGTATCCCGGTCGGTGCGCTGTACCGCACGATCCACCTGCATCTGCAGTGTTTCCGCGCGGATCTCCAGCTCGTTTGCGGTGCGCTTGATGTAGACCTCACGCTCCAGGGGATTGGAAATATCCGCCAGAACATGCACACTGCGCCGCAAAAGCTCCGTTTTGCCGATCTCGGTCTGCAGATCCAGTCCGTCACGGCATCGGTCCAGCCGGAAATTCAATGCGTCACCGGCATGGTCGATCAGGATCCGGAACTGCTCCGGACCGTATTTCTTGATAAATTCATCAGGGTCTTTCGCGCCCTCCATCTTCAGAATGCGCGTCGGCAGTCCCACCGCGCTGAAATGGTTCATTGCCTTCTGCGTGGCAGCCTGTCCCGCACCGTCGCTGTCATAAGCGATCACGACCTCTTTGGCATACTGGGAGATGAGCCGCGCCTGATCCGCTGTGATCGCAGTGCCGAGCGTTGCGACAACATTCTCAAATCCCGCCTGATGAATCGCAATTACGTCCATATACCCTTCGGCAAGGATCATGGTGGTGGAGGCGGCATTTTTCGCAAAATTCATGGAAAACAGGTTCCGTCCCTTGTCGAACACAGGCGATTTTCCGGTGTTCAGGTATTTGGGCTTGCTGTCATCCAGCACGCGTCCGCCAAAGCCGATCACGTTTCCGCGCAGATCGACAATGGGAAATATCACGCGGTTTCGGAAATTATCATAGACATTCCCGTTCTGCCCCTGCTGGCAGACACCCGCCGTCACAAGCTCCTCGTCGCTGTAGCCCAGCTGGCGGAGGTGATTGTGCAGTGTATGCCAGTCATCCGGCGCAAAGCCCAGACCGTATTTTTTGATGATGGCAGGGGAGAGCCTGCGTTCTGCAAAATAATTCAGTCCCCGCTTATCATTCCCGGAAATGAGCTGTTTATAAAAGAAATTTGCCGATTCCCGGTTAATTTCCAGACATCGCACCCGGCGTTGGGCATTTCTGGATGCATTCGGATCCTGCGCCGGCAGCTCCATGCCGCATCTCTGCGCGAGAAGCCGGACGGCTTCTATGTAGCTGAGATTTTCCATTTTCATCGTGAAGGTGATGACATCGCCGCCCGCACCGCAGCCAAAGCAGTAAAAGCTCTGTGTATCGGGGAATACTGTGCAGGATGGTGTTTTCTCCGAGTGGAACGGGCAGTTGCAGACATGCGTTCTGCCGCGTTTTTTCAGTGTGACATACATACCGAATGCCGAAACGATGTCATTCGTTTCACGCAGCCGGTGTACAAAATCCTCAGGGAGCAATCCATTCACCTACTTCCAGAATTTCGGAACAAACAGCTCCGAATAGAGATCCACCGCATACCCGTCACTCATGCCGGAAATATAATCACACACCGCGCGGTCAATATCGGTCTGCGCCGCAATACTGCGAAATTCCTCCGGCATCCGTTCCGGATTCTTCCGGAAATACGCATAGAGTGTTTCCAGCAGAACGGTGGCTTTCTTTTCCTCGCCCTTCGCCGTGGGATTGTGGTAGACCTGCCGGTACATGAACTCATGCAGCACATCATGCGCCGCCTGCACCTCCGGCAGCATCGCAATGGATCCCGTGCCATGGGCAATAACGGAAGCCACCATGGCGGTGATGCGCTGTGTTTTTGTCGTCCCCAGCACCCGGATGGCATCCTCCGGCAGCTCCTTTTCGGAAAGGATCCCCGCCCGGATCGCGTCATCTATATCATGATTGATGTATGCGATCTTATCCGCAGCACGGACGATATTCCCCTCCAGCGTATCCGCTGTGCGGTTCGTGTGACAGAGGATGCCGTTGCGCACGGCATAGGTCAGATTCAGCCCGCGCCCCTTCTTTTCGATCACATCCACGACCCGCACACTTTGCTCATAGTGATGGTACCCATGCGGACAGAGCTGATTAAGCACTGCCTCGCCGGCATGTCCGAACGGCGAGTGACCGAGATCATGTCCGAGCGCGATCGCCTCTGTCAGATCCTCATTGAGCGACATGGCACGCGCGATTGTCCTTGCCACCTGCGCCACCTCCAGCGTATGCGTCAGCCGCGTGCGGTAGTGGTCGCCGACAGGGGAGAGAAAGACCTGCGTTTTTCGCTTGAGTCTGCGAAAGGAATTGGAATGCAGAATCCTGTCCCTGTCACGCTGAAATGCTGTCCGGTACGGGCAGGGCTCCTCTGCCTTCTGCCGCCGGGTCATCGCCGCATCCGTGCTTCTGCACGCCGCAGCGCAGAGTGAAGCTTCTTCGCGCTGTTCGATCTGTTCACGTATATCCATAAAAACACCCCCAAAAAAGTCCTTCTATTATATTATACGCGCCAGAACTGCAAAAACCCTCTTTTTTTTAAAAAGAATTTGTAGAATTTACAGAAGAAAAATCAGCAAATCCCGTTTTTCCGCATTCCATGCGGATCCTGCCGTTTGACAGCTCTGTCAGATCCTTCATCAGCTTGTCAAGCACCTCCAGCCGGACATTCAGCTCCAGAAAAACATCCGAACCAAATTCACTGCCCACCTCGATCACGCCGTAATTCGGCAGAACATGCGTCACCTTGCCGTACAGCGTATAGTCCATCCGCAGCTGCAGCGGGCAGCTCTCGCACATATGGAGAATGCGGGCGGCATCGCAGGTGATTGCCGCGCTGTGGGAATAGGCGCGTACCAGACCGCCGCCCCCAAGGAGGATGCCGCCGAAATACCGCACCACTACACAGCAGACATCTGTCAGACCGCGCTTTTGCAGCACATCAAGCACCGGTACGCCGGCAGTTCCCTGCGGCTCACCGTCATCGCTGTATCTTGTGATGTTGGAATCTCGCAGAATATAGGCATATACATGATGCTTTGCCTTTCTGTGACCTGCCTTGATCTCATTGATCCATGCGACTGCTTCCTCGTTCGTGGTAACAGGCGCGAGGTATCCGAGGAACTCGGAACGCTTTTCCGTGAATGTTGTTTCCGCAGTATCGGCAATTGTAAAGAAATCCATAACTGACACCTCTTCTATCATACTGATCCTCTAAACTATCATAATAGACAAAAGCAATTTCAAAAGGCGATAGCCTTTTGCGGGTGGAGGCTGCTCCCCACGGGGCGGGAAGACGGCACGAAGTGCCAGAGGGGACGGCACCGGTGAGGTGGGGACAGCTTTGGGGTGCTGACCCCAGAAAAACGCACCTATATTAAATTGCCGGAGTAATATAAGGGGATCAGTATAAGAAAATACGGGCAGTCTGAACCGCCCGTACACTTCATTACTTATCGAGATTGAAACGCTTCTTGAATCTGTCAACGCGTCCGCCGGTATCTACAAGCTTCTGCTTACCGGTAAAGAACGGATGGCACTTAGAGCAGATTTCCACCTTGATATCCTGCTTTGTGGACTGTGTTTCGATCACATTGCCGCAGTGGCAGGTAATTGTGGTCTTGTACAGTGTAGGATGGATGTCCTTTTTCATGCAAAATTCACCTCTTTCATCAATGTGTGAAATACAGTAGCCCATCAGTTCCCTTAGACAGTAGTACTATACAACTTATATATTATAGCATGTGCATTCCGAAAAAGCAAGCATTTCTGAAAAAAACACAGAAATTCATAAGATTTGACGAAACGGAAGGCGTTCTTCATTGAAAAATTCATTGATTCTGACGAACACGTCAGCACGGCAGTTTTCGACAGGAAATGAAAAAAGAACGACAAATTTGTGGAAAAACTGTTGACATCCAAGAAAAAAAGAGTTATAATATATGTATAGATAGAGGAAAAACCGCAATTGTGTAGAATCAAAATACAGGAGGGAGCATCCCGTTGAAGAAAAAACGCAGAAAAAAGCATGGGCACATAGATTGGCGTGCCTTTTTGTTGTTGGCATTGATGGTACTCATCATCGCTGCCGCCATTTTTGGCATCGTATGCATCCTGAGAGATGGACAGAACGACGACCGGACACAGACACAGGAAACCCGTGAGATCCGCCCTGCCTCCGCACTGGTGCTGACCAAGGCGGATGTGGTGCCGACGCTCTACCAGCCGCCTGTGATATATCCCGAAAGGGATGAAAATGTCCTGCAGCTGACTGATGCCATTGAGAGCAGCCATGCCGTGCTGATCGACCTTGACAATCATCTGGTACTTGCGGACAAGGGGAGTGAGGAGATCATTTACCCCGCATCCATGACCAAGCTCATGACGCTGATCGTAGCCATTGAGCATATTGCGGATCTGAATGAAACCTTCATCATGACTGACGAGATCCTTTCCCCGCTGTATGCGCAGAATGCCTCTATGGCAGGCTTCCAGAGCGGTGAGGAATGCACCGTTCTCGACCTGCTGTATGGTGCGGCACTGCCGTCCGGCGGTGATGCCACAGCGGCACTTGCACTGCATACCGCCGGCTCCGAGGAGCTGTTTGTGCAGTGGATGAACGAAAAGGTCGCTGAGCTGGAGCTGCGGAATACGCACTTCACAAATCCGACCGGTCTGCATGATCCGCAGCATTACAGCACGGTCACGGACATCGCACTGATCCTGGATTATTGTATGCAGAATGAGCTGTGCAAACAGATTATTTCGACTTATACGCATACCACACCTGTCACCCCGCAAAGCCCCGAGGGCATCAAGATGTACAGCACCATGTTCAGCCGCATGTACGGCACGGAGGTGGAGGGGATCACCATTATGGGCGGTAAGACGGGTTTTACAGATGAGGCGGGCAACTGCCTTGCAAGCTACGCGCAGACCCCCGATGGTCATACCTATATTCTCGTGACCGCAGGAGGACTGACGAAGTGGAAACCCGTGTTTGATGCCTTCAAGATCTATGGCACCATCACAGGTACCTATGCGATGGATTCAACAGAAACAAGGGAAGATGATGAAGAACCGCTGTCCGCTGACCAGGTGCAGCAGGCACCGCAGCAGACGGATCCAGCAGAAACGGGGGATGCCGCATGAAAACAAAACGAAATAAAAGACGAAGAAGAATTGCACCTGCCGGGCTGATGCTCATCAGCATGTTTGCGCTCGGCGGTGTCTGGTTTGCCGATGCTGTCCGCCGCGCGGTGGATGAGCCGGAGGGAACCGTAATATGGGAAACTGAGCCGAGCGATCAGATGCTTCTGGAGCAGGAACCCGCAACTGAAGCCACTACTAAGGCACCAGTGAAGCCCGCAGTAACAGAGCCGACTGAGACCATCCCGATCCAGGATGCGGCGGCGGATCTGTTTGAAATCGAGGATCCGCTTCCGGAGGGCTTTGCCAGCATTCCGAAGGATGAAGCCTCGATCCACCAGGGAATACTCCTGCAGCTTGACCAGAATTATACGTTCCAGGATACTGTCGGTGAGCTTGTGACCTTCCACGGCAAGAACAACAGTTATCGTATGAAGCGTCTGGACTTCAATACCCGTCCCGAGGTACTCAATGCCATGAATGAGATGGGCAGTGCCTATGTTGCCGATACCGGCGCGGTCAATCTGATGATCTACAGCACCATGGCTCCCTATGATGCTCCAGGAAGTCTGTATCCTGATGCACTGCCGGACAGAAGCAGCGGCTATGCGCTCGACTTCTGTATCCTGAATCCGGATGAAACGATCAACAAGATCAAAGCACCGAATGCTTGGCTTGAAGAACATGCGTGGAAATATGGCTTTGTGTTCAGCTATACCGAGGCAGACGCTGCCGAGACCGGTGTCGGAGCTGCGCCCTATCATCTGCGCTATATCGGCAAAGTACACGCCGCTGTGATGCACGAGCAGGGTGTGACGCTGACGGGCTATTTCAGCCTCCTGAAGGATCACACTATGGATGCGCCGCTGTACTGCACAGTTGACGGTGTTTCCTACACCGTGTACTATGTTCCGTCCGAAGGCGCGACAACGGAAGTTCCGGTGCCTGTGGAGAAGGAACACATGATCTCCGGCAATAACTCCGATGGATTTATTGTAACGCTTGCCGGATAAATTTTACATAACCAAATGACCGCTGCACATTCCGTGCAGCGGTCATTCTGTTTCTATGGTTTTCAAGAATTGTTTCCGGCCTTGGTTTTCGCATCCCCCCGCGCCGTCACGACCTGATAGCCCGCTGAGGTCACCTTTTCCGCCAGTGCGCGGACGCTCTGGGCGGATTCTTCGCCCGTGCTGATCTTGTTGTCATACAGCATGTACTTGTTCCGCACGCTCTGCGGGGAGAGATTCGGCATCACGACATTTGCACCCGTCTGCAAGCCCATTTCTCGCCCCTGCGGATGCAGTGTGCCGAGTGCTGTCGTTGCAGGGAGCAGTGCCTTCGGATGCATCAGGCGCAGAATGCCCAGAAGCCGCAGAACCAGCTTCAGATCACCGTTCGGATGCCCTGCAAACGGCGTGTCCTTGTGGCTTAAAAACGGCCCGATGCCGATCATATCCGGTTTCAGCTCCTGCAGGAAACGAAGATCCGCAATGAGATGTTCCGTTGTCTGCCAAGGGCTGCCCACCATAAAGCCTGCACCGACCTGAAAACCGATTTTTTTCAGATCAAACAGGCATTTCCGACGGTTTGCAAAGGTCAGCTCTGACGGATGCAGACGGCTGTAATGCTCCGGTGTTGCCGTTTCATGCCGGAGCAGGAATCTGTCCGCACCTGCCGCATAGTATTTCTCATAGCTCTCCCGCGGCTTTTCGCCGATGGAAAGCGTAATGGCACAATCCGGATAGCCCGCACGGATCGCAGATACGATCTCACAGACGCGCTCATCCGTGAAATAGGGATCCTCGCCGCCCTGTAATACGAACGTCCGGAAGCCCAGAGCATAGCCCTCTTTGCAGCATTCCAGGATCTCGTCCTTTGTCAGACGGTAACGCTCCGCACAATGTACGCTCCTGCGGATGCCGCAGTAATAGCAGTCATTTTTGCAGTAGTTTGTAAATTCGATCAGACCGCGGATGTAGACATCCATGCCGTAATGGGTGCGCCGCACCTCATCCGCCGCTTCACGGAGTTCTGCGTCATATGCGTCGGTTTCCAGCAGCGTTTGCAGCTGGGTGTCAGTCAGGTTTCCTGTGGTTTTCAGAGTTTCGATCAGGTTGTTCATGGTTTCACCTCGGATAGTAATTGTTCTGCAATGGCAAGGCATTCTTCTTGTGGTCGGTACATTTCTGCACAGCTTACCAGAATATGATGCATGAATGCCGCCAGTTCTTCGGGATCATCGGTGTTCCGGAGCTTCCAGCTGATTTCTGTGAGGGCTTCGTAGTATCCTGCATCCTCCCACGATTCCGCAGGAGATTTGTCAATGGACAGCCACCGGCTCATCCGTTCCGTCATCCGCACAAATGCTGTATAATATGTATCACTCTCGCCCCAGCGGAAAAATCCTTCCTGCCAGCCGGCGGGCTGATTTAACTGGTATTCTGTGATGGAGAAACAGTGCGTCGGGTAATCTGCAAAACCCTGCTGCACCTGAAAATGCTGCTTTGCTTCTTCCGCAAGTTCCTGCGTTTCATAAATGCCAAGCACTTTGTCGTCGCCAATGCCGAATTGTTCATAGGAGTGCATCAGCAGCCACACACTTTTCATACGATCGCCCCCTTTACTTATTTATATTGTACCCCAATCCCTTCCCCTTGTCAAGATATAAAAAATTCCTGTAAAAAATATCACAAAACCTCTTGACAAGTGTACTGCAATGTGCTATAATGTACTTACACGATAAGTACACTTGAATACACACAAGTACACTTTCCGGAGGTGAGTATTTGGAAATCATCATCAGCACCAACAGCCAGAAACCGATCTATGAGCAGATCACCTCGCAGATCAAGGAAAAGGTCATGCGCGGTGAGCTGAAGCATGGGGACGCGATCCCGTCCATGCGTGCGCTGGCGAAATCCCTGCACATCAGTGTGATCACGGTGCAGAGGGCATACGAGGAGCTGCAGCGCGACGGCTTCATTGAAACGACGGTCGGACGCGGGAGCTTCATTTCTGCCGGCGGCTCTGCACTTGTGCAGGAGGAACGCCAGCGGCAGGCGGAGGAGCATCTGCTGGCAGCGGCGGAGATCGGCAGATCAAGCGGCATCAAACTTGGAAAATTAGTTGAACTACTGACATTATTCTATGAGGAGGACGAATGATGAAAAATGCAGTCGAGGTAAGAAATGTAACAAAGAAATATAAGCGTTTCACCCTTTCCGATGTAAGCTTTGCGGTACCGCAGGGCAGCATCATGGGGCTGATCGGCGAGAACGGCGCGGGTAAGAGTACCGCCTTCAAGGCGATGCTGAACCTGATCCGCAAGGATGCAGGCGAGGTACTGTTCTGGGGCAAGCCGCTGGAGGATAAGGACACGGAGCTGAAATCCCAGCTCGGCGTGGCATTCGATGCCATCTGCTTTGCGGAGATCCTGAATGTCAAGCAGATCGGAAACATCGGCAGACTCTCCTACCCCAACTGGGACGAACAGCGGTTCCAGGAGCTTATCACACGTTTTGAGCTGCCGGAAAAGGCGGAGATCAAGACGTTTTCCAAAGGCATGAAAATGAAGCTGAATCTGGCATTCGCCATGTCCCACAATGCAAAGCTCCTGATCCTCGATGAACCGACCGCCGGACTTGATCCGATCGCAAGAGATGAGCTGCTCGATCTGTTTTTGGAGTTCGTACAGGACGAGGAACACAGCATTCTCATTTCCAGCCACATCACGACCGATCTGGAGAAGATCGCGGATTATATCACCTTTATCAACAAGGGCAAGGTCGCATTCTCAAAGGAAAAGGACGTTCTGCTCTATCAGCACGGCATTGTGCGCTGCGGAGAAAAGGACTTCCAGCAAGTGAAGAATGCGGGCTGCATCGCATGGAGAAAGACTGACTGCAATTATGAAATTCTGGTGGAGGACCGGCAGAGCATCCTCCGTGCATTCCCCCATCTGGTGGTGGACAATGCGACCATTGACGAAATTATGCTGCTGACTGTGAAAGGAGAACGGGCATGAAAGGATTAGTTTACAAGGATCTGGTAACGGAGCTGCATGAGCTGCGGCGTATGGCGGTTTTCCTGCTGGTGTTTGCATTTGGTATGCCGATCCTTTTCTCTGTGTCAAGCGGTGACTGGTCGGAGGTCTATGGTATGCCCCTGACGATGTGTTCCGTTCTGGGTATGGTGATGATCAACAATACGTTCGGATATGACGAGAAATCCAGCTGGATGCAGTATGCACTGACAAATCCTGTGAGCCGTATGCAGTACTACCACGCAAAACTCCTGACCCATGCGATCAATACCATCACCGGCAGCGTCCTCGGGCTGGCTGTAAGCTCACTGCTGGCAGCCGTGACAGGACAGATGACGCTTTCCCTCTTCGGGCAGCTGCTGGCACAGGCAGGAGCCACCGCCGCCGCACTCTGTGTGATCGGCACATGGATCATTCCGCTGTTCCTGAAATACGGCGTACAGAGGGGAACATTTATGGTACTGCTGGTGTCCATTGGCATCGGTGCGATCTGCCTCGGTCTGGTGACATTGGGTTTCGAGCTTGATACCAATCAGTACAGCACCGATCCGCCCATCTGGGCTGCGGTTGTGGTCGCTGGCGTGGTAGTTGGTTCGTTCATTACGCTGTATCTGCTGGGGAGAAAGTGGATGAGGGAGAAGGAGTTTTAAAAGGAGTGACAAAATGAAAGGACTGATTTATAATGACATCTGCACGATCCTGCGTATGACCAGATATATCCTCATTCTTGCTCCCGTCCTGCTTTTTGCAATGATCACAGTCACCGCACTCGGACTGGGTGCAGATCCGGAATTATATATGCTTCCGGTCGGTCTGTACATGGCAATCAATATTGGTATGTTTTTGGTGCCGTCATCCTATTGTGAAAATTCCGGATGGACAAAACAAGCATTTATCATGCCGGTCAGCAGACTGGACTGCTACAACAGCAGGATCCTGACACATCTCCTGTGTACGGGATGCACTGCCGTAATGGGCATTGCTGTTTCGCTGATCTCCGCATTGATATTCGGGGACTGCACTGCATTTGTGGTCGGTCTGGTTTTCGGCGCAGCAGGCGGCATGTTCCTGTTCTCCATGATCATCGGCATCTGCTGCAATGCACTGATCATCCGGCTGGGACTTCGCAAAGCCTCTCTTGTATTTATGTGCGCATTTCTTCTGTTCCAGTTCGCTTGTCTATTCGGTATGTTAGATACGCTTCTCTCCAGCAGAAGTCTGGTGGACTGGTTTGTAATTCTTGCAATAATCGCAGCAGGAACCACGGTTTTCCTGTATTTTAAGGGCAGGAAGTGGATAGAACAAAAAGAATTGTAATGCAAAACAGGGCATCTACGCCCTGTTTTTACTTTTTTCAAAAAAAGTCGAAAACCTATTGACAAATATATCGGAATGCGATATAATATATATAACGGAATCCGATATAACGGAAGCAGATAGATCGGAATCCGATAAAGGAGGATAAACATGAATTTCGGAAACGGCGCATTGACCGAGGCGGTATATTATATCCTGCTGTCCCTGATGACTCCCATGCACGGCTACGGCATTATGCAGAATGCGGAGGAACTGTCGCACGGGAGGGTGAAGCTTGCAGCTGGGACGCTGTACGGTGCAATCAACACAATGCTGGAAAAGGGCTGGATCACAGCACTTCCCGGCGAGAAGAACAGCCGGAAGAAAGAATATGTGATCACGGATACGGGACGGGATGTCCTGCGGATGGAGATCGCACGGCTGGAAGAACTGGTGGAAAACGGGAAACGCATTCTGGGAGGAAACTGACATGAGAAAGAAAGTACACAAGTGGATCTGGGCATGGAACTTTGATAAGGAAGAGAAGTGGCTGAACGAAATGTCCGACAAGGGCTGGGCAATGGTGGGCTACAGCTTCTGCACCTATGAATTTGAAAAGACGGATGCGGAAAGATATACCTACCGGCTGGAATTCCTGAAGAATGGTCTGAATCATCCCGAAAGCCAGAGCTATCTGGAATTTCTGGAGGAAACCGGTGCGGAGCAGGTCGGCTCATGGGGCAGATGGGTGTATCTGCGGAAAAACCGCAAGCTTGGCAGTTTTGATCTGTTCTCCGATTACGAGAGCAAGATCGCACACCTCAAGCGGATCGTCTGCCTGTTTGTGCCGATCGCCCTGCTGAATGTCGGTACCGGCATCAGCAACATCTTAATGGGAATAGAGAACAAAACATTCATCAGTCCGGCGAATTTCTGGACGGGCTGTCTTTGTCTTTCGGCGGCACTGCTCCTCCTGTACGGGGGGTTCCGTATCTGGCGAAAAATCAAGAAGCTGGAAAAAGAACGGCAGATTTACGAATCCTGATCGGGAGGTATCCATATGAACAAACGAATGTGCAAAATCTGCCTTGCATCGGATTATGAAAAGATTGAGAACTGGCTGAACAAGCAGTGTGACAAGGGACTTGCAATGGTGTCCTTTGACCGATGGGGGCTGTACTATTTTGAAGAATGCAAGCCCTCGGAATACACCTACCGTATGTACTTTATGAAGGATATAGAGAACGAAACGGAAAACAAGCGGTTTCTTGCATTTCTGGAGGAGACGGGCGCGGAGCGTGTGACGACTACGGGACGCTGGGTTTTTCTCCGTCGGAAACGAGAACTGGGAGAATTTCAGGTGTTTTCCGATCTGGACGGAAAAATTGCACACCTGCGGCAGATCTCCAAAGCAAATGCTTCTGTCATGATGATCTGTCTCATCAGTTTCATGTATCTTCCCACCCTGCTTTCCAATCTCAATGCAAGGGAAAACCCTTTGAAAACAATCATGCTTGTCATGATGGGAATTTCGTTTCTGTGTTATATTCCATGCCTGGTTGTCTGCGTGAAAGGCGCACGGAAAATCAAGAAGCTGGAAAAGGAAAAGCAGATCTACGAATAACAAAAATCCCCCGAAGCTTCGGGGGAATTTCGTTCATTCAGCGGTGGCTCACCATTCAGCGCATAACAATAGACAAGCCCCTTTGCCGCAGGCATTGGGGCTTGTCGTTTCAGAACTTCTCAACGCGTGAAAATATCTTTTGGCGCAAAGGGGCTTATCTGCGCGTATCGCCAGCGGTGGCTCACCGCTTACTTTACACCATATTCTTCACGGTATGCAAGCATCTTGTCGAGGTATTCCTTGCCCGGAACAATGTCATTTCTGATGGCATCAATGATGTCCTCCATTGTCACGATCGGGTATACGGTCACACCGAATTCTTCCTTGACTTCCTGCACAGCGGACTTGTCGCCCGTACCACGTTCCATACGGTCAACGGTGATGACCATGCCGGTCACATTCACATTTGCCGCACCCTTGAGCTTGGGCATGGATTCACGCAGAGCCTTGCCGGAGGTCATCACATCATCAATGATGACAACCTTTTCATCGTCCACAAGTGTCTTGCCGACGAACATACCGCCCTCGCCATGATCCTTGGCTTCCTTGCGGTCAAAGCAGTAGTTCACATCAATGCCGAACTTGTTGCTCAGTGCCACAACGGTGGATACAGCAAGCGGAATGCCCTTGTACGCAGGTCCGAACAGCGTTTCTACCGGAATGTTGTTTGCATGGATGCACTCTGCGTAGTATTCGCCGAGCTTTGCCAGCTGTGCGCCGGTCTTGTAGTTGCCGCAGTTAATGAAATAGGGGGCTTTTCTGCCGCTCTTCAGTGTAAATTCACCGAATGTCAGCACGCCGCATTCCACCATGAATTTGATAAAGCTTTCTTTGTAGTTCATTGGATTTTCCTCCTATATTCCGGGACTTTTGTCCCTGTTTGATTTGTGCGGGCAGGAGCGCATAACCCCCCCCCCCCCACCCCCTCCCGGGGGGGGAGGGGCTTTTATGGGAGGCGGCGCAGCCCCCTCCGCCGCCAAAGGCTATCGCCTTTTGAAACCATTATTATGAAATTGTCCGCTCCAGCTTGTCCAGCTCCTTCATCCACACATTCATGGACGCATCACTGGGCATACGGAAGCCAGTTCTCGGGGAGAGTCCCACACTTCCCACGCCGACACCATCGGGCAGACAGGAACGCTTGAACTGCTGTGTGAAGAATCTCCGATAAAATGTTTTCAGCCACTTAAAGATGACTGCATCCTCATATTCTCCCGCAAAGGCGTATTTCGCCATGCGGAAAATTTTTGCAGGCGTGAAGCCATAACGGATGACGTAGTACAGGAAGAAGTCATGCAGTTCATAGGGACCGACTAAATCTTCCGTTTTCTGCGCGATCTTGCCCTGCTTGTCGGGCGGCAGGAGTTCGGGACTTACCGGTGTATCGAGAATATCCAGCAGAATATCGCTGAGTTCCTTTTCTGCGTGCTCCGCTTCGTATCTCACAAGATGGCGGACGAGGGTTTTCGGGATCGAACCATTGACACCGTAATTGCTCATATGATCGCCGTTGTAGGTTGCCCATCCCAGTGCAAGCTCGGAGAGGTCACCCGTGCCGACCACAATGCCATTCACATCGTTGGCAATGTCCATGAGAATCTGTGTGCGCTCTCTTGCCTGTGCGTTTTCATAGGCGGCATTGCGGACGGATTCGTCGTGTCCAATGTCCTTGAAATGCTGGCGCACGCTGTCCTCAATGCGGATCTCACGCAGAACAGAGCCGTATTTTTTCGCAAGCTCACAGGCGTTCTGATAGGTGCGGTCGGTCGTGCCGAAGCAGGGCATTGTAATCGTGTGGATGCCGCTTCTGTCGAGTCCCAGCAGGTCGAATGCGTGGGCGGTGACGATCAGGGCAAGGGTGGAGTCCAGACCGCCGGAAAGTCCCAGCACGGCATTTTTGCAGCCGATCGTCTTCATGCGGCTCATCAGACCCACTGCCTGCATTTGCAGGATGTCTTTGCACCTTGCGGAACGCCTTGCGGGATCCTCGGGGATGAAGGGATTTTTGGGGATGGGGCGGGTGAGGGTGGTTTCTTCCATATTCATGGGAAATTCCACACGGAACATCTCCTCATCCGTTGTAAACGTATTACATCTGCGCCGTTCAGCGCAGATCTGATGCAAATCAATCTCAGTGACGATCATCTGATTCCGGAACAGCTCGGATTCTGCCAGAAGCTTTCCGTTCTCTGCAATCAGGTTGTGTCCGGAGAAGACCAGATCGGTGGTGGACTCCCCGATTCCGGCATCAGCTAGTGCATAGGCACAGCAGAGGCTTGCGGATTTTGCCTGCACCATCATGCGGCGGTATTCGGGTTTTCCGGCTGCCGCAGGACTTGCGGAGAGATTGAAAATCAGTGTCGCTCCGGCTTTCGCAAGCCTCACGGACGGACTTTCTGCACTGTACAAATCCTCACAGATTTCCACACCGAAGGTCAACTCAGGGAACTCCTCACAATAGAAAACCTGATTGGTTCCGAACGGCACATACATTTCATCCATAGCTTCAGACGCATGTCCTGCATGAAAATAACGCATTTCCTCTGCATTTCCGTAATCCGGAATGTATGTTTTCGGGACACCGCCAAGAACTGTACCATTGTAAATCACTGCGGCACAATTGTATAATTTGTTACGGCAACAGCATGGCACTCCGACAATAGAAACAATTTTCATTTCTTTTGTTTCTTTTACAATACGCTCCAGATTTTCCTGTGCAGAGCGCAGGAGTGTTTCCTGCAAAAACAGATCGCCGCAGGTATAGCCCGTAATGGACAGCTCCGGAAAGCAGATGATCTTCACGCCCTGTTCATGCGCCTGTGTGATCAGCTCCAGAATCCTGTCCGTGTTATAGTCACAATCGCCCACACGCACATCTGGCGTGGCGCAGGCGATCTTCAGAAATCCATCCTTCATTTGCAAAACCTCTTTTCTTTGGTGAAAGCGGATGCTTCAAGTGTTCTGTAACGCTATCTTTAGTATACCATAAATTTCATCTTTATGCAAGTGCTGGAAATGAAAATTTTCCCTTTCTTCCGCACTACTATTTTACTGCAGAAAAATCATGGAATAAATCTATCCGGAACTTGCATAGTTTTGCGGATATTCTGTTTTTCACCAAAACGATGGGGAAAAGTTCATAGGAAACCGTCGATTTTCCGTCTTGCAAAAGATTTCCGGCTGTGGTATACTGTTATCCGAAATGCATCGAAAACACCCGTAACAGTATGTTACAGAAAGGAATCCACTATGACAAAAGACATGACAAGCGGAAAACCGCTCTCACTCATTCTCAGTTTCTGCATTCCCATGGTATTCGGAAACATCCTCCAGCAGCTCTACAATATGGCAGATACCATTATTGTCGGACGCTGCATCAACTCCCATGCACTGGCGGCACTCGGCGCGACCGGTTCGGTGTGCTTCCTTGTCATCGGATTTGCCACAGGACTCTGCACCGGGCTTTCCATTCCCGTGGCACAGATGTACGGTGCGGGCGATCACAAGGCAATGCGCAGCTTTATGATGAATGCAGTCTACATCAGTGCGGTGGTCGCCATCCTGCTGACCATCCTCACTACCGTATTCTGCCGCCCCCTGCTCCAGCTCATGCAGACACCGGAGAGCATTCTGGATGACGCGCATGACTACCTCTTTGTGATGTTCTGCGGACTGTCCGCGACCATCCTCTATAATTTGCTCGCCGGCTTCCTCCGTGCAATGGGCGACAGCAAAACGCCGCTGATCTTCCTTGCCGTCTCCTCCGTGCTCAATATCGGCCTGGACCTCCTGATGATCCTCGCCTTTGACATGGGCGTGATGGGTGCAGGACTTGCCACCGTGATCTCCCAGGGGATCTCCGCACTGCTCTGCCTGTATTACATGCACCGGAATTATGATATTCTGGTTTTTGAGAAGGATGAATTTGCATTCCGTCCGGAGTTTTGCGGAAAGCTCTGCGCCGTCAGCCTGCCGATGGCATGTCAGTTCTCCATCACAGCGGTCGGCTCCATCATCATTCAGGCGGCAGTCAACAGCTTTGGTGCAGCAGTCATTGCCAGCGTGACGGCGGCAACCAAGATCCAGACCATTGTTTTAGGTCCGATGGAATCCCTCGGCATTACCATGGCGACCTACTGTGGACAGAACCTCGGTGCAGGCAGGATCGACCGCATCAAGGACGGTCTGAAATGCAGTCTGAAGGTCGGACTGCTCTACTCACTGGCAGCTCTGGCGTTCTCCTTCTTCCTGGGGCAGTATATCGTATATGGCTTCGTCTCCTCCGAGGAAGCAGAATTTGCCGCGATTCTGGAACACGCTGCCTACTATCTGCGCGTGACCGGTCTGTTCTATCCGGTACTGGCAGTACTGTTCATCCTGCGCAACTCCCTGCAGGGTATGGGCTACAGCTTCCTGCCGATGAGT
This sequence comes from Oscillospiraceae bacterium, assembly GCA_045546475.1. Classification (GTDB taxonomy): domain Bacteria; phylum Bacillota; class Clostridia; order Oscillospirales; family Ruminococcaceae; genus UBA3855. The sequence goes on from JAZQCT010000026.1 coordinate 62,506, forward strand.
GCGGGTATCCTTGAACTTCTCGCCAGAAGCTTCGTGGCATTTGTACTGGTAGGGATGACGGGCTATCTGGGCGTGTGTCTCTCCGGCCCTGCTGCATGGATCGCAGCGGATGTGCTGCTGGTTTCGGCAACGATCTACGCGATGGCAACACTTCCGAGAAAAATCGGGGTGCGCTGTCCGGAAACGGCGTGATTTCATGAGGAATCCCCTGCTGTGATGGCAGGGGATTTTTTGCAGATATTGATTTCGATCTACGGATATGGTATAATGTAGAAAAAAAGGAGGGTATTTTTCATGTTCGGTGCAGTCTGCGGTGATGTGATCGGTTCCTATTATGAAAACCGCGCCACCAAAAATTACGATTTCCAGCTGTTCTGCCAAACCAGCTGTTTTACGGATGATACTGTCATGACCGCGGCGGTCTGCGATGCGATCCTGTTCCGTCCGGATCCGATCCGCAGACATGAGCTGCATACCCGAGCCAAGGAATATGCACTGCGGTTCAAGGCATATTATGCAAGGCATCCCCACGCGGGATTCGGATATATGTTCAGAAAATGGGCAAAATCCAGTTTGCTCTACAGGCAGGACAGCTTCGGCAACGGCGGTGCGATGCGCGTTGTCCCCATCGGGTATGCGTATGACGACCTGAAGCAGATCGAACTGCAGGCGAAAGCAAGCTGCCTGTATACCCACGCCCACCCTGAAGCCATCCGCGGTGCGAAAGCTGTAGCAAGTGCGGTGTTTCTGGCAAGAACCGGGCATTCGAGGGAGGAAATGCGCATCTATCTTGAAAAACGGTTTCGCTATGATCTGCACATGGACTGGGAGGTACTCAAAGCCGTGTACAGCTTCAGCAGCCGCACGATCGACAGTGTTCCGCCCGCAATTCAGGCGTTTCTGGATTCTTCGGACTATGAAGATGCCATCCGCAGAGCCATTTCGCTCGGCGGTGATGCGGATACCATGGCTTGTATCTCCGGCGGGATCGCTGAGGCATTCTATGGCGGTGTTCCAGAGGAGATACTGCATTTCTGCAAGCCGAGAATCGACAGCGGTCTGCGTGTTAAAATTGAGGATTTCCAGACGGCTTATACGAAAACTTGAAAATCTTTTGCAGAATTTTGTGTAAAATCTATATATATCTATTGCAATTCTGCGGAAAATGTGCTATACTATTTATAGTAATGCATTAAAGGAGGTCTTGCAATGAAAATGCAATTCATTGGTGCAGCCCATGAGGTAACCGGAAGCTGTACCTATCTGGAGATCGCCGGCAGAAAGCTCCTTGTTGATTTCGGTATGGAGCAGGGGCGCAATGTATACGAGAATGCGCGCATTCCCTGTGCGCCGGCGGATATCGAATTTGTTCTGCTGACCCATGCACATATTGATCACTCCGGTCTGCTGCCGCTGCTGTACGCGGGCGGCTTTCAGGGTGAGATCCATACCACACAGGCAACTGCCAACCTCTGCGGCATCATGCTGCGTGACAGTGCCCATATTCAGGAATTTGAAGCACAGTGGCGCAACCGCAAGGCACAGCGCAAGGGTGAGGAGCCGTATGAGCCGCTGTACACCATGCAGGATGCAGTGGGCGCGATCGGTCTGATGTGTCCGCACAGATATGACGACCGTTTCCAGCTCTGCGAGGGCATCGAGGTGCGCTTTACCGATGCGGGGCATCTGCTCGGCTCAGCAAGCATTGAGATCTGGGGAACGGAGAACGGCGAGACCCGCAAGCTGGTATTCTCCGGCGACATCGGCAATATCAACCAGCCGCTGCTGCGTGATCCGATCTTCATTGACGAAGCGGATTATGTGGTGATGGAATCCACCTACGGCGACCGCACGCATGAACGCCCCACGGATTATGTGACCGCATTTGCGGATGTACTCCAGAGAACATTTGACAGGGGCGGCAGCGTCATCATCCCTTCGTTTGCAGTCGGACGCTCCCAGGAGCTTCTCTACTTCCTGCGCCAGATCAAGGAGCAGGGACTGGTCAAAGAACATGACGGCTTCCCCGTATATATGGACAGTCCCCTTGCCATTGAGGCGACCAATGTATTCCTCAGCAACCAGCACAGCTGCTATGATGAGGAAGCGATTCGCTTTGTGAAAGCCGGCATCAACCCGATCGCGTTTCCGGGGCTGATCACGGCGACCTCTGCGGATGAATCCCGCGCGATCAACTTTGATAAGCGGTGCAAGGTCATCATCTCCGCCTCCGGTATGTGCGAGGCAGGCCGTATCAAGCATCATCTCAAGCATAACCTCTGGCAGCCTGCCAATACGGTGCTGTTCGTCGGCTATCAGGCATACGGCACACTCGGTCGTTCCCTGATCGAGGGGGCATCCACGGCAAAGCTCTTTGGAGAGACCATCAAGGTTGCCGCCGAGATCCGCCAGCTCCCCGGCATCAGCGGTCATGCTGATCTTGACGGGCTGACCGATTGGGTCTCCCATATCCGCAATGTCAAGCGCGTTTTTGTAGTACATGGCGAGAGCGATACGGCGGATGCATTTACAGCGCATCTTCAGAATCAGCTCGGTCTGGAGGCATATGCACCGTACAGCGGTACGGAATTTGATATTCTGCACAACGCTGTTACATTTGAAGCCGAGCCGAAGCGCATCGAGCGCAAGTCCGCTGCAAAGGGCGGCAATCCTGTCTATCAGCGTCTGCTGGCTGTACTTGACCGCCTGACGAAGCTCATCCACCGCAGCACCGGCAGGACCAACAAGGATGTTGCCCGGCTGACTGACCAGCTGACAGAAATCTGCAACAAGTGGGAAAAATGATCCCGCAGTCCGGAGGTATTTCAGATGTCCGAACACAACACTTTTTCCGGTAAACACATTTCGATCATCGGGGACTCCATCAGTACGCTGAAGGGATACCTGCCTTCTTACTGCAAGGCATTCTATATGCAGAATCCCCGTGCGGACTGCTCCGGGGTGGCGCGTGCTGAGGATACCTGGTGGATGCGTGTGATCAGCGCATTCGGCGCAGAACTCTGTGTCAACAATTCCTATTCCGGCAGTCTGGTCTGCGGCATGGATTTTCCTGCCTCGACCCATCTGCTCCGCTGCAATGAGCTGCACTGCAATGCCGGAAGCAGCCGCTTTATTGCTTCGCAGTTCGGGGCAATGCGGCAGATCTTCTGCGATTCTCTCATAATGCCGGATGTGATCCTGGTGTATATGGGAACGAACGACTGGATCTTCCGTTCCTGCATTGACAGTGCGGACGATGACAAGATGAATTTCCGGTATTCCTATGACCTGATGCTCCGGAAGGTACACAGAAAGTATCCGGAAGCGGCGGTGATCTGCACTACGCTGTTCCAGGAGGACGCGGCTGTTCCGGATGCGCGGCATCCGATCGCGGCGTATAATGAGGTCATCCGCGAGGCAGCAGCGCGCAATGGCTGCGGGCTGTCGGATCTTGCAGCGCAGAATGGCAGCATTGAAACCATTGACGGCATCCATCCAACCTATCAGGGAATGCATACACTGGCAAGGCTCTGGCTTGCAGGCTTTGACCAAAGCTATTTCTAAAAAGATTTATAACGAAAGGAAAATCACATAATGAAGTACGAAATTCAGGGAAAACCCCATCCGGTTGCGATCGTTACACTGGAGGGCGGAGAAAGCATCATCTGCCAGCGCGGCGGCATGTCATGGATGACGCCGAATGTGGAAATGCAGACCAAGGCGGGCAGCTTCGGCAAGATGCTCGGGCGCGCATTCAGCGGCGAGTCCATGTTCCAGAACGTTTACACCGCACAGGGAGGTCCCGGCATGATCGCCTTTGCAGCCGCCGTTCCCGGTGAGATCATGGCTCTGGAGCTTGACGGCACAAGATCCATTATCGCCCAGAAATCCGCGTTTCTTGCATCGGAATCCACTGTCAGCTATGAGCTGTTCTTCCAGAAGAAGGTGGCAAGCACTTTCTTTGGCGGCGAGGGTTTCATCATGCAGCATTTCCGCGGCACAGGTCTTTTGCTGCTGGAGATCGACGGCAGTCTGATCAGCTATGAGCTGCAGGCAGGACAGTCCATGCTTGTGGATACGGGACATCTTGCGGCAATGGATTCCACCTGCACCATCAGCGTGGATACTGTTAAGGGTGTGGGCAACGCACTCCTTGGCGGTGAGGGATTTTTCAACACCCGCGTATCTGGTCCCGGACGTGTCTGGCTCCAGACGCTCCCGGCTTCCAGACTGGCTGCAAATATGTCGAGGTATATGCCCTCTAAGTAAATCGCATCTTATTTCATCTGCAAAAGGCGGCAGTCTTTGGCGGTGCCGGTGTTTCCCACTGGCACCGCTGAATTTTTCTGTGCAAAAAATCTTGACAAATACAGCGGACTGTGGTATAATGTGTATATTGCCGGTGTGTCGGAATGGCAGACGAGACAGACTCAAAATCTGTTGTCCGCAAGGGCGTGTGGGTTCGAGTCCCACCACCGGCACGCGGGGAGCCCCCGCTGGCAATTCGCGCGGGGGCATTCCTTTTAATCTGAAGGCGCGGAACCCGCGATGATGGTGCGGCGAGCGCATGATTCCTTTTGCCTGCGGCAAACGGAATCATAGCTTTTGAAAGTATTTGAAAATGTTTTGTTGTTCCTCACGAATGTGGGGATTTTTTTATCAGGAAACAGAAAGAGGAGGCATACATATGAATAAAAAGGACTTGGCAGAGCTGAAAAAGCATTTTGTACAGGATGATGATCTGATGACGGTGAAGAAGATCTCTTCCACGTTCATTGACTCCGAAAAGGAGATCCGCTGCCATACGGTGCGCGGCTATCATGAGATCCCGGAGGAGGAACTGTTCTGCCTGTACCAGTCGCTTTCCAAGGTGCTGAAAGGCTCCCTCGGCAAGTCACTGATCGAGTACGCATTCCCGAATGAGATGTACGAGGAGGACAAGAGCCAGAATCTGCTCTGGAAGGTACTGGAGAACGGTCTGGAGGACGAGGAGCAGCTGGACAAGCTCCTGAAGCATATTTCTGCAAACATGCATTATGCGCTTCCCTATGCGGTTTTCATTGCGGAGTGCGTGTACACGGTATTTGAAAAGACCAGAAGCGGCGAGCGCAACAAGTTCGACAGTCATGATTACCGCTTCCTGATCGCGGCGGTATGCCCGGTGGAATCCCGCGTGGACGGTCTGATCTATGATGAGATCAACAACAGCATCATCCGCAAGACGGAGTTTGACCGCGTGGTAGCGGACGCACCGACGGACGGTTTCCTGTTCCCGACCTTTACGGGCAGAGGACCGGATGTGAACCATGTGATGTACTACACGAAAAAGCCCAAGGATCCCAATGTTTCGGTCGTTGAAGAAGTCCTCGGCTGTCACTTCACCCTCTCCGCACAGGAGGAGAAGGAAACGTTCCGCGCTGTGCTGGATAAGGCAGTGGGCGAGGAGCTGAATCTGAATGTGATCGCAAGCGTGAACGAGAAGATCCAGGATTACGCCAAGACCTTCAAGGATGAGCCGGAGCCGCCGGTCGTGAGTGATATTATGATGCGTGACATCCTGCTGGATTCCGGTGTAACGCAGGAACGCGCGGAGGCGGCACAGCAGCTCTACCGTGAGACTGCGGACGGTAATTATTTCGCGGCATCGAACCTGACCGATACCAAGACCACCCTGACTTCTTCCGGTGTGACTGTGAGCATCAGCGGCGACGCGACCGACAAGGTGACCACCCGCATGATCGACGGCAGAAAGTTCCTCATGATCAGTCTGGATGATCCGGAGGTCACGGTGAATGGATTTGAGCTGAAGATTCAGTAGCCGGTGATAAAATGGAAATGACCTATAATTGGCTGATTCATGCAAGAACGAACCATGAGCTAAGACAGAAAATCAATGACTGCATCAACAGTCGTCAGGATACGGAAATCACCTATCAGGATATGTATCGGATCACATTTGAAGCGGATTCGCAGTCCGTGATTGTCCGACCATTTTCGGAAACAAGTGATTTCCATTATAAGATTTTCCCTACAAGAATCACATATCAGACCGTTTTAAAACTCATTGAGGGGAATCTTGCGGATATTCAGCCCTCCGATATAGTGCGGCTTGATTAGCAAATTTTCCTTCCCCCAAAAAGCCCCTTACATGAGGTGATAGTATGAAACTGAATTTATGCCGATACAGCGCAGCACTCCTCAATCTGTTCGAGGGTGCGGCGGCGATCGTTGCGATTGCTGTGATCCACGCATTTATTTCTGAAGCAAATAACAGCAACCACAGCGTCGAAATGGGATTGCTGGTTCTGCTTCTCTGGCTTGCAGTTCTCTGCATCCCGAATCTGCTGTTCCACATTTTTGCAGGATTCCGCCGGAAAGACGGCATACTGTTCCAGCTTGTTCCTTTTCTTGCAGGTGCATTCCTGTATATCCTTTTTCAGATTGTTGTTTTATGATCCTGCCTCCCCCGAAGAATGCTTTCGGGGGATTCTTTTTTGTCCGCAAAATTTCCGCACAAATCAATTCTCAAAAAGCAGTTTCAAAAGGCGACAATCTTTGACAGCGACTCCCCACAGGGTGGGTAATGTCAACAGCTTAAAGGGAGCAAGGGGACGAAGTCCCCAAAGCGGGGTTTCAAGGGGCGGCAGCCCCTTGGGCGGTGGAAGTCGGAGGCCAAGCGGTCTTAGGAAGACAACACTTAGCTACAACTCCTTGGCCCACAGAACGACATGGCTACGATCCGACTTACTCCCCACAGGGTGGGTAATGTCAACAGCTTAAAGGGAGCAAGGGGACGAAGTCCCCAAAGCGGGGTTTCAAGGGGCGGCAGCCCCTTGGGCGGTGG
>JAZQCT010000027.1:0-14991 GCA_045546475.1 Oscillospiraceae bacterium
CATCGGGCAGACAGAGGAATGTGAAATCTGCCTCGTGCATCATTTCTGCACGCTTCTCGGCATTATGTCTGTCCTCCTCTGCAATTTTCAGCAATGTGAAGTCGGAGGCCAAGCGGTCTTAGGAAGACAACACTTAGCTACAACTCCTTGGCTCACAGAACGACATGGCTACGATCCGACTTCATCGGGCAGACAGAGGAATGTGAAATCTGCCTCGTGCATCATTTCTGCACGCTTCTCGGCATTATGTCTGTCCTCCTCTGCAATTTTCAGCAATGTGATGTCTGCACGTCCTTCAAGACGGCTGACAATTTTCAGACCGGTCGTTCCCGCCTGACCATCAATATACACTTTTACGGACATGGGATGTCCTCCTTATCTGTTTACTTTTCTTCCTCATCCTTTCCGCCGATGCTCCAGGGGCATTTCCACACGCTGTATGCCAGACATGCAGCGAGGCAGAATACCGCCCAGATGACGGAAACGGTGTAGCTGTTCACAAACCAGCCGATGAGGAACTCACCCGTTCCCCACACGATCACAGTGAGCGTGGTCAGGGCAAGGATGAATTTGAATGCGCGTTTATTCATATCATGCATCCTGCTTCAGGCGTTCGCGCAGCTGTGCAAGCTGTACGGCAACTGCCTTCGGAGAAGGACCGCCCTCGGAGGAACGTTCCTTCACACAGGTATCCAGGCTGATCGCCTCGTAGACATCCTCTGTGAACAGGTCGGTCATTTCCTTGTACTGTTCCAGGGGGAGCGTTTCGAGCGTCAGCTCCTGCTCGATGCACTTTGCAACGAGTGTGCCGGTGATCTTATAGGCATCACGGAACGGCATTCCCTTCTTTACGAGGTAATCCGCACAGTCGGTTGCATTGATAAAGCCCTTTGCTGCTGCCTTTCTCATATTATCCTTGAGAACGCGCATGGTCGAGAGCATGGGAATGAAGGTCTTGACACAGAGCTTTACATTGTCGATCGCATCAAAGATGGCTTCCTTGTCCTCCTGCATGTCCTTGTTATAGGCAAGGGGCAGACCCTTGAGCATGGAGAGGAGCGTCATCAGGTCGCCGACAACTCTGCCAGTCTTGCCGCGGATCAGCTCCGTAACATCGGGGTTCTTCTTCTGGGGCATGATGGAGGAGCCTGTTGCATAGGCATCATCCAGCTCGATGAACTTAAATTCCCAGGAACACCAGAGGATGATCTCCTCGGAGAATCGGGACAGGTGCGTCATCAGAAGTGAGAGCGCACATGCCAGCTCAACGCAGAAATCACGGTCGGATACGCCGTCGAGGCTGTTTGCCACGGGACGGTCGAAGCCGAGCAGCTCCGCTGTCATTCGCCGGTCGATCGGATAGGTCGTACCTGCCAGCGCGCCGCTGCCGAGGGGGCATTCATTCATGCGCTTTGCGGTATCGTCCAGACGCTCCAGATCTCTTGCCAGCATCTGCGCATAAGCAAGCAGATGGTGTGCAAAAGTGATGGGCTGCGCTCTCTGGAGATGGGTATAGCCGGGCATAATGGTTTCTGTATGCTTCTCAGCCATATTGCAGAGTGTTTCCGCAAGCTCCAGTACCAGTGCTCTGATCTCTGCAATTTCGTCACGCAGATACAGGCGGATGTCGAGTGCCACCTGATCGTTGCGGGAACGAGCTGTATGCAGACGCTTGCCGGTACTGCCGAGGCGGTTTGTCAGCTCTGCCTCCACGAACATGTGGATGTCCTCCGCATTCGGATCAAACATGAGTCTGCCCTCCTGGATGTCTGCCAGGATCTCACGCAGTCCTCTGATGATCGTTTCGCTTTCGGACTTTTCGATCACGCCGCATTCGCCGAGCATTGTTGCATGTGCAATGCTGCCGCGGATGTCCTGCTCGTACATACGAGCGTCAAATGCGATCGAAGAATTAAAAGCGTTGACGGTCTCATCCACTTCCTTTGAAAATCTTCCAGCCCAAAGTGCCATTTGCGTTTCCTCCGGTTCATGATATAGGTAAATAGATACAAGACCGCCGGGCGGTCCTGTACATTCCTGCCGGAAACGCAGGGGACGGCAGTCCCCTGCAGCTTCGGCGGCAGTGTCTTATTTTTTTACTGATGGATCTCCTTATATGCTGCCAGCAGTTCCTCTACCGGGATGCCGTCAATACGCGCACCCTCCATATCGCAGCTCTTGAATTCTGCATTGCCAAAGGAGCAGCTCTTGAATGCCGCATCATCGAAGCAGATGTGATGGAAGGAAGAACCAAACATGTTGGAATGCTTGATCGCTACCTCACGCAGGTTGGCATTGGCAAAAGCCGCCTGCTGGAGATCCACATCCTGGAAAGATGCCTGCTTCATGGCAAGATTGCGGCACTGCAGCTTGCGCATACTGCTGTCCTCAAAGCGGCTTTCGTCGAGGTTTGCCTCTACCACTGCCGCGCAGAACATATCTGTCTGGCTGAACACCGCACATTCGAGGTTGACTTCCTCAAATACTGCGCTCTTCAGGGACATCTGACTGAATACCTTCTTTTCGTCCATTACGCACCTGCTCAGTTCTTTTCTGCACGCTTCTTGTCCAGCTGTGCCTTTACCTTGATCGGCAGACCGAACAGGTTGATGAAGCCTGCGCTGTCCTTCTGATCGTATACTTCGTCAGCATCGAATGTAGCAACCTCTTCATCATACAGAGTGTACGGAGAAGTGACACCGGCATTGATGATGTTGCCCTTGTAGAGCTTCAGACGAACGTCACCGGTAACAGTCTTCTGTGTCTCGGTCACGAATGCGCTCAGTGCTTCACGCAGAGGTGTGTACCACTGACCGTTGTATACGATGTCAGCAAACTTGATGCCGATGTGCTGCTTCATACGAGCCGTTTCCTTGTCGATGGTAATGGTCTCCAGAACCTCGTGTGCGTGGTACAGGATCGCACCGCCGGGAGTTTCATAAACGCCTCTGGACTTCATGCCGACCAGACGGTTTTCAACCAGATCAGCCAGACCGATGCCGTTTTCGCCGCCGAGCTTGTTGAGAGTCTCAACCAGCTCTACTGCGCCCATTTCCTTGCCGTCGATGGCAGTCGGAACACCCTGCTCAAAGTGAATGGTTACATAAGTGGGCTTGTCCGGTGCCTGCAGCGGGGAAACGCCCATTTCCAGGAAGCCTTCCTTCTCATACTGCGGCTCGTTTGCCGGATCCTCCAGATCCAGACCCTCATGGGACAGATGCCAGATGTTCTTATCCTTGGAGTAGTTTGTCTCACGGTTGATCTTCAGCGGGATGTTGTGAGCCTCTGCGTAGTCGATCTCCTCGTCTCTGGACTTGATGTCCCAGATTCTCCAGGGAGCGATGATCTGCATTTCCGGGGCGAATGCCTTGATTGCCAGCTCGAAACGAACCTGGTCGTTGCCCTTGCCGGTGCAGCCGTGGCAGATGGCATCTGCACCCTCAGCCAGAGCGATCTCAGCGATTCTCTTAGCGATGATCGGACGTGCGAAGGATGTACCCAGCATGTAGCGGTTCTCATAGATCGCGCCAGCCTGTACTGTCGGGAATACATAATCAGTGATGAACTCCTCGGTCAGATGCTCAATATACAGCTTGGAAGCACCGGTCTTGATTGCCTTTTCTTCCAGACCGTCCAGCTCTGTACCCTGACCTACATCACCGGATACTGCGATAACCTCGCAGTTGTTATAGTTTTCCTTCAGCCACGGAATGATGATGGATGTATCCAGACCGCCGGAATATGCAAGGACTACCTTCTTGATTTCTTTTGCCATGGGAAATTCCTCCTAAAATATAATATGAAAACACTATTATTATACACCATCCGGTATGGAATTGTCAAGGGCTTTTGCATAAATATACAGTATTCTTTTCAATATTTCTGGAAAATATGCAATTTTCAGTGAATATAATGAATATTATGCATATCATACAAAGTATTCCTGCATATCTCTCACAAGCCGCCCTCCGGTTTTCGTCAGGAACAATGAAAAAAGATAAGGAACACAGATTTTTTCCCATTGCATTCTGTCAGGAATTATGATAACATAGTATTTGTAGAGCAAAGGAGGCAGCCTGACATGAAAGAGATAAAGAAAATTCTGATCGGCGATGATTCTGCAGATTACGGCATCACAACAGCGAGCGCGTTACGGAGCTATGGACTCTATGCCATCACCAGACGCAAGGACGGCAATGTGCTGCTGAATGCGATTCTGACAGAGGCACCGGATGTTGTCATCATTGACAGCGCGATGCCGCATATGGATGCCATTGAGCTGATCAAACGCACCAAGGCGGAGGCATCGGTGTTCCCCGCATTTATTGTGACTTCCAGCTATGACAATCCCTTTGTGGAACGTCAGATCATGGAGCTGGGGGCGGCATATTTCATGCTGAAGCCCTTTGAAACTGCTGCGCTTGCACAGCGTATTCTCTCACTGGCAGATCAGCAGAAGGCAAGCAGCAGTGCGCAGGATCTGGAGGTAACGGTGACGGATGTGATCCACCAGCTCGGCGTACCGGCACATATCAAGGGCTATCATTATCTGCGCGCAGCAATTCTGGCATCCATTGACAATCCTGAACTGCTGGAGAGCATTACGAAGCTTTTATACCCCACGGTGGCACAGAAATTCAATACCACCTCCTCCCGCGTGGAGCGTGCCATCCGTCATGCGATCGAAATCGCATGGGATAGGGGGGATCTGGATATTCTGAATGCGTTTTTCGGATATACGGTGAACACCTGCAAGGGCAAGCCGACCAACTCGGAATTTATTGCGCTTGTTACGGACAAGCTCCGTCTGCAGCAGCGTTCTCCGCTGATCCGCTTAAAGTAGCCACCCTTAAAATATAAAGAATGCCCCTTGCGGAGCATTCTGCGATCATATGCCATTGGGTACTTTATCATACAGCTCCGCCTGCTTGGAATCGTTGAGCTTGGCAGCGTCGTTGACCAGATAATCCGTCGCACGGTAAGCGCGGAAGACGAAGGGCGGATCATAAGTAATATTGACATACTCCCCGTCCACCTCCAGGATCATTTCCAGATCTTCCGGCAGAACAATGCCGTACTTTTTCTTGGTATAAAAAATATATGCTTCGATTTCCTCGCGGGATAATGTACCGCCTCTGACTGTGACTTTAAACATTGCACGGCTCCTTTCTGAACGGATATTGTGATGTATCCTCTTTGTATTATTATACCATATTTCCTCTGTAAAATCAAGCTTTTTTCTACGATTCCATAAATTGTTTTTTGTGCTGGTTTTATGGTATACTATATAATATATGCGCCTGTCGAAAAAGTCTTTTCTTAGGAGAAGTTTGCTTGATAGTACCAGCTGCGCAGGCAATGCTGTCAACTTTAGGAAAGTTGTGCAAAACTTCCCCCACCTCACCGGTGCCGTCCCCTCTGTCACTTCGTGCCGTCTCCCCACCCCGTGGGGAGCAACCCCAACCCCTCCCCTTGAGGAGGGGCTTTTAGTGGCGGCTGCTGCGCCGCCCCTTGAAACCCTACTTGGGGACTTCGTCCCCTTGTCTCCACGACCTGCCAAAGAGTAAAACCTTTGAAACCAGCGGCGTTTTCTCGACAGTCCGTATATAGCAGATATGGATAAAAAACAAAGGAGTATGATTTATGATTACAGTATCCAATGTGAGCCTGTCTTTCGGCAGTGACACATTATTCAAAAATGTTGACCTGAAATTCACCGGCGGCAACTGCTATGGTGTGATCGGTGCAAACGGTGCGGGAAAATCCACATTCCTCAAGATCCTCTGCGGCGATCTCGAACCGACCACGGGTGAAGTGACGATCGACAAGGGTATGCGCATGAGTATCCTCAAGCAGGATCACTTTGCTTATGACCAGTACACCGTCCTCGATACGATCCTGATGGGCAATGCAAGACTCTATGAGATCATGCAGCAGAAGGATGCACTCTATGCAAAGGAAGATTTCACCGAAGAAGACGGCGTGCTTGCGTCCGAGCTGGAGGGCGAATTTGCGGAGCTGAACGGCTGGGAGGCGGAATCCGATGCATCCAAGCTGATGCAGGGTCTGGGTCTGCCGGAGGATCTTCTGTACATGCAGATGGATTCCCTGTCCGGTAATGAAAAGGTGAAGATCCTCCTTGCACAGGCATTGTTCGGCAATCCGGATATTATCCTCCTCGACGAGCCGACAAACCATCTGGATATTGATGCGATCCGCTGGCTGGAGGAATTCCTTGCGGAATACTTCGGTACAGTCATCGTGGTATCCCATGACCGTCACTTTCTGAACAATGTCTGCACGCATATCGTGGATATTGACTATACAAAGATCAAGATGTATGTCGGCAACTACGCGTTCTGGTACGAATCCAGCCAGCTGATGCAGCGTCTGATCAAGCAGCAGAATAAAAAGGCAGAGGAGAAGATCAAGGAACTGAAATCCTTCATCGAGCGATTCTCTGCGAATAAATCCAAATCCGGTCAGGCGACTGCAAGACGCAAGCTGATCGAGAAGCTGACTGTCGAGGAAATGCCGGCATCCAGCCGCCGCTATCCGTTCATCGGCTTCGAGGCAGATCGTGAGATCGGCAAGGATGTCCTGCAGGTGAGCGGCATTTCCAAGACCGTGGACGGCGTGAAGCTTCTCAATGATGTATCCTTTACCATCGGCAGAACGGACAAGGTGGCATTTGTCGGCGAAAGCGAACAGGCAATCACCATGCTCATGAAGATCCTGATGGAAGAGGAACAGCCGGACGAGGGCGCATTCAAGTGGGGCGTTTCGACCTCCGTGTCCTATTTCCCCGTGGATCATTCCCGTTTCTTCGATGACTGCCCTCTGAATCTGATCGAATGGATGCGCCAGTATTCCGTCAAGGATGAGACCGAAACCTATCTGCGTGGCTTCCTCGGCAGAATGCTTTTCTCCGGTGATGATGTGTACAAGTCCGTACAGGTACTCTCCGGCGGCGAAAAGGTGCGCTGCATGTTCTCCCGTATGATGCTGTTCGGCTCGAATGTCCTGCTTCTGGACAGACCGACCAACCACCTCGATCTGGAAAGCATTACAGCGGTCAACAACGGTCTGACCTCGTTCAAGGGCGTTGTACTCTTCTCCTCTCATGACCATGAAATGCTGGAAACCGTGGCGAACAGAATTATTGAAATCACCCCCGACGGCTGCATTGACCGTGCAGGTTCTTATGAAGAATATCTCGAATGGAAGGCTCAGAACCATAACTGACAGGGGGCTCTGCCCCCTGTCCCCCGCCAAAGGGATGTCATCCCTTTGGAATCCCGAGTCGTTCTGCCAATATCCCCTATGGGGACATCGGCAGAACGCTTGAATCGCAAGAAAACATTTCTTGGCAGGAAGTCAGGAGACAAACCGCTGTCAGTACAATTCTTTGCATCTATTCAAAGTATTCCCCATTTGCCGCCGGCAAATGGGGAATTTCTTCAGCCAAAGAGATTGGCAAGATCAGAAGCAAGTGCAGCCGTGCAGCCATCAGTGCAGATGGTGATGTCATCCTCCATCGGAGGGATGAGTCCCCTGTAGGTAGTGTAAAGCCGTGTCTGCATAATCGCGGAACCCTGTCCGTCCTTTGCAAACAGGACAGCATCATGATAGAGCATCCGCTTTTCTTCATCGTAGCGCAGGGTAAGAATGCAGTTGTCAACAAGATAGCCTTTCTGATAGAAAGCACTCAGACTTGCTTTCAGCTGTTCATGATATGCAGCATCAAAACGTTCCAGAATGCCGGACATAGCGTAGCCGATCTGTTCCTCTGTCAGTGGTGTTTCGCCCGTCATTAACAATTCCTCAAACCAGCCGCGCGGTACAAGCTCATGCTCATCAACATAATTCAAAGCCTTTTCAAAATCCAGGTGTTCTTCCGATTCTCCGGTTTCCATACAATAACCACTGTACAAGCCGTCTTCACGTTTATGAAAATCTATTATCAGGTGTTCGCCGTTTTCATAAGCGATCACTGCGCGCGTATAAACAACACTGGATGGCTCCGATGCCATGCTTGCATATTCTGAACTGACTTTTATGCTCTCCACACGGGTATCTCCGAATGCCTTTTCATACGCCTGTTTCAGATTCTCCATATCGTGTTTATGAATGATCAAATAATCCTGAAAGCTAAAATTAACGGCATCAATTTCTCCGTAGTCTCCCCATGAGCATTTTGTCATATATCCCTCAATATCACCCTCTGCAAGTTTTTTTACAAGCTGACGGACTTCGATGGACTGCCATACAGTTTCAAAGCTCTGCATTCCATAATCCTGCTTCACGATCTGCCCCACTGTCAGATAGCCCACCGGAATCGCCACTGCCGCCAATGCCACGGACAGGATCACATTCCGCAGGCGGCTTTTCTTCAGCTTCTTATGAACTTTCCTGAAAGGCTTGCTTTCGTCCGGCATGGGGGTATCCGGTACAGCATCCGCCGGAATCTGTGTAAGAAGCTGCCGGCAGGTTTCGCAGGATGCCGTGTGTTCCTCCACGATCTTTCGGCTGACATCGCTGCAAAGTCCCTCGCTGTACAGGGGGATCAGATCGCGGATCATTTCACAATTCATATTTACCATTTCACTTCTCATAAGTATCCTCCTCATTCTGCATCATGTCGATGATTTTGGTTTTTGCCCTGAAAAATGTTACCCTTGCCCAATTTTCGGATTTGCCGAACAGAGAGCCGATGTCGCTGAATTTCAGTTCCGCAAAGACATGCAGTGTAAAAATTTCCTTGTACGGCTCCTCCAGCTGGTGGAGAATCCGGTGGATTTCCATTGCCTGCATCCTGTCGAGAATGGAGTATTCCGGCGATTCCTCCCGTGCTGCATGGACAGCCTCGTCCAGCGGCAGATTACGATTGTCCGACCGTTTCTGGTAGTTCAGAAATTCATTCCGTGCGATGGTGCAGAGATAGGTTTTCATCGAGCATTTGCCTTTGAATTTGTCGATGGATGTGATGGCTTTGAGCATGGTGTCCTGCAGAATGTCCATGGCAATGGCTTCATTGCGGCAGAGCTTGAGCAGAAAGCGGTACACATCCTCCGCATATAGGCGGTAAATTTCTTCAAATTCCTGCTTCATCGGGTCACCTCCTGTTCGTCTTTGTTTATTAGACAACTGATGGGGATACTTCGTTACATGAAAAAAACGATTTTTTTCAAAAAAATGCTCCGCCATTGCTGACGGAGCATTCTAAGAAACCTATTTCTTTTCTTCCGCTTTTTTCTTTTCCTCTTCCTCTTTCTTTTTCTTTTCAGCCTGCTTTTTGCTGTAGTACAGACCAAACACGATGCCGCAGATGCCGCCGATGATATGGGTCAGCTGGGATACATTATCCACACTGGTCATACCGGAAAACAGCTCCTTGCCGATGTAGATCACCACCACCAGCACCATGGTCAGCGGAATTTTTCCAGCCTCCACCTTGGTGCAGGAACAGAGGATGATCAGCAGGAAGGCGATGCCGCTTGCGCCGCGCAGTCCTGCCGGGCTGATCAGGATATTGACAAGACCGCCGGCAAGAGCCGTAACAGCCATCATAAAGAACAGGGTCTTGCTGCCATACTTTTCTTCAAGCATGGGACCGATGAGGATGATCAGGAAGAAATTGCCGGTATAATGCGATACACTGGAATGACCGAATACATAGGACACCATGCGGAAGTACATCATCAGGTCGGAGGTACTTGTGCGGAAGCAGGTGAAATATGTATCCGTTGTCTGATGCTCCGTGGCATAGCCGAGCAGCAGCACGGCAAAGGAAATGATCGTATACCAGACTATGACCGGCGAGTTAAATTCGATTTTGGGAAATTTCAGCTTCATGAAACAACTCAGATCTTGGAGTAACCGAAGCTGTTGACAATGGCATCGACCTTCTTGCCGCTCTTGCAGAGTGCGCACTCAGCCGGAGCTGCAGAAATGTACTCAGGCATGTCCTTGGAAGTGAATGCAGCGTTCACCTTGATGTCGCCATAGGTATCGATCGCACTGAAAATTGCGGAGATGCCCACCAGATTGCCGCTGTAGTACTGCAGGCAGTCGATGGAACGGTTGATGGTCTTGCCGGTGGATACGGATGCCATCAGCAGCAGAATCTCCTTGTTGTAGATCTTCTTCTGGATATTGTCACGGAAGATCATCTGATTGTTCATGTTGGTTTCGGGGGTGATGACAGCAATATCTCTGCCGCCGTTCATGCCGCTGCCATGCTCGCAGAGATCTCTTGCGAGGAATGCACCGATCATTTCAGTACCCTCAAGGCAGATAATAGCGTCGATCTGGTTGCTGTGTGCATACGCCTTAGCCAGTTCTCTTGCAGTTTCTCTTGCGGCACGGTACTGAGTCTTGATGGTGGTCATATCTACAAAGTAGTTGACGTGGGAGTGGTTGGTGGCAAAATGTCCGGGGATCAGACCGAGCTTGACATTCTTATTGGACTTGGCAGTCACTTCAATCTTTCTGTTTTCCATATAGCGTTCCTGTGAAGCGAACCCCACAGGCAACCTCCTTTCGTTTCCGTCTTGCGGATTTTCATTCTTTATTATAGCAAATTATCAAATAAATGTCAATGGTTTTAGGCAAATTTGTCTTGATTTGCAGGATTGCATTGACTAATTTTCAGCATTATGCTGTAATATTTGCAGTAACAATTGCAAAAGCCCTTGCCGGTGCGGAATACCGGCTCAATCTCCCCCTCTGGGAGGGGGCAGGGGGAGGGCAAGCATCATGAACAATCCCAATAAAACCACGCATTTTCATAATGTCCTGCGAGCAGGTCGGCGCGGGTGATCAGGAAATGTCCAACGCCGTCATCTCCCCAGAGTACCTTTGTCCACTCTTCGCATTTGTTGACATGATCATACGAATACTCACTGTCGAGCTGGAACAGGAGCATCGGGGCATCGTCGGCGTTCAGATCGACCGGACGTGCCGGATCATAACGATTCCCTCTCCAGAACTGCGTGGAATAGCGGTAACCGCCGACCTTGTGACCGCTGCCGAGATCTTCATCACACAGACAGTCATATCCGGTATCTACAATATCCTTTTGCACGGAATCCCAGGGACTTGTGATCCTCTCGCCGGACAGCTCTGAGTAATATTGTGTATAGAGTGCCATCTGCCGGGGGTCGCAGCCGCTCATGCTTTCTTCATCTGGTGTAAATTTCATCCGGCAGGCGATGCCCAGCGGTGAGCAGAATGCCTCATCCGTGCGCTGCGGACAGCGTGTTCTCACCTCATCCTCGGTCACACTCCAGTCGATCTCCCGGTGATAGGTCACTTTCGCTTCCTCCCACTGGTCGCAGAGCCAGAACTGCAGAATGCCCTCATGGGGATAATCCGGCAGGGCACAGAGATCCTCGCAGTTGATCTGTGCGAGGAAATGCATGGGCTGACCGGCTTCATCCGTCGGAAATGCAGCTCCGCGCGGCAGATAGGGCAGACCTCCGGTATGGGACGCAAACAAGGAGAACGGCTCCTCCAGAAGCGCGATGTGCAGCATCGGGATGCGTGTTGTCTGAATCACACGTTCTGCGGCAGCTTCTGCCCATCGTTCCGCATCCTCCTCTGAAATGACGGGCGGCTGTGATGGCTTTGCTTCAGGTTTGGACGGCTGCCCGGCTGCTGCTGACTCCGGTGCAGCGGGCGGATCCAAGATTTTTTGCAGGAAATCTAAAATTCCCATGGTGTTCCTCCATTCTGTCAGGTATTGTTATTATTATAACCTAAATGGGAAAGAATGTCAATCGTGCGGCAAACGATTCCAAGACTTATTTTCAAATTCTGTCAGAATGCTTGCATTTTCTTTGCATTCCTGCTATAATGACAGTGATGAAAGCGAGGTGTTTCCATGATTCTCTGGACATTCCAGCCGGAAGAAGTTTATCAGCAGATCATGCAAACCGGCGTGTATATCTGCGATCCGGCAAAAATGAACATGCCGGAATTTACCGAAATGTATGACTGGCTCACCGGTCATATGCAAAGAAAGATCGGTCCGCCGCCGTCCGGTGTGGTCTATCCGGTATGGGCATGGTATAAGCAGAACGGCAGACATTACAAACCCGATCTGCGGGGTGAACGATGGTGCTACGGCAGGCATGGTCAGCCCTTTGTCTGCATTGAGCTTGAAATTCCTGATACACAGATATTGCTCTCCGATTTTGACACATGGAATCTGGTTCTGTGTAATGGGCTGATCTCTGAAACTGAGGAAGAGAATGCTGCTCAGGAGGCTGTGTATGAATCCATGTCACCGGAAGAACAGAAAAAAATGAAATACAAAAACTGGGAACGTGTATTCGATATTGCGCCATTTGAGAATGAATGGACCTGCCGCGGGAAATGGGTACAGGCGAATTTCTGGGTGCTGACAAAGGACATGATCCGGAACGTGCGGCATTTCAAGGCGGCTTCTTCTCATAAATAAAGCCGGAAAACCGGATTGATACTTGACATTTCCCCCTATTTATAGTATAATGTAAACAATGCCGTATCACGGCGAGAATTAGTCAGAAAGAAGGAAAATACAAATGCTGAATACTGATAAGAGCATGGAAAAAATCGTTGATCTCTGCAAATCCAGAGGTTTCGTATACGCAGGATCCGAGATCTACGGCGGTCTTGCCAATACATGGGACTACGGCCCTCTCGGCGTGGAGCTGAAGGACAACATCAAGAAGGCATGGCGCAAGAAGTTCATCCAGGAATGCCCCTACAACGTAGGTCTGGATTCCGCCATCCTCATGAATCCCGAAACATGGGTAGCATCCGGTCATCTGGGCGGCTTCTCCGACCCGCTGATGGACTGCAAGTCCTGCAAGACCCGTCACAGAGCCGACAACCTCATCGAAGCATTCGACGGCACCAATCCTGCCGGCTGGAGCAATGAGGAAATGATGAACTATATCCGTGAAAAGGGCATCTGCTGCCCGAACTGCGAGGCAAAGGATTTCACAGACATCCGTCAGTTCAACCTGATGTTCAAGACATTCCAGGGTGTTACTGAGGATTCCAAGTCCGAGCTGTATCTGCGTCCGGAGACTGCACAGGGTATTTTCGTGAACTTTGCAAATATCCAGAGAACCACCAGAAAGAAGGTTCCGTTCGGCGTGGCACAGGTGGGCAAGTCCTTCCGTAATGAGATCACACCCGGCAACTTCATTTTCCGTGTGCGTGAGTTCGAGCAGATGGAACTCGAATTCTTCTGCAAGCCCGGCACTGACCTCGAATGGTTCCAGTACTGGCGTGCATACTGCCGTGACTTCCTGCTGAATCTGGGCATCAAGGAGGAGAACCTCCGTCTGCGTGACCACGATCCGGAGGAGCTGTGCTTCTATTCCAAGGCTACTACTGACTTTGAATATCTGTTCCCGTTCGGCTGGGGCGAGCTGTGGGGCATTGCGGACAGAACCGACTACGACCTGACACAGCACCAGAATCACAGCGGCAAGTCCCTCGAATACTTCGATCCGGAGGACAACACCAAGTATATCCCCTATGTCATCGAGCCGTCCCTCGGTGTTGAGCGTCTGTTCCTGACCATCGTGACAGAGGCATATGATGAGGAAGTCATTGACGCTGAGAAGAATGATGTTCGTACCGTAATGCACCTGCATCCGGCACTCGCTCCCTTCAAGGCAGCCGTTCTGCCGCTGTCCAAGAAGCTCTCTCCGGAGGCTCTGGAGATCTTCACAGCACTCTCCAAGAAGTGGAATGTGGACTTTGACGATGCCGGTTCCATCGGCAAGCGTTACCGCCGTGAGGACGAGATCGGTACTCCTCTGTGCATCACTGTGGACTTCCAGACCGTCGGCGACGAGAATACTCCTGCTGACAACTGCGTCACCGTCCGCGACCGCGACACCATGGAGCAGGTCCGTATCCCGATCTCTGAACTGAAGAGCTACATCGAAGCAAAGATCGCATACTAATAAAATATGGTATATACCCCGGAACTTCGGTTCCGGGGTATATTTTTTGCAATTGCGGCAACAATCAGAAACAGGAGGGATGCACATGAAGCTGAAAGATCTGATGAGCGGACAGGTGGTGACCGTCGGCCCGGAGGAAACGGTGGCGGTAGCGGCCCGGACTCTGGCCCGGTGCAATATCGGAAGCCTGCCGGTCTGCAGTGGTGACGGAGCTGTGAAGGGGCTGATCACAGACAGGGACCTGGTGATCCGGTGCCTTGCCTCCGGCAAACGGCCGGAGGATACGAAGGTGCGGGAGGTCATGACCACAGGACTGACCTGCGGGACTCCGGAAATGGAGATCCGGGAGGCGGCTCAGCTGATGGGGCGCAAGCAAATCCGCCGGCTGCCGGTGGTGGAACAGGGCAGACTCTGCGGCATGGTAAGCCTGGGAGATCTGGCAAACCGGGAAGAAAGTGTCCATGCTGCCACAGATGCGCTGACAAGCATCAGCAGCAATATATCTGTCCGCGACTGACGGACAAATGACTTATGGGAGATGGCCGAAAATGAATGGGGATAAACAAAAGTTTAGTATTAAAAAATATTTTAGAAAAATCCTTGACAAATTACGAATGAAGTGATAGTATATGCAAGTCGCCGATATTTCGGCGATTTCATATGGCAGAAACGAAAGAAATTTTGTGAAAACTGAAAAAAGTGCTTGACAAATTCTGACAGTTCTGCTAATATATAAAAGTTGTCTGATGAACGGCTCAGCCGGGAGGGCAACCGCAACTTAAAAAGTTTTTTAAAGAATTTGAAAAAAGTTCTTGACAAACCAAATAAGTTGTGATAACATGTAAAAGTTCGCGGCGGACATCTGATGAACGCCACCGAACGACACTGTACCTTGTAAATTGAATAACGTGAAAGACGAACTAAGAACACCTTGGACAATTGATAAGATTGTTTAAGATCGATGTTAAAATCGAAATTAAGCCAACGAAAATTCTTGAGTAATATTGCTAGAAGCAAATTATTC